>NZ_CP014226.1:662275-1324550 GCF_001545155.1 Halomonas chromatireducens | reverse complement strand
CTGTTCAACGGCAAGGTCGAGCCCGGTAAGCACTTCTGCCAGGCCCTCATAGCCGGTCAAGCCGGCACGAATGCCGGTATAACCCAGGCGATTGCCGACCAGCGTAAAGCTCAACGTCGCCAGGCCAACCAACCCTATCGACCGGGCTCCCCTGACGGCAAGCTGGCCCAGGTAAGCGCGCTGTTCGGGCGTCAGCCTGTCACTGGGCGCTACCGCATGCCTCGGTCCGAGAATCTCATGCTCGACAAGAGCGAGCGACTGCCCTCGGGCATCGACCAGTACCGGCAGGTGGAGCGGAGGGGATGACGCCTCCAAGGGACTTAGCGGCACCCCCGCCTCTCGCATCAACTGTCGACTCACCGCCCGGTCATGCATTGCTGCCTGGAGACTGGCGTGGGGGCCAACAAATCCCAGACCGGCCTGCCGGCTGGTTCGCGCCAAGCAGCAGTGTTCGCCGCTTCCTGCCTCGCCGGGATGCAGGAGATCACAGCCTAAGCGCAAGGCATGCGCCACCAGTTCGGCGCCGGCCTTGCCATCGCTACCGTGCCAGGTCAGTCCCAGCTCGGTGCATGCCTGGCCGGGCCGTAGCGCCTCGAGGCCATTACCCGCCACCATGACCGTTTTCCAGGCGCTACGCTGGCTTGCACCAGTGTCGCTAGGCTCCATGACGCTGTTCCCCGTGATCGTGAACGCCCCCAACCGGGCATGACCGCTGCCCGCAGCGGTGATAGCATGAAAACGATGTTCAATGGGTGCCTGGCGCCCCTCCAGCGGATCGATCAATGACCACGCCAAGTCTGCTGAACCGCCTGACCTTCCGCCAACTCCAGGTCTTTCAGGCCGTCTATCGCCAGCACTCCTACTCCCGGGCGGCCGAGTCGCTGGGATTGACCCAACCGGCGGTCAGCGCCCAGATACGGCAGCTGGAACAGGCCCTGGGTCAGCCACTGTTCAAGTATTCCGGAAAGACACTGCATGTACTGCCTGCAGCCGATGCACTGTACGCTTCGTCCCAGGCCATTTTTGGCCAGGTGTCACGACTGCAGATGGCACTCTCGGATATGGCCGGCACGATTTCCGGGGAGCTCAACCTGGCGGCCGTGTCCACCGCACAATATGTTGTGCCGCATCTGATCGCACGTTTTCGCGCCCATTACCCCAATGTTCAGGTTCGCCTCCAGGTATGCAACCGGAGCCAGGCACTCCAGCGTCTGGCCGAGCGCCGCGACGACCTGGTGATCATGGCCATGGTGCCCGAAGACGATGATAGCCTGGAGTTTATGCCGATACTGGAGAACGAACTGATTCCGATAGTATGGCCCGGACATCCACTGCTGGCGGCCCACGATCCCACACTGGAGGATCTGGCCCAGCACTATCTGCTGATGCGCGAATCGGGTTCCGGGGTTCGTACCGCCTTCGAGCAGCAGGCGGCCGACCAGGACGTAGCCCTCCCTCACACCATGGAGCTGGGCACCAACGAGGCCATCAAGCAGGGCGTGATGGCACATTTGGGCGTGGCGGTCTTGCCGCGGCTGGCCGTGAGGCTGGAGCTGAGAGCCGGTCTGCTGGCCGAACTTGAACTGCCCGGCTTTCCCCTGCGCCGCTCCTGGTGCACGGTCTACCCCCGTGACCGCTTCCCCACCCCGGTGACTGAGCTATTTCTGCGCTTCGTCCGCGAGCGTCTCGGCGAGTTCGAGGCTCACTTCAAGGCGCCTCCGAGGCCGATTCCGGACCACGGCGTGGTGTGCCTGCCAATTCCGCCCCACTGAGCGGAGACACGCGTCCCTCCGCTGTCCCCTCCCGAGGCAAATATGGTAGATTAGCGGCCTGCGACCAACGTATCAATCTGCGGGCCATACTGTGCTCGTGCCATTGGCGTCGTCCCTTCCGGGCGCGTGCGGCACATACCCAAATGGCCCCGGCAGCCGCCGAGTGGAGGGGCTCACACCCTTATGAGCGACAGCACCTCAAAACGCGTTCCCAGCGGTGAGAAATTCCGCAACGAACATGGCATGGCCGTGATCAAGGATGGCATCAAGCAGCAGCGCAAACAGGCCGAAGAGCAGCCCGAGCCGGGCAGGAAGCCGCAGTGGCTGCGCGCCCAGATCCCCGGCGGCGAGCGCTTCGAGGCGGTCAAGAAGAATGTCAGCACACACCGCCTGAGTACCGTCTGTGCCGAGTCGCACTGCCCCAACATGGGAGAGTGCTGGAGCAACGGCACGGCTACCATCATGCTGATGGGATCAGTGTGTACGCGTGCCTGCCGCTTCTGCGCCGTGGATACCGGCAACCCCAAGGGCTGGCTGGACAGCGAAGAGCCTGCCAACACCGCCAAGTCTGTCGAGCTGATGGGGTTACGCTACGTAGTGCTGACCTCGGTGGATCGCGACGACCTGCCCGATGGCGGTGCGACACACTACGCCGATTGCATCCGCGCCATCAAGGCGAACACGCCCAAGGTGGTGGTGGAAGCCCTCACCCCCGATTTCGACGGCGACCTGCCGGCCATCGAGCGCGTCGTCGACTCCGGCCTGGAGGTCTTTGCCCAGAACGTCGAGACGGTGGAGCGCCTCACGCACCGGGTCCGCGATCCACGGGCCGGCTACCGCAAGACGCTCGACGTTCTGGCACATGCCAAGCGATACAAGCCGGAGGTCCTGACCAAGACAAGTCTCATGCTGGGCCTGGGCGAGACCGAGGAGGAGATCCTGGCCACCCTGGACGACCTGCGCGCCATCGGCGTGGATATCGTCACCCTCGGCCAGTACCTGCGCCCCACGCGCAACCACCTGCCGGTCGAACGCTGGGTCACTCCCCATGAATTCGAGCGCTATCGCCAGTTGGGCCTGGAAAAGGGCTTTCTGGAAGTGGCCTCGGGGCCGCTGGTTCGATCCAGCTATCGGGCTGATCAGGTTTTCGAGAAGAACAATCTCGGTCTCGCAGCGCCCGCCGAGGTGCCGGGCCAGGAAGCGAACCCCAACCGCATCGACGCCGTCAACGTGGGTTAACCAGCTCCCCTTCCAGCTCGAGCGCCAGGGCCTGTGCCAGGCGCTCTCCCACTGCCTCAACGCCGGGACAATCGACAATAAGGTCGGCAAGACGCGTCATGGCCATGCCCGCGTAGCCACAGGGGTTGATGCGGTCGAAGGGGGAAATGTCACCATCAACGTTGAGTGCCACCCCATGAAAGCTCGCCCCGCGACGAATGCGCAGCCCCAGCGAGGCGATCTTGGCCTGACCCACGTAGACACCTGGGGCATCGGGCCGCGCTCGCGCCTCCACATCGAACTCCGCCAGCACGGCGATCACGGCATTCTCCAGGGCTGAAACCAGATCTCGCACGCCTAGCCGGGCACGTCGTACATCCAGCAGCGGGTAGAGCACCACCTGCCCGGGGCCATGATAGGTCACCTGTCCACCGCGATCGGTCTGAACCACGGGTATATCGCCCGGCATCAGCAGATGCTCGGGCTTGCCAGCCTGGCCCTGGGTAAATACCGGATCGTGTTCCACCAGCCACAGCTGGTCGGGTGTACGTTCGTCACGGGTATCAGTCAGCGTGCGCATGGCTTGCCAGACCGGCTCGTAGGCACAGCGGCCCAGGCGGTGAAGCTCAAGTTCACCCATCAAACCACCATGTGGACACGCCCGGTGGCCTTGAGCTCGGCAAACAGCGCCTTGAGCTGGGCCTCACCGGTGGCGCGCATGGTCAGCCGTACCGACTGGAAGCGTGCGTTGCGGCTCTCCACCACTTCCAGTGTCGTCGCATCGAACTCGCTGTCATGGCGTGACACCACCTGACAGACCATGGCAGCAAAGTCCTCGGCGGCATCCCCCACCACCTTGATCGGGTAATCACAAGGGAAAGCGATCGTCGGCGGCGCACCGGGTGGCTCTGCCTTTGTCTTTGACGCCCGACGCAGGTCGCGCAGCTTCCTGTCGCTCATGTCCTTTCTACCCTTCAGCGCATTTGCGAATATGTTACTCGTCTATTCTACAGTGCCCAAGATCGACACCATCCAGGATGCCGACTAGCCGAACCAGCCACCGATCAGATTACTGAAGAAGCGCCTGACCTGGTCAAACAGCTGCTTGAAAATATTGCCCTCTTCGATCGACTCGAGGGCAACCAGGGCCTGCTCGCCGACGATGTCATCACCTAGGCGTACTTCCAGCGTTCCGACACGATCGCCCTGGTTGACGGGGGCACTGATGTCCTGATTAATGTCGAGACGGGCGCCGAGCTCTTGATTTCGGGCTCGGGGAACGGTCATGAAGACGTTCTCATCGACACCAACGCGCAATTCGTTTCTCTCCCCCCCCCAGATACGCGGAGTATTCAGCACGGCACCCTGCTCGTAGAGGTTCAGCGTCTCGTAGTAGCGAAAGCCATAGCTGAGCAATTTCTGCGTTTCCTGGGCCCGGGATTCTTCGGAGCTGGTGCCCATCACCACCGAAATCAGACGCATGTCGTCACGCATTGCCGAAGCCACCAAGCCATAGCCCGCCTCGGTCGTCCAGCCAGTCTTCAAGCCATCGACGGTGGGATCGCGCCACAGCAGGCGGTTACGATTGGGCTGACGAATATCACTGTAGGTGAAGTACTTTTCGGCGTAGACCGCGTAGTGCTCGGGATAGTCGTTGATGATGTATTGCGAAAGCAGCGCCATGTCGCGAGCAGAGGAGTACTGCTCCGGATGCGGCAGGCCGGTGGAATTGGTGAAATTGGTATTGTGCAGGCCCAGGCGCGTGGCGTGCTGGTTCATAAGGTCGGCAAAAGGCGCCTCTCCGCCGGCCAAGTGCTCTGCCACGGCGACGCTGGCGTCGTTACCGGAGGCGATGATAATGCCGTAGAGCAGGTCGCGAATCGATACTTCGGTATCGACCTCGATAAACATCTTCGAACCACCGGTGCGCCAGGCATTCTCACTGACACGTACCATATCGTCCATGCTGATATTACCGCGATCCAGCTCCCGCTCCACCAGATAGGCCGTCATCAGCTTGGTGAGACTCGCCGGGGGCAGGCGCTCATCGGCGTTATGCTCGACCAGCACCCGGCCGCTGTTGGCATCCATGAGAAACCATGACTTGGCCGCAATTTGCGGGGGAGCGGGAATCATGGTTTGAGGCGTCGGCACCGCCTGGGCCAGCGCCTGTGCGGTCATCAGAACCAGGCTCAGCAGCATCGCCGGCAACAATAGCGGGCGGAGTTTACGGAACAGCACTCTCATTGGTTTGGATCTCATCGGAAACATCGGAAAGTGAGAAGCAAGGCGCCGATCAGTCGGCGCCATTGACGATAAACGCCTGGTCGAAACCGGCGCGCCTGAGTTCGGCGCGGGCCGGCTCGACCTGGGTAGCACTAGACAAGGGTCCAACTTGTACCCGATACATGCCGGCCGAGTCGGCCACCCGTACCGGATGCGACAGCTCGCCATCGAGCCTCGCCTTCAGCGCCTGTGCATTGTCCACCGAACCCAGGGCCGCAATCTGCAGATAGATGGCGGCCTGGTCAACGGCGGGCTCCGTCGTGCCTTGACTCGACGCAGAAACCGCCTGAGCCGAACCGCTGGCTGGTGCGGAGACGGCCTGCTGGGCCGGCTCCGCCTGGATCGTCCGAGCCTCGGCGGCTGGCGAGGATTGGACCGCCGACGAAGCTGTCCGGTTCTCGCCGTTGCGACCATTTTCTGCCAGCCATCGCTCGGGGTCGATCGCCTCCACCTTCACCCGGCCAGTGCCGCGATCCAGAATATCCAGGCGCGCAGCAGCGGCATAGGAAAGGTCGATCTCACGGTCATTGTGGAAGGGACCCCGGTCGTTGACCCGCACGATCACTGAACGGCCGTTCTCGAGACTTGTCACCCTGGCATAGGTCGGAAGCGGAAGCGAACGGTGAGCGGCGGTCATCTTGTACATGTCGTAGATTTCGCCGTTCGAGGTGGCATACCCGTGGAATTTCTCGCCGTACCAGGAAGCGGTTCCCTGCCGGGCGTAGCCGCTGGCATCTGGCAGTACCCGGTAGGTCTTGCCCCACACCTCATAGGTCGAACGGTTGCCGCCTCGGGACAGTGGCTCGACACGGGGCACCGCATCCGGGATCTTGCTGACGTCCGGTGGGTTTTCGGGATAGGCATCGCCACTCATGGCATAGCGCCCACCGCCGGTGGGTGCCGACGAGGGTACGCTACGCGAAGCCTCACGCTCGCCCGAGGGCGGTGAACCA
Organism: Halomonas chromatireducens; assembly: GCF_001545155.1. NCBI lineage: Bacteria > Pseudomonadati > Pseudomonadota > Gammaproteobacteria > Oceanospirillales > Halomonadaceae > Halomonas > Halomonas chromatireducens. Next base: position 1,318,321 of record NZ_CP014226.1, on the reverse strand, counting down.
CCGCCACCGGCACAGCCGGCCAGCAGCGTGGCCAGTGCCAGGCCGAGATACCAGGGCTTCATTCCCCACCCCCGCCGTTGCTCGTCGGCTCGAGCGGGTGGGCCTCCAGCTCACGCGCGGCTTCGATCGCCTCGGCAAGCTCGGTCACCGCCATGGCGTAGAGGTGACTGTGATTGTAGCGGGTGATGACGTAGAAATTCTCATGACCCACCCGGTAACGCCAGGCCTCTTCGGACACCTCCAGGGAGAGCGGCACCACCAGGGCATCGTCATCGAGGCCGGCCTCGACCCGGATACCCGCCTCGGCAAGCTCGGCGACGCTGGCATAGGGCCTGGCCGTGCGGTTGAAATCCACCGTCGCCGGCGGCGCGTCCGGCCCTTGGGCTTCATGATAGATCGGGCTGCCCGGCTGCCAGCCATGTACTGCAAAATAGTTGGCGACGCTGCCGATGGCGTCCACCGGGTTGGTCCACAGGTCCCGCACGCCGTCATCGTCAAAGTCCACGGCATAGGCGCGGTAGCTGGTCGGAATGAATTGCGGGTAACCCATGGCGCCGGCGTAGGAACCCTTCAGGCTGCCCGGGTCCACGTCCTGCTCCCGGGTGATTTCGAGAAAGGCCGTCAGTTCGCCATGGAAGAAACTGCCCCGGACGGGATGATGGAAGGCCAGGGTCGACAGCGAGTCGATGACCCGATGGCGACCGGTAAAGCGTCCATAGCTGGTCTCGACGCCGATGATGGCGGCAATCATTTCCGCCGGCACGCCATATTCGGCCTCGGCGCGGGCGAACGCATCATGATGCCCCTCGATGAAGGCCACGCCCCGCTCGATCCGCTCCGGCTGCAGGAAGATTTCCCGGTACTCGTCCCAGCGCAACCGACGCTCCGCGGCGCCTTCCATGGCGTCCAGCACACCTTGCTGGAACTCGGCACTGCGCAGGGCCGCCTCCAGCCACTCTCGCTCGATACCCCGATCGACGAGAGTATCGACAAGCTGCCTCGCTCCATCGTGTTCCGCTGGGTCGAAGTCTGCGGCACTCGACCCTGGCGCCAGCATCAACAAGGCCAATGCGGCAACGGCGGTACCGCTGGCCCTTTTCCATTTACCCACTGGCATCATTCGCTCGCCACTCCTGCTGGGGCTTGTCGTCCAAGTATGACCATCGCTCACCGTCGCTAACGCGGCAACAGGCGACGGTGGCCATGAATGGACATGAGAATACCGAAACCTGCCAGCAAGGTCACGCTGGAGGTGCCACCGTAACTGACCAGCGGCAGGGGGACGCCGACCACCGGCAGGATCCCGCTGACCATGCCTACATTGACGAAGACATAAATGAAGAACGTCAGGATAATACTGCCAGCGAGAAGCCGGCCAAAGGTGTCGTGTGCCCCTGCCGCCAGCCAGAGACCGCGGGTGACAATCATCAGGTAGAGGACCAGCACGACGAGCATGCCAACGAGCCCGAACTCCTCGCCCAAGACGGCGACGATGAAGTCTGTATGCCGCTCAGGCAGAAACTCCAGCTGGGACTGTGTGCCCTGCAGCCAGCCCTTGCCCCATACGCCGCCACTGCCGATGGCCGTGGTCGACTGGATGATGTTCCAGCCGGACCCCAGCGGATCGCTTTCAGGGTTGAGAAAGGTGAGTACCCGCTGCCGCTGATAGTTGTGCAGGTTCATCCACAGCAGCGGCAAGGCGGAGGCGGCCAATACCAGCAGGAAGGCGATGAAGCGCCAGGAGAGGCCGGCCAGAAGCACTACGAATACCGCAGCACTGGTGACCAGCAGGGACGTGCCCAGGTCAGGCTGTCGCGCAATCAGCAATACCGGGACACCGATCAGCACGCCACAGACCAGCAGGTCATACCAGCGGGGAGGCAGCTCACGCCGGCTCAGCCACGCTGCCACCATCAGCGGCATGGCCAGCTTCATCAGCTCCGATGGCTGGAAACGCACCACGCCGGGAATGGTCAACCAGCGCTGCGCGCCCATGCCCATGTCACCCACCAGCTCGACCGCCACCAGCATGAGCAGGCTGGCACCGTAGACAAGCGGAGCCCAGCGCAACAAGGTGGTTGGCGTCATCTGCGCCAACACTAGCATGACAACCACCGCCACCAGGAAACGAGACCCCTGGGCGATGACGGCATCCATGTTTTGCCCGCTGGCGCTATAAAGCACGCCCAGGCCGGCCACCATCAGTATCAGCAGCATGAGCAACAGCCAGGGGTCGAGATGAGCACGCTCCCAGATGCTCTTGCGACGCGCGATTCCGCTCTCGGGTGGACGCACCGGTCGGCGGCGCAGGCTTCTGGTCAGATACGTCAACGCCATTGATCAGTTACCTGCAATCGTGCCGGTCTCATTCTCCATTGTCTCCCGCAGTTGCTCGACATCCACTTCCTCTTCATCCAGCAGCCAGGCATCGGTCATGGCCCTGGCCAGGTGCGCCGCATGGGTACTGCCCCCACCGGCATTCTCCACGATCACCGCCACGGCAATCTGCGGATCCTCCAACGGTGCAAATGCCATGAACAGCGCATGGTCCCGCAGGCGTTCAGCCAGCTCCTCGGCGTTATAGCGCTGATCCTGCCCCAGCGAAAAGACCTGGGCGGTGCCTGACTTGCCTCCCATGCGGTACTCGAGCCCAACCCCGGTACGACGGGCCGTTCCTTCGTGGCCGGTGAGTACTTTTTCCATCCCGGAGAATATCCTGTCCCACCAGTAATCATTGTCGATTGGTAGAGCGGGCGGGGTGTCCGGCAGCGCGATCTCCACGGACTCGCCCCCGATACGGCTGGCCAGGCGAGGCTTTACCCACTCGCCTCGATTGGCCAGGACGGCCGTGGCGGTGGCCAGCTGCAGCGGTGTGACCTGCCAGTAACCCTGGCCAATGCCGACCGATAGCGTTTCACCCGGGTACCACGGCTGGCCGAAACGGCCACGCTTCCAATCCCGCGAGGGCATAAGGGCGGCGCTTTCGCCGAATACATCATGCCCTACCCGCTGCCCGAAGCCGAAGGCACTCATCTGGTCATGCACCCGATCAATACCGAGTTCATGGGCGAGCGAATAGTAGTAGGTGTTATTGGAAACGGCGATGGAGCGCTCCATGTCGACACGGCCATGCCCCCAGCGCAGCCAGTTGCGATAGCGGCGACTGTCGTTGGGTAATTGGTAGAAGCCGGGATCGTTGATGGTACGATCCGGCGTGATCACCCCTTCGGCCAGGCCCGCCATGGCCAGAAACGGCTTGATGGTCGAACCCGGTGGATACTGGCCACGTATGGCCCGATTGAACAGCGGCAGGTCGAGGTCTTCCTGCAACGCCCGGTAGGAGGCGAAGTCGATGCCGGTAACGAATTGATTGCTGTCAAAACCCGGGGCCGAAACCATGGCCAGGATCTCCCCGGTGGCGGGGGCAATGGCCACGATGGAGCCGCGCCGGCCGTCGAGCAGCTCATAGGCCAGGGACTGAAGCTGCATGTCGATGGTGAGGGTCAGATCCTTCCCGGGCACCGGATCCGTACGCCCCAGCTCGCGCAAAACCCGCCCGCGCGCGTTGGTCTCGACCTTGCGTAACCCTGCCTGACCATGGAGCACATCCTCGTAGAAGCGCTCGACCCCGGTCTTGCCGATGAAATGCGTCCCGGCATAGCGGCCCAGGTCCAGCGACTTCATCTCCTCAGCGTTGATGCGACCAACATAGCCCAGGGCGTGCGCCGTGATATTGGCATCGGGGTAGTAACGCAGCAGTTGGGCTTCGACCTCGACGCCCGGCAGACGATGTCGGTTGACCGCAACACGCGCGATCTGGGCTTCGTCCAAATCACTCATCAGCAGAGCCGGCTGGAAAGGACGCTGACGTTGCCGTGAGCGCAGCCGAAAGGCATCCGATTCCTCTGGGGACAATTCCAGCAAGGCTTCCAAGAGGTCGAGCGTGCCGTCCAGGTCCTCGACCCGCTCACGGATCAGAGTCAGGTTGTAGGTGGGCCGGTTCTCGGCCAGCAGCACGCCATTGCGATCCTGAATCAGGCCACGGGTCGGGGGCAGAGGCTCAACTCGCACACGATTCTTTTCAGAGCGGGTACTGTAGACCTCATGCTGCACTACCTGGAGGTAGACCAGGCGACCCATCAGCAGACCGGTCAATGCCACGATTAGCAAACCGGCAAGCAGCGAACGGATTCGAAAGATACGCAGCTCCTGCTGCGGATTCTTGAGGGTGTCACGGCGATCGCGCATGCCGGCTATGACCTCGAATGACTATTTCGGGGAACCACCGTTCAACGGTGATAGGGATGCCCCACCATCAGGGTCCAGGCACGATAGAATTGCTCGGCCAGGATCACCCTGACCAGCGGGTGCGGCAGGGTGAGCGGCGATAGCGACCATCGCCGATCGGCACTGGCGGAGAGCTCCGGCAAGAGGCCATCGGGGCCTCCCACCATCAGCACCACATCACGACCTTCACGTCGCCACGCCTCGCCTTCACGGGCCAGCCTCTCGGTACTCCAGGTCTGGCCCTGGACTTCCAGCGCCACAGTGAACTCATCCCCTTTCAGACGCTCGCGAATACGCTGCGCCTCCAATGTGACTGCACGCGTCACATCGGCATTCTTGCCTCGCTGCCCCGGGGCAATTTCCTCAATCTCCAGGGCAAAATCCCGGGGCAGGCGTTTGCGGTACTCCTCCACGCCCGTATTGACCCAGGAAGGCATGCGCGTGCCCACCGCCAGCAGGCGGATTCTCATGCGCTACCATGCTCCTCTCTGGGCTCCATATCACTTGGCAGGTCGGCCCAGAGACGCTCAAGGTCATACAGTTGGCGGGTTTCGGGAAGCATCACATGCACCACCAGATCACCGAGGTCCACCAGCACCCAGTCGGAGCCGGCCTGCCCTTCCACACCCAGAGGCGGGTGGCCACCGGCCTTGGACTGCTCGACAATGTGGTTGGCCAGCGCTGCCACATGCCGGGTGGAAGTCCCGCTAGCCACAATCATCAGGTCGGTCACGCTGGTGAGTCGCGATACGTCCAACATGGCCACGTCCTTGGCCTTGAGGTCATCCAGTGCATCTACCACCAATGTCTTGAGCGAATCGTTGTGCATAGCCCCTCGTCAACGGGAAGTCTTGGTCGGTGCCCATTGTAGCGTCTTGCGCGGCCCCTGGCAGCGTTCAATGCTGCCGATATAGTGCTCTTTCGTGAATTCGCGCCTCTACGGCCTCGGGGAGCAGATAGCGGATACTGCTGCCTGCGGCAAGCCGGCGACGCACTTCGGTGGCCGAGATCGCCATTCGCGTCGGCAGTGCCAGACGCAACAGGCTTCCCGAAGGGTGCTGAAACAGTGCCTCACAGCTATCGACCTCCCGCCGGGCGATCAGTTCTGCCAGGGTATCGGGCAATGGTGCCTCATGATCCGGGCGATCGATTACCACCAGATGGGCCAGCTCGAAGAGGCGATCCGGCGTTCGCCACTCCGCCAGCCGGAGGAAGGCGTCATGCCCCAGCGCCATTACCAGCCGCGCCTGGGCGCCGTACTCCTCCCGCAGGCTGGCCAGGGTATCGGCGCTGTAGGAAGGTCCGTGGCGTTCGAGCTCACGGGCATCGGCCATCAGGCCCGGTGTCCGGCCGATGCCCAGCCTCAGCAGAGCGAGACGCTCTTCAGGCGGTACCGTGGGCTTGTCACGCAGCGGCGGCATGCTGGCGGGCACCATATGCACCCGGTCGAGACTCAGGCATTCACGCAATTCGACGGCGCTGCGCAGGTGGCCCAGATGCACCGGGTCGAAGGTCCCGCCCAGCATGCCGATACGCTGCGGCATAGCCACGCCCCCCTGGCCAGCCGAGGCTCCCGGGTCCCGTCGGCTCACCCTCTGACCTGGCCGTCGCCCAGCACCACGTACTTGCGTGTGGTGAGGCCTTCAAGGCCCACCGGGCCACGGGCGTGCAGCTTGTCGGTGGAGACCCCGATTTCCGCACCAAGGCCATACTCGAAGCCGTCGGCGAACCGGGTCGAGGCATTGACCATCACCGAACTGGAATCGACTTCGGTCATGAAGCGACGAGCCAGGCCATAGTGCTCGGTGACGATGGCGTCGGTATGGTGCGAGCCGTAGCGTTCGATATGCGCTATCGCCGCCTCCATGCCGTCGACCACGCGAATCGCCAGCACCGGCGCCAGGTACTCGGCTTCCCAGTCCTCCTCGCTGGCGGGGGTGGCACTGTTAAGCACACGGCACGTCCGCTCGCAGCCACGCAACTCGACCCCATGCTCGGCATAGGCGTCGGCCAGCCGGGGCAGGAGCGAGTCGGCCAGCGGCGCATCGATCAGCAGCGTCTCCATGGTGTTGCAGGTGCCGTAGCGCTGGGTCTTGGCATTGATCGCGATGGCCATGGCCTTTTCCGGATCGGCGGTGGCATCAACATAAACATGGCAGACACCATCCAGGTGCTTGATCACCGGCACACGCGCCTCTCGGGTGATGCGCTCGATCAGCGACTTTCCGCCGCGGGGAATGATCACATCCACGTACTCCGGCATGGCGATCAGGCGGCCCACGGCGGCGCGATCCGTTGTGGCCACCACCTGTACCGCGGCGTCGGGCAGCCCGGCCTCAAGCAGGCCCGCACTGATACAGGCGGAGATGGCAGCGTTTGACTCGCGAGCCTCCGAACCACCGCGAAGTATGCAGGCATTGCCGGACTTGAGGCACAGGCTGGCAGCCTCGAGGGTCACATTGGGGCGCGACTCGTAGATGATGCCGATCACACCCAGTGGCACCCGCATCTGGCCGACCTGGATACCACTGGGGCGCATCCGCATGCCATCGATCTCCCCCACCGGATCGGGCAGGGCCGCGACCTGCCGGAGGCCTTCCACCATGGCGTCCAGTCGTCCATCATCAAGTGCGAGTCGATCGAGCAGGGCAGCATCGAGCCCACTGTCGCGACCACTGGCCAGGTCCCTTTCATTGGCGGCGAGTATCTCACCGCGGCGATGCTGAAGTTGATCGGCCATGGCCTGCAGGGCGCCGTTCTTGTCGGCGGTGACGGCCCGGCGCATTTGCGTGGCAGCGGCACGTGCAGCCTGACCCAGGCGCACCATGTAGCTATCGACATCGCCAATGGCCTGGTCGGCGGCGGTTTCGGTTCGAGAGACGTAAGCGGACATGCGGTATCAATATCTCCTGGACTACAGCCTCAGAGGGGGCTGTGGACGTTATACTGGCGCAACTTCGTGTCGATCACCATAGATAGTAAGGCACCATGCAAAGCAAGTACAAAGTCGGACTGATGCGCCTGAACCTCTTGGTCGCGGCACTGCTTCTGGCCCTTCTGGCCTACCGGACGGAGCTTTTCGCCAGCGCCTTGCTACTGTGGCTGGCTGTGGCCTGTCTGACGGTGACTGCGTCCCTGCTCGAATTCAGCCACCGGCGGCCCGCCACGGTACCCTGGCAGCTGCTGCCAGGCCTCTTGCTCGCCGGCCTGCTATGGACGGACCCCGAGCGTCATGCCCTATGGATCTGGGGCTGGCCGGCCCTGCTGATGCTGCCTCAGCCAAGGTGGATGCTGGGCCTCACCTTCATCCTGGCAGGTCTTACCTGGTGGTCTCTCATCGGCGTACTCGGCTTCGAACAGTCCTTCTTCTCGGGCCTGCTTCTATTGACGCTGATGCTGCTCGGGCTGGCACGCAACCTTCAGCGCCAGCCGCAGCGACTCGCCTCACGCCAGCGCGTTCGCCTGGCACCCGGGCTTCCGCTCTGGACCGCGCATCAACTGGCTACCGACCTGCGTCGCGAACGGGCGCGCTGCCGGCGTGAAGGGGTGCATGGGGAATTGCTGCTGCTCGGCACATCGCGCCATCAGCTTTGGCCGCTTGCCCAGGACCTGTGCCGGCAGACCCACGACTTCGAGACATGCTATCGACTCAATCAGCGAACACTGGCTGCCCTGCTGCTGAGCCGGGACCAGGAACAGGCCCGGTCACGTCGCAAGGCGCTACTCGACGGCTTGCGCGCCCCGGTGAAGGCTCGCTTCACCACCCTCGAGGTCGCAGGTTCCCTCAACGAACAGCTGGCGAGGTTCGAGCAACAGCAAAACGCCCTTGCGATCGATCCGGAGCCCAGCCATGGACCATGAGAGCAAGTGGTCGTCGACCCGCACAGTCATTGCCTATGCCGCTGGCGCCCTGCTGCTGGGAGGCTACGCCCTGTGGCATTATCTCATGGGCGACTATGACCGCATCCTGATCCCTGCCATCCTGGCCCTGCTCATCATGGTCGCCATGCTGCTACGCCTTGCACTGACCAGCAACGCGCGCCTTTCGGCCTACCTGGTGCTGATAGCCGGTTATCTGATGCTGGCGCTGGAGCTCCCCCAACTGGATAACGCCGCCCCCTTCTGGGCCGGCCTGGCGCCGCTACTGACGCTGCTGCTGGTGCCTCTGCCCCCGGCCATACTGCTGAACATCCTGCTGGCTCCGGTGTGGCTGGTTCTGGTCAACGATGGGCAACTCAACAGCGAACTGGCCCTCGGTTACCTCGCCCTGATGGTCGTTGCGGCTCTGGCGCCCTGGGAGCAGAGCCGACAGGAGGCCCTGCTCAAGGCCACCGATCCCAGGGACCCCCAATGCAACGCCCTGGCCAAGGAGACTCTCGACGAGCTCCTCGCCAGCGAGTATCAGCGCACCGAACTGCTTCACCAGCCGCTTGCCGTCCTGATCATACATCTGCCTCAGCTGGAGATGGCCAGCGAACAGTTCGGCAGCCGAGCACGTCAAGCGCTGCTGGATACTCTATGCCGAGAGACCAATCGCTGTTCACGGCGTCATGACTTTCTGGGACGCCACAGCGCGGCTACATTCTGGCTGGTACTGCCCGATACCGGCGAAAGCGGCGCACAAATGGTGCAGCAGCGCATCGAGGAGGCCATCAACCGGACGGTGCTCGTGGACACCGGCCCACTGCGTGCGCCGACCCTGCTCTGTCAGCGCTTCGCTGGGGAGTCATGGACGCGCTTCGAGCAGCGCCTGCAGATCCTGACACGTCGCCTTACAGAGCATTGACATATGCCGACCGCTATCAAGGAGCCGATGCTTGAGCCTGACCGAGACCCTGTACCTGTTCGCTCCCTCGCCGGGAATGCTGCTGTTCATTATTGGCCTCATTGCCCTGCTCGAATCCCTGGCACTGGTGGGCCTACTGTTGCCCGGTGTGGTTCTGATCACCGCGGCCGCATCACTGGCTGGACACCAGGACATGGGCATCGCCGCTATCCTGCTGGCAGCATTCATTGGCGCGGTGATCGGAGACGGACTGAGCTTCATCCTGGGCTACACACAACGAGAACGGGTCACACGGCTCTGGCCTTTCTCGCGCCACCCGGAGTGGCTGGCCAGAGGCGCCCGGTTCTTCCAGCGCTATGGCAGTCTCTCGGTGTTCTTCGGGCGCTTCGTCGGCCCGGTGCGCCCGGTGATACCGCTCATTGCCGGCATGCTGCAGATGTCCCCGCGCGCCTTCGTCTGGGCCAACCTGGCCTCGGCGGCTCTTTGGGCACCGGCCTATGTTCTCCCTGGCTACCTGCTCGGCCAGACCTGGCAACAGCTGCTCGGCCTGCCTCCCGGCCTGGGTGGCCTACTGATCACCCTGACACTCCTGGTGGTAGCGCTGGGATTCATCTTTTCCTGGCTGCGTCATCAGTTCAGCCGCAGCGGTCGGCTCTATCGCCTGCTGGCAAGCGTCGCTCGGCGCCACCCGGTGATGCGACGCCTGTGGCTGACGCACAGCTGGCGTAGCAGCGGCGAGATACCGCTGGCAAGCTGGCTACTGCTGATTTTCTCGCTGGGCGGGCTCTCGGGACTGACCATCGCCGTGATACGACAGCGCGGCCCCTTCGATCTCGATCTCAAGGTACATGCCCTGTTCGACAGCCTGGCGGTGCCGGTATTGCCCGCTTTCGGCCAGCTGTTGGCGCGTGTCGGCGACATGTATGGCATTCTGGCACTGGTCATTCCCTGGGGTCTCTGGCTGCTGGCGAGGCGGCACCTGGCAGCTCTCCTTCATCTTGCCGCCGGGCTGGGCGCCATCGCCCTGCTCAATACACTGGGCAAAGCGATAATCGGCCGGCCGAGACCGGATACGCCGGACTACCTCACCGGTTCGCTGGCTTACCCGAGCGCCCATGCCTCCTCCGCCGTGGTGCTCTATGGCCTGGCCGCCGCCTTCCTTGCACAGGGACTGCCGCGTCAGAAACGATTCTGGGCCTACTGGGTTGCCATTGCACTGGCACTACCGATGGCCTTCTCGCGCCTGGTCATTGGCGTACATTGGCTAAGCGACCTGATCGGCGGCGCCCTGCTGGGGTTGGTAGTCTGCGCGCTCGTCCGCCTCTCGTGGCAAAACCAGCCTCGCCCGGCGCTGACGCCATGCCCCTGGCTCGCGCTGGCCGCGGCGTCTTTGGTCCTGGTGGGGGCGAGGGTGGCCTGGCTGCCACCGGTATAGACGCTGCCCGGTTACACCTCAGCCCAGCGCCAACCAAAGGCCGACGCCGACCATCAGCGTCCCGGCGATACGATTGAGGAGCCTCACATTGCCGCTCTCGCCAAGCGCACGACGCAAACCTCGCCCTCCGGCGGCATACAGTAATAGACAGATGAATTCGATCACCAGTATGAGCGTGATCAGAACGGCCAACTGGCCTGCCAGGCTGCGCGACGCATCCAGGAAGGGCGGCAGAAGTGCCACGAAGAAGGCCCAGCCCTTGGGATTGGCTACCGCCGTGATGAAGCCCTGCAGCGCCAACTGGCCGCGTGAGGCCGGGGGCAGGTCGACGTTTTCGAGGGGGATTGCCATGCGCCCCCGAGAGCGCCACATCATCACGCCCAGATAGCCCAGATAGACGCCCCCCACCCACTTGAACAGGGCGAAGAGCTCCGGCTGGCGCAGCATCAGCGCGGCGACACCGGCACCAGCGGCGGCGGCCACCAGACCCACACCCACCAGCTCGCCGGCCATCATCCACAGCGTGCGCTTCACCCCCTGGGTCATCCCCAGCACCATGGAAAGCGTCATGCACATGCCGGGCGTCAGCGAAACGAAAAGGAAGGTCGGGATGAAGACCGACAGGATCGACAATTTGATCAAGCATTCTCTCCATCGCTCTCTTCACCTTGCGGCTCCCCCCAGCGGGGCATCAGCCGGTGGTCGATGCGGAGCTGATTGAGGATTCGGGCAACAATGAAATCGATCAGGTCGTCGATGCCCTGTGGCCGATGGTAGAACCCCGGCGCGGCGGGCAGGATCACAGCACCAAGCCGCGACAGCGCCAGCATGTGCTCGAGATGGATCGCCGACAGCGGGGTTTCGCGGGGTACCAGGATCAGATTACGACGCTCCTTGAGCGCCACGTCGGCGGCCCGCTCGATCAGATTGTTGCTCGCGCCGGTGGCCACGGCCGACAGCGTTCCGGTGGAGCAGGGGCAGATCACCATGGCAGACGACGCCCCGGAGCCGGAGGCCACCGGGGCCATCCAGTCCTCGCGTCCGAAGCAGCGAATCTGGCCCGGCGCCGCGGCGCTGCGCTCGGTCAGCGCCTGAGCCAGGCGTTCGGGCCTCGCCGGCAGCTCCCGGTCGGTCTCGGTGGCGATCACCAGATGCGCCGCCTTGGACACCATCACCCACACTTCATGTTCAGCCGCCACCAGCGCCTCGATCAGGCGCAGCCCGTACTGAGCCCCCGAAGCGCCGGTAATGGCAACGGTGACCGCCGCCTTGAAGCCCTTATCCGACTTTGCTTCAGCCATGTGCCACCTCCAGGGCCGCCAGCAGCTTTTCATGAATGCCGCCAAATCCGCCGTTGGACATCACCACGATACGGTCCAGCGGCCTGGCCTCGGCCACCAGTGCCGCGACCAGCGCATCGATATCCGAGACCAGCCGGGCCGGCTCGGGTATGGCCGCCAATATCGGTTCCAGCGACCAGTCGAGGCCGGCAGGCTGATACCAGAAGCTCTGGTCGGCAGCGGCGACGCTCGCCGCCAACCGGTCGCTCAAGGTGCCCAGGCGCATGGTATTGGAGCGCGGCTCGATCACCGCCAGCAGCCGTCCCCGTGTCGTGGCGGCGCGCAGCCCTTCGAGGGTTGTCGCGATCGCCGTGGGGTGGTGGGCGAAATCATCGATGACCTGGATGCCGGCCACCTCGCCACGCACCTCCTGGCGCCGCCGCGGCGTCTCGAAGCGTGCCAGCGCCGCACAGCCCCGGGCCAGGTCGACGCCGCACACATGGCCCGCCGCAAGGGCCGCCAGGGCATTGCGTGCGTTATGGGTACCCGTCAACGGCCAGTCGACCACCGCATCCTCATCGATTTCCGCCTGCTGGTGAATCACCCGAAAGCGACTCGCATCGTCGCGCTCCAGCGCGAACCGCCAGGGGCTCGAGGGCGCGGCACCCAATCGTTCGACGGGCGTCCAGCATCCCTGCGCAAGAACACGGTCGAGGGCCGGCTCATCATCGGCCACCAGCAGCCTGCCGCGACCGGGGACGGTTCTCACCAGGTGATGGAACTGTCGTTCGATGGCGGCGAGGTCGGCAAAGATATCCGCATGGTCGAATTCCAGATTGCCGAGAATGGCGATCTCCGGGCGGTAATGCACAAACTTGGAGCGCTTGTCGAAGAAGGCCGTATCGTACTCGTCGGCCTCGACCACAAAGGGGGCGTCCGCCGCCCCGAGGCGTGCCGAGATGCCGAAGTTGCGTGGCACCCCGCCGATCAGGAAGCCCGGTTCAAGGCCGGCAGATTCCAGCAGCCAGGCCAGCAGGCTCGCCGTGGTGGTTTTGCCATGGGTGCCGGCCACGGCGATGACCCGCCGCCCCGGCAGCACATGCTCAGCCAGCCACTGGGGGCCGGACACGTAGGGCAGCCCCTGGTTCAACACCGCCTCTACCTCGAGGTTGCCGCGAGAGAGCGCATTGCCGACGATCACCAGGTCCGGCCGTGGGACGAGATTGGCCGCATCATACCCCTCACGCAGCGCGATGCCGGCCTCCTCCAGCTGGGTGCTCATGGGTGGATAGACATCGGTATCCGAACCGCTGACCTGGAACCCCAGTTCGCGAGCCAACAGCGCCAGACTGCCCATGAATGTGCCACAGATGCCGAGAATGTGAAGGTGCATCAGAATCCGACCTTATCGACAGGAAAACGGGCGCCAAGGCCCTACACAGAAGAGTCGGCAGACTATCACGGCCCGACGACACGCCTCCAGCGGCGTGCAGCCTCGCCGACTTTCGACTAGAATAATGCGCCTTTTCGTGAAGCATGAAACGGACCATTCCCCCGCACGAGATCAGGAGCACGCAAGCCCCATGGCCCAGCATAACGCCTTCTATGCCCAGTCGGGCGGTGTCACCGCCGTGATCAACGCCAGCGCCTGTGGAGTGATCGAAGCCTGCAAGCGTCACTCCGACCGCATCGGCAAGGTCTATGCCGGACACAACGGCATCATCGGCGCCCTCACCGAGGACCTGATCGACGTCAGCCAGGAGAGCGACGAAACCATCTCTGCTCTGCGTCATACGCCCGGCGGCGCCTTCGGTTCCTGTCGCTACAAGCTCAAGGATATCGAGACGCATCGTACCCAGTACGAACGCCTGATCGAGGTCTTCCGCGCCCACGACATCCGCTACTTCTTCTATAACGGCGGCGGCGACAGTGCGGACACCTGCCTCAAGGTATCCCAGCTCTCCGAAAAGCTCGGCTACCCCTTGACCGCGATTCATGTGCCCAAGACCGTCGACAACGATCTGCCGATCACCGACAACTCGCCGGGTTTCGGCAGTGTGGCCAAGTACATCGCCACCTCCACGCTCGAGGCCTCGCTGGATATCGCCTCCATGTGCGCCACCTCCACCAAGGTCTTCGTCCTCGAGGTCATGGGACGGCACGCCGGCTGGATCGCAGCTGCCGGGGCACTTGCCGGGAACGGGGAAGGCGAGCCGCCCCATCTGGTGATCTTTCCCGAGGTGGCCTTCGATCGCGCCCGGGTCATGGCCCGGGTGGAAGAGGCGGTGCAGAAGTACGGCTACTGCGTGATCGTGGTATCCGAGGGCGCACGCTACGAGGATGGCACCTTCCTGGCGGATTCGGGCAATACCGACGCCTTCGGTCATCGCCAGCTGGGCGGGGTGGCACCTACTCTTGCAGGCATGGTCAAGCAGGATCTGGGCTACAAGTACCACTGGGCCGTTGCCGACTACCTGCAGCGAGCCGCACGCCACCTGGCCTCGAGGACCGATGTCGAGCAGGCCTATGCGGTTGGGCAGAAGGCGGTGGAGCTGGCCATCGAAGGCAAAAACTCGATGATGCCGGCCATCAAGCGAGTCAGCGAAACGCCCTATGAGTGGCGCATCGAAGCCGCACCTTTGGCCGATGTGGCCAACCGCGAGAAGTTCATGCCCGCCGAGTACATCCGCGAAGATGGTTTCGGCATCACCGCGGCGTGCCGCCAGTACCTGTTGCCACTGATTCAGGGTGAGGACTATCCCCCCTACGAGAACGGCCTGCCAAAGGTCGCCCGCCTCAAGCTCGCCAAGGTCGAGCGCAAACTGGCGGAGTTCAAGCTCTGAAGAGCGTTACAGGCGCCTCAGCCGACATCAGGGTGTAGTGGGGCCCGAACGGGCTGGCCAGGCATGGCCAGCCCGTGGCTTGTCATGACATCACCTCAGCAGCCAGGACAATACCAGTAACAGCAGCAGGATCCCGGCGATACCCTGCCAGAAATTGGCTGGCTCGCGCAGCAGGCGAGAGGATTTCACTGCAGTCCGGCCCTTCCCGTCATGGTGACGCAACGCATAGAGAAACTCCGACATGCGCCGGAAGCGCAGCGGACGCTGCGGATCCAGTGCCCGCCGCAAGGTGTCGTCCAGTTCAAGCGTGATCTCCGGATTGAACAGCCGGGCACTGCGGTAGCTCAGTTGCTCCAGGTCGGTATGGCCGCGCAGCTGATTCGGGGCCAGCTCGTAGGGCAGCTTGTCGGTCAACAGCCAGTAGACGGTGGAAGCCAGGGAGTATTGATCGCTGCGCCGGCCGACACTGTCATCCAGCGCATACTCAGGTGCGCTGTGTTCGCTGAGCCCGAGCTGACGCGCCAGTTCGCGGGAGCGGCGATGCCCCTCCAGGTCACGCATGTGACAGGCACTGAAATCGGTCAGCACGACCTGGCCGTGGGTATCGATCAGGACATTGTCGGGGTGAATGCGCTGATGCAGCAGGTCTCGATGGTGGAGTGCCTGCACCGCCTTGCCCAGCTGAATCGCAATGTCCAGGCGCTGCGCCAGGCTGGCCTGGGGATGGCGCCTGGCCCAGTCAGACAGTGTCACCCCATCTACGTAGACCATGAGGTAGTAGAGGTAGCGTCGCGGACGGGAGGGCTCCATGACACGAGCCACGAAGGGCGACTTGACCCTCTCCACCACCCATTGCTGCAGCAGGAAGTGTTCCAGGTAGGCATTGCGGTTCGAGAGTTCAGGACTCGGGGCCTTCATCACCATCTCGCGCTCGGTGCGTGTGTCACGCACTCGATAGACCCGGGATTGTGCGGTGCGCGACAACACTTCCTGGATCTCCAGGCCATCAATGCGTTCGCCGGGCGACAATTCCGGGGGGATCGGCAGGTCACCGTAGATGCGCCCAGGGTGGTCACGGCCCTCTTCCGGTAACTGGTCGATGCGCACCAGTTGAAAGCAGAACTGATCGGCACCATAGCCCCGGGACTGGGCACGGTCACGCGCCGCGCTGGCGAGTCGTTCGCAGGCGGCATCCAGATCGCTGGCATCCTCGCGAATCAGTTGGACATAATCCGAGGGCATCAGCGTACCCCGCACCGCCTGGGTCGTGAACAGGAAGATATCGCCCTGCTTGAGGGGAAGCTGCAGGTAATCGATATCGATGCTGCCATCCAGGCCCAGCGCCCTGGAGGGGTAGCGATACCCGCCCAGGTCGGTAATGTGGTCCCGCGAAAGCTGCTCGAATTCCGCCCCACGCAGGCGAAAGACCAGGGTATCTCCCATATGAAAGAGATGAGCCTCGCGAGCTCGAAACACCATGGCGGAAAGCGAAGCGACGTAGCTACCATCTTCGACGAAGGTGCTCTGGCTGTAGCACCAGCCATTCAATGCGCGCAGCACTCGTGTCGCCGATGTCTTGACGTCCCAATGATCGGGAGTTGAAAAATAGTCGGCAAGAAAGCCTCGCACGCTGAGGTCACCCGCCTGCTTGGCGATGGCATTGCGCGAGCTGGTATCGCTGATCAGGGCGCAGGCGCCCTTCGCCGTGAGCTGCCCCGCCTCATCGGGTATACGTACTGACATGGAACTGCGGTGGCGACGCCGATCCGGGGCCACGAAAGCCTGACCGACATTCAGTGACAGCTGGGTAGGTACCAAGGCACGCTCCTCACGATTTGCCGCTTGCGCTATATTGCCGAGTGCTGCCGTCGATCGGCCGGCCTGCTACTTGCGCATGCCATCATACACGCTTGTCAGGAGCCAGGCCTGCCCACCAAAGCCCGAGCCAGCTATAAAGCCGATCCATCACCTATGTCGCATTGGTAATCCACAGCTTGGCTCCGTATAATTCGCCGCATTTCGGGCCACTCGCATTTGCGCCAAAGCATTTTCGCCAAACCAAGGAAGCGACGATGAACTTCGACAACATCCCTGCCGGCAAAGACCTCCCCAATGACGTCTATGTGGCGATCGAGATTCCTGCCCATCATGCACCGGTCAAGTACGAGATCGACAAGGAGATGGGTACACTGCTGGTGGATCGCTTCATGGCCACTCCAATGTTCTACCCGGCCAACTACGGTTTCATTCCCCACACCCTGGCCGACGATGGCGACCCCCTCGACGCCCTGGTGGTGACTCCCGTTCCAGTGCAGGCGGGCAGCATCATCCGCGCCCGGCCGGTGGGCATCCTGAACATGACCGATGAAGCCGGAGAGGATGCCAAGCTCGTCTGCGTCCCCCACGCCAAGCTGAGCACACTGTATGACGACGTGCATGAGGTCACCGACCTGCCCGAGCTGCTGCGCCAGCAGATCGCTCACTTCTTCGAGAACTACAAGGATCTCGAGAAGGGCAAATGGGTGAAAGTGGAATCCTGGGAAGGGGCCGATGCCGCCCGCAAGGCCATCGAGAAAGCCGTGGCGGCCTACGAAAAAGCCTGATCACACCCCCTGACACGGATCACCTTGCGGGCCGCCTTTGGGCGGTCCGCGACGCTTGTGCCCTGCTATGCCCTACCCCCCAGCTCTTTTCACCCATGGCGCAACGTCGTGGACGAATCCAGACCTGACTCTACCCAAAGCGACAACCAGGCGGGGGTAGTGCGACAAACAAACGCAGCCGGGCGGCGGTGCTTCGGTTCTAATATGCTATCGACGTGAGTTATTCTGGCAGGAGAAATTTTCATCTCGCCCCATGGCTCGCCACGCGGGAACTCCCAACGTCGAAGCGAGTCTCAAAGGCGCCCGACCAGGCCTGGAAAAGGATGACTGCGTTGCCTATCCGCTACCCCCTTAGATGGCTGGCCCTTCTGCTGCTTGCATGTCTGCCCCTTGTGGCCCAGGCGCAGTGGTTCTCGTCCTCATCGGGGAACCAGGGGGACTTCCTGCCGGTGATGGAAGCCTTCCAGCCCAGCGCCTGGCACGACGGCGAGACGCTCTACATCGGCTTCGAGAACGCCGAAGGTTATTACCTCTACCGTCATCAGTTAGGGGTCGAAAGCCGAAACGACGGCCCCGAGCTGGGTGAGCCGGAAATACCAGCGGGCGAATTCAAGAGCGATGAGTTCCTCGGCGATGTCTACGTCTTCTACGAGAAGGTCGTGTTCGAAGCCCCCATCGAAGGTCACGCCGCCGGCCCGCTGGACATCACTGTCCGTTTCCAGGGCTGTGCCGACGCCGGACTCTGCTACCCCCCGGAGCAGGTTGACCTGCAGGCACCGGAACGCAACATGCCCGCCGCCTTCGTGGGATGGCGTGACGGCGGAGAAGGCACCGGCGACGCGGATCGCTCAACGAGCGTAGCTGGAACGCTGCAGGCGCCGCAGAGCGAGGACGGTCGCTTCAATGCCCTGATCAGCAGCGCCAGCCTGCCGATGACGCTCGGCCTGTTCTTCGTTGCAGGCCTGGCGCTTACGTTCACGCCCTGCGTGCTGCCGATGGTGCCGATTCTCTCCTCGATCATCGTCGGCCAGAATCCGACCCGGCCCCGCGCCTTCATCCTCTCGGCCAGCTATGTCGGCGGGATGTCACTGACCTACGCCGCGGTCGGCGTACTGATGGGCCTGTTCGGTGCCGGCCTCAATCTCCAGGCACACCTGCAGTCGGCACCGGTACTAATCGTCTTTGCCGGCCTTTTCACCCTCTTTGCCCTGGCAATGTTCGGCACCTTCGACATGCGCCTTCCCCCTCGGCTGGCCGGGCGCATCGACGCCTTGCAGAACCGTGCCCAGAAGAGTGGCCCTGTCGGCCTGGCCGGTGCCGGCTCACTCTCGGTGCTGGTAGTTTCTCCCTGCGTCTCGGCCCCCCTGGCCGGCGCCCTGGTATTCATTTCCACCACCGGGGATGCAGTGATGGGCGGCGGCGCCCTGCTCGCACTGGGCCTGGGCATGGGTGTGCCACTGCTGCTGGTCGGTACCTTCGGCGCCACGGCACTACCGCGCACCGGCGCCTGGATGAACGGCGTCAAGATACTCTTCGGCATCCTGCTGCTCGGGGTGGCGATCTGGCTGGTGGAGCGCCTGCTGCCGCCTCCGGTCACCTTGCTGCTGTGGGCCGCCCTGGCCATCGGCAGCGCCCTGGCCCTTGGCGCGCTCTCGCTGAACCTCACTCAGGGCTGGCCACGTGTCCGCCAGGCCGCTGGCCTGCTGCTGCTCACCTGGGGTCTAGCGCTGGTGATCGGCGCCGCACGCGGGGGCCATGACCCGCTTCGTCCCCTGGCCCCACCGCTGGCCCTGACCGGCGACGCCCAGCAAGCCGCCGAGATAACCACCGTCGAAGACCTGGGATCACTGGAGGCCACCCTGCTGCGCAACGCCGAGCAGGACATGCCCACCTTCGTGCATTTCACCGCCGACTGGTGTATTTCCTGCAAGCAGATGGAACGCCAGGTCTACCCCACCCCCCAGGTGGCCGAATCGCTGTCGCAGTTCGCCCGCATCAACGTGGATGTGACCCGCACCGGCGACGCGTCCCGGGAGCTGCTGGACCATTTCGGCCTGTTCGGCCCGCCCAGCCTGATGTTCTTCGACCAGGGTGAAGAGATACGCGAGGCCCGCATCCAGGGTGAGGTACGGGCCAACGAATTTGCCTCCCACCTGGAGAGCCTCCTCGACTGGCTTGGCCAGCGCAGCAGCTGATCCCAGCCTCATCGCCCGCTCCTACCATGAATGACCGAATACCCTCCCAACCGAGATGGCGAACACCGTTCCCTCTCGCTGGACATCGTTCGCGATTTTAGGCACACTCCGCCAACAACACATATCAAGGCCGATAGCGTCGGCAATATTCGACATCTTGCCGGGATCTATCGAAAGTTGGCTTGGGTTAACAGCGTCCCGGCCACCTGTCACCTACTCACCGATCGAGACAGAGTCATGGACATCCGCAAGGTCAAGAAGCTGATCGAACTGCTCGAAGAATCCAACATCAGCGAAATCGAGATTCAGGAAGGCGAAGAGTCCGTCCGCATCAGCCGTCATCCCAATGGCGTAAGCTGGCCACAGCCTCAGATGGCCCCCCAGTATGGTGCGCCGCAGCCCACTTCAGCCCCGGCCAGCGCTTCGCCGTCACCGGAACCGGCTGCAGAAACGGCATCTTCCTATCAGGGCCACGCCTTGACCTCACCCATGGTCGGCACCTTCTATCGCAGCCCTGCGCCGGGCTCCAAGCCCTTCGTCGAGCTCGGCTCCAGCGTCAAGAAAGGCGAGACGGTGTGTATCGTCGAAGCCATGAAGATGATGAACCAGATCGAGGCCGATCGTGACGGTGTTATCGAGGCGATTCTGGTCGAGGACGGTGAGCCCGTTGAGTTCGACCAGCCGATGCTCGTCATCTCCTGATCTTTCACCCAGAACTGGCGGACTTCATCATGCTGGACAAGGTTCTCATCGCCAACCGCGGCGAGATCGCTCTGCGTATCCTGCGTGCCTGCAAGGAGCTGGGCATCAAGACCGTGGCCGTTCACTCCAAGGCAGACCGTGAACTGATGCACGTGCGACTGGCCGACGAGGCCGTGTGTATCGGGCCGGCTTCCTCGGCACAGTCCTATTTGAACATCCCGGCGTTGATCAGCGCTGCGGAGGTCACCGATTCCAGCGCCATACACCCCGGCTACGGCTTTCTCTCCGAGAACGCCAACTTTGCCGAGCAGGTGGAACGCTCCGGTTTCGTCTTTATCGGGCCCCGGGCCGAGACCATTCGGCTGATGGGCGACAAGGTCAGCGCCATCGAGGCGATGCAGATCGCCGGCGTGCCGACGGTACCCGGCTCGGACGGCCCGCTGGGCGATGACGAAGGCGAGATCATCGCCATCGCTCGACGCATAGGTTACCCGGTGATCATCAAGGCCGCCGCCGGCGGTGGCGGTCGCGGCATGCGCGTGGTACACACCGAGGCCCACCTGCTTTCCGCCGTCAACGTGACACGCACCGAGGCGCACTCCTCTTTCGGGGACGGTACCGTCTACATGGAGAAGTTTCTCGAGAAGCCGCGCCATGTCGAGGTTCAGGTGCTGGCCGACGGCCAGGGCAACGCCATCCACCTCTTTGACCGCGACTGCTCGCTGCAGCGACGCCACCAGAAGGTACTGGAAGAGGCCCCTGCGCCCGGTATCGACCCTGAGGCACGCGCCCGGGTACTGGAAGCGTGCCGGCAGGCCTGCATCGAGATCAACTATCGCGGTGCCGGAACCTTCGAGTTTCTCTACGAGGACGGCGAATTCTTCTTCATCGAGATGAACACCCGTGTCCAGGTGGAGCATCCGGTCACCGAAATGGTGACGGGGGTCGATATCGTACGCGAGCAGCTTCGCATCGCTTCCGGCCTGCCGCTGTCGATCGCTCAGGAAGACGTCAAGATCCATGGGCACGCCTTCGAGTGCCGCATCAACGCCGAGGATGCGCGCACCTTCATGCCCTCCCCGGGCAAGGTGACGCTCTACCACCCCCCCGGCGGCCTCGGTGTGCGCATGGACTCGCATCTCTATACCGGCTATACGGTACCGCCCCACTACGACTCGCTGATCGGCAAGCTGATCACCTGGGGCGACAGCCGGGAGATCGCCCTGACGCGCATGCGCAATGGACTCGACGAACTCCTGGTGGAAGGCATCAAGACCAATATCGATCTGCACAAGGATCTGGTTCGCGACGGCTACTTCCAACAGGGCGGCGTCAACATCCACTACCTGGAGAAGAAGCGCTAGCGATGGATGCGTTCGATACGTAACCCATGGCGCTGCAGCTTGCGCACGACACTGGGCTGACTGATGCCCAGCCGCCCGGCCATGGCATAGGTACTCGACAGCTGTTCGCCGGCTACCCGCGACATTCGCCTGATCGGTTTCTCGGACGAAGAGATCGAGAACGCCCGTGAAGCAGAACCGGTGTTTGCCGCCTATGAGCTGCGTGCCGGCATGTACGACGGCATGGACGAGGCAGTGCAGACCATCAGTATCCCCAATGTCCTGGTCGTCAATTCCGACATGGACGAGGATCTGGCCTACGAACTCACCAAGCTGCTGTTCGAGCGTACCGATGACCTGATCGCCGTGCACCCGGCGGCCAACGACACCACCGTGGAGTTCACCATGGAGTCCACTCCGGTGCCGCTGCACCCCGGTGCCATTCGCTACTTCGAGGAAATCGAGGCCGATATCCCGGACGACCTGCGTCCGTGATGACGCAAAGTTGACGCCAGGGACAGGAAACCATGCGTCCCGGAGTGCGCCAAGCCATGGCATCAGGGCGGACCACGTTGTCCGCCCTGATGCTGTGGGCGTTATGGTTTGGCCCGGCAGTGGCAGCTGGTGGCCAGTGGCTCGAGGTGCGAAGCGTCGAGGATGAGTTGCTGTTGCGCGTCCCGATGCCGGAGGGTGACCGCTGGTGCCTGGGCTGGAACCACTCCGTCAGGCATTTCCCGGTACTCGACTGCTATCGACATCACCAGGGCCGGATGGAGCTCGAGCGCAGCCATCAGCCCGATTTTGCCGCGGGCCTCGGACACTCCCAGGGGCGGGGTGAGCAGGTCTCCGACGGGAAGGGCGGCTATTGGATCGAGAATATCCACGAACCCGTACCCGGCAACCGCTATGTCTTGCGCGTTGGCTCACCTGAGGTCGATCATCGTTTAGTATGGCAGCGCGACGGTGAGACAAACCGGATCAGCCTCAGCGATATAGCCGCGGGCCAGCGTGTCACCATTCAACTCAACATGCTCGACAACTGAGCTAGCCAGACGACGTCTGACGAGGAATCCATGAGCGAGTCCACAAACCCACCGGTGGTGATGCCGGGTGGCAACGCCATCCAGCCCCGCTTCGTCCTGTGGTTGATCACCATCGTGGCGGTGGGGCTTTCCCTCTTCCAGCTTTACTCGGCGGGCATCCAGCCGCTGGGCCTCTTCTACCAGCGCAGCATCCACCTGATGCTGATCATGATGCTGGCTTTCCTGATGTTTCCGGTGTTCGGGCCCGGCCGCAAACGCGGTATCCTGGGCTGGCTCATCGATGCCATGTTCTTCGCCGGCGCCCTGGTCACGGGTGGCTATCTGGTGCTCTACCTGGACGAGATCATCAGCCGCGCGGGCTTCTGGAGCCAGACCGATATCCTTGTCGGCTGTATCGCCACGTTGACGGTGCTGGAGGCCAGCCGTAGAGCGGTGGGCTTCGGCATGACGCTGATTGGCGCCCTGGCCATTGTCTACGCCTTCGCCGGCCCTCGCGGTGAGCTGCCCTGGCTGGGGCAGTTCATGCCGGGCATCCTCGAACACCGTGGCTACAACCTGGATCGGGTTGCCGGACAGCTCTACCTGGGACAGGAAGGGATCTTCGGCCTGCCGCTGGGTGTGGCAGCCACCTATATCTTTATCTTTGTGCTGTTTGGTGCTTTTCTCGAGAGCACCGGCGCCGGAAAGTTCTTCATTGACATGGCCTATGCCGCGACCGGTCGCCAGCGGGGTGGTCCGGCCAAGGCTGCGGTCATCGCTTCTGCCGGCATGGGGTCGATTTCGGGCAGCGCCATCGCCAAGCAGCTCAATGCCGATCTCGCCATCATCGACAAGCGCCGTCCCCAGGCCAACCAGGCCCAGGTGATGCATATCATCGGCGAGATCGAGAACCGTACCTGCGTGGTGGTCGACGACATGATCGATACCGCCGGCACCCTGTGCAAGGCCGGCGACGCACTCAAGGCCCATGGCGCTCGCCGTGTGGTGGCCTATGCCACCCACCCGATCCTCTCCGGCCCTGCAGTGGACAACATCACCGGGTCGGTGCTCGACGAAGTGGTCGTCACCGATACCATCCCGCTGTCCGACGTGGCTCGCCGCAGTGGCAAGATCCGCCAGCTCAGCGTAGCCGGTCTGATCGCCGAGGCGATTCGTCGTGTCAGCAATGAAGAATCCGTCAGCGCCATGTTCCACTGAGTCTCAGCGACTTTCAGCAAGAACAGGGCGTCGGAAAAGTGCCCCACGGGGCTTTCGGAAACGCGGTGGTCAGGTCGCGGGCCGCCGTGATTTCCTTATCTCAAGCAAGAGGCAACATCATGTCCGATTTCACTCTCAATGCCAGCGTTCGCAACGACCTGGGGAAAGGTGCGAGCCGCCGCCTGCGTCGTGAGAACCTTCAGGTGCCGGCCATCATCTATGGTGGCGAGCAGGCGCCGCAGCCGATCTCCGTCGAGAAGGCCGCCTTCTACAAGGCCATCGAAGACGAAACCTTCTTCTCCTCGGTACTCAACCTGGTCGTCGACGGCAAGAAGCAGCAGGTCGTCGTGCGCGATCTCCAGCGCCACCCGTACAAGCCGCTGGTCACCCACGCCGACTTCCTGCGCGTGGATGCCACCCACGAAATCACCATTCGCGTGCCGCTGCATGTCGTGGGCGAAGAGAAGTCCAAGGGCATCAAGGACGAGGGCGGCGAGCTGCACATCCTCTCCAACGAGATCGAGATCAGCTGCCTGCCCAAGGACCTGCCCGACTTCCTGGAAGTCGACATCGCCGAGGTCACGCTGGGCACTACCCTGCACCTCTCCGACCTCAAGGTCCCGGCCGGTGTGACGCTTGTCGAGCTCTCCCACGGCGCCGATCACGACAACGCCGTGCTGACCATCAGCAAGCCCAAGGTGCGCGGTGAAGATGCCGAAGGCGAGGAAGGTGAAGGCGAGGAAGGCGAAGGCGCGGCCGAATAACCGGCCCTGTCGGGGCCGCCCTGCGGCGGCCCCTTCCCGACCCGACCAAGCGCTACGGCGCTTGTTTTTTTTGGAGACCCCGCATGCCCCAGGTGAAAGCGATCATCGGGCTGGGCAATCCCGGTGACGACTATGCAGAGACCCGTCACAATGCCGGCGCCTGGCTGGTGGAAATCCTGGCACGCCAGGCCGGTACCGAGCTGCGCCCGGAGAAGAAGGTCCTGGGCCTCTATGCCAAGGTAATGCTCGATGGGCACGACCTGCATCTGCTCGAGCCTACGACCTTCATGAACCGCAGCGGTGCCGCCGTGGCGGCCCTGTGTCAGTTCTACAAGATCGCCCCCGACGAACTGCTGGTGGCCCATGACGAGCTGGACATTCCACCCGGCGCAGCCCGCTACAAGCAGGGCGGCGGTCACGGCGGACACAACGGCCTGCGCGATATCATCAGCGCCCTGGGTAACGACAAGAGTTTCCATCGCCTGCGTATCGGCATCGGCCATCCCGGCGACTCACGTCAGGTCACCAATTACGTTCTGGGCCGACCCGGCAAGGCCGAGCTCGGTGCCATCGGCGGCGCCATCGGCGAATGCCTGGCCACCCTGCCGCTGGCCATCAACGGGGAGTGGGCCCGCGCCATGAGCCGGCTGCACAGCTTCAAGGGCTGACCCCGACGCCATTTTCGCCATCACTTTCAGGACATCATCATGGGTTTCAACTGCGGTATCGTCGGCCTGCCCAACGTCGGCAAGTCCACCCTCTTCAACGCCCTGACCAAGTCCGGCATCGATGCCGAGAACTTTCCCTTCTGCACCATCGAGCCCAATGTGGGCATCGTGCCGATGCCGGACCCACGCCTCGATGCGCTGGCCGCCATCGTCAAGCCGCAGAAGGTGTTGCCCACTACCATGGAATTCGTGGATATCGCCGGCCTGGTGGCGGGCGCTTCCAAGGGCGAGGGCCTGGGAAACAAGTTCCTGGCCAATATCCGCGAGACCCAGGCCATCGCCCATGTGGTACGTTGCTTCGACAACGACAACGTCATCCACGTGGCCAACCAGGTCGACCCACGGGCCGATATCGAGATCATCAACATGGAGCTGGCCCTGGCCGACCTCGATACCGTCGAGCGGGCCATCCAGCGTCTGGTACGTGTCGCCAAGGGCGGTGACAAGGAGGCCATCGCCACCAAGGCCATCCTGGAGCGCATCCAGCCCCACCTGGCGGAAGGCCAGCCGCTGCGCAGCTTCGGCCTCGACGATGACGAGCAGCGCCAGCTCAAGAGCTTTGGCTTCCTGACGCTCAAGCCGACCATGTACATCGCCAACGTCAACGAAGACGGCTTCGAGGCCAATCCCTACCTCGACGTGGTGCGTGAGATCGCCGCCGAGGAAGACGCCGTGGTAGTGCCGGTGTGCAACCAGCTGGAGGCGGAGATCGCCGAGCTGGACGACGATGAACGCGCCATGTTCCTCGACGAGATGGGCATGGAGGAGCCGGGGCTCGACCGGGTGATCCGCGCGGGCTACGGCCTGCTCGGCCTGCAGACCTATTTCACCGCCGGGGTGAAGGAAGTCCGCGCCTGGACGGTCAAGGTAGGCGCCACTGCCCCGGAAGCCGCCGGGGTGATCCATACCGACTTCCAGAAGGGTTTCATCCGCGCCGAGGTCATCGCCTATGACGACTTCGTCACCCTCGGCGGCGAGCAGGGCGCCAAGGATGCCGGCAAATGGCGCCTGGAAGGCAAGGAGTACGTGGTCAAGGATGGCGATGTGATCCACTTCCGCTTCAATGTGTAACCACAAACCTTGACCTGCCGGAGGCGAATCCGTAAACTTCGCCTCCGTTGAATGGCTACGTAGCTCAGCTGGTTAGAGCACATCACTCATAATGATGGGGTCCCCTGTTCGAATCAGGGCGTAGCCACCAGATACCGAAAACCCGGCGCCATTGGCGCCGGGTTTTTGTATGGCAAGTATCCTCGACATTTGAGATCCGGGAGCAGGACCGGTGCCTCCCGTACGTCGCTCAGGCCAGCTCTGCGCGATTGCAGAAGGCAACGAGCGCCCGCGTCAGGTATTCCACGTCCTGGGCGCCGGCGGTCTCCCGAATCGAGTGCATGGCCCACTGGGGGACGCCCACGTCCAGCGTCGGCACACCCAGTTCGGTGGCGGTAATCGGCCCGATGGTGCTGCCACAGCCCATGTCGGCGCGGGTAGCAAAAACCTGGACCGGAACCCCGGCCTCGTGGCACAGGTCGCGGAACAGCGCCGAGGTGGCACTGTTCGTGGCATAGCGCTGGTTGGCATTGACCTTGATCACCGGACCGCCGTTCAGGGCCGGCCCATGGGCTGCATCGTGCTTGTCGGTGAAGTTGGGGTGCAGGGCATGGGCGTTGTCGCAGGAGATCATGCGCGAGGCCTGGATCAGCCGGATGAAGCTCTCGTCTTTCCCCTCCCCCGCCCCGCCCACATCGCCGAGCTGGGCATTGATGCGGCGCAGGACATCACCCAGGAAGGGGCCCTGGGCGCCGCAGGCGCTGGCACTGCCAACCTCCTCGTGGTCGTTGGAGACCAGCACGACACCCTGGGCTCCATCCGACTCGAGCAGCGCCTCCAGGCCGATGAAGCAGGAGAGCAGGTTGTCCAGCCGGGCACTGGCGATCAGTTCGCCCCTCACCCCCACCCGCGCCGGAGGCTGGGTATCGAAGAGCGCCAGCTCGAAATCGAGAATCTCCGCGTCCCCGATGTCATGCTGGGCATCGAGCCACTCCAGCAGCAGCCGCGTGAGATCGGCCTTCTCGCCCCCCTGGAGGAAGACCGGCGCCATCTGGGTCTGGGCGTTCAGCGCTCGTCCGTTATTGGCTTCTCGATCCAGATGGATCGCCAGGCTGGGGATCGTCGCCACAGGACGGTCGACATGCAGCAGCAACCCTTCCAGCCGGCCATCGGCCCGGCGCAGATGTACGCGCCCCGCCAGGCCCAGGTCACGGTCGAACCAGGGGGCTAGCAACGCCCCGCCGTAGAGCTCGACACCCAGCTGCAGCCAGCCAGCCATCGATGTCTGGGCAGCATTGGGCTTTAGCCTCAGACCAGGGCTGTCGGTATGGGCACCGATCATGCGCAGGGCGTCGAGCCCCTCCCGGGGTAGCTGTATGGCAACGATGGAGGAGTCGTTGCGGGTAACATAA
This sequence comes from Halomonas chromatireducens, assembly GCF_001545155.1. Lineage (NCBI taxonomy): Bacteria > Pseudomonadati > Pseudomonadota > Gammaproteobacteria > Oceanospirillales > Halomonadaceae > Halomonas > Halomonas chromatireducens. The sequence goes on along the minus strand of NZ_CP014226.1, from coordinate 1,290,653 downwards.
AATCGCTCCCCGGCCGCCAGCTGCCAGGGGTGTGACTCGTCCAGTCGACGGAAGCCGGCGGCCTCTAGCCGCTCGGCCATGACCGATACGGCGTGCCAAGGGGTCGGCGAGCGCTGCAGAAAGTCGAGCAGACGCTCAATGCGGGCTTCCTGTGACATGAGAATCCTCTTCAGGGGGTCTGTGGTTGACGAGACAACTGCTACAATACCGTGTCGTCCTTTGCAACTCGCAAGCCTTGCGCGTGTCTAGGGAAGGAAGTTTACACGAAACCGGGAGTGCTTCATTGATGAGCCTGCTAGCCGTTATTCGGCACTCAGCCATACTGCTGGCCCTTGTATTGCTTACCAGCAATGTGGCGCTGGCGAAGATTCAGCCCAGCGAAGCCCAGCGTCAAGCAGCGGTAGAGGTGGCCGACTCGCTGCGCTATGGGCACTATGCTGATGCCACCCTTGACGATGAGTGGTCGCGAGTGGCCTTCGAGCGCTATCTCGATGTACTCGATGGACAGCGTGCCTTCCTGCTCGGCAGTGACGTCGATGATTTTCGTCACCTCGAGGAGCGCATCGACGACATGCTCTTCGAGGGGGAGCTGGCCCCCGCCTATGAGCTCTATCAACGCTATCACGATCGCGCCGAGTCGCGCTTCGAGTGGCTGCTGGACAAGATCGACGAGGGCCTCGGCTACACGTATGAGACCGATATGCGCCTCGAGCTCGACCGCAGCGAGGCCCCCTGGGCCGAGAATCAGGAGGAACTGGATGAGCTGTGGCGCAAGCGGCTCAAGAACGCTGCCCTGACCCTCGATATCACCGGCCAGGACGAAGAACAGGTCGAGACCAACCTGCGCCAGCGCTATGAAGGGCAGCTCTCCCGGCTTCGCCAGACCAACGGTGAAGACGTCTTTGGCCTGTTCATGGCCGCAGTGACCAGCAGCATAGATCCCCACACCGAGTACCTATCCCCCCGCCAGGGTGAATCCTTCGACATCCAGATGCGCCTGTCGCTGGAGGGCATCGGCGCCATGCTGCAGTCCGACGGCGAATACGTGAAGGTCTCGAGCCTGGTTCCCGGAGGCCCGGCGGACCGCGCCGGTGTGCTGGAGCCGGCCGACCGCATCATTGGCGTCGGCCAGGAGGATGGCGAAGAGATCGTCAACGTGGTCGGCATGCGCCTGGACGAGGTCGTGGATCTCATCCGTGGGCCCAAGGGCAGCGTGGTGCGCCTGGAGGTGGTGCCGGCAGAAGCCATGGACATGACCCGCTCCCACGAAGTCGAGATCACCCGCGATACGGTCGATCTCGAGGATCAGGCGGCCCAGGGAGAAATCATCGAAGTCGAGCGTGACGACGGCATGAAGCGTATCGGCGTGATCAAGATCCCCACCTTCTATGTCGACTTCGATGCCTGGCAGGCCGGCGAGGAGGAGTTCCGCAGCACCACCCGTGACGTCGCCCGTGAAGTCGAGCGACTCAAGGAGGAAGGTATCGATGGCATCATGCTCGATCTGCGCAACAACGGCGGTGGCGCCCTGCAGGAAGCCAACTCGCTGATCGGCCTGTTCATCGACCGCGGCCCCACCGTTCAGGTGCGCGATGCGCGTGGGCGTATCAGCCTCTATGGCGACACCGAGGCCGGCACGCTCTACGACGGCCCGTTGGCGGTACTGGTGAACCGGCTGTCGGCATCGGCATCGGAAATCTTTGCCGGGGCCATTCAGGACTATGGCCGCGGCCTGGTGCTGGGGAATGCCACCTTCGGCAAGGGTACTGTGCAGACTCTGAGTGACCTCAGCCATGGCCAGATCAAGCTCACCCGAGCCAAGTTCTACCGCATCTCCGGCGAGAGCACCCAGCATCGCGGCGTCGAGCCGGACATACTGTTCCCCAACCTGGTGGATCCCGAGCGGATCGGCGAAAGCAGTCTGGACAACGCGCTGGAGTGGGATACCGTTCAAGAAGTGCAATATCGCCACTACGGCGAACCCTGGGAGTACCTGGAGACCTTGCGCTCACGCCACCGGGAGCGTGCTGACACCCACCCCAACTTCGTCTTTCTGGAGCAGCGCGCCGACATGGCTCGGCGCCTGCGCGAGGAGCACACCAGCGTGAGCCTCGATCGTGAACAGCGCCAGCGTGAAGTCGAGGCGCGGGACGCCGAGCAACTGTCGCTGGAAAACGAGCGCCGTGACGCCCTGGGCCTCGACCTCCTCGAAGAGCTTATCGATGCCCGCGACGAAGACGACGAGGAAGAGCCCGTAGAGCGTGTTCAGGTGACCGAGGCCGCCGCTATTCTCGCCGACTATGCCGAGCTCACTCAGCGCCGCATGGCCTCACGCTTCTGATGTCCTCCCCCTCCGGCCAATGCCGGAGGGGGCCTACCCTTGAAGCACCTGGCAGATTCGAGCTGACATTTGTGCTGCCGTTCAGTCGCCCGCAGCCTGGTCGGAGCTCCACGCCCGGACCATCATGCTGGCCATGCGGCGACAGGGCGAGAGATGTCTCGCTGGCAATGCCTCAACGTAGAGGGGTGAACGCCGAACGCCTCGGGCAAGGTGATGCCGAGCTGATCGGCAAGCAGGCCCACTATCGCCATGTGATGAATGGTGTGGCTGGTCAGGAAAGCGAGTTCGCGCGCCAGGCTGGTATCCAGCACCTGCACGCCACTGCCTAGGGGATAATTCAGGCTCAAGCAGCCAGTTGGACAGTGCCCAACCAGGGCGATCAGCTCAGCCTTGATGTCAGTCAGGCGATCAACGGCCTGTTGCGGCCACTGCTCCAGACGCTCATCCCGAGGACGATCTTCGTAGTCGATCACATCATCGTCCAGGCTGCTCAGCAAGGCATTATAGTGATCGATGATGTGTCGTATGTGCTTGCCCAGCGTATGGCGACCATCGTGACCAAAGTTGTGCCGGTACTGCTCCGGCGTGAGGGCATCAAGGAATTCCTCCAACTGTGACAATGCCAGGAGGTTCTCTTCAATGAGACCCGCCTGGGGAGGATATGCCTGATTTATTATAGATGACATGGCGGTTTACCTGTTGATCGCAAGTGAGAAAACCGGGGCCGGCGCCAGGGTTGCCGGCCCGACCACCCACTCAGGGATTTAACGTTCCATTAGCCCTCCGCTTCTGCTTCGGCCTCAGCTTCACCTTCCGCTTCTCCCTCAGCTTCGCCTTCTGCCTCCCCCTCGGCTTCCGCTTCGCCTTCGGCATGGGCTTCTGCCAGCATCAGAGGCGCTTCCACGCCACTGGTGTAGGTAGGCTCCGTTGATGATTCGCTGGCCACGGCCTGAAAGGCGGCACCACTGGCTACCAGCACCAGTGCCGGGGCTGCATAACCCAGCTGCTTGCTGAGCCTTCCCAGCAGGCTTCGGCGCTTCTCGTCTTGCAATGTCATGATGATGACCTCCGTAGTGTCATGAAGAGACATGCGATGGCATGTCATCGTGCAGAGAAGTCAGCCCTTACGGCTGGCTTCTTATCGGCGCCACCCTCTGCCGATGGCGCCTCGACTGCTCCCTTATTGGTGTGCCGTGATGACTCTGTCGGCGCTTGCTTCCAGTCCTTACAGCGTTCTTCGTCGAAAGATGAACTTCACCAGGCTTGATTTATGTACCGATTGGTTCTAAATTCAAGGCATGACACGTGGACGCCCCATCGCATTCAGCCCCGACGAGGCCGCGAGCGCCGCCATGCAGGTCTTCTGGGCCAGAGGCTACGACAGTGCTTCGACCCGCGACCTGCTGGAGGCGATGAAAATATCGCGCAGCAGCCTGTACCAGGCCTTCGGCAACAAGGAACAGCTGTTTCTCGAGGCGCTGCGCCGCTATCGCGGCAATCTGATCGATCGACTCAACCACCGGCTGGAAGCGTCGCCCTCAGCCTTGGGTTTTCTTCGGGAGCTGTTCGTGGAGACAGCCCAGGAGTCCGGCAGCGAGCGAGCTGCCCTGGGATGCCTGATCTTCAATTCCGCCAGTGAGCTTGGCCAACGTGGCGACATCGCAGCCATCGAGGCCAGGCTCAGCGTCCAAGCCATCACTGCCCTGTTCCACGAGGCCGTCGTTCGGTCACAGGCCGAAGGCGATATCGCCTCAGATCGTGACGCACTGGCGCTCGCAACCTATCTCACGCTGGGCATGGCCGGCCTGCGCACCTTGCTCAAGTCCGGCGCCGCACCCGCACAGACTGAAGCCGCGGCCGAGTTGCTGCTCGGCACATTGCGCTGAACGATCGAGGTGATTTTTTACGACATATATGGACCGATCAGTCCATATATAAACCGACACCCCACGGTGTCCCCTTACGCTATTGAAAGGAATACAGGAGAGTCATCATGACTGCCGACTATCGACTACAACTCCCCCCGCAGACACTCGAAAATGCCGATGCCAAGGCACGGCCACTGCTCGAGAAGGCCAACGCCAAGCTGGGGTTCGTGCCCAACATGTACAAGGGCATGGCCAAGGCGCCCGGCGTACTTGACACCTACCTGCACGGCTATGAACTTTTCCGAGAGGATTCCGGATTCACCCCCCCGGAGCAGGAAGTGGTATTCCTGACCATCAGTCAACTCAACGGCTGCAGCTACTGCATGTCCGCCCACAGCATGCTGGCAGAGAAAATGTCTCAGGTGCCTGGCGATGTGCTCGAGGCGATCCGTGAGGATCGGGAGATTCCCGACTCTCGCCTGGCCGCGCTTAGCGAATTCACCGGCGTCATGTTCGACACCCGCGGCATGCCGAACCGTGAAGACGTCACGGCATTCCTTGATGCCGGCTTCGAGGAGCAGCATGTGCTGCAAATCGTGCTGGCGCTGGCCGTGAAGACGCTGTCCAACTATTCCAACCACCTCAATCACCCGGAGCTCGACGAGGCTTTCGCTGGCCACGCCTGGAAGAAGTGAGTCTCCGCCCCGACATGCACTGTCGGGGCGATACTCACCGAAATCGCGATAGTGCATGGATCATGCGCTGTGGAAACACTGAACAAATCGACGAGCGAGATGAAGCACAAGGCGCACGGAGCGCAGGAACCGGAGCATATGGGGTATATGTGAGGATTCCGAGCACCGCGCAACGCAGCGATTCGCTCGCGCAGGCATTTGTGCAGTGCTTCCCTGTCGCTTATTGCCGAGCATGCTGTACTAGACGGCATTCGGTCTTATTGAACCTTTGCCGCTCCCTGGCCGAGAGCATAGGCTCACGATAAACCCGACAGACGAGGTCAAGCTCATGTTACGCGCTCTCGTACTCGCCTTCAGTGCGCTGTGGTTATCGGCGCAGGTCCAGGCCGCGGAGATTTCCCCACTGGTCGAGGCCGAGTGGCTCGACCCGCACCTGAATGACGAGAACCTGGTCGTCCTTGATGTACGCTCCTCCATCGATGGTGGCGGCGACCGCCAAAGCTTCGAGGCCGCCCCCATCCCCGGCAGCCGCTACAGCAGCTACACCGACGATGGCTGGCGCGAAGAGCGTGACGACGTAGCGGGCCTGCTGCCGGAGATCGAACCTCTGCAGGAATTGATCGGAAGCCTCGGTATCGACAATGATACGACGGTCGTGATCGTCCCCGCCGGGACCGGACCCACGGATTTCGGCAGCGCGGCACGCATCTACTGGACCTTCAAGATTCTAGGCCATGACGAAGTCGCCATTCTCGATGGAGGCTTCGCCGGCTGGCAGCAACAGGGCTTCGACGTCGCCAGCGGCTCCGTTCCCGCCACTGAAGCCAAACAGTTTCATGCCACCCTGCGCAAGGAGCTGATCGCCACGACCGAGCAGGTTGAGCAGGCACGTCAATCCCAGACCCAACTGGTCGATGCCCGTCCATCGGACTACTTCACCGGCGAAACGATATCACCGGCCGTGAGAACTGCCGGGACTATACCCGGCGCCAGGAGCCTGCCCTATCACAGCAACTTCGGCGACCGTGCGGGCGCCTATTACCTGGACCGGGAAGGTCTCTCCTCACGCATCAACACTGCCGAGCTGGATCGCAATGCTCACACCATCACCTTCTGCAATACCGGACACTGGGCGGCAACGGACTGGTTTGTGCTCAGCGAGGTCGCCGGATTCGACAACGTCGCGATGTATGACGGCTCCATGGCCGCATGGACGATAAGTGACTCGCGCCCCGTGCAACTCGCCCGGCGGGGGCTGGAGCGTCTTCAGGAGGCTCTCGATTGAAAGCGGTGGGTCAGCGCCAGACGCCTTTGGTGCCGGCCCGATGCGTCGCTCCTGGCAAGGAGACACAGCTCATTCGCGCTCCATCGAGAGAAGGAACGGGGCGGCTCAAACGTAGAGATGGGGTGAAGCAGGCCGGAGATGAGGCCTTATGGCTCCCGGAGCAGGACTCGAACCTGCGACCCAGTGATTAACAGTCACTTGCTCTACCAACTGAGCTATCCGGGATCGGTCTTGATGACAACAAGGCAGGATATGCTGACGCCATGCAAGAGCTGATGGCCTTCAACAAGCTGATGACCTTCAACAAGCTGATGGCTCTCGTCAAAGCGCTGATGGCTCTCAACAACAGCTGATGGCTTTCAACAGAAGCTGATGGCTCCTCGAGCAGGACTCGAACCTGCGACCCAGTGATTAACAGTCACTTGCTCTACCAACTGAGCTATCGAGGAATGGCGCTTCAATCAGATGCTAGTACGATCAGCACGCGTTCATTGGCTCCCCGAGCAGGACTCGAACCTGCGACCCAATGATTAACAGTCATTTGCTCTACCAACTGAGCTATCGGGGAATGGCCCTGAACACGGTGCGTAGTATACGGATCGCTTCGATCAGGTCAAGGGCGGATTCCCCGCCCCGGCCGCTTCTATGCACAACGAAAGGCGCCCGCACGAGCTTTTCGTGCGGGCGCCTTCAGGTATTCTGGTGGCTACGCCCTGATTCGAACAGGGGACCCCATCATTATGAGTGATGTGCTCTAACCAGCTGAGCTACGTAGCCTTTCGGTGCCGAGCCAATACCATTGCCCGGTCAACGGGGCGAAATTATGCCCGAAGCATGTCACGGTGGCAAGCTGGGGTTGTCGCTTATCTTTTATTGATTGAACGTTCAATAAAAAAATGGCATGCTGCAAGACATGCTTAATAGTGCCGCCAGCGACCGACGACACCGTCGTCACCGGTGGCAGTCGTCACCATGATACAAGGAGTGCCTGATGCCCAAGGTTGGAATGGAGCCCATTCGGCGTCAGCAGTTGATCCAGGCCACCATGGCGGCCATCGACGAGGTCGGCCTTGCCGATGCGACAGTCATCCGCATCGCCGGGCATGCCGGTGTCTCCGCCGGGATCATCAGCCATTACTTCGGCGGCAAGGACGGGCTGCTGGAAGCCACCATGCGACAGATCCTCACCGATCTGGGCGATGCCGTCGCCGCTCGCCGTCGAGCCCTGGGCGATGCGTCGCCCCGCGCGCACATCGGGGCAATCATCGACGGCAACTTCGACCGCAGCCAGGTCTCCGGCCCGGTGGCCAAGACCTGGCTGGCATTCTGGGCCAGCAGCATGCACAAGCCCCAGTTGCAGCGCCTGCAGCAGGTCAACGATCGACGCCTCTACTCCAACCTCTGCAGCCAGTTCCGCCGCCTCATGCCCCGAGCCAAGGCTCGCCAGGCCGCGCATGGCCTGGCAGCGACAATCGACGGTCTCTGGCTACGCGGCGCCCTGACGCCGGAAGGGCTGGATGCCGACGGTGCACGACGCCTGGCCCATGACTACCTCAATCAGCTGTTGGCCAACTACGAGTCCACACCCGTTTCCTGACAGGAGCAACCATGGCAAGCCTCGAAACCGAAACACTCTATATCGACGGCCGCCGGGTGGAAGCCACTTCCGGCGAGACCTTCGACGTCCACAACCCCTATGACGGCAGCCTCCTCGCCAGGGTGCAGCAGGCTTCACAAGCCGATGTGGACAACGCCGTCGCCGCGGCTCGCAGGGGCCAGCGCGTCTGGGCGGCCATGACCGGCATGGAGCGCGGACGCATCCTGAACCGTGCGGTCGCCTTGCTACGCGAGCGTAATGACGAGATCGCCGAGCTGGAGACACGCAATACCGGCAAGCCGATCAGCGAAACCGCCGCCGTGGATATCGTGACCGGTGCCGATGTCATCGAATATTATGCCGGCCTGGCCCCCGCCATCGAGGGCAGCCAGCTTCCCCTTCGCGAGTCGTCCTTCGTCTATACCCGCCGCGAGCCGCTAGGTGTGATCGGCGCCATCGCGGCCTGGAACTACCCCATCCAGATCGCCTGCTGGAAGGCCGCCCCGGCGCTGGCCGCGGGCAACGCCGTGGTGCTCAAGCCCAGCGAAGTCACGCCACTGACTGCCATGAAGCTGGCCGAGATATTCACCGAGGCCGGGCTGCCGGATGGCGTCTTCAATATTGTCCAGGGCGACGGACGCGTGGGACAGATGCTGACTGGGCACCCCGGCATCGACAAGGTGTCCTTCACCGGCGAAGTGGGCACCGGCAAGAAGGTGATGGCTGCCGCCGGGGGCTCCTCGCTCAAGGATGTGACCATGGAGCTCGGCGGCAAGTCGCCGCTGATCGTCTTTGCCGACGCCGACCTGGACCGCGCCGCCGATGCGGCGATGATGGCCAACTTCTATTCCAGTGGCCAGATCTGTACCAATGGCACTCGCGTCTTCGTCCATGGCTCCGTGAAGGAGGCCTTCGAGGAGAAGATCACCGAGCGCGTGGCCCGTATCAGGGCCGGCGACCCGCTCGACCCCGAGACCAATTTCGGCCCCCTGGTGAGCTATGGCCATCAGGAGAAGGTGCTCTCCTACATCGAGCTGGGCAAGCAGGAGGGTGCCCGGCTACTGATCGGCGGTGAGCCGATGGCAGAGGGCGCCTTCGCCAAGGGCGCATGGGCCGCGCCCACCGTTTTCACAGATTGCAGTGACGAGATGCGCATCGTGCGACAGGAGATCTTCGGCCCGGTGATGGCGATACTCGCCTTCGATGACGACGAGGAGCTCATCCGGCGCGCCAACGACACCCACTACGGGCTGGCCGCGGGCGTTTTCACCGAGAGCCTCGCCCGGGCGCACCGCACCATCCACCGCCTTGAAGCCGGCATCTGCTGGATCAACACCTGGGGCGAGTCGCCGGCCGAGATGCCGGTGGGCGGCTACAAGCAGTCCGGTGTGGGCCGCGAGAATGGCATCGAGACCCTGGCCCACTACACCCAGACCAAATCGGTGCAGGTGGAGATGGGGCCCTTCGAGTCGGTCTTCTAAGCCACAGATCTCGAGCTACAGGCCGTGTGTATGCTGCGGCCAGCAAGATGAGCGGCGCCGGGGACAGGTCGTAGAGGGGGTCCGATGCCAGGGATGGCATCGGTAGCGTCCAAGGAAGGATTCACAGCGCCTCCTCGATGGTCCGGCGCTCCGGGGCTTGTCGACGGGTCAGTCCCGAGCCCCCCGTTAGCAGGCCCGCTTCCGTGGCGTTATCAGTGAGAAAGGTTATGTCCCAGATTCGCGAATTCGACTACATCATCATCGGCGCCGGCTCGGCCGGCAACGTGCTTGCCGCCCGGCTTACGGAAGACCCCGAGGTCAGCGTACTGCTGCTGGAAGCCGGCGGCCCCGACTACCGTCTCGACTTCCGCACCCAGATGCCGGCGGCACTGGCCTACCCGCTGCAGGGCAAGCGCTACAACTGGGCCTTCGAGACCGACCCCGAGCAGCATANCCCTAGCTTGAGTGCCGAGTCGGCGTTCTTCGACATGAACACCTGCTCGATGGCGAACTCCCCGGGCCTGTGCAGCGCAATCAGCTCGCTGATGCCGGCATAGGCCTGGGCGAGACGCTGGGCCAGGTCGTCGCCCTGCATGGCCCGACCGGCAATGCCGACCAAGGGCGCCGTCTCGTGCTGAATGAACTGCGGCTGCGCGCCCTGGACTTGCACGACGATCCAGCACTGGAAGTCCTGGATCTGCGCGGCTGTGGTCGGCAGCACTACCTGCACCTGCAGCTCGACCGCCTGCCCCACCTGCGCGAGATCTATCTGCCGTGCCTGGCGGAGGGTGCCATCCTCCATCTCTTCAACTTGGATGTGCCGGCGTCCCTGACGGTCCATGGTCGTGTTCGCGAGATCGATGCGGACTGGCAGAAGGGCACGCTGCGTCTTACGCATCGGCAGCGGAGCTGGGAGGGGGTGCAACTTCTGGGGCATGACGCCAAGCCGGACGACCTTGTCGATCCGCCACTGGCGTTCCCTCTGAACGTCGTGCTGAGTTCGGAACTGCTCCAGGCGGCGACCATGGATGGTGCACTATGCCTGTCAGGGCAGGGGGAGTGGATGGACGGCTTCCAGCCTCTGCGCATGGGCCAGCGGCTGTGGATCGTGCCGAGCTGGCACCAGCCGCCAGACCCCGATGCGGTCAACCTGCATCTCGACCCGGGGCTCGCCTTCGGCACCGGCACCCACCCCACCACGGCACTCTGCCTGGAGTGGCTGGACGGCCTGAGCCTGACAGGCGAGCTAGATGAACGAGCCGTACTCGACATCGGCTGCGGCTCGGGCATTCTGGCCATCGCCGCGCTCAAGCTCGGCGCAGGACAGGCCATCGGCACCGATATCGATCCCCAGGCGCTACAGGCCAGCCGGGACAATGCCGCCCGCAACGCGATTGCCGATGAAGACCTCCGCCTCTGCTATCCCGAGGAACTGGCAGAGTCCGGCACGGCAACGACCTTTCCCGTGGTGATCGCCAATATTCTCGCCGGGCCGCTGATCGACATGGCAGCGACCGTTGCCGGACACGTGGCTCCGGCCGGCCGGCTGGTGCTCTCGGGCATCCTCGAGAGCCAAGCCGGCGAGGTCCTCGAGGCCTACCGGGAACAGGGCCTGGTCATGGACGAACCGGAGATTCGCGAAGGATGGGTGCGCCTGAGCGGACAACGACCGATCTGAAGCGGAACACCACCTATTGCCGCCTTCACCATACGACGACGGGGGCGTATGATATGCAGCCCCCAAGCCATTAGACTGCACCATGCCTGATAGCCGCCCCCTGCCACAGATCGGCCGACATCGCCTACCCAACCGGGTGGTCCTAGCCCCCATGGCCGGTGTGACCGACCGCCCCTTTCGACAGCTCTGCCGTCGACTGGGTGCTGGCCTAGTGGTAGGCGAAATGGTGACTTCGGATCCCTCGCTATGGCACACCCGCAAGTCTCGCCAGCGCATGGACCACCGCGGAGAGCCAGGCCCTCGCACGGTGCAGATTGCCGGTGGCGATGCGGCGATGCTCGCCGAAGCGGCTCGCCTTAACGCCGCTCAGGGGGCAGAGATCATCGATATCAACATGGGCTGTCCGGCGAAGAAGGTGTGCAACAAGGCCGCCGGCTCCGCACTCCTGCGCGATGAAGCCCTGGTGGCCGAGATTCTCGAGGCAGTGGTCGCCGCGGTGGACGTTCCGGTGACGCTCAAGATCCGCACTGGCTGGTGCGCCGACAGCAACAACGGGCTCCGCGTGGCCCGGCTCGCCGAATCGGCCGGTATCCAGGCGCTGGCGGTCCATGGCCGTCATCGTCAGCAGCGCTACAGCGGCCAGGCCGAGTACAATACCATCGCCGACATCAAGTCAAGGGTGAATATTCCCGTGTTCGCCAACGGTGATATCGACTCGCCGGAGAAGGCTGCCTTCGTTCTCGACTATACTGGAGCGGATGCGGTGATGGTCGGTCGCGGCGCCCAGGGCAACCCTTGGATATTCCGCGAGATTGACCATTACCTTCGCCATGGACAGGCACTGCCCCCACCCACGGAGCGCGAGCGCGCCGACGTATTGCTAGATCATCTGTCGGCCCTGCACGCCTTTTACGGGGAGACAATGGGGGTGCGCATCGCGCGCAAACACCTCGGCTGGTACCTCGCATCGGATCATCGACTCGGCGAGGGTCGGCAGCGCGAACTACGCGCTGCCTTCAATGTCCTTCAGCATCCAGCCGAGCAATATGACTTCATCGACGACCTCTTTTGCCCTGGGAGCGGCCCAGCCTCCTCCAGGGCAGCGAATGGAATCAGTGCCGCATGAATCGTGAAGCCTTCAACCGGAACCCCAACCTGTCGGAAATCGACATCGGTCCTTGCACCGAAGTGGCCGGCCTCGACACGCCGTCCTCGCCGGCAGCGTCGGTAGAACAGCCACTGCGTGAGGCCGTGGATTGCGCCATGCGACGTTACTTCGATCACCTCGATGGCGGTACTGCGACCGACCTCTATGCCATGGTGATGGCCGAGGTCGAAGCCCCGCTGATGGCTGCCGTATTGGACTATACCCAGGGCAATCAGACTCGCGCCGCCGAAATCCTCGGGCTCAACCGAGGCACGCTGCGAAAGAAGCTCAAGCAGCATGACCTGATCTGAATTGGCTGGCCCTTGGCCGCCCGGTAGTACCTACTACTTCCCCCCACCTTCAACATAGAGTCGCATCATGTCCGATATCCCCGCCTCCCGACCGGTTCGCCGCGCCCTCATCAGTGTTTCCGACAAGAGTGGCATCGTCGACTTCGCTCGGGGCCTGAGTGCACAAGGGGTCGAACTGCTCTCTACCGGCGGCACATTTCGCCTGCTTGCCGAAAGCGGTATCGCCGTGACGGAAGTCTCTGAGCACACCGGCTTTCCCGAGATCATGGATGGCCGGGTCAAGACGCTACACCCCAAGATCCAGCGAGGCATGCACCTGCTCGGCGANCCTCAACCTGGCGGCACGCTGGTGCGACCATCTGTTGCTGCTCTATCCCGGCGGCGACGCCTGCTTGCCGAAAGCGGTATCGCCGTGACGGAAGTCTCTGAGCACACCGGCTTTCCCGAGATCATGGATGGCCGGGTCAAGACGCTACACCCCAAGATCCATGGGGGCATCCTCGGCCGCCGCGGCCAGGACGATGCGGTCATGGCCGAACATGACATCGCCCCGATCGACATGGTTGTCGTGAATCTCTACCCCTTCGCCCAGACCGTGGCCAAGCCGGACTGCAGCCTGGATGATGCCATCGAGAACATCGATATCGGTGGCCCCACCATGGTACGTGCCTGTGCCAAGAACCATGCCCACACCACCATCGTGGTGGATGCCGGCGACTACGAGCGCGTGCTGGCCGAAATGAACGCACAGCAGGGCTGCGTATCCGGCGCCACCCGCTTCGACCTGGCCGTCAAGGCCTTCGAGCACACCGCTGGCTACGATGCCGCCATCGCCGACTACCTGGGCAGCCGGGTCCCCGGCAGCGAGGATGGCTTCCCGCGCACCTACAATCTGCAGTTCCACAAGAAGCAGTCCATGCGCTATGGCGAAAACCCGCACCAGAGCGCTGCCTTCTACGTGGAAGCCGATGCCCGCGAAGCCAGCGTAGCAACGGCCACTCAGCTGCAGGGCAAGGCGCTCTCCTTCAACAACGTGGCCGACACCGATTCCGCCTTCGAGTGCGTCAAGGCGTTCACCGAGACCGCCTGCGTGATCGTCAAGCACGCCAACCCCTGCGGCGTGGCGGTGGGCGCCAGCGCCAGCGAAGCCTATGACAAGGCCTTTGCCACCGACCCCACCAGCGCCTTCGGCGGCATCATCGCCTTCAACGTGCCACTGGACGCCGACACCGCCCGCGCCATCATCGACCGCCAGTTCGTCGAGGTAATCATCGCCCCAGGGGTTGAACAGGACGCTCTGGCCATCGTCGCCGAGAAGCAGAACGTGCGCCTGCTCGACGTCGGCGACAGCTGGCCCGGCAAGCGCGAGTACGCTCACGACTTCAAGCGCGTGACGGGGGGACTGCTGGTCCAGGACAGGGACCTGGGCATGGTCGGACGCGATGAGCTGACAGTGGTCAGCGACCGGGTGCCCAGCGAGCAGGAGATGCGCGACCTGGCCTTTGCCTGGAAGGTGGCCAAGTACGTCAAGTCCAATGCGATCGTCTACGCCAAGGCCGGCCAGACCATTGGCGTGGGCGCCGGCCAGATGAGCCGCGTCTACTCGGCCAGGATCGCCGGCATCAAGGCCGCAGACGAAGGGCTGGCGGTACCCGGCTCGGTCATGGCGAGCGATGCCTTCTTCCCGTTCCGGGACGGTATCGATGCCGCCGCTGCGGCCGGTATCACGGCGGTGATCCAGCCCGGCGGCTCGATGCGCGACCAGGAAGTGATCGACGCCGCCAATGAGGCGGGGATTGCCATGGTATTTACCGGCATGCGCCATTTTAAGCACTGAGCCTGCGGCGAGAAGCGGCAGGCTCATAGCGAGCACCGCCAACCCATCGTAATACAAGAAGCCCCCATCGACCTGAACTGCCCCCAAGTTGGACGGGCAGTCAGATTGATGGGGGCTTCGCTTGTTTGGCGGGTCACCGGTGCCTAACGTCGCGGCTATCCCGGCGACAGGACTTCGCGGAGGCGCTGTGAACACTTCCCTGGGCGCTACTTTTTCCTTCCCTGGAAAAAGACCTCCGCTACGACCTGTCCCCGGCGCCGCTCATGTCAGTGGCCACCCGTACCATCTTGCTGCCTGGCAAAAGGGACGAACGCCGCTGTTGCTTAGCCAAGATCGATGCAGAGGTACTTGGTCTCGAGAAACTCCTCCAGCCCCTGATGGCCGCCCTCGCGACCGAGCCCGGACGCCTTGACCCCGCCGAAGGGTGCGGTGGGGTTGGAGATCAGGCCGGTGTTGATGCCGACCATGCCGTCCTCCAGCGCATCGGCCACACGCCATACCCGACCCAGGTCTCGCGAATAGAAATAGGATGCCAGTCCATACTCAGTGTCATTGGCCATCCGCACGGCATCCTCTTCATCATCGAAGGGGAAGACCGCGGCAAGCGGGCCAAAGGTTTCCTCGTGGGCCACCTTCATTTTAGCTGTGGCAAAGCTGATCAGGGTCGGGGTGAAGAAATTACCTCCCAGCGGGTGCGGATTTCCCCCCAACAACAGTTGAGCGCCATGGTCCACCGCGTCATGCACGTGCTCACTTACCTTGTCCACGGCCTTGCTATCGATCAGCGGCCCGATATTGACGCCCGCATCGGTGCCATCACCCACCTTGAGCTCGCTGTTCATGGCGACTGCCAGCTTTTCGCAGAAGGCATTGACCACACTGGACTGCACCAAGAAACGGTTGGTGCAGACACAGGTCTGGCCGGCATTGCGGAACTTGGCGGCCATGGCACCTTCCACGGCGGCATCCAGGTCCGCATCCTCGAAGACGATGAAAGGGGCATTGCCACCCAGTTCCAGCGATATCTTCTGGATGTGCTGTGATGCCTGCGCCATCAGTTGACGCCCCACTTCGGTGGAGCCTGTGAAGGTGATCTTGCGCACGCTGGGAGACTCGGTCATTGCCGCCGCAATTTCGCTTGCCCGTCCGGGCACCACGTTGAACACGCCGCGTGGCACCCCGGCGCGCTCGGCCAGCAGCGCCAGGGCGGTGGCGGAGAACGGGGTCTGGCTGGCCGGCTTGACCACGATGGTACAACCGGCGGCCAACGCCGCACCGGCCTTTCGCGTGATCATGGCCGCGGGGAAATTCCAGGGCGTGATCGCGCCCACCACCCCCACAGCCTGCTTGGTCACCACGATACGCTGGTTGGTCTTGGCGGCGGGAATGGTTTCGCCGTAGATGCGTCGGGCCTCTTCGGCGAACCAGCGCAGGAAACTCGCGGCATAGGCTATCTCGCCGGCGGCTTCCTTGAGCGGCTTGCCCTGCTCATGGGTCATGATCATGGCCAGATCGTCCTGATGCTCCAGCATCAGGTCATGCCACTTCATGAGGATATCGGCCCGCTCCTGGGCGGTAAGTCCTTTCCATCCGGGGAGCGCTGCTTCTGCAGCAGCGATCGCACGCTCGGTCTCGGCACGCCCCAGGCGCGGCACGTTACCGAAGGACTCTCCGGTAGCGGGGTTGACGACATCGATCTGTTCGCCGCTGTCGGCGGCGACCCAACTGCCATCGATGTAGGCAAAGGGGCAGTAAAGCTGCGTTTCCTTCAAGGCTTCCATGATCGTCTCTCCCGGCCGATAAGCGGCCAATTGTACAAGTTAAACGCGGCTTGGCAGGGCGTCCTCAGTCCAGCGCCTCAGCGCCCTGTTCCGGCACCATGTGCTGCTCGACCCCTTCCTCAAGCGGGGGCTGAACCATGGCAGTCAGTATGGCAAGTATCAGCACCAGCGCGATGGCGATCCAGCAGAAAGGGCGGCCAATGTAGCGCTCGGGGTTGCGGCGGATCTGACGCAGCCCCATGACGCCAAAGATGGCGGCGGCGATATTCACCGGGGGCATGCTGCCTGCGAGCAACAGCGAGATGATTGCCGTGACGATGGACGCCATGGCCCAGGGGGAATAGTGTCGGCGCGATGAGGATGGGGACATTTTGTCTCTGTGCAACGAGTCTTCACTCCCTGTGAGTCCGGAAATAATCCCTCTACATGCTACGCGTTCAGCCCCCGCGCACCAAATCGAGGATAATGATGCGAAGAAAGGTCGAATCACTCAGGGGGAAAATCAGCGCGGGCGACGGGGTTCTCGGCTTGCCGACAGCGTGACCGACACCGAATCGGCAAAGCGCAGCGCATGAGGCTTGTCGATCTCGACCTGTGCAGTGAGAACGGCCTCATGGGACATGATCAAGTCGAGGACCTCACGGGTCATTCGTTCCAGCAACAGAAACCGGTTCTCCTCGACCAGGGCAATGACCGCCTTGGTAATGGTGCGGTAATTCAACGCCTGCTCAATATGATTGAACGCCACGGCATTGTCCGCACGATAGCGGATCACCGCATTGATCAGCACATCCTGGCGTTTCTGTATCTCGTCGTCCTTGATCCCGATATAGGTGCGCAAACGCAGGTTCTTGATACGGATGGTCGCAAGATCGTGATCAAGGTGTTGATCATCCAGGGCGTACAGCGTCATGGCGTGGACTCCAGTGGAAGAACAGGTCGCAGCAGAAAGTAATGGATCGCCGTCGATCCGAGACGTCAGCGGCTGTTGACCAGGGTGAGAAACTCCTGTCGCGTCGGCTGGTTTTCACGGAAGGCCCCCAGCATCACCGATGAGGTCATACTCGAATTCTGCTTCTCCACGCCTCGCATCATCATGCAGAGATGCCGCGCTTCGACAACGACGGCTACCCCCCTGGCATCGGTTACCTGTTGCACCGCTTCGGCGATCTGTCGCGTCAGGTTTTCCTGGATCTGCATGCGCCGGGCAAACATGTCGACGATACGCGCAAACTTGGATAGCCCCAGCACCTTGCCATTGGGGAGGTAGGCGATATGGCACTTGCCGATGAAAGGCAGCAGGTGGTGTTCACACATCGAATAGAGCTCAATGTCCTTTACCAGCACCATCTCGTCGGTTTCGGATTCGAACACCGCTCCGTTGATGATGTCCTCAAGCGTCTGGGCATAGCCGCGGTTGAGAAACTGCATGGCCTTGGCTGCCCGCTTGGGGGTATCACGCAGCCCCTCTCGCTGCGGGTCCTCACCCAGTTCGAGAATGATCTGGCGATAGTGGTTGGCAAGTTCTTCGATCATGGTCGGCCCCACGCTTACCGATGGTTGGGTGATGGCCTGGCCACCACTTAATGCACAAATGATATACAAAATTTCATCTTTGTATAACTAAAGTTTTCTTGAAACGGTGATTCTATCGCAACCGCGTCCCGATCGCAGGCCAAGAGTCACCCGCGGTACTTCCCTGCGACATTCGCCCACTGCGGCCCCTCGGAGGGCTGTGATAGAATCGCCTCATTCGAATGACTGCCCCATGCGCAGCCGTGTCCATCGAGAGCCCGTTATGATCAAGATCCCGATCCTGGCAGCCGCCGGCCTGGCCCTGCTGATTATGCCCTTTGTCGCTTCCGCCGCCACCCTGACGCTGCCCGCCGATGCAAGCGTCGCCGTTCATGTCATCGACGAACTCACTCTCGATGACGAGACACCACGCCAGGATGACATCCTGCTCAGTCCTGCCGGTGGTGACAGCCCTGCATCCCATGCGCTGCCAGAATACTGTGTACTGGTGGGTAATGCCCGGCTGGATGGCGAACGCGTCCGCATCACCGCCCAGGCCCTTACCTGTATCGAGGCAAAAGGCGAAGAGAGTGAAATTTTCAGTGGCGAGATATCGGCTGCCGCCTACGAAATGGACGGTAGCTACGGCGTGGACGCCTGCGACGACGGCCGCTGCGAGCTGACGCCGGAACACGTCTTCCAGCTCAAGCTCGCCAGCGCGCTCGACATCGAGCAACAGGACAACCCCGCGGCACGTATCAATGAACAGCGCCGCCAGGCCGAAGGCGCCGGCATCGCCAATCCGATCCCGGCCGGACGTCCCGACCCGGATCAGTAAGCCCCTGACGACTAAAGCGAACGCGCCCCCGGAGGGGCGCGTCTGCCTTCTCATGCCTCTCCAGGCGATCCTCAGGCCAGCCAGCGCGGCGACTTTTCCAACAGCAGGCGCTGCTGCTCCAGCATGCGGATATGACCGTCCCAGTAGCCGGCATCGGCCAGCCAGGGAAAGGCCGGCGGGAATGCGGGATCCTCCCAGCGTGCTACCAGCCAGGCGCTATGGCGCATCAGCCGAAAGGTTCTCAGCGGCTCAATCAACGCCAGCTCACGGCGATCGAAGTCTCGGTGCTGCTCGTAGCCCTCCATCACTTCCGACAGCTGCATCTGCCACTCGGCGTCGTGCTCCGCCGTGAGCAGCATCCAGAGGTCCTGAATTGCTGGGGCCATCAGGCAGTCATCGAAGTCCACCAGAGTAAAGTTCTCATCGCGTCCAAGCACGTTGCCTATATGGCAGTCGCCATGCACGCGGATCGCCTTCTCACCAGCCCAGGCATACGGCTGAAGGGACTCGTGAAGGGCGGCAGTCACCCGCTCATAGGCTCGGCGCTGCTGACGCCCCAGCCAGTGGCTGCCAAGCACCCGCTCCCTCGCTTCCAGCACCATGGCATCCAGGTCCAGAGTACTTCGGTGCTGGAATGACGAGCGCTCGCCAACGGCATGCAGCGCGCCGATGACCTCACCCATGGCGAACAGGTGCGCGGGGTTTTCCAACTCGGGGGCCTGCCCGGACACCTGGGGAAAGAGCGTGAAACGAAACCCCTGGTCATGATGCAGCGATTGCCCTGCCGCATCCCGCCAGGGCGCTGATACCGCCACACCGGCCTCTTCCAGCTCGATCAGGAAGTCATGCTCTTCCTGGATCTGGGCGTCGCTCCAACGCTCGGGGCGGTAGAACTTGACCACCCAGCGACGGCGCTCGTCGTCGTGCACCAGAAACACGCGGTTCTCATAGCTGTTCAGCGCGAAGGGCTCGCCGGGCAGCCACAGGCCCAGGGACTCCACCGCCGCCACGATTCGTGACGGTTCAAGCCGGGCAAAGGGATGCGTCGACGCCATGCTGCCTCCGAAGTTCCAGTAAGGGACTACTAACGGAGTTGCATGCTACCAGAGTTGGGAAAAAGGCGTACGCGCTACCGCCCAGGCCTCCACTTCTTCTGCCCCGGCACGGCGACACGCCTGGGCCAGGGCGTCCAGCGTCGCCCCGGTTGTCATGACATCGTCCAGTAGCGCCACTCTATCGGGTAGCGGGCCGGCCACCTCGAAGCCACCCTTCAGGTTGCGCCGGCGCTCGCTGCGGTCGAGCCCTCTCTGGGAGGGGGTATCCTCCAGGCGCCTGGCCAGCCGCAGCGGAACGCCGAGGCGCGGTGCCAGTCGCCGGGCCAGCCACTCGGCCTGATTGAAACCCCGCTGCCGGGCCCGGTTCGGATGCAGCGGCACGGCGAGCAGCGCATCGGGCCGCGGAATGTCGGTCAGCCGGGTTTCGAGCATCGCAACCAGCACGCTGCCCGCCCGGGGCGAGGCCTGGAACTTGAAGCGCTGCATGAGCGACGCCACCTCGTCCTGGTAGCGCAGCGGCACCCAGGCCCGGTCGAATTTCGGCGGCTGCGCCAAGCAATGACCGCAAAGACACCCTGCCGGCGAGCCTGAGGGCTGCGGCTCGGCACAGCGCGGGCAGGCCGGAAGGTTCCAGGGTAACGCCTCGAAGCAGGGCTGGCACCAGGGCTGCCCGGCCTTGCCGGGCGCCAGACAGAAGGCGCAGCGCCCGGGCAACACGCGCCTCAGGCCAACGTCCAGACCCGACAGGGCCAGCCGGGGCCATTGGGTCCATCTATACCCGGTGCCAGGCGCCTGCCGCTTCGCCGTTGCCTTGCTCGCCATCTTCTCCATCGCGCCCCCACCCCAACCTAGTCAACACTGGATATACCAAGGGGTTGACAGCAATGACCCCCTACGCAATCCTACCGTCAACCAAATATATTCAACCGGTTGACCAACAGCGAGTCTGATCATGTCCTCAGCGCCTAATCCTCCCAGCCCCTCCGAGCAGACCCTAGCCGGAAATCCCGAGGTCCGCCACGACTGGTCCCTGGCCGAAATCGAGGCGCTGTTTGCCCTACCCTTCAACGACCTGCTGTTTAGGGCGCAACAGGTACACCGCGCCCATTTCGACCCCAACGCCGTGCAGGTCTCCACCCTGCTGTCGATCAAGACCGGCGCCTGCCCCGAGGACTGCAAGTACTGCCCCCAGTCGGGACATTACAATACCGACCTCGACAAGGAAAAACTGCTGGAAATCGAGAAGGTGGTGGAACAGGCCAGAGCGGCACGCGACGCCGGAGCGAGCCGCTTCTGCATGGGGGCCGCCTGGCGCAGCCCCCGGGAGAAGGACCTCGAGGTGGTAATGGAGATGGTCAGCCGGGTCAAGTCGCTGGGGCTCGAGACCTGCATGACCCTCGGCATGGTGGACAGCGACCAGGCCAAGCGCCTGGCCGGCGCCGGGCTCGACTACTATAACCACAACCTCGATACCTCCCCGGAGTACTATGGCGAGATCATCACCACACGTACCTACGGCGACCGGCTGGAGACGCTGGCGAGCGTGCGGGAAGCGGGCATGAAGGTCTGTTCCGGGGGGATACTGGGCATGGGCGAGGCGCCCCGTGACCGGGCGGCCCTGCTGCAGCAGTTGGTCCGCCTGGAGCCGCACCCTGAGTCGGTGCCCATCAACATGCTGGTCAAGGTACCCGGCACGCCGCTGGAGGATGTCGAGGACCTCGATCCCATCGTCTTCATCCGCGCCATCGCCGTGGCCCGCATCCTGATGCCGAGGAGCCACGTGCGACTCTCCGCCGGGCGCGAGCAGATGAGCGAGTCCACCCAGGCCTTGGCCTTCCTGGCCGGCGCCAACTCCATCTTCTACGGCGAGCGGCTGCTGACCACCGCCAACCCCCAGGCGGAGCGCGACCGCGCCCTTTTCGACAAGCTCGGCCTGCACCCGGAGCGTCGCGAGACCTGCACGGACGACTCACGCCAGCAGGAAACCCTGGAAGCGGCCATGGCCCTCAAGACGGGCCAGTCCAGGGCCGATGCCCTCGCCTACGACGCCACCCTGGCCTGAGTCGCGCCGTGATCCAGCAGTCCCACTGGCCCCGGCGGCTCGCTGCCCGAGCACAGGAGCGCAGGCTCCAGGGGCTCTGGCGCCAGCGAGATACGCACGGGCCTGACAGCGGCATGCATGACTTCGCCGGCAACGACTATCTCGGCCTGGCCCGGGACCCTCGCCTGGCCCAGGCCCAGGCCGAAGGCGCCAGGCGCTTCGGTGCCGGTGCCGGCGCCTCGCACCTGGTCAGCGGCCACCTCGGCGTCCATGAGGCCCTGGAGCAGCGCCTGGCCGAGCTTACCGGCCGGCCACGGGCGCTGCTCTTCTCCACCGGCTACATGGCCAACCTGGGCACCTTGCAGGCGCTCTGCGATGGCAACACCCACCTCTTCCAGGACCGTCTCAATCACGCCTCGCTGCTCGATGGCGCGCGCCTTGCCGGTGCCCGGTCGCGACGCTTCCACCACCGAGACCTGGATGACCTTGACCGCCTTCTGGCACGGGTGCCGTCCGACACCCTCAAGCTGGTGATCAGCGACGGGGTCTTCAGCATGGATGGCGACGTGGCCGATATCGAGGGCCTGGCCTCCGTCAGCGCCCGACACGATGCCTGGCTGATGATCGATGACGCCCATGGCCTGGGTGTCCTCGGCGACCGCGGGGAAGGGTGTGCGGGACGAGCCCAGGATGCCGCGGGGGTGCCAATCCTGGTCGGTACCCTGGGCAAGGCCCTGGGAACCGCCGGTGCCTTCGTCGCCGGCAGCCATGAACTGATCGACCACCTGATCCAGTTCGCTCGTCCCTATGTCTATACCACCGCCCAGCCCCCTGGAGTGGCCGCCGCCACCCTGAAGGCGCTGGAGATTCTCGCTGCCGAACCCGAACGACGCGCCCGGCTGCTGAGCCTGGTACGCTATTTTCGCCATGAGGCCGAGCGGCTCGGGCTGCCCCATGCCAACTCCGACACGCCGATCCAGCCCCTGCTGCTGGGCGAGAGCCTTCGCACCCTGCGCTGGGCCGCCGCGCTGCGGGAAGCCGGCTTTCTCGTCGGCGCCATTCGACCGCCCACCGTACCGCAAGGCCAGGCGCGCCTGCGTATTACCCTCAGTGCGCGACATACCCACGACACCCTCGATGCTAGCCCTGATCGAAGGTAGCGGTTTCGCTGCCTACGAGGNCCTACGAAGAGCTTGCCGAGTGGCGCGACACCCTGATGGATCATATCCGCGAGGACAACCCGAGACTGATCGGACTGGACAGCGACTATCGCGAGACCCAGCCACAGCTGCGCGTCGATATCGACTACTCCCGTGCGGCAGACCTGGGGGTCACCGTTACCGAGATCGGCCGCACCCTCGAGGTACTGCTGGGCGGGCGCAACGTGACGCGCTATCTGGACAACGGCCAGGAGTACGACGTCATCGTCGAGGGTGACCGGGGCAGCCAGGCCAGCCCCCGCGCGCTGGATAACATCCAGGTGCGCTCGGCGCGCTCGGGCGAGCTGATTCCCCTGGCCAGCCTGGTGAGCTTCTCCGATTTCGCCGGTGCCAGCACCCTGAACCGCTTCAACCGGCTGCGCGCCATCACCATCGAAGCCAACCTGGCCGACGGCTACTCCCTGGGTGAAGCCCTGGATTACCTGGAGGCCGCCGCCGCCGAGGTGCTTCCCGGACAGGCCCAGACCGATGTCAGCGGCGCCTCCCGCGACTTCCGCCAGGCCAGCGGTGCCACTACCTTCCTGCTGATCCTGGGTGCGCTGGTGGTATTCCTGGTATTGGCGGCTCAGTTCGAGAGCTTCATCCACCCCTTCGTGATCATGCTCACGGTGCCTTTGGCCATGAGCGGCGCCATGCTGGGGCTGTTCGTCACCGGCCAGTCGCTCAACATCTACAGCCAGGTAGGCCTGGTGATGCTGATCGGCCTGGCGGCCAAGAACGGTATCCTGATCGTGGAGTTCGCCAACCAGCTGCGCGACGAAGGCCTGGCCTTCCGAGACGCCCTGCTCGACGCCGCGGTGACGCGCCTGCGCCCGATCCTGATGACGGCGGTGACCACCATGGCCGGCTCGATCCCGCTGATCGTTTCCAGCGGCGCCGGCGCCGAGTCGCGCATGGTGATCGGCACGGTGATTCTCTCCGGCGTCGCCGCCGCCACCCTGTTCACGCTGTTCGTGGTGCCGGTAGCCTACGACCTGCTGGCTCGTCACACCGGCTCCCCCGGCGATGTGAAACGCCGCCTGGAAGCGGAGATGAGCGTCGGCCCGGCCGCCCGAAGCGACGGAACCCACCATCAGGACGGCACCGACAGTCAGAAGGCATGAACGACGAAGGCCACCCAGAGGTGGCCTTCGTGTATGTCGCTGCTGGCGATCGTTCAGCAGTCGCCGAGGCGCTCGCCTTCGATCGTCGTGTTCATGGTCATCTCACCCATCGGCGAGTCGGTCTGGATATTGACGCTGCCTTCGACGCGCTCGCCCAGGAAATCCATCCGGCCGTCGATATCGGCCTGGCCACCATCGGCGTGGCACACCATCTTGTAATCGACACCGTCAGCGGAGACGTTGTGCTCCAGCAGCTCACACCCCTCTTCCACTTCCAGGAACTGGAAGTCGGCATCGTCGAGGTCGCCCTGCACGATGCACTCCTGATGGCTCTCGGTCTGGTCGGGGATCGGCATATCGCCTTCGACCGATGTGGTACTGGTGAACTGCCACTGGCCGGGTACGATATTGGGCGATTCTGCCACGGCGGTCAGCGGCAACATCAGCACGGTAGCGGCAAGCAAGGAACGAAAGGGCATGAAGACTCTCCAGTGGTTTAGTGAAGGGCGGAAGAAATGATCGATTGCCGCACGGTCGCGGCGCGCCTCCTCCAGATCGGAGAGCCGCAGGTGGGTATCGACGGAATTGAGGTTGCGNGCGAGAAAGCGCTGCGCAAGTCGCTGCGCCTGGGCCAATATGTCAACCGGTGGATGCAAGATCCGGCCACCCCGCCCTGTATCGAGCCCATGTCCCAGGATCGGCGTTTCGATGATGAGGCGTGGCAGCAGTGGCCTTACAATCTCTTCTACCAGCCTTCGGGAAAGCGGCCTTCGCGGTCGAGCAGGGCCATCACCTCCTCGTCGGAGAGCCCTTCGGTACGGTTCTCGAGCTTGGGCGCCGCATCAAGATGAGCGCGCATCTGTCGGAAGGTCCAGCCTTCGGGAATCGTCAACGGATAGGTCACCACCCGGTCGCTGCCCAGCAGCTCGATCAGATCACGGCCGCTCATGCCCGGCTCGAGCATATACTCCCCGGTACGCAACCGCGGAATCGTCTCGGGTTCCAGACGTGTCAGCAAGCGGAAGGCCCAGACGTCCTCGATCACGCCACGTTCCGCCAGATCCGCTACGGCTCGATTGAACCCCGCCCCCCGCGGCACCTCGTAGAGGGTCTCCTCCTCAACCGCAATGGGTGCCTCGAGCCGGCTTTCCCAATAGCGATAACCGGCAAACGCCGCCACGCCGGCCACGATCACCAGTACCGCCAGAAACTTGACTAGACGCAACATGCGAATTCCTCGTTCACTCTGCAAAACCCACCGGATAGCCCAGCAGGTCGTGTGCCACGGCCTGGAAGTGTCGATGGGCACGGCCTATCGGCCAGGTCGCCAAACTGCCACCCTCGGCGTCATCGAGCCGCGCCAAAGGCCAGACTCCCTGCACCGAATTGACCAGCCAGACCGCCTCGGCACCGGCCAGAACGTCCGGCGTCGCCTTGACTTCGCTGACCGCGAGATGCGCCAGCAGTTCGGCTCGCAGGGTGCCTGCCACGCCGCAATCGTCCAGCAGCGGCGTCTCAAGGCGCCCCTCACGCTGCCAGAACAGGTTCATGCATGTCGACTCGACCAGCCAGCCGTCGCTGTTGCACAGCACGCCATCCGCCAGGTCGGGATCCGACCATTCCGCCCGCGCCAGCACGTTCTCGAGCCGATTGAGATGCTTCAGTCCGGCCAGTAGCGGTTGAATGCCAAGCCTGAGCCGACAATGCCGGACTCGCACCCCATCCCGCCAGCGCAATGGCTGCGGTGAAAAGGCCATCACTTGCCAGCGCAGGCGGGGCAAAGAGGAGGCCGGCGGCAGGTAGCCCCGCCCACCGCTACCCCGAGTCAGTATCAACTTGAGGATCCGGAGACCCGGCCCGGCCTGGCCTGGCAGGCGATCCAGCTCGTCTCGCGACGGCAGCGGAAAGCCCAGCACCTGGCAGCCGCGGGCCAGGCGAGTCATGTGCTGGTCCCACAGCAACGGCTGGCCGTCACGAACCAGCACCGTCTCGAAAAGACCGTCGCCATAGGCCAGGCCACGATCGTCCAACGGCACCCACTGACGCTCAGGCGCCCGGGGCACGCTCATCACACCTTAGAAAACACAAGGGTGCCGTTGGTGCCGCCGAAGCCGAAGGAATTGGACAGCGCCACGTCGATCTTCATTTTTCGGGCGGTATGCGGCACGTAGTCCAGGTCGCAACCCTCCTGGGGGTTGTCGAGATTGATGGTCGGGGGTGCCACCTGATCGCGGATGGCGAGTATGCTGAATACCGCCTCAACGGCGCCAGCGGCACCCAGCAGATGACCGATCATCGACTTGGTGGAACTGACCGCCACCGAATTCGCCCCACTGCCCATGACCTTCTTCACGGCCCGGGTCTCGGCCAGGTCGCCGGC
The DNA here is from genome assembly GCF_001545155.1 of Halomonas chromatireducens. Classification (NCBI taxonomy): domain Bacteria; kingdom Pseudomonadati; phylum Pseudomonadota; class Gammaproteobacteria; order Oceanospirillales; family Halomonadaceae; genus Halomonas; species Halomonas chromatireducens. The sequence continues at coordinate 1,264,480 of NZ_CP014226.1, read as the reverse complement.
CGGGGTCGACGTGCCGTGGGCGTTGATGTAGTCGACCTCGGTGGGGTCGATTCCCGCATCGCGTATGGCATTGCGCATGGAGAGCGCCGCGCCACTGCCGTCTTCCGGCGGGGCCGTCATATGGAAGGCGTCGTCGCTCATGCCGAACCCGGTCAGCTCGGCATAGATCTTCGCCCCGCGTGCCTTGGCGTGCTCGTACTCCTCGAGCACCAGGATGCCGGCGCCATCGGAGAGGACGAACCCGTCGCGGTCGCGGTCCCAGGGGCGACTGGCTGCCGTGGGATCGTCGTTGCGATTCGACAGCGCCCGGGCAGCAGAGAAACCACCGAGGCCCAGCGGCGTGGTCGCCATCTCGGCGCCACCACAGATCATCACGTCGGCATCGCCATATACAATGGTTCGTGCGCTGTAGCCGATATTGTGGGTCCCGGTTGTACAGGCAGTGGTGATGGCGATGTTGGGACCACGAAAACCGTGCTGGATAGCCAGATTGCCGGAGATCATGTTGATGATGGAGCCCGGTACGAAGAACGGGGAGATACGGCGCGCGCCGCCCTTGTTCATCGCATTGTGGTTATGCTCGATCATCGGCAACCCACCAATGCCGGAGCCAACTGCCACCCCGATGCGTTCGGCATTCTCCTCGGTACACTCGATACCGGCATCGGCAATGGCCTGAGCACCTGCTGCTATCCCGTACTGGATGAACAGGTCCATCTTCCGGGCTTCCTTGGGGTTGAGGTAGGGACTGATGTCAAAATTCTTCACCGACCCACCGAACCGGGTATTGAAGCTGCTGGCATCGAAATGATCGATAGGGGCGATGCCGCTCTTGCCGGCCAGGATGTTCCCCCAGCTCTCATCCACGGTGTTGCCCAACGGTGTCACCAGACCGAGTCCGGTCACCACAACTCTACGAGCCATCAGTATTCCTCCCGACATCCTTGATGACACGACCCGTCCTCAGGGCCGTCAGTGGGCGCATTATACCCAACATGCCCCCTCCTTGGGCAGCAAACAACCCGCCCCCAATATAGCGAAAGCCGCCCTGGCCATCAGGACGGCTTTCGAGGGTCGCTCTAAGGGACCCATATACCTCAGCAAGCGGTTACGACCGCGCCCTTACTGGTGGGCGTTGACGTAATCGATAGCTTCCTGAACGGTGGTGATCTTCTCGGCTTCCTCATCGGGAATTTCGGTATCGAATTCCTCTTCGAGCGCCATGACCAGCTCGACGGTGTCCAGGGAATCAGCGCCCAGGTCTTCGGTGAAGGAGGAGCTGTTCTGGATGTCCTCTTCCTTGACGTTCAGGCGCTCGGCCACAACCTTCTTCACGCGCTCTTCGATGGTGCTCATTATGACGTACTCCAGTCGTTCAAGTTAGCCGTTCAGATGACCAGCCGGTTGGTCCACAACCTCAAGTTGCGGGGTAGTTTATAGACGCCCCCCCGTCGGCGCAACCGCCGACCAGCGAGAGCCTCAACGCATATTCATGCCACCGTTGACCTGCAGGGTCTCGCCGGTGATGTAGCCCGCACTCTCGCCGGTCAAGAAGTGGATGGCGCCCAACGCTTCCACGGTGCCGCCCTGGATGATGCGATAATGGCCCGGCACCTGGGGGTCCTCGCTGAACAGCTTGACCTCGTGGCCGACCAACACATTGGGCAGGAAAGCGTCGTCCATGCCCTGGGCGAACACCACCGAGAAGATGGCAATACCCGCCAGCAGAGCCACGCCCACATCGAGAGTCGCCACCGCGGCGGCGGCACGGGGCAGGCTCTGCCGCTCGGGCAGGCCTTGGTGACCCGATAGACGGACTTGAGATTGGTGTCGAGCACCGAATCCCACTCGTCTTCCTTCATCCGCATCAGCAGATTGTCACGCGTGATGCCGGCGTTGTTGACCAGGATGGTGGGGGCACCAAACTCCTCGGTGATCGACTTGACCAGGGCGTCGACACTGCCCTGATCGGTCACGTCCAATGCCCGACCTGCGCCTTCGATGCCGCTGGCGCGAAGATCCTCGTCGATCTTCGCCGCACCGGCTTCGGTCGTGGCCGTGCCGATAACGATCCGTCCCTGTCGACCCAGCTCATGGGCGATGGCCCGTCCAATGCCGCGACTGGCCCCTGTCACCAGGGCGATTCTACGTTCGCTCGTCATAGCGGTTCCCGATTAGAATGCTGTTTGAATCTATAGGGCGACAAACACCCCACTGACTTGTCCCGTCCCAACGGTATCACTGCGAAGCAGACTCGCGTGCCAGCTCCAGTGCGGCTATCAGGCTGTCGGGATCATTGACCGCCAAGCCCTTGCTACCTTTGGCAATGCGCTTGCCAAGACCGGTCAGTACCTTGCCCGGCCCGCACTCGATGAACACCTCGGCGCCACCCGCCACCATGGCGTCGACGCAGGAAGTCCAGCGTACCGGCTGATAGAGCTGCTCGACCAGGCGCGTGCGCACCGTCTCGACATCCGCATGCGCCTGAGCATCGACGTTCTGATAGACGGTATAGCGCGGCGCACGCATGTCGATTTCCGCCATGGCGGCCTTGAGTTCCTCGGCCGCCGGACGCATCAGAGCGCAATGCGACGGCACCGATACCGGCAGCGGCATGGCGCGCTTGGCTCCCGCACCCTGGCACAGCACGATGGCCCGCTCGACCGCCGCCTTGCTGCCGGCAATCACGACCTGTCCCGGCGCATTGTAGTTCACGGCCGCAACCACATCATTCTGCTCGGCTTCGGCACAGGCCTTTTCAACGGTAGCCTCGTCGAGACCAAGAATGGCCGCCATGCCTCCCTGGCCAGCCGGCACGGCTCGCTGCATTGCTTCACCTCGCAGCTTGACCAGGCGAACCCCATCGGCGAAGCCGATGACCCCGGCACAGACCATGGCGCTGTACTCGCCCAGGCTATGCCCCGCCATGGCCCCTGGCCGCGGCCCTTCCAGCTCCTGCCAGACGCGCCAGATGGCGACACTGGCGGTCAACAGGGCAGGCTGGGTGCAGGCAGTAGCGTTGAGTGCCTCCTCGGGGCCCTCCTGTACCACCTTCCACAGGTCGTAGCCTAACGCATCGGCCGCCTCCTCGAAGGTAGTGCGGACGACGCTATAGCGTTCGGCAAGCTCACGCAGCATGCCAATCTGCTGGGAGCCTTGGCCGGGAAATACGAGGGCAAAAGGTTGCGTCATGTCGTTTCACCTATGCTCTTATTGAGTCCGTTCATGCCGGCTGCCGAGCTCAAGAGCCAGCTGAGAGGGAAGACCTCGACTGACTTCTTGTACCGCTCGCAGCACGGCATAGGAGAAGCCAGTGGCATCGGCGCCGCCATGGCTCTTGATCACGATCCCGTCGAGTCCCAGCAGGCTGGCACCGTTATAGCGAACCGGATCCAGGTCATTCTTCAATCGCCGCAGCGCCGGCCGGGCCAGCAACCCCACCAGACGGCTACCCCAATGCGCCTCGAAGGTCGACTGCACACGCTCGATCAGCATTCGCGCCAGACCTTCGCTTGCCTTGAGCACCGCATTGCCGACGAAGCCGTCGCAGACGACCACATCGGCTGCCCCGGCGAAGATGCCATCACCCTCGACGAAGCCGCAATAGTTCAATGATGGCATGCCACTGAGGTAAGCATCCGCCTCGCGCACGCTGGCACTGCCCTTGGTGCCCTCACTGCCCACATTCAGCAGCGCCACCCTGGGCGATGCCAGGCCGTCGATATGTCGCGCCATGACGCTGCCCATGCGAGCGAAGTCCACGAGCCGTTCGGCGGTGACATCGACATTGGCCCCCAGGTCCAGCAGGTAGCAGCGCCCCTCGCCCCGAGTGGGAATCGCCGTACTGATGGCCGGTCGCGGAATGTCCGCCACCGTCCCCAACTCGCGCCGGGACAACGCCATGAGAGCCCCGGTATTACCCGAACTGATGCCTGCCAAAGCACCGCCACGCGACAGATGCGCCAGCATGCAAGCCATGCTTGTGCCGCCACCGCGACGCAATGCATCGGTGGGACGCTGGTCCTGGCGGATAACATCGGAGGCGTGATGAATAGACAAATGCGAACCAGCCGCGGCGAGGTGCCGCGGCAGGCTCTCTAGCTCGGATTCCAGCAGATCGCGAGGGCCAAACAGGTCGATCGACAGGCCTGGCCGAGCCAGCACCGCCGCAGCCGATCCCTGAACGGCAGAGGCTGGGCCCGAATCTCCCCCCATCGCATCGACGGCGACCCGCACGCTCAACGGCCGAGCATCACTGTCAAGCTGTCGACTCAGGCGTCGATGATCTTGCGGCCACGGTAGAAACCGTCGGGAGCGATGTGGTGACGCAGATGAGTGGTGCCGGTTTCCTTGTCCTGAGACAGGGTCGGGCCGCTCAGCGCATCGTGGCTACGACGCATGCCGCGCTTGGAACGGGTCTTACGGTTCTGTTGAACTGCCATGGGAAATCACTCCAGAGTGAATCGACAATGAATCAGGGTTTTCCCTTGAGGCGGCGCAGCACCTCAAAGGGATTCGCGGGAGTCGGCTCGGACGATTCGGCCTCCTCCCCGCTACTCAGCTGGTCGCGCGAGACCCGACACAGGGCCTCATCGTGGTAAACCACCTGGGGCAGGCTGAGAATGAGTTCGTCCTCAACCATCTCCAGCAGGTTCAGCTGTTCGTTTTCCACCAGCACCGGCTCGTGGGTGCTCGGCAGCTCTGCCGCGAGCGCGTCGCTCGTAACCATGCCCAGCAGGAATTCGCTTTCGACATGCTGTGACAGCGGCTCGAGGCAGCGACGACAAGGCAGCTGCAACTCGGCCTCCAGGCGTCCGTGAATCACACGGCGCCCCTGGGGGTCGATGGCAAAGTCGAGCCAAACCTGGCAGTCGCCCTCCTGCGCACCAACCTGCTCGGCGAGACGCTCGAACTGGTCGAGCGCCACCAGGCCTTCGAGGCGTTCGGCGCGGGCGGCGAGCTTGTAGGGCTCGACCCTATTGGGAAGTCGTGAGGTCAACATAGGCGCGCAATGATAGGCACTCCCCAGCCCCCTGTCAAAGACACCTTCGCGTCGGGTTACAATGGTGTCGTTCCAGGGAGGCGCTGAACAAATCGCCGAGCCAGTTCAAGCGCAAGGCGCACGGAGCACAAGAACCGGAGCATATGCGGTATATGTGAGGATTCTGACGGTCCGACGCTTCGGCACCGCGCAACGCAGCGATTCGCTCGCGCAGGCATTTGTGCGGCGTTTCCCCAGGCCGTCGATGCACCGCATGCGGCCCCACTCTTTCAGGAGACGTCAATGTCACGACTCGTACTCGCCTCAAGCTCACCCTGGCGCCGCCAACTGCTCGAGCGCCTGGGGCTGCCGTTCGACTGGGCGAGCCCCGATATCGACGAAACGCCGCGCCCCGGCGAGCCCCCCGAAGCGTTGGTACACCGCCTCTCACTGGCCAAGGCCGCCAGCGTGGCCGAGGGTTACCCCGACCACCTGGTCATCGGCTCGGACCAGGTGGCGGTCTTCGACGGTGGCATCCTCGGCAAGCCCGGCGACGCCGCCACCGCGCGCGCACAGCTGGCGCGGTTCTCCGGGCATCGCGTGCGCTTTCTCACCGGCCTGGCACTGATCGACAGCCGCGCAGCACGTCACTGGGTCTGCCACGAGTGCTACGACGTCGTGTTTCGTCAGCTCAGCGACGCCGAGATTTCCCGCTACGTGGAGCGAGAGCAGCCGCTGGACAGCGCCGGGAGCTTCCGCATGGAGGGGCTGGGCATCGCCCTGTTCGAGAAACTCGAGGGCGATGACCCCAACACTCTGGTCGGCCTGCCACTGATCCGCCTCTGTGCCCTGCTGCGCGAGGCGGGACTGGATCCTTTAGCCTACTAAAGCCGCGGCTTCTCCGGCGACAGGCCTGCGCGGAGGCGCTGTGAACCCATCCCTGGGCGCTACATTCTTCATCCTTGAAGAATGACCTCCGCTCCGCCCTGCCCCCGGCGCCGCTCCCCGTCGCCGAGGCACCTGTCGATACCCGGCACCGACATGCAAAGCGGGGGCCTCCAGCTTCGAACTACGGCAGCTGGTAGCGTACCGGCGACTGGCTAGACGGCACGCCTGCCCACTCGGCGGCGACGCGACCGAACTGGCGGGATAGGCGCTCGAACGGGTCGAGACGAGGCGTATAGTCATGGATGCGCAGCTCGTCGAACAGCTCATGGGACAGGGCATCCAGGCTGCTGATGCCGTCGACGAGTCCCAGCTCCAGCGCCTGCTCCCCGTTCCAGATCAGCCCGCTGAAGAGCCTGTCGTCATCGGCCAATCGATCACCGCGACCGGCCTGGACAGCATCGATGAACTGCCGGTGCGTGGTATCCATGACCGACTGCCAGAAGTCACGCTCTTCGGGAGCCACCGGCGAGAAGGGATCAAGGAAGCCCTTGTTCTCGCCACTGACATAGATGCGGCGCTCGATACCCAGATGCTCGATGGCCTCCTCGAAGCCGAAGCTGGCGAATATCACTCCGATCGACCCCACCAGGCTGGCCGGCGCCGCCACGATCTCGTCGGCCGCGGCGGCAATATAGTAGGCGCCGCTGGCGCCGATATCCTCGATCACGGCGATGATCGGCTTGTCGCCTTGTTCGCGCAGTCGAAGGATCTCGTTGAAGACGCGCTGAGACTGAACGGGACTGCCGCCAGGACTATCGATATGCAGCACGACCGCAGCGGCACTCTCCGCCTCCCAGGCCCGATTGAGCCCCCTGATGATGCGCTCGGCGCTGGCCGGCGACTCGCTGTCGATGACACCGTGAACCTTGACCACGCCCAGGTGCTGCCGCTCGGGCTCACGCGCACCCGGGTCAATGAAGAGGCTGTAGAGCGTCGCCGACAGCGACGCCAGTATCAGCGCGGCGAAAAAGAAGCGAAAGAAAAGCTTCCAGCGCCGGGTGCGACGCTGCTCCACCAGCACGCCACCGATCCACCGATCCAGCATCTCCTGCTGAGCCAGCCGCTGACGCTCACGCAGGACCTCGGCACTCTCCGGTGGCGGGGGCGACGTGGCGGCCTGTGCCTCCCTCGCCCGCCGCGCCTCCTCGGGGCTCAACTCGGGCCCTTGAGTCCAGCGATCCTCCTGCCCCGCTTCCCGCTTGTCGTCCCGCTTGTCATCACTCATGGATCGCGTTCCTTACAGCCGGTTATCGATTCAACCAGTCAAACAGCTCCGGCACCGCTTCAGCAGTGAACACGGGGCGGCTGGCCGCCAGTCGCTCGGGAGCATGCACCCCCCAGGTCACGGCGATCCGGTCCATGCCCAGCGCCCGAGCCATCTCCAGATCATATTCAGTGTCGCCAATCATCACCGCCTCCTCGACATCGACGCCCAGCTCGATCAGGAGTTCCTCCAGCATCTGCGGGTGCGGCTTGGAGCGCGTCTCGTCGGCGGTACGGCTGGCATGGAACCAGTCGCCGCTTCCGCTCTCGCGGAAGATGCGATCCAGGCCGCGCCGGCTCTTGCCGGTCGCTACCGCCAGGCGACGCTCGCTGATGCCACGCAGGCCCGCGACACCCGCCTCGACCCCGGGAAAGAAGCGCATTGGCGTGGTATCGCCCTGGACGAAATGGAAGGAGTAGCGACTGCGCAGCAGCTCCGACCGCTCGGGATCGATCCCGGGACAGAGCTTGTCGATGGCCTCGGGCAACCCCAGACCGATGATGTCGCGTATCGCATCGTCGGTCAGTTCGCCCCAGCCCGCATCCCGGGATGCCGCCTGCATGCAGGCGACGATACGGGCGGCAGAATCCATCAGGGTACCGTCCCAGTCGAATATCACCAGTCGATAACGCATCGAGGCTCCGGTTCAGGAGGTGGAAGAGAGCAGGGGTCAGGTCAACTTGCGGGCACGCTGCAACACGGCTTCCAGGTCGTCGGGGAGCGGCGCCCTTATCTGCACCGGCCTGCCGCTGGTCGGCTCGGGAAAGGTCAACGACGCCGCATGCAGGAAAAGGCGCGACAAGCCCAGCTTGCGTGCCAGCACTTCACCCTCCCGGGTGCCATATTTATCATCGCCCAGCAGCGGAAAGCCGGCATGGGCCGCATGCACGCGAATCTGATGGGTACGGCCGGTTACCGGCTCCGCCTCGATCAGGGTTGCCCTGGGGAAGGCCTCGCGCACACCGAAGCGCGTACGCGACACCTTGCCGGCGGCATCGACCCTAACCCGGCGCTCGCCGTTACCGGCATCGAAGCGCTCCAGGCGGGCGCTGATGAACTCACGCTTCTCCGGCCAGCGTCCCGCCACCAGGGCGAGATACTGCTTGTCCATCTTGTGCTGCTTGAGGGCATCGTTGAGGGCCAGCAGCGCCGGGCGCGACTTGGCCAGCAGCAGGCAGCCGGATGTGTCCCGGTCCAGCCGGTGCACGAGCTCCAGAAAGTCGAGATCCTCGCGCACCTGGCGCAGCGCCTCGATCAGGCCGATCTTGACGCCACTGCCTCCGTGCACGGCCAGCCCAGCCGGCTTGTTGATCACCAGCCAGTCACGCCCCTCCACCAGTACGCTTCCCGCCAGCAGGTTGCGCAGGCTGTCGCTGACCTCCCTCACCGCCTCACGGGGCGTCATCCGCAGCGGCGGGATACGCACCAGATCGCCCATCACCAGTCGGTAATCGACCTTGACCCGCTTCTTGTTGACCCGCACCTCGCCCTTGCGCACGATGCGATAGACAAGGGGACGCGGCACGCCCTTGAGGCGCGTCATCAGGAAGTTGTCGATTCGCTGGCCGACCTGGCCCTCGCCCACTTCCACCCACTGTACGTCGCGCCCTTCGGTCATGACACTCCCGCTCGAAACCTGTTGTGAGCCGGCATTCTAGCCTACTCGGCCACTCGCTGCGCCAATTGCCGCATATTACCATTGCTGCTATATTGCCAGCTCGCTCGGATGGATCCCTTCGGTCCCATAAGCGCCTGCCCGACAGACACGCAGGCCGGAGCGACGAAATCAGGCCGCGACGACCCGCTGACTCGGTCCCGCCGCCGACGAGTGACCCAGTGTTACCGATACGACAGCAAGACGACAGCAAGACACCTTGATGTAACGAAGACAGCAGTAACGAAGACAGCAGTAACGACATCAATAGAAAGCAAGACGTAGCGAAGGCCCACGTCATGAGGAAAAGTGACACACGACGAGAGTCGCACGGCTGAGCGCTACGGATACACCGCTATCGATGGATAGCGACAAACAAGGCAATGGCGAACTCTACGGTGAAGCCTCGCTACCGGTTGCCCAATTTGCATCGCGACTATACGTCTTTCACTACGACCCGCTCGAAAAGGGCGAACCGGCCGATATTCCAACCGATGATGTAGTTCGGGCCAAGGGTCTGGCCCAGGATAGCTGGGCATCTGGGCGCAAGCATCGGATGCCCGGCAGTCAAGCTCGACGGGACCACTCGAGATCGAGCGTCAATTTCTGCTCAGGGCAGAAGGAGAGCAACACATGTCGATTGCATCAGAAACCCCGGCTTCCAAGGATGTTTCGAGCTGGACCGACCCAACAATGGATTCGGTCAAAGGCACTGAAACGCCCAAGGACCCCAACAAGGGGTATATCGCGCTGCTTGGCTGGAGCGTTAACGCCATCAAGGCGGCACAGAAGTTTGATCGTCGCTACGTGGTGGTGGCGCCCGACTGGGCCGCCGATTTCTGCGAAGCCAATAATATCCCGTATATTCAATGGGACTTCCTGCGTCTGAATGATCGATCCCTGGAAATTGCGGAGACCCTCAAGGCAGAAGGCGTTGATGTGGCCATACCGTTGTTCGAGGAAACCGTCGAATGGTCCGGCGCTATCAACTCCGTCCTCATGGACAGCCCCCGCATGTACGGGCAATCCATCCTTTTCAGGGACAAGGCGCTGATGAAGCGCCGCGCCCAGCTTGGCGGTATTCGCGTGGGGATCTTCGAGGAAGCCCACGAAAAAGATGACATCATCCGTTTCATGAAACGGGTCAACCAGACGTTGCTCAAACTCGACGGTGACCCGGATGACCCGATTCACGTCAAGGCCTTCGACAAGGCCGGCTGTCTCGGGCACCGCATGATCCGCAAGATAGAGGAGATCGACAGCATACCGGCCGAAGAGTATCCCTTGCTGATGGAAAGTCACCTTGATGGCTGGGAGTTTGCCGTCGAGGCCTGGATCCATGATGGTAAGATCAAGTTCCTCAATATCTCTGAATACGTGACACTGGGCTATTCGGTGTTCGTCCCCGCCACACGGGAGCTCGAGAGCTGGCGCAACGCCATTACCAAGCAGATCGAGAAGCTGATCAAGACGTTCGACATCCAGTTCGGTCTGATTCACCCCGAGTACTTCGTGGCGGCGGACGGCGAGATGTACTTCGGCGAGGTCGCCTACCGCCCGCCGGGCTTCAAGGCCTTTGAGCTCATCGAACGCGCCTACGGATTCAGTGCCTATCAGGCGTCGATGCTGGTCTTCGATCCCAAGAGTACCAAGGAGGAGGTCGATGCCTTCTTCCCCCGCGAAGTGGTCGACGCGAAAGGCTATGCGGGTTGCTTTGGCGTATACCCGAGGCGTCGTGTCGTGAGCAAACTCGAGATGCCCAAGGAAACCATCGAGCATCCGTACTTCGAGTCTCACGAGCTGATAGAGCCGGTCGAAGAGACGGTTCCGGACCGTTCGGCTTTCGGGACGCACTGGGGGCTGTTGTTCTTCTTCGGTGACGATCCGATCACGATGCGGGACCTGCTCAAGGCTCAAGAGGACCTGGACTTCTACGTCTAGCCACTCGTTCAGCCGACTCGCATCCAGGCTGATGTGACCAGGGGCGGGGCCTATGCCCTGCCCCTTTTTCTTGCCGCAGGCTCCGGCGCATCAGGCTGGCTAAACAATGTTTTTTGACATGCGAGCGCGCCTAATGGCCACCGCCGGAGCCAGCGACATCACCTAAAAAAAAGCGGCGAAGAAGAGCTGGTGGGCTTCCTGGTCGTGACCTATCAGTGAGCCGTCGTGCTTCTAGCGCGCCCGCAGGCAGGGAAGGAGGCAAGCGGTGACGAGCATGGTCTACTGGCTTGATATGGCGGGGGTGATCGTCTTTGCGTTATCGGGCGTAATACTCGCCTGTCGCTCGCGGATGGATCCCTTCGGCATGCTGGTGCTGGCGGCGGTGACCGGCATCGGCGGAGGCACCCTGCGTGNTGGGTCATGCCCATCTCCTCGGCGTTGATCATGGCGAACAGCGACCACTTGACGATATTGAACCACTGGTCGTCGCCCTGACGGACCGCCGGGCCCAGTGGCTCCTTGGAGATGATGTCCGCCGAGTACTCAACATGATCATGTCGTGCTGGACCCACCGTGGGTACCGGTACGATCGGGCGCCACTGTGCATCCGCGACATGCGCTGAGCACGAGCACGCAGCACCCAGAGGTTCGCCTTCTTCGATGCCCACCGGTGCGTCCAGTTTGCGAGACACTATGAAACGGATGCTCATCAATGCGACCCAGCCTGAAGAACTGCGGGTTGCTCTGGTCGATGGACAACGCCTTTACGACCTGGACATCGAATCCGGTGCCAGGGAACAGAAAAAAGCCAACATCTACCGCGGCAAGATTACCCGCGTAGAGCCTTCCCTCGAAGCCGCCTTCGTCGACTTCGGTGCCGATCGCCATGGCTTCCTTCCCCTCAAGGAGATTTCCCGCGAATATTTCCTGAAGGAAACTTCGGGACGCCCCAGCATCAAGGAGGTGCTCAAGGAGGGACAGGAAGTCATCGTTCAGGTGGACAAAGAGGAGCGCGGCAACAAGGGCGCTGCACTTACCACCTTTATCAGTCTGGCCGGCCGCTTCCTGGTACTGATGCCCAACAACCCCCGTGCCGGCGGCATCTCGCGCCGCATCGAGGGTGACGAGCGCAGCCAGCTCAAGGAGGCCATGGGCGAGCTCACCGTACCGGACAAGATGGGCGTGATCGTGCGTACCGCCGGCATTGGTCGCAGTGCCGAAGAGCTCCAGTGGGACCTCGACTACCTGGTCCAGGTGTGGGAGTCGATCACCGAGGAAGCCGTCAAGCGACCGGCTCCGTTCCTGATCTATCGCGAATCCAATGTCATTATCCGCGCCATGCGCGATTACCTGCGCCAGGATATCGGCGAGGTGCTCATCGACAGCCCGGTCGTGCATCAGGAAGCGCTGACCTTCATCCGCCAGGTGATGCCCTCCTACCAGCAGAAGATCAAGCTCTACGCCGATGAGGTTCCGCTGTTCTCGCGCTTCCAGATCGAATCGCAGATCGAGACCGCCTACGAGCGTGAAGTGAAGCTGCCCTCCGGCGGCTCCATCGTCATCGACCACACCGAGGCACTGGTCTCCATCGATATCAACTCGGCTCGCGCCACCCGTGGCAGCGATATCGAAGAGACCGCCCTGCAGACCAACTCCGAGGCCGCCGACGAGATCGCCCGCCAGCTGCGTCTACGCGATATCGGTGGTCTGGTGGTGATCGATTTCATCGACATGAGCCCCGCGCGTAACCAGCGGGAAGTCGAGAACCGCATGCGCGATGCGCTCAAGCTGGACCGCGCCCGGGTGCAGATCGGCCGCATATCGCGCTTCGGCCTGATGGAAATGTCTCGCCAGCGTCTGCGCCCCTCCCTGGGTGAAACCAGCGGTGTCGTCTGTCCCCGCTGTAACGGCCAGGGCACCATCCGTGACGTGCGCTCCCTCTCGCTATCCATCATGCGCCTTATCGAAGAAGAGGCCATGAAGGAGCGCAGCGCACAGATCCGCGCCATCCTGCCGGTGCCGGTTGCGACCTACCTGCTCAACGAGAAGCGTGCCGTGCTGGCCGATATCGAGGCCCGCCAGGACGTGCGTGTGCTGGTACTGCCCAACCCGGACATGGACACGCCCCACTACGACGTTCAGCGCCTGCGCGATGACCACGTCGAGGAGGATGGCGAGCAGGAGAAGTCCAGCTTCGAGCTCTCGGTCGACACCGAAGTGGGCAAGGAGCCGGACGCCAGCATTGCCAAGCCGGTGTTGCGTACCGAAGCGGCGGTGAAGACGGTCATCCATAACGAGCCGGCGCCCGCATCGCTCCAGCATCAGCAACAACAGCCGCAGCAGAGCGCCAGCGAACCGGCGACACCGGCACTACCTAGCAGCCCCGGGGTGCTCGGCCGCCTGGTGAAGGGCATGGCCAAGTGGCTGGGAACCACTGACAGCACCGAGGCCGAAAGCCAAACGCCCCGCAAGCCTGCCGCAGCCGAGCCGCAGTCCCGCAGCGACGACCGTAATGGCCGTGGCCGCCAGCGCCGGCCGCGTGGCGAAGGGCGTGACGATGCTCGCGCTCAGCGCAGCCAGGGTCGCCAGCAGGAAGGCGGTCGCGGCGATCGCCAGGCCAATGAGCGTCAAGAAAGCCAAGCCGGTTCAGGGCGTGGCGACACGCGGGGCAATCGTGGCGGTCGTGGCCAGAGCCGGCAGGACAGGTCTCAACAGCAGGATCGTCAGGAGAAGCCTCAGCCGCAGGAGGAAAGCCGGCAACCCTCGCGCGGCCGTGACGACTCGGCCCGTCGTCAGAAGCCGGATAGCGCCGAGAAGCCGCAGGAAAAGGTAGCGGCGAAGTCTGCCGAGAGTGCGAAGCCCGATGAAACCATCAAGGTGGATGATGGCAAGCCGAAGCGGACACGTAACAACCCGCGCAATCGTACACGCAAGCATGCCATCAACCCCCAGGCTGAAGCCGAGCAGAAGCGCCTGCAGGCCGAAGCCGCGGATACCGCCCAGGCCCAGCCCGAGTCGCCCGAGCCGGTAGAGACAGCAGCCGATAAGCTCAAGCCGGCAGAGACAGCGGCCGACACGCACAAGGCGGAAGCCAAGCCCGAGCAGCCGAAGGCCGAGCAGTCCAAGCCAGAGGCGCCCAAGCCGGCAGAGAAAGCGGCCGACGCGCCCAAAGCGGAAGCCAACCCCGAGCAGCCGAAGGCCGAGCAGCCCAAGCCAGAGACGCCCAAGCCGGCAGAGAAAGCGGCCGACGCGCCCAAGGCAGAAGCCAAGCCCGAGCAGCCGAAGGCCGAGCAGCCCAAGCCAGAGGCGCCCAAGCCGGCAGAGAAAGCGGTCGACGCGCCCGAGGCGGAAACCAAGCCCGAGCAGCCAAAGGCCGAGCAGCCCAAGCCAGAGGCGCCCAAACCGGCAGAGAAAGCGGTCGACGCGCCCAAGGCGGAAACCAAGCCCGAGCAGCCAAAGGCCGAGCAGCCCAAGCCAGAGGCGTCCAAGCCGGCAGAGAAAGCGGCCGACGCGCCCAAAGCGGAAGCCAAGCCCGAGCAGCCGAAAGCCGAGCAGGCGAAGGCCGAGCAGCCCAAGCCAGAGGCGCCCAAGTCGGCCGAGAAGCCCGCCGACGCGCCCAAGGCGGAAGCCAAGCCTGAGCAGCCGAAGGCCGAGCAGCCCGGTGAGGCAGACGCGGATGCCGACGCCCCCAAGGACGAAACGCCGGCACAGCGCCGTCGGCGCCGTCGTGCTCACAACGATCCGCGGGAGATCCGCCGTCGTGAGCAGGAAGCCAAGGCCCAGGATGGCAAGCAGGGCTGACGCCCGGCCTGCCATAAAGGAAACGCCCGCGCATTTGCGCGGGCGTTTTCGTTTCGATGGCTGTTTTTCGACGACGGGCGATCGACGACGGACTGTCCATCACGGACTATGGAGGCTCAGTGGCAATCAGCCCGCCAGGCGTGGCTCGCGCTCGAGCTCGACACCGAAACGCTCGGCCACCTGGCCGGCCACCGCTGCGGCAAAGTCCAGCAGCTCTGCGGCACTGCCGCCACCGAAGTGGACCAGCACCAGGGCCTGGCGGTCGTGTACGCCGAAGTGCCCTTGCCGCCAGCCCTTGAGGCCACAGCGTTCAATCAGCCAGCCAGCCGCCAGCTTGATACGACCATCCGGCTGGGTGAAGTGCGGCAATTCCGGATAGGCCGTCAGCAGTCGATCGGCTGTCTCCCGGCTCACCAGGGGGTTCTTGAAGAAGCTGCCTGCATTGCCGAGCAGTGCCGGGTCGGGCAGCTTTTCGCGGCGCACCCGGCAGACGGCCTCGGCCACCTGCAGGGCCGTCGGAGCGTCGCCGACCCGGCTGGCCAGGTCGCCGTACTCGAGCCGCGGATGCGGCGTTCGGGAGAGGCGGAGCACCAGGCGGGTGATTACCACCCTGCCCGCGAGCTCATGCTTGAAGATGCTGTCGCGATATCCGAAGGCGCACTCCTCTGGCGTCAACACCTGTTCACGAGCGTCGTCCATGTGGATCAGATGCACGGCCTCCAGCACATCGCAGAGCTCCACGCCGTAGGCGCCGATATTCTGGATCGGTGCGGCGCCACAGTGTCCCGGGATCAGCGCCAGGTTCTCGATGCCCCATAGCCCGTCAGCAGCCAGGGCCATGACCAGCGTATGCCAGTTGACCCCGGCCCCGGCATGCACCAGCACCTGGTTCGGCGTCTCTTCCAGCCACCAGTCACCCAGGGCCGGCTGCAGCACCAGCCCCGACAGCCGCTCCGGCAGGATCAGATTACTGCCACCGCCCAGTACCGTCACCGGCGAATCCTGCTGCGTGGCCTGCAACAGGAGCGCCTGCAGCGCAGGAGTGCGGTGCGGTGCCGCGAAGGCTTCGGCGACACAGGGCAGCCCCAGGGTGTTGGCACGACTCAGGTCATGGTCGGTCAGGATCTCACCGCTCAAGACGGCTGCGCCTCGAGTCGCTGGCGAATCTCCTCGATCAGCCCCCTGGAAGCCGCATCGACCAGGTCCAGTACCTCCTCGAAGCCCTGCTCGCCCCCGTAGTAGGGATCGGGGACCTCGCGCCCGGCATGGCCGGCGAAGTCAAGAAACAGCCCCACATGGGCCCGGCAGCCGGCTGGGCGCTGCTCGTGCAGCGCCGCCAGGTTGGCCTGATCCATGGCCAGCAGGTAGTCGAAGCGGTTGAAATCGTCTGCCGCAAGCTGGCGAGCCCGCAGGTTGCCCAGGTCGACGCCCCGCCGCATGGCGGCTTCATGGGTCCGGGGGTCAGGCGCCTTGCCAACGTGCCAGGCAGCGATGCCGCAGGAGTCGACCTCGACCCGTTCGGACAGGCCGGCGGCTTCCAACTGCTGGCGAAAGACGCCTTCGGCAGTAGGGGAACGGCAGATATTGCCAAGGCAGACAAACAGTACGCGCATGGCGAGTTCCTCAGTGATTCCGGGCCAGCAGCGACCTGACCCGCTCAAGATCCTCGACGGTATCCACGCCGGCAGGATTTGGCAGCGCCGCCAGGGCGACCTGAATGGCATGGCCGTGATGCAGCGCCCTCAACTGCTCAAGCTGCTCGAGCTGCTCCAGGGGCGACGGCGTCCAGTCACCATATTGCGCCAGGAAGCCGGCGCGATAGGCATACAGCCCGATGTGACGCAGCCAGCCGTCGGTCTCGAGCCAGTCGGGGCGCGACGCGAACGCCTGGCGGTCCCAGGGGATGGGGGCGCGGGAGAAATAGAGGGCGCGGCCTGAGAAAGCCCGCACCACCTTGACAACATTGGGATTGAACAACGTATCCACGTCAGCGATCGGCTCGGCCAGGGTCGCGATGGAGGCCTCGGGGTCATCGAAGAGCCTTGCCGCCACCTGATCGATCAACTGCGGCGGAATCAGCGGCTCGTCGCCCTGAACGTTGACCAGTACCGCTTCGTCCGCAAGACCCAGCCGTTCGGCCACTTCGGCGAGTCGATCGGTACCCGACGGATGGTCGGCCCGGGTCATCACGACCTCGGCATCGAAGGGCGCCAGCGCTTCGCGGATACGGGCATCGTCTGTCGCCACGATCACCCGCTGGGCGGCGCTTTCGCAGGCACGGCGCCAGACGTGCGCCACCATGGGCTCGCCGGCAATGTCGAGCAGCGGCTTGCCCGGCAGCCGCGACGCAGCGAAGCGAGCCGGGATCACGGCAATGAACGCATTGGCCGCGCCCCCCATCAGGCGCCTCCCATGCGTCCGGGTGACGTCGGCAGCTTTTCATCGACGTCCAACTGACGGGCTTCTTCGGGCAGCATGACGGGGATACCATCGCGAATCGGATAGGCCAGGCCATCGTAGAGGCAGTGCAGCTCCTGGGCCTCACGATTATACTTGAGCTTGCCCTTGCACAGCGGGCAGACCAGCATCGCCAGCAGTTCCTTGTCCATCTTGTACCTCCGCGGTGAACGGTGACCGTCGCCAGACAGTGGCCACGGTATCGTATAGGTTATCGTAGCGCTTCCAGCCGAGCATCCAGCCATGCCGCGAATCCGGCAACCGGCTGCGCTTCCACCTCCAGCACCCAGCTGTCGGCCGGCGCAAGGAACTGGCATTTCTCGGCATCCTTGGCCGTCATCACCACCGGCAGCCCGTCGTCGAAGGCAAGGTCCCGCGCGGTGAAGGCGTGATGGTCGGCCATGGCATGTGGCCGGGCCTCAATTCCCATCTCTGCCAAAGTGGCGAAGAAGCGGCCCGGGTTGCCGATACCCGCCACCGCATGAACCGGCCCTGAGAAAGGCAGCGGCAAGAGCGGAAAGCGTGAATCGTCCTGCAGTGCGCGCCACTGCATCGGCGCCAGCCGAAAGGTCCAGCCCCGCTCGGGCATGGCAAAGGATGGGGCGCCGTTGACCAGCACCGCATCCACCTCCTCCAGTCGGGCCAGCGGCTCGCGTAGCGGGCCTGCCGGGAGGCAGCGTCCATTGCCGAAGCCACGCCGTCCATCGACGATGACCAGCTCCATATCACGGCCCAGCGCCAGGTGCTGCAGCCCATCGTCACTGATCAGGATATCGACCGCGTATTCCTCCTCGCCCAGCGAGAACACCAGGAATTCACGGTTGTGGGCTTCGGCCGCAGTCATGGCTGCTTCGGTCGTCTGGTTCATGAGGAAGTCTCCAGCTCTTTGTCGGTTAAGGNGCACCCAGTAACTCCAAAACAGCGGACTTCTTCGCTCTTTGGATGCTCTTCACCTGCCATAGCCGCTGATCCCCTTTCTTGATGGAACCACGCTCGGGCAATACGCGCACCTTGTCACCCTTCCGAATCGGTCGCAGCGGCAGTTCTACCGCTTCCGGGCAAGAATCGACGCTACCCGCCCCAACTTCGATGCCCCCTCCCGGGAGCAGTTGATGATGGAGGAGCGCTTCTGGAAATCGTAGACACCCAGCGGCGATGAGAAGCGCGCCGTTCCTGAAGTCGGTAGCACATGATTGGGGCCGGCACAGTAGTCGCCCAGCGCCTCGGCGGTGTAGCGCCCCATGAAGATGGCGCCCGCATGGCGCACCTCCGGCAGCAGCGCTTCCGGATCGGCCATGGAGAGCTCCAGGTGCTCCGGCGCGATCCGGTTGATCAAGCGGATCGCCTCCTCCCTGTTGCGGCAGTGAATCAGTGCGCCGCGGCGCGACAGTGACTGCCGCACGATCTGCTCCCGCTCCAGGGTCGGCAGCAGCCGCTCGATGGATGCCTCCACGGCATTCAGGTGGCTGGCGTCCCAACTGACCAATAGCGCCTGGGCATCCTCGTCATGCTCCGCCTGGGAGAAGAGATCCATGGCCAACCAGTCGGGGTCGGTTCCCCCGTCGGAGACCACCAGTATCTCGGAGGGACCGGCAATCATGTCGATCCCCACCTGGCCGAATACCGCGCGCTTGGCAGTGGCGACGTAGATGTTGCCGGGGCCCACGATCTTGTCGACCCGGGGCACCGTCTCGGTGCCATAGGCCAGCGCTGCCACCGCCTGGGCGCCGCCTATGGTGAAGACATGGTTCACCCCGGCCAGGTGCGCCGCCGCCAGCACCAGTTCATTGAGCACACCGTCCGGGGTGGGCACTACCATGACGATCTCGCGCACCCCGGCAACATGGGCGGGTATGGCGTTCATCAGCACCGAGGAGGGGTAGGCCGCCTTGCCCCCGGGGACGTAGATACCGGCACGATCCAGGGCCGTGACCTGCTGCCCCAGGACGGTACCGTCGGCTTCGGTGAAAGCCCAGGACTCCGGCTTCTGCCGGTCATGGTAAGAACGGATACGCTCCGCCGCCTTCGACAGGGCATCGCGCTGCTCTTCGGGAAGACCGACGAAGGCCTCCTCGAGGCGCTCCGCACCGAGGGTCAGCTCCGCCATGCTCGACACGGCTAGCCGATCGAAGCGATTGGAGTACTCGATCAGCGCTGAGTCGCCCCGCGCCCTGACACCGGCAAGGATGTCATGGACACGACGCTGTATCTCGGCATCGGATACGCCCTCCCAGGCGAGCAGCGCGTCGAGGCGCGTCTCGAAATCGCCGTCGGCGGTTGAGAGCCGCGCAATCTCGACGGTATCGACAAGGGTTTCGCTCATGATGGCGTTCGCCTCTACAAGAATGAAAGCAGTGGTAATGCGCTCACTTGCCTTACGCCGCGGCGCTCAAGGCGAGATGGCGCTTTCGCTGGCACGCCGCTTGCCCACCGCATCGGTCAGGCGAGCAATCAACGGCTTGAGCTGTGCGTGCTTCATGGTCATGGCCGCCTTGTTGACCACCAGACGAGTACTGATCGGTGCGATCAGTTCCCGCGGCGACATGCCGTTGGCGCGCAGCGTATTACCGGTATCGACGATATCGACGATCTCGTCGGCCAGATTCATCAGCGGTGCCAGCTCCATGGCGCCATAGAGCTTGATCACCTCGGCCTGGATGCCCTGCTCCGCGTAATAGCGCCGCGCCACGTTGACGAACTTGGTGGCCACCCGGCGACGCGCACGGGCCGGCTCGGCGCCATCGATGCCGGCGGTCATCAGCTTGCACCTGGCGATCTCGAGATCCAGCGGCTCGTAGAGACCCTCGGCGCCATGCTCGAGCAGCACGTCCTTGCCGGCAACACCCAGGTCGGCGGCCCCGAGCTGGACATAGGTGGGTACGTCGGTGGCGCGGATGATAACGAGCTTGACGTTCGCCAGGTTGGTGTCAAAAAGCAGCTTGCGGCTCTTGCCCAGGTCCTCTGCCGGCGTGATGCCGGCAGCGGCCAGCAGCGGCAGCGTTTCATCGAGAATACGGCCCTTGGAAAGGGCCAGAATCAATTGCTTGCTCATGGTCTCGCCTGTGGTCGGAAAAGCGCATGTCGAACGAATCGCTCAACCGGGAATTCGACGGATCCGCGCACCAAGTAGTTGGAGCTTCTCCTCGATGCATTCATAGCCGCGATCGATATGGTAGATACGATCCACCATGGTCTCCCCTTCCGCCATCATCGCCACGATCACCAACGAGGCCGAGGCCCGCAGATCGGTGGCCATGACCGGCGCTCCGGAGAGTCGCTCGACACCGGTAATCAGCGCCGTATTGCCCTCAAGCACGATGTTGGCGCCCATGCGATTCAGTTCCTGCACATGCATGAAGCGGTTCTCGAAGATGGTCTCGACCACCCGCGAGTTACCGTCCGCCACCGCATTCAGGGCCACGAACTGGGCCTGCATATCCGTGGGAAAGGCAGGATAGGGCGCCGTACGAATATTCACCGGACGCGGCCGGCGCCCCTCCATGTCCAGCTCGATCCAGCCGTCTCCCAGGGTGATCTTGGCACCGGCCTCTTCCAGCTTGGCCAGCACCGCCTCGAGAATGTCGGCACGGGTATTGCGCACCCGCACCTTGCCGCGACTGAGCGCGGCGGCCACCAGGAAGGTGCCGGTCTCGATGCGATCCGGCATGACGTCATGGTAGGCACCGTGGAGCCGCTCGACACCCTCAATCACGATGGTATCGGTACCCTGTCCGCGAATATTGGCCCCCATCTTGATCAGGCACTCTGCCAGATCAACCACCTCGGGCTCGCGGGCAGCGTTCTCCAGTATCGTGGTACCGGTGGCCAGGGTCGCAGCCATCAAGAGATTTTCGGTGCCGGTAACGGTGACGGTGTCGAAGAAGATCGTGGCCCCCTTGAGTCGCCCATCCACCCGGGCTCGGATATAGCCACCCTCGACGCGAATCTCCGCGCCCATGGCTTCCAGTCCACGAATATGCAGATCCACGGGGCGCGAGCCGATGGCACAGCCACCGGGCAGCGACACATCCGCATGACCGAAGTGCGCCAGCAGCGGGCCGAGCACGAGGATGGAGGCGCGCATCTTCTTGACCAGTTCGTAGGGAGCATGGCAATCCTTCACCTGGGCTCCATCAAGCTGGATGGTCATCTTCTCGCCCATCACCGGCTCGACGCCCATGCGCCCCAGCAGCTCCAGCGTTGTCGTGATGTCCTGCAGATGCGGCAGATTGCCGATGGTCACGGGCTCATCGCCGAGCAGCGTGGCACAGAGAATAGGCAGGGCCGCATTCTTGGCGCCGCTGGCCCAGACCTCGCCGTTGACCGGGCCATTGCCGGTAATAATCAACTTGTCCATGGAGGTTCGACCGTCAGGCGCCCTGATTCTGTGAAGCCGCATTCTCCGGCGCGCTAATCCACTGCGCCGGGGTATAGGTCTTGATGCTGACGGCATGAACGGCACCGGAGGCGATCTCTTCCGACAGGGCGCCATAAATCAACTGCTGGCGCTTGACCGGCGACAGGCCGTCGAACACATCGCCCACGGCGATGACCTGGAAATTGCACCCTTCGCCTTGAATATGAAAATCGCAGCCTTCGATACGGGCCTCTAGCAGCGCCTTGACATCACTGGGTTGCATGGAAACCGGAACTCCTGTGATCGATTCGGGGGGCACACGACCCCAGGGGGTCGGTGCCAGAGACAGATTATGGTGACATGGTAATGAAAAGCGCCCCACTTGGCGATGCCGGGCAGGGCGGAACTCAAGAGAAGGATGTTTCAGCAACAGGCAGCAGGGCATCGAGACCGGCAACCCTTGTCAGCCTGAGCAGGGGCTGGGAGAGCCGTACCGAATCCAGCTGAATGCCGGCAGCACGCGAGCATCGGGTCCACTCCAGCAAGACGCTGAGTGCCGCACTGCTGACCTGCTCCACGCCACTCAGGTCCAGCTCCATCCGGGAGCCGGACGGCTGCTCGGCCAGCCAGCCGCTACCGGCTTCGGCAAGCTGTGCAGCCATGTCGAAATCGACATTGCCAGTCACGGCCAGCCTGGCGGGGCTGGCCTCGAGACGCACACCGCCACGGTCGAGCAGCAGGCTCAATCTCTTCCGCCTTCTTCGAGTTCGTCGGCAGCGAGTTCTGGCGACCAGTTGGCGATCACGGCATCGTAATCCCGATTATGGTCGCGCATGGCCTGGTCGAACTGGTTGCGGAACGTCAGGCCCAGATTGATGCCATTCACAATGACATTGACCACTTTCCACTGCCCGTCAGAGAGGCGCAGCGTATAGCTGACGGGATAGACGGTACCATCAACAGCAACCACCTCCATGGCCACGCTCGCCTGATCTTCGTGACGCGGTGCCCGCTGGCTGTCAAGCACGCGAAGCTCACGATAGTCGAAGGTGACCAGGCCCTTGGTATAGGTGTCGATCAGCGTCTGGCGGAAGGTATTGGCGAAGCGGGAGCGCTGCTGGGGCGTGGCGTTCTGGAAGTAGCGTCCCATCACACTCGCACCGATATAGCGAAAATCGGCAATCTCATCCAGGCTCTCATCGACCAAGGCCTTTAGCTCATTCACATTGGCCGCAAAGTAATCCTCACGCCCTTCTATCTGTCCCATCATCTCGTTGATGCTGTCGCGAATCACCTGCTCCGGGCTGCGCTCCGGCTCGGCCTGTGCCGACAGTGAGAACAGCGCCAGGCACAACCCCACCACCATCAGGCGAAGGAGAGTATGGGAGCGAGACATCAGTGTCTTGGGTTGACCNGAGGATACCCTCGCCTGCCTGTTGCCACGCCTCGGCGCCCTCGCCCAGGGACGACAGCGCCGCCGGCAGGCCGCCCAACAGCCGCTCCATGGGCAGCGGTTCGCCGATCACTCCGGTGGAAAACGGCAGTACAGCCTCCTCGCCGACGCCTGCCAGCCTTGCCAGTTCAGCGCAGGTGGCCTGGGCATCGCGCAGCCCCACCTCGCCGGTGCCGGCATTGGCATTACCGGTGTTGATCACCAACAGGCGTGGGCCCTCACCGCGCGACTGACACTCGGTCAGATGCTGCCTGGCCACCGTGACGGGAGCGGCACAAAAGGCATTTCGCGTGAAGCTGCCGGCCACCCTGGCGCCAGCTGGAATCTCGATGACCACCAGGTCCCGCCGTCCCGGCTTCTTGATGCCCGCCATGGCGGTGCCCAGGCGCAGCCCGTCTATCACCGGCATTGCCGGAAAGCGTGTCTCACCCACAGCCATGGAAAGTTTACTCCTCAATCAGTTAGGGCGATCAAATTGCCGAGCGAGATGAAGCGCCAGGCGCCAGGCATTCGATTCAGCTCAGCTGGCCGCAGCACTGCTTGTACTTCTTCCCCGAACCACAGGGACAGGGATCGTTACGACCGACCTTGGGTCCTTCGCGCCGAACCGGGCGGCCATCGGCACCCGGCGCCATGGCCGCCGGCGCACGCTCGTCGCCCTCTTCAGCCGGCGGAGCGTCATGCCGGCTGTTGGCCGCGGCCTTCTCACGCTCCAGCGCTTCACGCCGCTGGCGTTCCAGCTCGTCGACCTCCTCGGGCTTGCGCACGTGTACGTGACTCGTCACGCGGGTAATATCCGCCTTGATATTGGTCAACAGCGTCTGAAACAGCTCGAAGGACTCGCGCTTGTACTCCTGCTTGGGGTTCTTCTGAGCATAGCCGCGCAGGTGAATACCGCGACGCAGATGATCCATCGACTGGAGATGCTCCTTCCAGCGAGTGTCGAGAATCTGCAGCATGATCTGCTTCTCGAAGCGTCGGATCAGTGCCGCACCGGCCGCCTCGACCTTCTCCTCGTATGCCTTGCGATGCATCTCCCGCAGGCGTTCGCGCAGCTGCTCCTCATGGAAGCGGTCATCCTGCTCGGCCCACTCCACCACCGGCGCGTCGAGGTTGAACTCGCTGCGCAAGTGCTCCTGCAGCCCGGGCAAGTCCCACTGCTCCTGCAGGCTCTGGGGCGGCACGAAATCACTGATGGTCTGTTCCAGCACTTCATCGCGAATGCCCAGCACGTTCTGGGAGACGTCGTCGGAGGAGAGAATCTCGTTGCGTTGCTCGTAGATCACGCGCCGCTGATCATTGGCCACGTCATCGTATTCGAGCAGCTGCTTGCGGATATCGAAGTTGCGGCTTTCCACTTTTTTCTGAGCGCGCTCGACGGCGTTGGAAACCATCTTGTGCTCGATCGCCTCACCGCGCTCGAGACCTAGTGCCTTCATCATGCGCTGCACCCGGTCAGAGCCGAACAGGCGCATCAGGCTGTCTTCCATGGAGAGGAAGAAGCGAGTCGAACCCGGGTCGCCCTGGCGGCCCGCACGGCCGCGAAGCTGGTTGTCGATACGCCGCGATTCGTGGCGCTCGGAGCCGACCACATGCAGGCCGCCCGCTGCCAGCACCGCCTCGTGGCGGACACGCCACTCCTCCTTGAGCTGCTCGATCTGCTCGTCGGTGGGGTTCTCGATCTTGGCCGCCTCCGCCTCCCAGTTGCCGCCCAGCACGATATCGGTACCGCGACCGGCCATGTTGGTGGCAATGGTAACGGCGCCGGGACGGCCGGCCTGGGCGATGATCTCGGCTTCGCTCTGGTGCTGCTTGGCGTTGAGCACGTTGAAGGCGAGGCCGTCCTCCTTCATCAGATTGGCCAGGTACTCGGAAGTCTCGATGGATGCCGTGCCCACCAGCACGGGGCGCCCCGCCTCGGTCTCGGCCTTGACGTCCTTGATGATTGCCTCGAACTTCTCCTCGGCTGAGAGGTAGACCAGATCATTCAGGTCCTTGCGAATCAGCGGCCGGTTGGTGGGAATCACCACCACGTCCAGCCCGTAGATCTGGCGGAATTCGAAGGCTTCGGTATCGGCGGTGCCGGTCATGCCGGCCAGCTTCTCGTAGAGACGGAAGTAGTTCTGGAAGGTGGTCGACGCCAGCGTCTGGCTCTCGCGCTGTACGGGCACTCCCTCCTTGGCCTCTACCGCCTGGTGCAGACCCTCCGACCAGCGACGTCCCGGCATGGTTCGCCCGGTGTGCTCGTCGACGATAACCACCTGGTTCTCGGCAACGATATAGTCGACGTCACGCTGATAGAGATGCCGAGCGCGCAGCGCCGAATGCATGTGCTGCAGCAGGTTGAGGTTTTGGGCGGCGTACAGCGAGTCGTGCTCGCCCAGCAGCCCCTCCTCGCGCATCAACTCCTCGACCTTGTTGTGGCCCGATTCGGTGATCTCCACCTGTTTCTGCTTTTCCTCGATCAGGAAGTCGCCGCTGACCGGAACGTCCGGGTCCTCAGACACCTCTCCCTTGACCAGATGCTTCGCCAGCCGGTCCACCACCTGATAGAGCTCGGTGTTCTCGTCCACCGCACCCGAGATGATCAGCGGCGTGCGCGCCTCGTCGATCAGGATGGAATCGACTTCATCGATGATGGCGTAGTGCAGCCCCCGCTGAACCTTGTCCTCCAGCGAGAAGGCCATGTTGTCGCGCAGGTAGTCGAAGCCGTACTCGTTGTTGGTCCCGTAGGTGATGTCGCAGGCATAGGCGCTGCGCTTCTCCTCGGATGTCTGCCCCGCGTAGATGGTACCTACCGACAGTCCAAGGAACTCATACAGCGGACGCATCCACTCCGCATCGCGGCGAGCCAGGTAATCGTTCACGGTGACCACGTGCACGCCCTTGCTTGGCAGTGCATTGAGATAGACCGCCAGGGTGGCAACCAGGGTCTTGCCCTCACCGGTCTTCATCTCGGCGATGCGCCCGCGGTGCAGCGTCAGGCCGCCTACCAGCTGGACATCGAAGTGACGCATGCCCATGACCCGCTTGCTCGCCTCGCGCACCGTGGCGAAGGCTTCGGGTATCAGCGAGTCGAGTGTTTCACCAGCCGCAAGGCGTTCGCGGAACTCGGCGGTCCGTGCCTGGAGCGCAGCGTCGTCCAGCGCCTCGAACTGAGGCTCCAGAGCGGTGGCCTCGGCGGCCTGGCGGTGCATTCGCTTGACTTCACGGTCGTTCTTGGAGCCGACGACCTTGCGTAAAAGAGAGTTGATCATGAAACGTCCAATATCGGCATATGACAATCGGCCAGTAGTGAAAGCGGACATGGCATAGCGCCAAGCCCCCACCGGCAGGAATCGATGGCTTCAGAGGTGGCGTCGCGGGCCAGGTGGGCCGCGGCGCGTCAGGACGTCATGAGCGGCAGGCCAGCACCGCCAGGGCGGCAGCTGCTGCGGAGGTCGGACACGACAAGCCATGACCCTTGGCTTGCGCGGTGGCCAGTGCGGCAACGCTCGACGGCGTGCCACGTAACGGCAGCGGGCACGCATCAGCGTCGGGGCCAGGATGCAGGTCTGGACCACCCGTTCCGCCAGCCGCAGGGTCTCCGCCTGGCTCAGCCCGGCGGGCAGCAGACAGCTCACCAACAGGCCGGCCAACCACCAGCGCGAGCGCTGTCGGCGGCGCGCCGCTGCCCCGGGGTTCGGGGCGCCGACGGTACGGCCTTGGGGCAGGACAGTGGTCATGCTGTAGCGTATCTCCCGAGCGTGCTAGGCTTTGCCGTAACCACGGGCGTTGGACATCAGGACAGCGGCCAAGGTCGCAATCGGCAACCTGGAGAAGGCGTTTGCCCCCGAGAATAAGCCCATGAGTATAAAGGTTAAGCGTTCACGCGCACAGCCCATGTCTCGCCTGCTTGGTGGCAACGGCGAATTGGCCCCGTTGATGCGCACGGCAAGGCTGATCGCACGGGCCCAGCAGCACCTGCGGGACAGCTTGCCGGAAGAGGTGAGCGAACATGTCCACGTCGGGGGATTTCGCGAAGGAAAATTGACGATCATCACCGACCGCGCCGTGTGGCTGACCTGGCTCCGCTATGAACAGCAGCGCCTGCTCACCCTGCTCCATCAGCTGCCTGAATTCGCCGCTGTCACAGGATTCAACCTCAAGGTGAGACCGGTGCGCCCGCTCAAGGTGCCGGCGCGCCAGGTACGACAGCTGCCGACGCCAGCCGCCGACGAGATCGCCGCCTGCGCCGCCGACACCGAGGACCCCCGCCTCAAGCACGCCCTGGAGCGTCTCGCCTCCCACGCTCAGCCCCGCGACTAGACCAGCCTGCGCGGGATCGCGTCCGCACCCGCAGGCTCATAACAACCGATACCGCTCATTCCAGTCGATAGGTATCGCCCTCGACCTCGACTTCCTTGATGTCGGCAAACGAGACCATCACGCCCTGGATGTCGCCGGGCTCCCCGTCGTGCTCCGTCAATGTCGTCTCGGGAATGACCTTCACCCCGGTAGCCCCGACATGCTGAACACGGGCCGAGAACCGCTTGCCCTCACGCTCTACCACGACTCGCTCACCAAACATGCAGCGCCCAATCTGGACCAGTAGCTCGGCTTCATTCACTGGCTTGACGGCCATGTCTCTCCTCCCTGATACGTTTGCCCTTGATCGCTTGTCTACCCCAGTGACAAGGAAAAAGCTCATGAATTCACTGTGCTGCTAGTACTGTAGGCAATTCTTCACTCCTTCACCCGCAACCGAGCTTTTCGGGTGCCTGTGGCTAACCCACCGGTGCTGACGCTATGCTTTAACGAGACGCAACTTTCGCTAGTGACGCCGTGCTCAGTTGAAGCAACACCCTTATTCCAGGAACCGACATGTCTCTCAGCAAGACCCGCTCCAGTTTCTACCGCCGACTCTACGTGGCTCACCTGATAAGGACCGGAGTCGCCAGCGTGGCGGCCATCATCGAAGCAACCGGCATGCCGAGACGTACCGCCCAGGACACCATCTCGGCCTTGGCCGAGCTCGATATCCACTGCGACTTCGAGCCCGAACCCGGCAAGAGACACAACATCGGATGTTACGTAATACGTGACTGGGGCCCTATATCCCCTGAGTGGGTCGCCGCCCATGCCGACCGGCTTCGCCAAGCACTCGACTATCCCGCCATGTCATGAGACAGCTGTTCCCTTCCATCCTGCCACTGCAACATCGCCTGCCCAGGCTCGCCTTGCTGATGGTCGCCCTGCTGTCATCGGGTGGCTGTGTCAGCAACGCAACGCTGCAGTCGCCAGGCCCGGGGGCCGAAGAACCGAGAATCACGACGCATCAAGTCGTTGCCGACGATGGCTATCGGCTTCCTCTACGCCATTGGCCCGCCCAGGGCGAAGCCGGCAGCGTGGCTCTGGCAGTGCATGGTTTCAATGACCATGCCGGTAGCTTCAGCGTGCTTGCCGACGCCCTGACCCGCCAGGGCGTGGAAGTCTATGCTCATGACCAGCGTGGCTTCGGCACCACCGAACAGCGCCGTCTGTGGGCGGGGCACCAGCGGCTGAGCGATGACGTAGCTCTGCTCGCCGATTTGATGCGTGAACGTCATCCTCACACGCCCATCTACCTGATCGGCAAAAGCATGGGTGCGGCTATCGTGATACTCACCATGACCGGCGACGACCCTCCCCCGGTGGATGGCAGCGTATTGATCGCCCCCGCCGTGTGGGGACGAGAGGCGATGCCGTGGTACCAGCGGCTGGGGCTGTGGCTCGGTGTTCGCCTGATACCACAGGTGTCCTTCTCGGTACACACCACGCGGAGCCTGGGAATCGAGCCCACCGATGACGAAGCGATCAAGCGCCAGCTGGCCCAGGATCCGCTGATCCTACGTAGCGCCCGAGTGGATACCCTTCACGGGGTGACCGACACCATGGACCGGGCGCTGCATGCCGCCCCGGACCTGCCCGGCCCCACCCTGGTCCTGTATGGCGACGAAGACCAGGTCATTCCCGCCGAGGCATTTTGCGCGCTGTTGAACCGCCTCCCTGAGACGGAGCCGGCAACGGGGACAGGCTGGCGCCTGGCGCTCTACCCCGATGGCTACCATATGTTGACCCGCTATACCCAACGCGCTCGCACCGAGCAGGATATCGTTGCCTGGCTGACCAATCCGGCCGCCCCCCTGCCTTCCGGCCACGAGACGAGCCGCGACCAGGCCCGCGAGGCACTTTGCCAATGAGCTAGATGCTGTGCATTCGACGCTGCAAGCGGAAAGTGCTCTGCGAATGGCCGCAGTAAATATGGTTGACAAGTCACGATCCGGGGCAGAGTGTAGTTGGATGAGCGTTGAAAGGCACGGAACCGCCCACCATGACAACGGCACGTCAGACGCGCTTGTAAAGCATTTAGACGCCACCATCGAGCGGCTTTCCGCCGCGAATGCCGTTGCAGACGTCTCTCCCGTATTCGAGGTTATCGATGCGGCACGCCCCCTGATGTTCGAAGCCAGGGGGCTAGAAGTCCTCTATGCGCGCGTGCCGGTGATCGAGGCTGCAGGATTCTTCGGCGGTAGCGACTGGGATTACCCTCAGCCACTGGTGCCTTCGCTCGCCGTGCGTACGGTGCGGCACGGCGACCCGGTCGCCACCCTGATCGAGAGCCTTAGCCAGATTCGTCTGCTGGCTGTTGCCAAGGGCGACTACTCCCACCCTTCAGTCTCGTCAGAACACGCTCATCACTTTCTTGCCCAAGTGATGGCCATGAACCTCGATATCGTGGTCAGCGACCTGCAAGAGAGCGACCGGCTGCGGCCTGCCCGCCTTGGGCTTGCCGTCCAGAACCTGTATCACTACTTGCTCGAGCATCTGGGCTACCAGAATCTCCTAGAGCATCTAGTGGCCGAGGTCTGGCGGATTCTTGAGCAACGTCCAGTCCAGGTCAATGGCGTCAAGCAAATGGTGACCCAGATTGCCGCCTGCTTGAACACCCCGGCCACCATGGTGGGAGAGGCCGGGGAGGATGCCCGGAAGCTCGTCGATGCCGTGTTCGGGCCAACCGAAGGCTGTCGCGAAGATCCCGGCTTCGAGGTGTACGCCGAGAGGCTAGCAAGCATGGACGACGCGGCCCTGCTGCAGGAGGCCATGGCGTTTGCCCAGGGGATGCACAGCACTTGCCTGGTCTCGCCCTACATGCCGGATTTTATCCGCTACCTGCGTAAGCGATGGAACGAGCTGATCCCCACGGCACTCGGCCTGAGCCACACGGGGGCAGACGCTTTTCACTGTTACCCAGCGCTGATTCACACATTGATTGATGAAGCCCTGTTTACCGAAACCAGCCAGGCCGCCTACGGCCTTGCCATGATGCTAGAGCGAGGCATTCTGTACTCGCCTCCGGTGGCCCCATCGCTATGGCGGCAACTGGGGCTCACGTTGTGCGATGCGGCGGCACAGAAGGTCGTTGCTGTGTTTGGTGATCGACGCTCGCCCGAATGCTTTCTTCTCGCCGACGTGCTCAATGTCCTCGGCCGCCCGCTCGGCATAGGCCAGGGTAACTACCCCACCTGCCAGTCGACACGCGCCCTGTCCATGTGGGCCTTCAATACCCCGGCAGACCTGCTGCGAATCGTCGCCTGGGCAGCCCGCGACGACGCGATCGTGATGCGCTTCGAAGGCCACAATATTTCCTCCCGCGAGCTCGGCGCAGGCCTAGCCACCGAGCCGCCCGTGGAGGTGGATGCCGTTTCCCTGCTCACCGTCCCTCATCTCGATCGCATCTACTTCGAGATGGGTCGACGCAGTGCCGGGCGCGGAGAGGATCCGCACAAGTGGGTCAACGCTGAATTTCATGGCGATCATGTCGGGCATGGGTTCCGCATCGCTGTCGATATTTTTACCGTGGGACTGAAGGACTTCGAGGGTTTCATCCGTGATTTTTATGCGGCATATCACCCCTTCTACAACGGCAACATTCCGGTGATCAATCCGCAACCGGCGGGTATTGCCGTGACCGACGGCGCCACACGCTTTCTCGGCTGGCACGCCATCACGTTCCAGCGCCTTGCGCTAGACCCAAGCCAGGTCATGCGGGTGTACTTCTTCAATCCCAACAACGATAGCAGGCAAGACTGGGGACAGGGGATCGTTACATCGACACAAGGCAATGGCGAACTCTACGGTGAAGCCTCGCTACCGGTTGCCCAATTTGCATCGCGACTATACGTCTTTCACTACGACCCGCTCGAAAAGGGCGAANAGCTCGGCTCTCGCCCTTGTCAGGGCAGGGATGTCAGGCAGTTGCTGGATCAGGGTCTCGACTCGGGCAAGCGAGGCTTCGACGATGTCGCGATAGCGCTGTAGTCTTGCTCGTTCATTTTCGCGCCGGCCTGAGAGGAGCCGCCACCACCCTTGACGGTGACAAAGACGTCGAACTGACCCACGGTGTCGGTCAGCTCAAGCGGCTGGCGAACCACCATGCGCCCGGTGACGCGGCCGAAGTACTGGTCCAGCTCATGGCTGTTGACGGTGATCTTGCCGGTTCCCGGCTTGAGAAAGACACGGGCAGTGGATGTCTTGCGGCGCCCGGTACCGTAATAGTGCTGTGTCATGGCGATGACCCCCTCAGATGTTCAGTTCTTGCGGCTGCTGGGCGGCGTGCGGATGCTCGGCGCCGGCGTAAACCTTGAGCTTGGAGTACATCGCACGTCCCAGGGGGCCCTTCGGCAACATACCCTTGACAGCGGACTCGATAACACGCTCGGGAGCATGAGCGATCATCTTCTCGAAGCTCATGGAGCGCAGGCCACCCGGGTAGCCGGTGTGGCGATAGTAGGTCTTGGCCTTCGCCTTGTTGCCGGTGACATGCACCTTCTCGGCGTTGATCACGACGATGTAGTCGCCGGTATCGACGTGAGGAGTGAATTCCGGCTTGTGCTTGCCGCGCAGGCGACGAGCAATTTCGGTGGCCAGACGACCGAGCGTCTTGTCCGCAGCATCGACGACATACCAGTCGCGCTGGACGGACTGCGGCTTAGCAGTGAACGTCTTCATGGATGAAATCACCACAATATATTGATGTATTGGATCCTGCCGCCGGGGCTGCCGACATGGGATCTTCCCTATTCTTCTTGGTTGTCGCCACCAGCAGCGACGACAACGATCAAGCGAGGCGGCATTCTACACGACTCCATGGCATATGATAAGAGGCATATCACGGCTTATGCGGCAGCGCCAGGTACTCGTGTGACTGCATCTCCTGAAGTCGTGACAAGGTTCGCTGAAACTCGAATTCGAGCCGGCCATCGGCGTAAAGCGCCTCGGCAGACGTCTCGGCGGAGAGCAGCAGCTTGACACCGCGGTCGTAGAACTCGTCAACCATGTTGATAAAGCGCCGCGCCTGGTCGTCGGTTGCCGCACCCATACGGGTCACGTTGGAAACCAGCACGGTATGGTACTCCCGCGCCAGCTCAATATAGTCGTTCTGGCTGCGCGGCCCGTCGCACAGTTCGCGAAACTCGAACCACACGACATCATCATGCAGCCGGCGCGCATGAAGCACGCGATGATTGACCTCTATGGACACATCGGTCTCGCCGTCGTGCCCGGCTATCTCACGGAAGCTGCGAGCTAGCTCGGCGTCGGCCGCGTCGTCGAGTGGCGCATGGAAGATCTCGGCACGTTCCAGCGCACGCAGTCGATAGTCGATGCCGGAATCAACATTGACCACCTGGCAGTGTCGCTTGATCAGGTCGATGGCGGGCAGGAATCGGGTTCGCTGTAGCCCGTCCTTGTATAGCTCGTCGGGAACGATATTCGACGTCGCGACGAGTACGACGCCACGCTCGAACAGCGATTCCAGAAGGTTGGCCAGGATCATCGCATCGGTGATGTCCTTGACGAAGAATTCATCAAAACAGATGACACGGGCCTCGGCGGCAAACTTGCCGGCGATCAGGCTCAAGGGATTCTTCTCGCCCTTGTAGTGCTCGAGTTCGTTATGCACACGCTGCATGAAGCGGTGGAAATGGGTACGCATCTTGTCGGGAAACGGCAGCGACTCGTGGAAGGTGTCGACCAGATAGGTCTTGCCGCGCCCCACCCCACCCCAGAGATAGAGTCCCTGAACCGACGGCAATGTCGGTCCCTGATCAGACTTGTCGCGCTTGCCGAACAGGCCTGCCACCCGCGACTTCAGGCCACGGCTCGTAGTAACCGCCCTCGGCTGGGCCCGCGGCATCGCCACCAGCTCATCGAAAAGACGCTGCAGGTGCATGACAGCCTGCTCCTGGGCCGGATCGTACTGAAATCCCTTACGCTCGATGTCGGCACGATATCGCGCCAGTGGCGTAATACCGGGAGTCGAACGAGAGTCCACGGGGGTCGCAGTCGCACACATGGCTATTCCTTGCTGACTTGGCTCATAAATTGGCAAGCTGTGCATTATACGCTCCTAGCAACCTTTGCGCAGAACAACGCCGTGCTGACGCGGCGTTGACCGGCCGACCGCCCACACCCCTATAATGGGGCGCCAGACGACCGAGTGCGGCGCCATGGCAAGACCACGCGCTCAGCGTGCATCAGCATCAGGGGGAGAACCACGTGGATTATGGCAACATCAACTGGCTGGTCGCCATCGTCGGCCTGCTGGCCGGTCTGGGCCTCGGCGGCCTGGGCTACCATCTATTCGGCGCCTCTGCGAGTCGCCTGCAGCATCAGCGACAGCAGCTGGCGGAGCGCGAGAGGGAGCTGAGCGAACTCAAGGAGGGTCTGGGAGAGCACTTTACCCAGGTCGGCATGATGGTCGCCAATATACAGCGCGAGATCCGCACTCTCGAACACCGGGTGACCGAAGACGCCAGCACACTCAACTGTGAGACGCCTGCCACCCGCCGTCTCGATGTGGCGACGCAAAAGACGCTCGCCCCGCAGGCCGACGAAATTCCCACACCCCGCGACTATGCCGACGGTACCGGCGGCACCCTATCGGAAGACTTCGGACTCAAGTCCGACACCGAGACCAGAGACGCCCCGCAGCCGCCACGCTACTGACCAGGGGACGTAAGGATGCCGCCAGCCCGGCGTCACGCCGGGTTGTCGATATCGACGAAGCGGTGCTCGATGCCGAACTCCCGGACCAGCCACTCGCCCAGCGCCTGAACGCCATAGCGCTCGGTGGCGTGATGCCCGGCGGCTAGATAGTGAATACCGAGCTCGCGGGCCAGGTGAGTGGTACGCTCGGAGATCTCACCCGAGATGAAGGCGTCGGCGCCGGCCTCCCAGGCCCGGGTAATCATGTCCTGCGCCCCCCCCGTACACCAGGCCACACGCTTCACCGCTCCCACGTCAGGCGCCTCGACCAGCAGCGGCGCACGCCCCAGGCAAGCGGCCACATGGCTCGCCAACTCGGCAGCCCCACGCGCTTCCGGAAGACGACCTAGCCAGATAAGCCCTTCACCGATGTCGCCGTCGGCAAAACCCTCCACCTGGAAGCCCAGCCGGCGAGCCAGCTCAGCATTGTTTCCCAGCTCGGCATGCGCATCCAGGGGCAGATGGTAGGCAAGCAAATTGATATCATTGAGCAACAGCGTGCGCAGGCGACGCTGCTTCATGCCGGTGATGGGAACCGGCTCGTTCTTCCAGAAATAGCCGTGATGGACCAGCACCAGGTCGGCCCCCCAGGTCACCGCTTCATCGAGCAGGGCCTGGCAGGCGGTCACACCGGTCATGACGCGGGCGATGGGTACACGTCCGGCCACCTGCAGCCCATTGACCGTGTAATCCTGGAACCGCTGCACATCGAGCAGTGCATCACAGCTCCTTACCAGGTCGTCGCGGGAAATCATTAGGCCCTCCGGACAGCAGTTCACTTGAATGTTAGGATAGTGCCATTGTAACGACTGCGCGGGGCGGCATCGACTGCTCCCCGCCAATCAGGAAAGTACTGCATGCGTCGTCCGCTCTTAGCCTATGCCCTTCCCGTCCTCATCGGCGTGCTGCTGGCTATCGTACTGCTTAACACCTTTCCGCAGCTCCTGGGGCCACCTCAGTCCTCTCCACCCGAGCCCCCCCCTGCTGTTGAAGCGCCCAGCGAGCTGAATCAGCCGGCATCCCGCGCCACGCCCGAGGTGCGGCAAGCCGAACCCCTGAGCCGTATGCAGGGGCCGGTCAGCTATTCGGAGGCGGTGGAGAAGGCCGCCCCGGCGGTGGTCAATATCTACTCGTCACGAGTCGTCGCTCTCGAAGAGCACCCGATGATGTCCGACCCCTTCTTCCGCCAGTTCTTCGGCGACGACGTACCCAGTCAGCAACGCTTTCT
This sequence comes from Halomonas chromatireducens, assembly GCF_001545155.1. NCBI lineage: Bacteria > Pseudomonadati > Pseudomonadota > Gammaproteobacteria > Oceanospirillales > Halomonadaceae > Halomonas > Halomonas chromatireducens. The sequence continues at coordinate 1,229,329 of NZ_CP014226.1, read as the reverse complement.
CTCCAGCCTGGGCTCCGGTGTCATCGTCAGCGAAGACGGCTATGTACTGACCAACCATCACGTGATCGATGGCGCCGACGAGATCCAGGTGGCCCTGCGGGACGGTCGTGAAACCCTGGCCCAGGTCATCGGCACCGATCCGGAAAGCGACCTGGCCGTGCTGCGCATCGACCTTGAAGACCTCCCCGTCATCACCCTGTACGACACCGAGGACGTGGCGGTGGGCGACATTGCCATGGCCATCGGTAACCCCTTCGGCGTCGGCCAGACCGTCACCATGGGCATCATCAGCGCCACGGGGCGCACCCACCTGGGCCTGAGTGCCTACGAAGATTTCATTCAGACCGATGCCGCCATCAATCCCGGCAACTCCGGGGGGGCACTGATCAATGCCGAAGGCGCCCTGGTGGGTATCAATACGGCCATTTTTTCACGCTCCGGCGGCTCTCAGGGAGTGGGTTTCGCCATTCCCACCCGTCTGGCCCATAGCATTCTCGATGACCTGGTGACCCAGGGGCGCGTGATTCGAGGCTGGCTGGGCATAGAGGCCCAGGAAATCACCCCGGAGCTGGCCGCCTCCTTCGGCCTGCAAGCCCCTCGCGGCGTCGTCATTTCCGGAGTGGTAAGGGACGGACCCGCCGCCCGGGCAGGTCTGCGTCCAGGAGACGTCCTGCTGGAAGTCGATGGTCGCCCGATTCTCGATGCACGGGTAGCCATGAGCGACATCGCCGCCATCCAGCCCGGCGCCACCCTACCGCTGACCGTCGTGCGCAGCGGCGACAAACTCAGCATCGAACTGGAAGTCGGTGAACGCCCTCCCCCTCAGTTGAGACAGCCGGAACGCTGAGGCGCAGACACCCGCACGCCACCTGCCAACACGAAAAAAGACCCTGCCCACTTTCGATGGACAGGGTCTTTCGTGTTATCGCCCCGGCAGCGGCCGACAGCGCTACTTCTGGATCCGATACTCGGCTGAACGCGCATGGGCGGTCAACGACTCGCCCCGGGCAAGAATCGACGCAGCCCACAAGCTGACCATCCTCGCCTCCATCGCCTACGGGGTGCCGTTGCAGTTCGAGAAGGCCTACACCGAAGGCATCTCCCGGGTCACCTTCGACGACGNCCACGCACGTACGGTGGCCATCAGGCCCGTATCCATCATCAGGTACATGCCGACCATGACGGCGGCAAAAGCAGCCTCATGGAGGCAGCCTTCCTCCAGGTGCAGGTGGTAGAGCTCGCCATAGGCGGCCAGCGTACCTTCCAGGTCGCCCGTGCCGTAAGCCGCCTGGGCCTGTAGCGCCAATAGCTCGGCTGACGCGGGCATGGACAGTCCGGCGAGCAGTTGCTGTGCCCGGGCGAAGTCGCCGACGTCCAGGGCGGTGCGAATTGACGACAGATCCGCTTTCGTCATCGCTCAGTTGCCTTTGTTGCGGTTGTAACAAGGATTGTTACGCCCTTGGTGTAGGTGCCCCGGCACCTATCCGAAGCCGCTTACTGAAAGGAGTATTTCGACATGAACGAAACACTTTATGACAGACTCGGCGGTCGAGCCGGCATTGACAAGCTCTGCGATCGCATAGTCGAACTTCACCTGCATAACGACGTCGCCGGCCCACGTTACCAAGCGCTCGATCAAGAAGCGCTGGATCGGGCCCGCATCAAGGTCAAGGAGTTCATCGCGGCCGGTTCCGGTGGGCCCGTGGAGTACACTGGACGGTCGATGATCGAGACCCACACCGGGATGAACGTCAGCGCGGCCGAATACGTGGCCGTGGTCGACGACATCATGCAAGCCATGAACGAAATGGAGTATCCGCGCCCGGTCTGCGACGAAGTGCTGGGCATTGCCTATTCGCTCAAGGAGGAAATCATCCACCGATGAGCGAGGCCAAGCCCAACCGCGATCGATTCAGCCGGTATCGGCCAGTTTGCGCCGGTCGATACCGGTCTACCCGCATCGCAATGGTTCATATCCAAGCGATCGTTAGCCAAGCTGAGCTGCTCTCATAGCCTGCCCCTATCAAAGCGAAAGCCTCCCCACAGCTTGACGGCTTCGGTCCTTAATCCTTCACTGATACGTGACGGCTTATGGGATTCTGACTGCTTCCGGGATAGGGTCGGAAGCTGTTTACAAAGAATGAGGCGATACGGCGATATCGGCTCACACGTCCTGTAAGCCACCATTCAGTCGAGGAGAAGACCGTGTCTGAACAAAAGTCTACACGCCGGGAGTGGGGGGCACGCACCACGCCCAGTCTGCAGGGCAATGAACACTGGTGGCCCGACCAGCTCAACCTCAATGTATTGCACCAGAAGCACCCCGACGCTAGCCCATTCGGAGCCGATTTCAGTTATGCCGAGGCGTTCTCCAAGCTCGACGTCGACGAACTGTGCGCCGACCTCGATGCGCTGATGACCGACTCGCAGGAGTGGTGGCCCGCCGACTGGGGTCACTACGGGCCGTTCTTCATTCGCATGTCGTGGCACGCGGCCGGCACCTATCGTGCGGTCGACGGCCGCGGTGGCGGCGGCACCGGTGCTCAGCGCTTCGCACCGCTAAACAGCTGGCCCGACAACGGCAACCTGGACAAGGCACGCCGGCTGCTGTGGCCGATCAAGCAGAAGTACGGCGAGAAGATCTCCTGGGCCGACCTGCTGGTCCTCGCCGGCAATCGGGCGCTGGAGACGATGGGCTTTCGCACCTTCGGTTTCGGCTTTGGCCGCTCCGACATCTGGGCGCCCGAGGATGACATCTACTGGGGCCCCGAGACCGAGTGGCTCTCGACCAACGACGAGCGCTACACCGGCACCTGGGAAGACGGCAGCCGCTCCCTGGACAACCCGCTCGCCGCGGTCCAGATGGGGCTGATCTACGTTAACCCGGAAGGCCCTAACGGCGTTCCCGACGCGATGAAGTCTGCCCAGGACGTACGCGAGACCTTCTCGCGCATGGGCATGAACGACCGCGAGACCGTCGCGCTGACCGTGGGCGGCCACACCTTCGGCAAGATGCACGGCAACGGCTCGCCCGACGCCGTCGGCGACGCGCCAGAGGCGGCGAAGATCCACCAGCAGGGGATCGGCTGGGCCAACAAGAACGAGACCGGCCTGGGTGAGTACACGGTCACCTCCGGGCTCGAAGGCGCCTGGACCCCGACGCCGACCAAGTGGGACAACTCCTACCTCAACACCATCTTCGCCCACCAGTGGGAGGTCAAGAAGTCGCCCGCGGGTGCCAATCAGTGGGAGCCGGTGGAGGTGAAGGAGGGGTTCTGGGTGCCCGATGCCCACGTCGAAGGCAAGAAGAATCCGCCGGTGATGAACACCGCCGACATGGCGATGATCACCGATCCCGCCTACCTCGAGATCGCCAAGGAGTACCACCAGAACCCGGACGTGCTCGCCGACGAGTTCGCCCGTGCCTGGTACAAGCTGCTGCATCGCGACATGGGCCCGCAGGCCCGCTACCTCGGCCCGCACGTACCCAACGAAGACCTCGTCTGGCAGGACCCGGTGCCCAAGCATGAGGGGCCGCTGGTCAACGACCAGCAGATCGCCACGCTCAAGCAGCAGATCGCCGACGCCGGCCTGACCGCCAAGCAGCTGGTGGGGACCGCCTGGGCCGCGGCCTGCACCTACCGCCAGACCGACCACCGCGGCGGCGTCAACGGCGCGCGCATTCGTCTCGAGCCGCAGATTGGCTGGGACGTCAACGTGAGCTCCGGCGTGCCCGAAGTGCTCGACAGGCTCCAGCAGATCAAGGACGCCTCCGGTACTAACATCTCGCTGGCGGACATGATCGTGCTGGGCGGTAACATGGGAGTCGAGATGGCGGCGAAGGCTGCCGGCCACCGCATCACGGTTCCGTTCTCCCCGGGCCGCACCGATGCGAGCCAGGAGATGACCGAGGTGGATGCACACGCCTTCCTTGAGCCGAGGCACGATGCCTTCCGCAACTACATGCAGAAGCAGGCGACCTCCATCCCGGCCGAGCACCTGATGATCGACCGGGCGTTCATGCTCAACCTCAGCGTACCGCAGATGACGGCGCTGCTCGGCGGCATGCGGGCCATCGGCGTCAACGTCGGTGACAATAGCAACGATGGCATCCTCACGCCCTTCTATCTGTCCCATCATCTCGTTGATGCTGTCGCGAATCACCTGCTCCGGGCTGCGCTCCGGCTCGGCCTGTGCCGACAGTGAGAACAGCGCCAGGCACAACCCCACCACCATCAGGCGAAGGAGAGTATGGGAGCGAGACATCAGTGTCTTGGGTTGACCTGTCATGGGGTGACCTCTTAACGAAGCGATGATTGAGTGACACAAGGCCAGGGCCTCTAGTCGCTGACCATATTGGACACGAATTGCTGAATGAGTTCTTCCAGCACCATGGCGGACTGGGTGTCGCGGATGGTATCGCCATCGGCAAGGGTGTCCGGATCCCCGCCGACCGTAAGCCCGATGTACTGCTCGCCAAGCAGTCCGGCAGTGAGAATCGCAGCGGTGGTGTCTCGAGAAAGCCTGCCCTCGAGTTCGCCGTCGAGCTCCAACACCACGCGGGCATCGTACCAGTCGGTATCGAGCTCGATGGCTGTCACCCGCCCCACGGTCACACCCGCCATGGTGACTCGGGCACGTGGCTTGAGGCTGCCGATATTGGCAAAGTTGGCCTCGAGCCGAAAGGTGTCGCCCGGGGCGGTAAAGGCCATGCCACTGACCCGCATCCCCAGGAACAGGAGCCCGAGGATACCCGCCAGCATGAACAGGCCAACCCCCAGCTCCATCGTCTTGCTGCGCTTCATTGCGTCTCTCCGAACGTCAAAACAAGTCTTCCCGTCATCAGGAAAATCCACCAAACATCAACGCGGTGAGCACGAAATCCAGGCCGAGCACCGCCAGTGACGAGTAGACCACGGTGCGCGTGGTAGCCCGCGAAATGCCTTCCGATGTGGGCACCAGGTCATAACCCTGAAACACCGCGATCCAGGTGACCACCAGGGCGAAGACCACGCTCTTGACCATGCCGTTGCCGACATCACCAATGAAATCAACGCTGCCCTGCATATTGCCCCAGTAGGAGCCTTCAAAGACCCCGAGCCACTCGACCCCCACAAGGTAACCGCCGTAGATGCCGACCACACTGAAGCCAACGGTCAACACCGGCAGCGCCACGAAACCGGCCCACAGCCGGGGGGCCACTATCCGCCTCAGGGGGTCGACGCCGATCATCTCCATGCTGGTGAGCTGCTCGGTGGCCTTCATCAGGCCGATCTCGGCGGTCAACGCCGAGCCGGCCCGGCCGGCAAACAGCAGTGCCGCCACGACCGGTGAGAGTTCACGCAGCAGCGACAGCGCCACCATCTGACCCAGCGCCTGCTCGGCACCAAAGTCAACCAGCAGGGTGTAGCCCTGTAGCGCCAGCACCATGCCGATGAAGAGCCCGGAAACCAGCACGATGGCCAGCGACAGCACGCCGACGAAATGCACCTGCCGCAGCCACAGGTACCAGCCCTCCCGGGACGGCACACCAACGGCTGACTGGGCCAGGAACTGCCCTGCCCGGCCCAGGGCTTCGAGCACTTCGCAACCGCGCCGCCCGAAGCTCACGATTCGCCCGATCATGGGCGCCCCTCCCCATTGAGGATGTCGCTGAAGAAATCCGTCGCCGGATAATGAAAAGGGACCGGACCATCGGGCTCGCCATGGACGAACTGACTGACTCGCGGATCCTCATCCACGTCCAGTGAATCCGGCGTACCCTGGGCCATGACCCGGCCATCGGAAATCACGTAGACATAGTCGGCTATGGACAGCGTCTCCTGAATATCGTGCGACACCACGACGGCAGTCAGGCCCAGCGCATCATTGAGCCGCTTGATCAGCTGGACCAACACCCCCTTGGAAATCGGATCCTGCCCCACGAAGGGCTCATCGTAGAGAATCAGTTCGGGGTCCAGGGCAATGGCACGCGCCAGAGCGACCCGCCGGGCCATCCCCCCGGAAAGCTCCGATGGCATCAGGTCGCGCGCGCCGCGCAGCCCGACTGCCTGCAGCTTCATCAGCGCCACGTCACGGATCATCGCCTCGGGCAGATCGGTATGTACGCGCAGGGGAAAAGCCACGTTCTCGAATACGCTGAGATCGGAGAAGAGTGCACCGCTCTGGAACAGCATGCCCATGCGACGCCGCAATCGAAAAAGCGCCTTGCGGGACAGGGCATGCACATCCTCGCCGTCGATACTGACGCGACCAGCATCGGGGGCAAGCTGCCCGCCAATCAGCTTGAGCAGGGTCGTCTTGCCCGTACCGCTGGGACCCAGGATGGCGGTGATCTTGCCCCGCGGGATTTGCAGTTCCACGCCGCGGAAGATGTCCTTCTCCCCCCGGGCGAAATGCAGACCCTCCACCACCACGAAGGGGGAATCGGTCATTGCGAGACGTCCATCGAAAAAATTATCGAACATCGTATCCTAACCGGGTCGCAGGGCGCCAGCCCAACGCAGGCCGCACTTGCACCCGGGCCCGCCAGCACGTCTAATATACGCCTCCTGGATGCCTCGGCCCCGCCTTATTCATGCTGATCCCCCTGCTCATGGCCACTGTCGGCCTCATCGGTCTGGTCTGGAGCGCCGATCGTTTCGTCGGCGCTGCCGCAGCCACGGCGCGCGGCACCGGCCTGAGTCCCCTGCTGATTGGCATGACCGTGGTGGCGCTGGGGACCTCGGCCCCGGAAATGGTCGTGGCAGTATTCGCAGCACTGGATGGTATCCCCGACCTGGCCACCGGCAACGCACTTGGCTCGAATATCGCCAACATCGGCCTGGTTCTCGGCATCACGGCCTTGGTTCGACCGATCCCCGTCCCCTTCTCTCTGGTGCGGCGCGAGCTGCCGCTGCTTCTTGGCGCCACCGGACTGGCAGGCTATGCCCTGGCCAACGGCATCCTGGGGCGCTTCGACGCACTGTTTCTCTCCCTCCTGCTGATCTTCAGCCTGTGGTGGCTGGTTCGTGCCGATACCCCGGACGCCGCCCCGATGGGAGATATACCCGACCTGGCGCTGCCACGGGCGCTTAGCTGGCTGGTCGGCACGCTGCTGCTGCTGGCACTCAGTTCCCGCATACTGGTCTGGGGCGCCAGTGAACTGGCCCAGGGCATGGGCGTCAGTGAGCTGATCATCGGCCTGACCGGCGTGGCCATCGGCACAAGCCTGCCGGAGCTGGCCGCCTGCGTGGCCAGCGCCCTCAAGGGGCACCATGAACTGGCGATCGGCAATGTCATCGGCTCGAACCTGTTCAACCTGCTGGCAGTGCTGCCCATTCCTGCCCTGCTCGCACCTGGGCCGATCGATGCGGCAGCGGCAAGCCGCGACTATCCGATCATGCTGCTGCTGACCCTGGCCATGTCCATGCTGCTTCTGTGGCAGCGCCAAGGCCGCATCGAGCGTCTGCCTGCCAGCCTGCTGCTGGGGTGCTATCTCGCCTATCTGGGCTGGCTGGGGCTTGTCGGCAACGGCGCTCCTTGAGTGAAACGCCACAACGGGCAACAATCATCATCATGACCATAGACGCTGCTTCTCCACATCAAGCCGATCCCGCCGACGTATCGCCATTGCGCGATAGCGCCCGTCGCACGCTTCAAATCGAGCACCAGGCCATCGGCGCCCTTGCCGATCGACTGGATAGCCATTTCGATCATGCCTGTGAGCTCATGCTTGCCTGCCAGGGTCGGGTGGTCGTCACCGGCATGGGAAAATCGGGCCATATTGCCGGCAAGATCGCCGCGACCCTGGCCAGCACCGGGACGCCGGCCTTCTTCGTCCACCCCGGCGAAGCCAGCCATGGCGACCTCGGCATGATCACTCCGGGCGATGTGGTGCTGGCCCTTTCCAACTCCGGTGAAACCGGAGAAGTCACAGCGATTCTGCCACTACTCAAGCGTATGGGCACGCCGCTGGTCAGCATGACGGGGAACCCCGAGTCGACCCTGGCCCGCCATGCCGACGCTCACCTGAGTGCCGCCGTCGCCCGTGAGGCCTGTCCCCTGGACCTGGCCCCCACCGCCTCTACCACAGCGGCGCTAGCCCTGGGAGATGCCCTGGCCGTCGCCCTGCTGGAAGCCCGCGGCTTCACCGCTGAGGACTTCGCCCGCTCACACCCGGGAGGCAGCCTGGGAAAGCGGCTCCTGCTACGGGTCGCCGATCTCATGCATCAGGGTACGCGACTGCCGAGCGTCCCGATGGGCAGCCCGCTGCGGGACGCACTATTGGAGATGTCCCGACAGGGGCTCGGCTTCACCTGTGTGGTGGACGTGCAGAATCGACTGATTGGTGTCTATACCGATGGCGACTTGCGCCGCACCCTGGACCAGCATACCGACCTCAGCCAACTGAGTGTCGATGACGTCATGACTCGCCCCGGCAAGCGCATCGCCCCCGACCTGCTGGCCGCCGAGGCGGTGCGCGTCATGGAGGACAATCGGATCACGGCCCTGGCCGTGGTCGACGAAGAAGGACATCCGGTCGGTGCCCTGCACATGCACGACCTGCTGCGCAGCGGCGTGATCTGACGACCCATTGAACCCCTGACCTTTTGAACCACTGACCTTTTGAACCACAAGGAGAGCCCATGGCTCTGGCAACTCCGATCAACGACCCCCGGCTCCTCGACCGTCTACGCCAGATCCGTCTACTGGCCCTCGATGTCGATGGGGTACTGACCGACGGACGACTCTACTTCCAGGCCGACGGCGTTGAGATCAAGGCATTCCATACCCAGGACGGGCTGGGCATCAAGCTGCTGCGGCGCGCCGGCATCCAGGTTGCCCTGCTGACGGGTCGAGAATCCTCCATGGTCAGTCATCGCGCTGCCGCGCTGGGCATCGACCACGTCTTCCAGAGCTGTGAGGACAAGCTGGCCACCTTGCGCGAACTCTGCCGACGCAAGAACCTCTCTCTGGAGCAGGTCGCCTATTGCGGCGACGATCTTCCCGACCTGGCCGCCATCCAGCGGGCCGGCATTGGCATCACCGTCCCTGGAGCCCCTCCCTACATTCACGCCCTGGCCGACTGGGTCACTTTACGCAGCGGTGGCCACGGGGCCGTTCGCGAGATCTGCGATACCCTGCTCGAAGCCCAAGGACACCGAGACGCCCTGGTCGACACCTATCTTCACGTCCAGCACTGACCCCATGCTGCCCAAGCGCCTGCCCCGCCCCTCGTTTCGACTATGGCTCCTGCTGATCCTGATTGGCCTGGGAGCACTGCTTGCATGGCTAGCGCCCTGGCAGACTCCCGCTCCCGGCCCGGTGCCCACCGACGAGGCCGGCGAACCTGACTACTACCTCGAAGAAGCCAGGCTGACGCGATTCGACGCCCAGGGCCGTGCCCACCAGCGCCTGGACAGCCCGCGCCTGGTGCATACTCCTCACGATGATGTCACCCGAGCGGTAACCCCGGTGGCCCACTTGATCGATCGAGAGGGTAGGCGCTGGATTGCCAGCGGCGACGAAGGGCGACTTGGCCCCGGGGGCAATCCACTGACACTGACCGGCAACGCCCGACTGTTCGCCCCCGAGGAGCGCTGGCAGCTCGACACAGAAATATTGCACTTCGACGCCAATGTCGGGCACGCCTGGAGCGACACCCCGGCACTGCTCCAGCAGCCCCCCCAACACATGCGCGGCGACCGCTTCGATGCCTGGATCCATGACAACCGGTCACGTTTGACCGACAATGTTCGCGGCCACCACCCCCCGGAGCGCGCCCAGCAGGGCCAGGCCGAAGCCATCGAACCAGAGGATGTCACGCCATGAAGCAATTCAAGTTCCCAACCGCCCGCATGCTAATCGCCCTGGCGCTGGTTGGCATGGCGTGGGGAAGCGGCCCGGCCCTGGCCCAGCAGCGAGACGCCGACCAACCCATCGAAGTCGAGGCCGACCAGCTCGATCTCGACGACACCGCCGGCACCGCCGTCTATACCGGTGACGTGGACATTCGCCGGGGGACCATGCAACTGACCGGCAACCGGGTCGAGATCCGCCGCAACCAGGCTGGCGAACTGACTCGCGCCATCGCCACCGGCGAGCGCGCCTATATCGAGCAGCAGCCCGACCCGGACGAACCCGTGGTGCGTGGCTGGGGGCGAACCATCATCTATCATGTCGCCGAGCGCCGCGTCGAACTGATCGACAGGGCCGAGCTGCATCAGCGGGGCGATACCTTCGATGGCGGCTATCTGGAGTACTTCCTCGATCGCCGCGTGGTTCAGGCTCGTGCCGAGAGCGAAGGTGTCGAAGGGCGCCAGCGGATTCGCATGACCCTGCAACCGGAGCGCTGACGTGGTAATGAAGACCCTGAGAGCCACTCACCTGGCCAAGAGCTACAAGCGTCGCCGTGTGGTACACGACATCAGCCTCTCCATCGAGCAGGGCAGCATCGTCGGCCTTCTCGGCCCCAACGGTGCCGGCAAGACCACTTCGTTCTACATGATCGTTGGCCTGGTCCGCGCCGACGCCGGTGAAGTGCATATCGACGACCTGGACCTGAGCGGGTCGGCCATGCATGAGCGTGCCCGCGCCGGCATTGGCTACCTTCCCCAGGAAGCCTCGATCTTTCGCAAGCTCTCGGTGGCGGATAACATCATGGCCATTCTCGAGACGCGCAAGGACCTGGACCGACGAGGCCGTCATGCGCGCTTGGAAGAGCTGCTGGAAGACTTTCATGTTACCCATATCCGCAACAATCTCGGCATGAGCCTGTCTGGCGGCGAACGGCGACGGGTGGAGATCGCCAGGGCGCTGGCCACCGAGCCGGCCTTCATCCTGCTCGATGAGCCTTTCGCTGGCGTGGATCCTATTTCCGTTGGTGAAATCAAAGGCATCATCCGTCAGCTCAAGGCGCGTGATATCGGCGTCCTGATCACCGACCACAACGTGCGCGAGACATTGGATATCTGCAATACCGCCTACATCGTCGGAGACGGGCAGATCATTGCGGAAGGTGATGCCAATGCCATTCTCGCCAACCGCAGGGTGCGTGAGGTCTATCTCGGCGAGGACTTCCGTCTCTAAACCTGGCGACTCGATCAACACAACTGCCTGCTGTCAATATAAACATGCATATTCGGCACGGAAATTGCGGATGGCATGCTTATTGCACTCAAAACACTTGCAAGTCGAACCATTGGGGGCTAGGGTGGTTTTTTTCGGCAGATGAGCCCCCTATTCTCATGGCCATGAAAGCATCCTTGCAACTCCGTGTCGGCACTCAGCTGACCATGACGCCCCAACTGCAGCAGGCGATTGCGCTGCTGCAGCTCTCGACGCTCGATCTGCGTCAGGAGATCCAGCAGGCGCTGGAAACCAACCCCATGCTGGAACTCGACGACGGCTTCGGCGAACAGACCGCCGAAGCGGTCCAAGACGACGATTGGGCCAGCGAAATTCCCTCTGAACTTTCCACCGACAGCGACTGGTCTGACACCTACCCCGACCATGGCGCCAGCTCGGGCAGCGGCGAAGGACCTGATTTTGAACGCCAGGCCGCCGGGCAGAGCCTGGCCAGCCACCTGATCTGGCAGCTCGCGATGACCGATCTCAGCGAGCGCCAGCGCCAGATCGCCGAGAGCCTGATCGATGCCGTGGACGGCACCGGCTACCTGGCGCAGCCGCTGGAAGAGATTCGCGACGGGCTCCGCCAGCAGGGCCTCGAGGGCCTGCCAACCCGGGAGGTCGAGCAGGTGCTGCTGCGTCTGCAGCAATTCGAACCTACCGGTGTCTTTGCCCGGGACCTGCGTGAATGCCTGATGCTGCAGCTCGCGGCACTACCCGACGACACCCCGCTGCTCCCCCAGGCCAGGCGCCTCGTCCGCCAGTTCCTCGAAGCCCTGGCCAGCGACGATCGCCGACTGCTCAAGCGCCGCCTGGGGCTGGACGATGAGGCCCTGGAGGAGGTGATCGGTCTGATTCGCTCGCTGGACCCGCGCCCGGGCAGCGAGTTCGCCGAGGTGAGTGGCAATTACATCACCCCCGACCTGCTCGCTCACCATGACGAGCGCGGCTGGCGTGTCGAGCTCAACGCCGACGCCCTGCCAAGACTGCGCATCCAGCCCGATTACGTGGCCCTGGTAAGGCGCGCCGACAAGAGCCAGGACAACCAGTTTCTCAAGGATCACCTTCAGGAGGCGCGCTGGCTGATGAAGAGCCTGGCCAGCCGGAACGACACCCTGCTGCGGGTCGGCCGCGAGATCATGGCCCGCCAGCTCGACTTTCTCGAGCAGGGGGAGGAGGCCATGCGGCCACTGATACTGGCTGATATTGCCCAGGCCGTGGATATGCATGAGTCGACCATCTCTCGCGTAACGACCCAGAAATTCATCCACACGCCGCGCGGCGTGTTCGAACTCAAGTTCTTCTTCTCCAGCCATGTCGGCGGCGGAGAAGGCGAAGGCGACGCCTATTCCAGCACCGCGATCCGTGCCCGGATCCGCAAGCTAGTACAGGACGAGCCGCCCCGCAAGCCGCTGTCGGACAGTCGCCTGGTCGATCTGCTGGCCGAGGACGGCATCCGCGTTGCGCGGCGAACCGTCGCCAAGTACCGGGAAGCGTTGGGCATACCCTCCTCAAGCGAGCGCAAGCGATTTCGCTGACCCCAGCCCGCTCTCTTGACCCTTCGCAGGAAACCGGAAAGGGAGGGGTTTGCAGGGCCTCAAAAAGGGTTACAATCGAGGCACCACCCGAAGGACGAAGGAGCCTGTCATGCAAGTCAATATTACCGGCCACCATGTGGAACTGACCGATGCCCTGCGTGACTACGTCAGCGAAAAACTGACCCGCGTGCAGCGCCACTACGACAACATCACCAACGTCCAGGTCACGCTTTCGGTAGAGAAGGAGCGTCAACTGGCCGCCTGCACCCTGCATGCTGCCGGCGCCGACCTTCATGCCGAGGCCACCGATCCCGACATGTACGCCGCTATTGACGCACTGACCGACAAGCTCGACCGTCAACTGGTCAAACACAAGGAAAAAGCCCAGGCCCGCGCCCAGGGCGCCGGCATTCGCTGATTGCCATGACACTGGAAACCATTCTGCCGCCGGAGCGCGCCTTGTTCGGCGTCCCCGGTGGCAGCAAGAAACGGGTGCTGGAATTCTTCAGCACCTTCATCGCACAGAACACGCCGAGCCTCGACAGCCAGGAAGTCTTTGCCCGCCTGATCGGCAGAGAACGCCTCGGTAGCACGGGCATCGGCAATGGGGTGGCCATTCCTCACGCCAGGAGCCCCCACTGTCACAGTCCGGTCGCGGCCTTCCTCCAGCTGGCGGAGCCTATCGATTTCGACGCCATCGACGGCGAGCCGGTCGACCTGGTCTTCGTACTGCTGGTCCCGGAAGAGGCGGACGATACACATCTGGCGCTACTCAGCCAGGTGGCCAGCATCATGAACGATGTCGACACTCGAGTGGCACTGCGCAAGAGCAACAGCCAACGTGAGCTCCACGAGCGGCTCATTGAAGCCATTCGACGACAGACGCCGACGCCGCTCTGACCTTCCCGGGCCGCCCGGCCAGCCAACCAGGAGACCCGCATGCAGCTCGTGATCATCAGTGGCCGTTCCGGCTCCGGCAAGTCGATCGCACTGCAGGCGCTCGAAGACTTGGGCTACTACGCCATCGACAACTTTCCAGCGATGCTGCTGGGATCGCTGGTAGAAGAACTGCCCAGCGGACCGTCCGGCCAATCCTCCATTGCTGTCAGCATCGACTCACGCAACCTCCCCCATGCCCTGGAGCGCTTCCCCCGTCTGCTCGAGGAGCTGCGCGCCCGCAAGATCGATTGCCAGGTCATCTACCTCACCACAGATGCAAGAATTCTGATCGAGCGATACTCGGCCACACGGCGACGCCATCCGATGACACGTGGCAGCGACATGACGCTGGGAGAGGCAATCGAGTCGGAAGACGCCACCCTGAGCGACATTCGCAACCTGGCCGACCTGATCATCGACACCTCCCGGCTTTCGGTCCATGACCTGCGAGGCCGCATCACCGACCAGGTTGCCAGCCATCGGCCCGATCAGTTGACGCTTACCGTCGAGTCCTTCGGCTTCAAGGGAGGGGTGCCCCTTGATGCGGATATCGTCTTTGATGCCCGCTGCCTGCCAAACCCCTACTGGGACCCGCGGCTGCGTTCTGCCACCGGCCGCGAGCCCAGCATCGTTGAGTTCCTGGAGCAGTATCCGCTGGTGGGGGAGATGCTTGACGACATCATCGGCTGGATCGAGCGCTGGCTCCCCGCCTATCGCAGCAGCCACAGAAGCTATCTCACCGTCGCCATCGGCTGCACCGGTGGACAGCATCGCTCGGTATACCTTGCCGAACGGCTGGCACACCACCTGGCCCAGCTGCAGCCTGACGTTCGCCTGCGCCACCGAGAGCTCGGCATACACACGCCGGTCTCCCCCTCACCACAGGACGCTCCGGGAAAGCCTGAACGCAAGGAGTCGTAAGCGTGGCCAGCCGCAAGCTAACACTGACCAACAAGCGTGGCCTGCACGCCAGAGCGGCCACCAAGCTGGTGCAGTGCTGCCAACCCTACCAGGCACGAGTCACTGTCAGCCGTGGCGGCCAGGATGCCGACGCCTGCAATATCATGTCACTGCTGATGCTCGGCGCCCCGTGCGGCACCGAGCTGACGGTGAGCGCCGAGGGACAGGACGCCGAACAGGTCCTCGATGCGTTGGAGACCCTGTTCGATGCCCGCTTCGAAGAGGATGCCTAAGCACCCCTCCCCCTGGACGTGACACAGCGCCCCTGATGGCCCGCCTCAGCCTCCAGCGATGGTCATCTCATCGATCAACCAACTGCCGGAGTGGATACTGCCACGGGTGTCGATATCGCTGCCGACCGCGGCCAGCCCCTTGAACATCGCTTCCATATTCGAAGCGATGGTGAACTCCTCCACCGGGTGCTGGATTTCCCCGTTCTCCACCCAGAAGCCGGCAGCGCCCCGGGAATAATCGCCGGTGACGCCATTGACCCCCTGCCCCATCAGCTCGGTGACGAGCACCCCGCGGCCCATGCGCGCCAGCAGTTCGTCGCGGGTTGCCAGCGGAGCGTCGATACGCAGGTTCCGCGCACCGCCGGCGTTGCCGGTGGTTTGCATGCCGAGACGCCGGGCGCTGTAGGCGGACAGCATGTAGCTGGCCAGTTGCCCATTCTCGATGAAAACGTTGTCACGGGTCTGGACCCCGTCATTGTCGAAGGGGGAGCTGGCCATGCCGCCCCTCTCCATGGGCCGCTCATAGAGGGAGAACCAGGCCGGGAAGAGCCCGTCGCCCAAGCGGTCGCAGAGAAAGGAGGCCTGCCGGTACAGCGAGCCCCCGGCGATCGAACTCATGAGATGGCCAATCAGGCCACTGGCCACCGTGGCATCGAACAGCACCGGCAGGCGCCCGGTATCAGGCCGCCGGGAGCCCATGCGGCGCAGTGTCTTCTCCGCCGCCGAACGTCCGACAGCCTCGGGTGCCAGCAGATCCCGCGGATCGCGGGCACTGGTATAGTCGTAGTCGCGCTGCATGCCCCCTTCATCCTCGGCGATCAGCATGCAGGAGAGCGAGTGGCGGCTGCCGCACTGGCTGCCCAGGAAGCCGTGGCTGTTGGCATAGACCCGCACCCCTTCCCCACTGGAGAGCGAGGCCCCTTCGGACTGGCGTATCCCCGGCTGGCTCCTGCCTGCAGCCTCGCAGGCCAGGGCCAGGTCGATGGCCTGCTCGGTGGTCAACGCCCATGGATGGTGCACGTCCAGATCGGGGAGCTCCGTCGCCATCAGCGCGGCATCCGCCAGCCCCGCCGCGGGATCCTCGCCGGTGTAACGGGCGATGGCCACGGCCTTTTCCACGACCGCGTGTATCGACTCATCGCTGGCATCCGTCGAGGAGGCACTACCCTTGCGCCCCCCCTGATAGACGGTCACCGCGATGCCCTGGTCGCGGGACAGCTCGACGGTTTCCACTTCGCCCTCACGCACGCTGATACCGATTCCCTGGTCGACGCTGGCACCCACTTCGCAGGCGTCGGCGCCCAGGCGGCGTGCCAGTGCCAGTGCCTGCTCGGCACGGGACGTCAGCAGCGGCTGTTGAGCGGCGGCATCGAAAGCCTGTGTCATCTGTCTCTCCCTCATTCACCGGCCCGGCCGGCATTCGAACGTGTCAGTATCCCGCCATGCGCTGGCGGGCTGGTATACTGTGTCGCATTGATCCCACCGGGGCGATCAAGCTCACGATACTGTTGACCCTTCACACTAGTTGGTAACGGCATGTCCCAGGAAGTCCCTTCACAGCCAGACGAGCGGCCCAGCAAGTCACAGCTCAAGCGCGAGATGCACAAGCTGCAGGCGCTGGGCGAACAGATCATCGCCATGACGCCAGCGGAGCGGTCACGGTTCCCGCTCTCCGACGACCTGCTGGCGGCGGTGGAGGAGACCTCGCGCATCCGCTCCCATGAAGGGCGTCGCCGCCATATGCAGTACGTCGGCAAGCTCATGCGCGGCGAGGACCTCGACGCCATCCAGGCGGTGTTCGATTCCATCGAGCAGGAATCCCGCCATCGCGACCTGGCCTTCCACCGCCTCGAGAAGTGGCGTGACCGCCTCATCGAGGAGGGCGACGACGCCGTCGAAACCTTCATTGCCGACTATCCCGATGTCGACCGCCAGGGCAGTGGCCAGCAGCAGGGCGACAAGGCGTGTAGCGATGGTGGAAACGCGCATCCTGATCCTCGTGTCTAACATCCCGTGTCGGCCATGGTAGGATTGGCCNTCAATCATGTGCTGCTGGTCGCGCACCCCCCGGAAGCCCAACCCAACCTCTATCGCTGGCTGCGCTGGCTTCGTCGCGGGCTGATCGCCGCGGTAATCCTGGGTGGGTGGCTCTTCTACCGTACTGTCGGGGTCAATCATGACCTGACCACCCTCGGGCTCGCCTTCACTGGGCTTCTCGAAGCCGGCCAGCATGCGCAGCAGGGTCGACTTGCCCGAGCCCGAGCCACCCAGCAGGGCGAATATCTCCCCCCGTCGAATGGAGAGGGAGACGTCGTCCACCGCCAGGGCGCCATCGAAGCGCTTGCTGACCCGGCGGATCTCCATCAGCGCCTCCCCATGCGCCGACCGCGGCTTGCCAGAGACGGAAGGAGCCGGTGGCGGCTGTTCGGCGGGTCGTGCTTCAGCAATGCCGGAAGGCATCGAATCGGAAGACACAGGCTCGACACGTCGAGCCCGGCCCGTGGCGCGCGGCTGGGGTTGCGACATTGCAGCGTCTCCTGGCAGCCAATCGGAGGTAGCCGGCCCGGGCGGGCCGGCGTATCGGCATCAGATACCCGACTTCACTCTGTTCCAGGTACGGGTACGGACGCGCTGAACGGCCAGGGGCTTCTCTTCCGCCACATAAAGATTATCCATCACCTCCTGGTCGGGATAGATGGAGGCATCGTTGAGAATATCCGGATCGAGGAATTCGTTGGCGGCCACGTTGGGGTTGGCATAGACGACGTACTCGGTGATCGCCGCCGCCACCTCGGGCTCGAGGATGAAATTGATGAAGGCGTGGGCGTTGTCGGGGTTCGGTGCGTCGGCGGGAATCGCCATCATGTCGAACCACAGCGCCGCGCCCTCCTTGGGGATCGAGTAGGCGATGGTGAAGTCCCGGCCGGCTTCCTCGGCGCGATCGGCGGCCTGGAAGATGTCGCCGGAGTAGCCGGCCGCCACGCAGATATCGCCGTTGGCCAGGTCCGAGATATAGCGCGAGGAGTGGAAGTAGGTGATGTTGTCACGCACGGCGGCGATAAGATCGCCCGCCGCCTCGAGGTCCGCGGTCTCCTCGGAGAGCGGGGAGAGCCCCAGGTAGGCCATGGCCGGTGAGAGCATCTCGTCCCCCGAGTCGAGCATGGAAATGCCGCAGCCCCCCTCCTTCAGCGCGGTGGTGACCTCCGGATCGAAGATCAGCGCCCAGGAATCCACCGGGGCGTCCTCGCCGAGAATCTCGGTAACACGTTCAACGTTGTAGCCGATGCCGTTGGTACCCCACATATAGGGTATGGAGTGTCGGCTGCCCGGGTCGATGAACTCCAGGTCGTCCATCAGCTCGGGGTTGAGGTTGGCCATGTTGGGCAGCTTGTCATGATCCAGCTCCTGGTAGACCCCGGCACTGACCTGGCGCGTCAGATAATGATTGGACGGCACCACCACGTCATAGCCGGAGCGACCCGAGAGCATGGCGGCATCGAGCACCTCGTTGCTGTCGTAGACATCGTAGATCACCCGAATGCCGGTCTGCTCGGTGAACTTCTCGAGGGTATCGGGGGCGATATAGTCCGACCAGTTGTAGACCCGCACCTCGTTGGCCAGGGCAGCACCGCTCAGCAACGCCAGGGAGGCCGCCGCCACGGCCAGGGAAAGCTTGCTGTGCCGGGACATCATGACACCTCGTTGCTGTTGTTATTCACATGGTTTCGTTGATAACCGGCATCCTTTCGCCGGGACCGTCCAGCACGCCACTGCGCTTCCCTTGCGAGCCTGGCAACAGGCTGAGGGCAACCAGCCGGCGCGGTGACGTGCTCTTCCCCTCTCTCTTGCTGGTGGCCCTTGCGGCTCGGCAGCTTCAGACGCTGAGCAGCAGGAACTCTCTTTCCCAGGCACTGATTACCTGCTTGAAATTCTCGTTCTCGACTCGCTTTACCGCCACATAGCCGGTCACGAAGCGGTGGCCCATGTAGCGCTCCAGTTCTGCACAGTGCTCCATCCGCTCCAGCGCCTGCTCCAGGGTGAAAGGCAAGCGCATGTTGCGACGCTCGAATGCCCGCCCCTGCACCGGCGCCGACGGGTTCAGCCCCTGCTCCATGCCGAGATAACCGCACAGCAGGCTGGCGGCAATGGCAAGGTAAGCATTGGCGTCGGCCCCGGGAAGCCGGTTCTCGATGCGCCGGTTCTGTGGCGTGGAGTCGGGGACGCGCAGCCCGCAGGTGCGGTTCTCTTCCCCCCACTCGACGTTGACCGGTGCCGAGGTGTCCGGCAGAAAGCGGCGAAAGGAGTTGACGTTGGGCGCCATCAGCGGCAACGCCTCGGGGATGAAGCGCTGAAGCCCGCCGATATGATGCAAGAAGAGCTGGCTCATGGAGCCGTCGTCGTTGGCAAAGATGCTACGACCCGTGGTGGCATCGAGCACGCTCTGGTGGATATGCATGGCGCTGCCCGGCTCATTGGTGATCGGCTTGGCCATGAAAGTGGCAGCCACGTCATGCTTGAGGGCCGCTTCTCGCAGCGTGCGCTTGAAGAGGAATATCTGGTCGGCCAGCATCAACGGATCGCCGTGGCGGAAGTTGATCTCCATCTGAGCGGTACCCTCTTCATGAATCAGGGTATCGATATCCAGGCCCTGGGCCTCGCACCAGTCGTACATATCCTCGAACAGCGGATCGAACTCGTTGGCCGCATCGATGGAAAAGGATTGCCGGCCGGTCTCCTGCCGCCCGCTGCGACCGATCGGCGGCTGAAGAGGAAGATCCGGGTCCTCGCATCGCTTGGTAAGATAGAACTCCATTTCCGGCGCCACCACCGGCTTCCAACCCCTCTCGGCATAGAGGGCAAGCACTCGTTTCAGCTGGTTGCGACAGGAGAGTTCGATGGGGTTGCCCATCTTGTCATAGCAGTCGTGTATCACCTGGGCCGTGGGCTCCAGCGCCCAGGGAACAGGATAGACGGCCGAGATGTCCGGCTTGCACACCATGTCGATATCGGCAGGATCAAGCAGTGAATAGTAGAGGTCGTCCTCCACATAGTCGCCGGTCACGGTCTGAAGCAGAACGCTTTCGGGCAAACGCATGCCTTTCTCGGCCATGAACTTCGAAACGGGGGTGATCTTGCCTCGGGCAATCCCGGTGATATCGCTGACCAGGCACTCCACCTCGGTGATGCGCCGTTCCTTGAGCCAGCTCTCTAGATCTTTCATGAAAACCTCATTGTCGCCCCGTTTCGGGCTGATGGTTATAGACGATCGCGCAGTTTGTAGAAGGTAGTCGCCAGCACCAGCAGCGGCGTGCGGAGCCTGTTGCCACCAGGAAAGCGCCGGTGGGGCATGGCAGCGAAAAGATCGAACCGCTCGCTCTGATCGGCAATGGCATCGCTCATCAATTGGCCGGCGAGCCCCGCCAGGGCCATGCCGTGGCCGGAATAGCCCTGGGCGTAGTAGAGGTTATGGCCGATGCGGCCAAAATCTGGCGCCCGATTCAGGGTTATGGCCACGTCGCCCCCCCAACGGTAGTCAATCGGCACACCCTCCAGTACGGGAAACAGGCGGGCAATCTTGGTGTCCATTCGCTGGCGCAAGCCACGCGGCTCACGGCCATCGTAGCTCACCTCGCCGCCATAGATCAGCCGCCGATCGGCAGAGAGCCGATAGTAATCGAGCACGAAGTTGGCATCGGCCAAGGCATCGTTGCGTGGCAATACCGAAGCGACCTGCGCTTCGCTCAAGGGGGAGGTCGCCACCATGTAGTTGGCGGCGCGCATCATTCGCCCCTCCAGTTCCGGCACCAGCCCGCCCAGATACGCATTGCCGGCCACCACCACGAAGTCAGCGGTGACGCTGCCACCATCAGTTTCTATCTTAGCCTTCTGGCCACGTTGGATGCTCAGCACCCTACTGTTTTCGTGAATCGTTACCCCGGCACGCTGTGCAGCACGTGCCAGCCCCAGCGTGTAGTTCAACGGATGCAAATGCCCGCCCTCGCCCTCGTACAGAGCGCCGGGGTAGGCATCGGTCACCACCCGCTCACGCAGTGCCGGACCCTCGAGCCAAGCCATGTCGGTGTAGTCATAATCCCGAGCCATGCGCTCCTGAAACGCCTGTAGCTCGCGCACGTGGCGCGGCTTGACAGCGGCGTGCAGAAAGCCCCAGGCCAGGTCGCAGGGAATGGCATGACGCTCAACCAGCCCGGCCGTGAGTCGAACCGCTTCACGGCTCATATCCCAGATGGCACGGGCCCTTTCACGGCCCAGCGCATGCTCCACAGTGGCAATGTCGGTCCCCAGGCCAGGCAGGATCTGGCCACCACTGCGCCCGGAGGCGCCAAAGCCGACCTCCCGAGCTTCCAGAAGATGCACCGAATAGCCCCGCTCAGCCAGGTGCAAGGCCGCCGAGCAGCCGGTTACCCCACCGCCGATCACACAGACATCGGCCCGCTGGTCGCCTTCCAGCGGCGGACAGGCCTCCAGGACTACCGCCACCGTATCGCGGTAATAGGATGCCGGGATGTCGAGCGTTGTGGCAGCAGCCATGAAACCTGTCCTTGCACTGATGTGGCCGGGAACAGCCGGCATGATGAGCGATGATTGGCTTATGGTTGAGCCGCCTTGGCGTCCAGACCATGCGTCTAGTCTGGCACCAAACCCGCAGACCCTGTCAAGTATTCAATAACGAACAACGTCAACACACAATCACCATCACTTGCTTGTACGGCATAATAATCGCCTTTTATAGAGTATATAGAGCATGAAGCACCGTGACCTCAGGAGAAACCGGAGGAGGATGCCTGTCAAGAAATCACCATCAATCTGACACGCCGGCCCTAGCAGCCAGGCGTGGGTCCGGTGTGGCGAAGGCTCGCTAGCCATGACGAGCCACGGAGGCGAGAAAGACATCAAGAACGCGATGAGGACGGCGGTCCCGGCGGGTAATCGTGACCAGAGGTATGGAATAGGTGCAGGTCTCGGGAAAGAGTACACGCAAGCCCCCCGCCGCAATCCAGGGTGCAGCCAGGTGATCAGGCAGGTAGCCGATATAGCAACCGGTCAGGATGAGGAAGACCGCGCCCTCGCGATCGGAAGCCATGGCGGTACCATTAAGTCTGGCATGGGCCTGGCGGGCCGCTTCGGGCAGCGGATAAGCGGGAAGCAC
Organism: Halomonas chromatireducens; assembly: GCF_001545155.1. Taxonomy (NCBI): domain Bacteria; kingdom Pseudomonadati; phylum Pseudomonadota; class Gammaproteobacteria; order Oceanospirillales; family Halomonadaceae; genus Halomonas; species Halomonas chromatireducens. The sequence continues at coordinate 1,207,382 of NZ_CP014226.1, read as the reverse complement.
CGCCTCATGGCGTTCCAGCACCGCTTCATCCGTCGATTCTTCCGACAGCCCGAAGAGTGGATGGCGGTCGGCGCAGTACAGCCGCAACGTTTCCTCATAAAGCGGGCGCGCATCGACGCTGGTCGGCAGGTTGACCTCGGGAACGACGCCCACATGCAGGCGGGCATCCAGCACGCCTTGGGCGATACGATCCGGCGCTTCCATGTGGATGTTGATACGCACATTCGGCCCCTGTGCCTTGAGATCGGCCAGGGCATCGGTCACATGCATCCGGGGCATGCTGACCAGGTTGTCGGTCAGACCGATGTTGAGCTCGCCCCGCAGGTTGCGATGCAGGCCGTTTACCTCAGTACGGAAGGTTTCCAGTGCCGACAGCAGCGTCAGGGTCGCCTCGAAGACCTGTCGCCCCTCCTCGGTCAACGCGAAGCCGCCGCGCCCCCGCTGGCACAGCTTCAGCCCCAGGCGTTTCTCGAGATCGCTCATGTGCTGGCTGATGGCCGGCCGGCTGATGCCGAGGGCGGTCTCTGCTGCGGAAAAGCCGCCACACTCCACCACGGACTTGAAGACACGAATCAGGCGGATATCGAAATCACTGACCTGCCCCAGCTTCAGCCCCGATCGGTCGACCATGTTCGAGTCCTCAGCGCGGGGCGCATACCGGACAGGCGGGGTCCCGCGGCACCTGGAAGTGGCGCCACTGGCCGCTCATGCCGTCGAAAGTGGAGAGCCCGCGATGTGGCGTGCCCGCACCACTGAGCAGCTTGACCGCCTCCAGCGCCTGAAAGCAGCCGATCAGCCCCACCAACGGCGCCACGACGCCATTCTCGGCGCAGCGCAGCGCCTCGTCGTCGCCCTCTTCGGGGGGATAGAGGCAGGCATAGCAGGGGCTTTCCGGGTCACGGGGGTCGAACACGGCCAGTTGGCCGGAGAAGCGGATCGCTGCACCAGATACCAGTGGCTTGCCCGCCTTGCGACTGGCGGCGTTGATGGCATAGCGGCTGGAAAAGCGGTCGGTACAGTCGAGCACCAGATCCACCGCGGCCACGGCATCATCCATGGCCGCCCCCACCAGATGCTGCGTCACCACCGAGATATTGCGGCCGGGATTGAGCGCCAACGCCGACTCGCGTGCCGACTCGGCCTTGTTGCGCTCGAGGTCGGTCATGCCATGAGCGATCTGGCGCTGCAGGTTGGAGAGTTCAACGCTGTCGGCATCGGCCAGGGTGAGATGCCCCACCCCGGCAGCGGCAAGATAGAGTGCCACCGGCGAACCCAGGCCACCGGCACCCACCACCAGCACCCGGGACGACAACAGCCGCTCCTGGCCATCGATATCGATCGACTCCAGCATGATCTGGCGGCTGTATCGCAGCAGTTGGCCATCATCCATTGCCATCACTTGCCTTCCAGCTCCTCGATGTCGGGCACATAGAGGGAGAACTCCTCCTTGACCTCTTCCATCACCACATAACTCTTGGACTCCTTGACCCCCGGCAGGGTCAACACCACATCGCCCAACAACTGGCGATAGGCTGCCATTTCCGGAATCCGGCACTTGAGGATATAGTCGAACTGCCCCGATACCAGATGGCACTCCTGGATCTGGGGCAACCTCGACACCGCCCGACGGAACTCGTCGAATACCGCTGGAGACTGGGTCTCAAGGCTGATCTCGACGAACACCAGCAGATTGGCCTTGAGGGCCCTGGGATCAAGCACGGCCTTGTAGCCGCGGATAACCCCGGACTTCTCCAGCCGTTTGACGCGTTCCAGACACGTCAGGGAATCGCTGAACAAATCGCCGAGCGAGATGAAGCGCAAGGCGCCCGGAGCACAGAACCGAGCGAAGCGACAAACAGCCGTAGGCTGGCCCCGAAGGGGCGAGAAGCCGAAGGCTGTGANCTCTCCAGATCGAGCTCCAGGTTGTAGCGCAGGTCGCTGCCCCGCTGCGGCGCATGGGGGCTGCGCCGGCCACCGCCACCGCCGAAGATGTCGCCGAACACGTCGCCGAAGATGTCGCTGAAGCCGCCGGCTCCCGCACCACCGCCGAGCCTGCCTGGGCAAGCCGCTCCGTTGCACGGCCCAGCAAGCTGTCGATATCCATCAGGCTTCCTGCTGCAGCGCCGCAAGCTGCTCGGCCTGATGTTCATGAATCAACGGCTCGATGACTTCGTCGAGTTCGCCAGCCATGACTTCGCCAAGCTTGTAGAGGGTGAGGTTGATACGGTGATCGGTCAGCCGCCCCTGGGGAAAGTTATAGGTGCGGATCCGTTCGCTGCGATCCCCTGAACCCACCAGCGAACGGCGCGTATCGGCCTGTTCGCGGCGTTGGCTGTCCTGGGCGCTCTGCTTGAGCCTGGCAGCCAGCAATGACATCGCCTTGGCGCGGTTCTTGTGCTGGCTGCGCTCCTCCTGGCACTCGACCACCACGCCGGTGGGCAGGTGGGTCAGCCGAATGGCCGAATCGGTGGTATTGACGTGCTGCCCCCCGGCTCCACTGGAGCGAAAGGTGTCCACACGAAGGTCGGCCGGGTTGATATCCACATCACCCACCGTGTCGGCCTCGGGCATCACCGCCACCGTACAGGCCGAGGTGTGGATACGACCCTGGGACTCCGTGGCCGGCACGCGCTGCACGCGATGGGCCCCGGACTCGAACTTGAGGCGGGCATAGACCCCCTCGCCCTTGACCCGCGAGATGACCTCCTTGTAGCCACCCTGCTCGCCGTGGCTGGCACTGACCACTTCGACTTTCCAGCCGCGCTTCTCGGCATAGCGTGAGTACATGCGGAACAGGTCCCCGGCGAACAGCGCCGCCTCGTCGCCCCCCGTACCGGCACGGACCTCGAGGAAAACATTGCGACTGTCGTCCGGGTCCCGGGGTACCAGCAGTTGCTTGAGCCGAACCTCCAGCGCTGCTAGCCGCTCACGCCCCTCCACCAGCTCCATCTCGGCGAGCTCACGCATCTCGGCGTCACTGTCACTGGCGAGGTGAACGGCATCTTCGAGCTCGCCTTCGACGTGGCGATAGTCACGCCAGGCATCGACGAGAGCTTCGAGTTCGGCGTATTCCCGGGAGTAGTCGCGAAACCGAGGCTGGTCGGTAATCACCTCGGGCTCCGCCAGCAGGGCGGCGAGCTCCTCGAAGCGCTCGACGAAGGCGTCGAGTCGCTGGCGTAGGGTCGCTTTCATGGCGTTTCCTGTCAGGGTTTTATTGAAGAGGAATCAAGCAGCAGTGCTTCGGCCGCAGCCAGCAGGTCGCGGCGCTCACTGCCCGACGCTTCGCGCAGTGAAACCGTTGGCCGATGCAGCATACGGTTAGTGAGCTGATGGGCGAGAATGCGAACCACCTCTTCTGGATCTTCTCCACGAGCCAACCGTGCCATTGCCTGCTGCTCCGAATGCCGGCGCAGCTCGTCGGCCTGGTCTCGATAGCGCCGGATCAACTCCCCACCACTGCGGATACGCCGTTCATGAAGCCATACACTGACGCCATGTTCGATCAACGACTCGGCCTGGTCGGCCGCAGCCTGCCGGTGGCGCCGATTTTCCTGGATCACCTCGTTGAGGTCATCCACGGTATAGAGAAAGACGTCATCCAGGTCACCGACTTCCGGCTCGATATCCCGCGGCACGGCGATATCGACCATGAAAATCGGTCGATGGCGACGCTTCTTGAGCGCCCGTTCGGCCATGCCCTTGCCGAGAATCGGTAACGGAGCCGCAGTGGACGAGATCACGATATCCGAACGCACCAGCGCATCAGGAATTTCGCTCAATGAGATCGCCTCGGCATTGAACTCCCGGGCCAGCACCTCGGCCCGCTCACGAGTACGATTGGCCACGATCATGTTGCGCACACCCGCCTCACGCAGATGACGTGCCACCAGCTCGATGGTTTCGCCCGCACCGATCAAGAGCGCACGGGAGCGGCCGAAGTCGTCGAATATCCGGCTGGCCAGGCTGACCGCCGCGTAGGCTACCGAGACCGGGTTCTGGCCAATACCGGTCCGCGTGCGCACCTGCTTGGCCACCGAAAAGGTATGCTGGAACAGCAGTTCCAGCTCGCCGCCCAGCCCGCTGGCCAGACGCGCCGACTGGTAGGCTTCCTTGAGCTGGCCGAGAATCTGCGGTTCGCCCAGCACCATCGAATCCAGTCCCACGGCCACTCGCATCAAATGGCGAGCGGCGTCGTTGTCATGGTAGTGATAGGCACAGGAAGTCAGGTCATCAACCGGAAGCCCGTGAAAATGACTCAGCCAATCGAGAATCAGCCGCTCTCCGCTGGACTCGGTGACGCAATAGAGCTCGGTTCGGTTACAGGTCGACAGCACGGCAGCTTCGCGTACCTGCGGGACACCGCGCAACTCACCGAGCGCCGACTCCAGTTGAGTCGGCGTAAAGGCTACCCGCTCGCGTACCGCGACGGTGGCTGTCTTGTGGTTGATGCCAAGGGCAAGAAGCGTCATGCGTTAAGCGTCTTCGCGTAATGTCGTCAGGCGGTACGGAACAAGAAAACCCACCTCTGGTGGCGCTGGATTCTACCACAGCCTTCCATGCTCGGCGCCATGTACGCAAAGGTGACAATTGACGCACGACAAGGGTGGGGTGTTTCCTTCGCCTGTACCGACAATGGCGTCGATCCCTTTGCCCACCGGCCCCGAGTCGGTATGCTGGCAGCTGGCATCCTGGACGAGATACGCATGCCCCCGACTTTGACACGCAACATTCGCCAGGGACTGGCGAGCCTTGGCCTTGCCACACTGCTGACCGGCTGCCAAGGCATGCCGTTGACCCACTTGATGCCGGGCCACGAGGACCCGCTCGACTCGGCGCCCCCCATTGAGCGGGGCCTGGATGCCGAGGGTCTCTCGACTCTGCTGGTGGCAGAACTCTCCGGCCAGCGCGGCGACTATCGGCGCGCCACCCAGGGCTATATGGCAATGGCCGAGCGTTACCAGGTGGCGGAACTGGCCGAGCGTGCCACCCTGGCGGCACGCTTCAGCAATGACCCTCTGTTATTGGAGGAAGCGGTAGAGCAGTGGCACCTGCTATCACCGATGGCAGAGGCTCCGCTTCGCCTCCTGGCGGGCCTGGCCCTGCAGCGTGGCGACTGGGTGGGCGCACTCGAAAAGCGACTGTTGCTGGTCGAGCAGGGCGCCCATGGGGAGCTCACCCTGTTCATGGAGCTGGCGCTGGATGCCGGGGTCCCTCCCCTCCCCCTGCGAGAGCGATTGAGCGAGCACCTCAGCCGACCCGGTGCCAGCGACCACCCGCATCATCACGATGCGATGCTTGCCATGGCCATACTCGAGGCTGCCACAGGGCAGTCACACCTCGCTCAAACCCGACTGGATGATCTGGCACGAGACCATTCGGAACTGCCGGCCCTGTGGATGACCCGTGCTCGCCTCGCGCTGGATGACGGCAATACCAGCCAGGCTCGGGACGCCGCTCGCCGTGGCCTGGAAGTCTCGCCAGACGATCCCCGCTTCCTGCTGCTGCTGGCCCAGACCGAGCTGCAGCTTGGCAATGTGGCCGCCGCCGAGGCGCACACCGACACGCTGCTCGACGAGCATGAAGGCAACCAGGAACTCCGCACGAGCCTGGCCGCCCTGTTCCTCGAGGACGGTCACTTCGAGGCCGCCCGCCGCCTGCTGCTACCTCTGGTAAGTAGTGACCAGCCGCCGCCCACTGCCTACTATCTCCTCGGAGCCATTGCCGAGCAGGAGGGCGAGGTCGATAACGCGCTTCTCTATTATCGCCAGGTCGCGACGGGGGGCGACTTTATCAGGGCCAGGCTGCGTGCCGCCCGCATGCTGATCGAAGATGACCGCCTGCTGGATGCCCGCGCCTTCCTGCGCATCGAACGATTGCGCCATGAGGACCACTTCAACGAGCTGGTCATGCTTGAAGTCGAGCTGCTGGACGAAGCCGGCATGACGGGAGAAGCCGATGCTCTGCTCGACCGTGAGCTTGCCCGCACCCCCAACGACGAGCAGCTGCTGTACCTTCGTGCCATGCGGGCCTGGTCCGAAGGAGATATCGAGGCCATGGAACGTGACCTGACTCGCATCATCGAGCGCAACCCCGACAACGCCACGGCCCTCAATGCACTGGGATATACCTTGGCAGACCTGAATATCGAGGGCCGACTGGAGGAAGCCCGGGAGCTGATCGAACGGGCTCATGAGATCGAGCCGGGAAGTGGCGCAATCATGGATAGTCTGGGGTGGGTCTACTTCCGTCTAGGCGACCCGGAGCGGGCCCTACCCTGGCTGGAACGCGCCTATGCAGCCATGCCCGACCAGGAGATTGCCGCCCATCTCGCCGAGGTGCTGTGGACGCTCGAGCGCCACGACGACGCCCGCTCCCTCGTCGAAGAGGCACTGCAGCGCTTCGACGAGCATCCTGTCATCGACGAACTCCTCGAGCGCATTCCCGAATTGAGACCCTGACCGTACCCCCCCCTGATTTCATTCACCAGACATGCACCCGCTGACGAGATACTGCCATGACGCTCCACGCCAACGCACTGCGACTACTGCTCTCGAGCCTGGCCTTGATGGTGCTGGCCGGCTGTGCCGCCCCGATGCCCGCTCCTGATTCCGATCGTGCAGCAGGCCAGTGGGAAGCCCAGCAGGAACGCCTCGAGGACCTGGACACCTGGATGCTGGCCGGCAAGGCCGGGCTGCGCACCCCCCAGGAGAACACCAGCGCCAACCTCGACTGGAGCCAGCACCCCCACTACTATCGCATCCTGATCAGCGGCCCCTTCGGCAGCGGCCGCAACACGCTGGAGGGTCGCGAAGGCCGCTTCTCGCTGACTACCTCCGAGGGACGTTTCGAAGCCGAGACCCCCGAGGCGCTACTGCAACAGCAGTTGGGCTGGACCCTGCCGGTCAGTTCGCTCTCCGACTGGATTCGCGGCCTGCCAGCGGAGCACAGCCAATACCACATCGACCACGATGAGCTCGGCTTCCCCCGCCGCCTCGAGCAGGATGGCTGGGAAATCGACTACCGCGATTGGACCCTGGTCGAATCGCTGTGGCTGCCTCGCCGCATGATCATGGAGTACGGCGAGCTGCGCGTGACCCTGGTGGTCACCGATTGGCGCCCCGTCCTCGACGACTGATCCATGACGGCGACGCTGAACCTGCCGGCACCGGCCAAGCTAAACCGGATGCTTCACATTGTCGGTCGACGAGCCGATGGCTACCATGAGCTGCAGACGCTGTTCCAGTTTCTCGACTACGGCGACACGCTGCAGTTGACCCGGCGCGACGATGGCGACATCACCCTGTCACCGGCCATGGACGGCATACGTAGCGAAGAGAACCTCATCGTACGGGCGGCCAGGCTGCTGCAGGCCGAGACCGGCTGCCGCCTTGGCGCCGACATCCACCTGACCAAGCGCCTGCCCATGGGGGGTGGCCTGGGCGGCGGCAGCTCCGATGCCGCCACGACGCTGCTGGGGCTCGACCGGCTATGGGGTCTGGGTCTCGGTGAGGAGCGACTGGCCGCCATGGGCCTGGCCCTGGGGGCCGATGTACCGGTCTTCGTCCGCGGCCGCTCCGCCTGGGCTGAAGGCGTCGGCGAACGGCTGACCCCGGTGACCCTGGATACTCCCTGTTTCGTGGTAGTTCATCCCGGGGTCGCTGTCGCCACCGCCGCGGTGTTCGGCGCCGCGCAATTGACACGTGATACCCCCCCGATTACCATGGCGCGCGCACTGCAGGGGGGAGCGCCCAGTTGGCACAATGACTGCGAGCCGACGGTCCGGTCACTCTGTCCGCCAGTGGCGGAAGCCCTTGACTGGCTGGGCAGGCGCGCACCGACCATGCTGACGGGCACCGGTGCCTGCGTCTTCGCCCGGGTAGAGACCGACGCGGAGGCAAAGCGCATCGTGGCCGACCTGCCCAGCCGCTTCATGGCATTCACGGCGCGCGGCCTCAACCTCTCCCCGCTACATGCTGCTCTGGGCCGCTGATCGTGCCAGGGTCACGAACTGTCGGCCGTTGCGGACGAGGTGCCGAACCGATGAGTCCCGAGAGCCCCCCAACACTGCATAGGTGGATGCGAACTCGCCGCAGGCGACCTTCGGCCAGGCCGCCCGGGCGCGGTCGAGCAGGTAGTGGAACAGCCGCTCGCCCTCGGCCGGCGGCGCGGCGCTGGAGAAGNTCTTCACCGGCACCTTCTTCGATCACTACAAGGCCTTTGTGGTCTACACCGACGATGACGGGCACCCGGATAAGGTGCTGTATCGACTTAAGCAGCAGCCGACATCCTGATGTCCTTGCTCCAGTTCACCTAGCCGGGTGGTGTGGGCCATCGGGACGCTGGCACCGCCCAGCGCTTCAGCGCGCCCTTCGCCGGCGACCTGTGGGCGGCCTACCAGCGCCTTCGGCTTGCCACACCGACCCCCTTTTCCGGCTATCTGGCCTGGGATGAGCAGGCCATCCTCTCGCTCTCGCCCGAGCGCTTCCTGCTGTGCGATGAAGAGGGCCTCGTCGAGACCCGCCCGATCAAGGGCACCCGCCCACGCGGAGCGACGCCGGAAGAGGACCTCCGCCTGGCCGAGGCACTCTCCATCAGCCTCAAGGACCGCGCCGAGAACGTGATGATCGTCGACCTGCTGCGCAACGACCTGGGCCGGGTATGCCGCCCGGGCAGCGTCAGGGTCCCCCAGCTCTGCGGGCTGGAAAGCTACGCCAACGTTCACCACCTGGTCAGCATCGTGTGTGGCGAGCTGGCCGCCGGAAAGCGCCCGCTCGACCTGCTGGCAGCGGCTTTTCCCGGCGGCTCGATTACCGGGGCACCCAAGGTCCGCGCCATGCAGATCATCGATGAGCTGGAGCCCAGCAGGCGCAGTGTCTACTGCGGCAGCCTGGGCTATGTGGACGTTCGCGGGCGCATGGACACGTCCATCGCCATTCGCACCGCGGTCGCCGATGCCGGCAGGCTGCATCTATGGGGCGGTGGTGGACTGGTGGCGGATTCCGACGTGAATGACGAGTACACCGAGACGCTGGACAAGATTCGGCACCTGATGACAGCGCTGACTGCCGAGCCTCAGCACAACTTGGAATAACGGGTGCATTTTTTTGATCTTTTGGATATATCTATCCAATGAAATGGTATTGGGGGCGAATCTGCAGGCTTTGGTAGGGTGTGGCCAACGACACTCAAAGACACTGGAGTCTCCCATGGCCTCACCCCTCGACGTGATCAATGCCGAACACGGCAATGAACCCGATGCTCTCATTCGCTGGGCACTGGAGCAGGGCAAGCGGCCCATCTGCACCACCAACTTCCGCCCCTTCGAAGCCGTCATCCTGCATATGGTGACGCGCCATATGCCATCGATTCCCATCGTCTGGATGGACAACGGATACAACACAGAGGCCACCTATCGCTTTGCCGACGAACTGGTCAAGCGCCTCGACCTCAATCTGGTCAGCTACCTGCCGCGACGCTCCCGGGCACACCGAGAAGCCGTGGAAGGCCCAATGCCGGGCATCGAAGACCCGCGCCACGAGGCCTTCACCCGGGAGGTGAAGCTGGAGCCTTTCGAACGTGCATTGAGTGAAATGGCACCGGATGTCTGGTTCACGGCACTGCGTGCCGAAGACACCCCCGAACGGGCTCTCATGGCACCCGTAAGCCGCAATGCCAATGGCCTGCTGAAGGTATCGCCGTTGCTGCACTGGAGTGCCAAGGATATGTACAACTATCTACTGGACCATGACCTGCCCGACAACTTCGACTATTTCGACCCCACCAAGGTGGATGAGAAACGCGAATGCGGCCTGCACTTGCAACATTGAGTGCGTTGACCGCTAGCCGAGGGCATCGGTTTTGAACACGGCCTAGCGAACCGGTAGCTCGATATCCTTGAACAGGCCATCTTCGTGGCGTGGTCCTGCCGCCAGGGCGGCATCGACCAGGTCACGCTCGAGATGGCCGGCAAAGCCCTTGACGAATTCATACATGTAGCCGCGCATGAAAGTGCCGCGACGAATCCCGATCTTGGTGACGGAGCTCTCGAACAGGTGCCCTGCCTCGACTGCGACCAGGTCGTCATCCAGTTCGGGATCCACCGCCATGTGCGCCACGATGCCCACACCCAGGCCCAGGCGGACATAGGTCTTGATCACATCGGCATCGGCCGCCGTCAGTACCACATTGGGGGAAAGCCCTCTGGCCCGGAAGGCATCGTCCAGTTGGGAACGCCCGGTGAAGCCGAAGACGTAAGTCACCAACGGCTGCTCGGCCAGGCGCTCCAGGGTCAGCTCACCGGACTCTGCCAGCGGGTGGCCACGTGGAACCAGCACACAGCGGTTCCAGCGATAGCACGGCAGGAGCACCAGATCGTTGAACAGTTCCAGCGCCTCGGTACAGATGGCGAAGTCGGCCTGGCCATCGCTGACCATCTGTGCGATCTGCTTGGGCGTGCCCTGCTGCATGTGCAGCGCCACGTCGGGATATTTGCGGGTGAACTCGCCAATGACCGGTGGCAGCGCATAGCGTGCCTGGGTATGAGTCGTGGCGATGGAGAGGCTTCCACGCCGCTCATCGCTGTGCTCCTGGGCCACCTGCTTGATGTTCTCGGCCAGCCGCAACACCTGGCCTGCCAGATCGACGATGGCCTGCCCCGCCGGGGTGACTCGGGTCAGATGCTTGCCGCTGCGGGCGAATATCTCGACACCCAGCTCATCCTCCAGCAGGCGGATCTGCTTGGAGATGCCCGGCTGTGAGGTATAGAGGCTCTGTGCCGTAGCCGAGACATTGAGATTGTGGCGGGTCACTTCCCATACATAGCGCAGCTGCTGAAGTTTCATCTTATGCCTCCCCCTCTACCGCCCAGCGGGCCATTTCACAGCCGAGAATAAAACAGCACCATGTAAGCACTAAATGGCATAAAAGAAAACCGCCACTGATCCCATTTGCCAGCGACCCGGTCGACCGCTAACATCAGCCGACCGGACACGCCCTGGCGTGTCATTTCGACCCGCTCGATGCAGCGCAACGTAACTGGAGAATCACATGGCCAACAACGTCGATGTCACCAATGCCAACTTCGAGCAGGAAGTCCTGAAGGCAGACCAACCCGTGCTGCTGAAGTTCTGGGCCCCCTGGTGTGGCCCCTGCAAGGTCATGGCACCGGTGATCGACGAGGTTGCCGAGGAGCGTTCCGGCAATCTCAAGGTAGTCAGCATTAATGTCGATGACGCCCCGGAAATCGCCGCCGAACAGGGCGTTCGTGGCGTTCCCACCGTCATGCTGTTCAAGTCGGGCTCCAAGGTCGCCTCGCTGGTCGGTGCCCAATCCAAGTCACAGCNGCTCCGGTCTGGGCACTGCCTATCCATTCGGACCAGCCGACCGGCTGCGTTCAAAGGAGATATCGACAATGATAAAGACACTGTTTGCCGCACTGGTATTACTCGCCTTCGCCTTTCCCGCCTGGGCCTCGAGATCGTCCATGCCGATGCCGAGGCAGCGCTCGATAAGCTCGGCTTTGCTCAAGCCGGTCTGCAGGCAGAGCTGCTCAAGTCGGGACTCGGTTTCTCGGGGAAAGCGCAGTAGATGTGGCATGGCATCATCTCTCCATAGTCCCGTCGGTCAGCATCATGCTGGGACAGGCCGGTAGACCGGTATTGGCTTAAAGATAAAAGGCGAGTGCCGCCTTGTCACCCACTGAGAGTGCCTGTCGATGATGTCTTTCTTTCGTGACCGCATCATGACAGCGCGATGCCAGGGCTGTTGGGGCAGGGGCTTACGCCAGGCCACGACGCTGCATGACCTCGGTAATGATTGGTACCGGTGTCATCAGGTGCTCGCGCATCATGTCGGCCGCTGGCCCGGCCTTGCGCTCCAGGATCACATCGACCAGTGCTGCATGCTCCCGGCGCTTGCGTTCCAGGGCTGCTTCGGAAAAAACCGTCTCGCGTAGCCAGAGATGACGATAACGCTCTACCTGATCGAACAGGCTCTCGCGGACCTGCAGCAGGTGGGGAGAGCGACAGCCGCTGGCAATGGCGGTATGAAAGGCCTTGTGGCGGGTATCCCAGATATCCAGCAGTTCATCGGGGGTGTTGACCTCCATTACCTTGGACAGGGTATGCGCCTTGGCGAGGATCTCTGCCTCCCAGCTGTCGTCACCGCGTTCGATGGCCAGCTTCAGGATCAGTCCCTCGAGCTGGGCTCGGGCGTCATAGAGGTCTGCCAGCTCGGCCAGTGACATCGGTGCGACCCGGTAGCCACGCTGACTGATGGCCACCACAAGGCGTTCGGCGACCAGTTGGGACAAGGCTTCGCGCAGGGGGCCGATTCCCAGGTCGTAGCGCTCCTTGAGGCGGCTCATCAACAACTTCTCGCCGGGTTGGAAGACGCCCCGCGTAATGTCATGTTTCAGCCAGCTGTAGGCGCTGATGCCAAGATTCTGTCGTGGGCTTGTGTCCATCATCGATCATCCTTGCTTTTGCAGAGCATGATAACCAATCGGGATCGAGACGGTAATGGTCGGGTATTCAACCCAAATGTCTTTTATTGAAGAAAGTGTCCTTTATTGCAGTAAGACGTGGATGTTACGGACCCAATACTTACCTTTCATGCCGCTCGGCCACCTGGCCCGTCGTCCAGTCGACCAGCTCCTGGGCCAGCTGGTCCGCTGCCTGGCCAAACGCATCGACCACCGCGGCGAGGTCTGTACCCGCTGCGGCTTGGCGATGGGTGAAACGCTGGCTGCCCAGAAGCTGACGGGAGCGGGAATCGATCAGGCGTGCATCCAATCGAATGACGGCTTCCGGGTGACCGCCATGATATTCGCTTTGGAATGCACGCAAATCGCTGGTGAGTTCCAGATCGGCCGAGAGCGGCGTGTCGGCATGAATCAGGCGAGTGATTCGGCCATCCTCCTGGAAGGCATCGATGAGTCGATTACGCATCAGCACGGGCGTGGCATCCGCCCACCGTGCGCCCTGATAGACCTGAGGCTGGTTGGGGGTCGGCACTACGACAATACGCGACCCGTCCAGGAGGCCGCCGGCATTGGGTGTTGCCAGGCGCAGAGTGACGCCGTCTGCGGGAGCCTCGGCCTGTCGCCGGTTCTCCAAGGGGTTGGCGGGCAGGTCATAGAGCCTGACAGGATCACCGGCGGGCATGAGGGTGCAGGCCGAGAGCAGCCCCGCGGCGGCGAAAGCGAGAAAACCGGCGTAACAAGGCCTTGTCCTCACGGTGTGAACTCCTCGACGTTGTCACGTCCCAGCAGAAAGTCTGTCGGGTTATCCTCCAGGCGGCGTATGACGCGGTTGAGTGTGTTTAGCGTATTGCGCAGCTCGACCGTCGCTGGACCTAATCCTTCAATGCCCCGTATGCCGCTTTCCAGAGCCCCCTGGTTGGCACCGAGGAGGTTTTCCATCTGCTCGGCCGTGCGGGCAAGGCTGGCGGTGGTCTGTCGGGCACCATCCATGATCTCTTCACCCTGACCCCCAAGCATGCCTCCGGCCCGCTCGATGAACGTGCGTATCTCTTCAAGGGCCTCGACGCCTTCTGCGGACAGCGATTCCATTTGGGAAACCAGTCGGCTGGGGGCGTCGCCGACGCGCGCCAAGCTGGCGGTGGTCCGTTCCAGGTTTGCCAGAATGTTCTGAATGCTATCGGTGTTCTCCTCGGACAGCAGGGCCTCGAGTCGATCGAGCACGCGGTTGACGTTGCCAAGAATCTCTTCGCCGTCACCGAGCAGGGCGCTCAATGGTGAGGGGTCGGCGATGATGCGGGGCGGGGGCGCTTCCGGTGCGGCGATCAGAAGCGGGCTCTCCGGCGTACCGCCATGCAGCTGAATCGACATGCTGCCGGTGATGTTGGCCAGCGCCAGCCGAGCCCGGGTATCGTGGCGAATGGGAACACGCTGTTCGACGCGGATTTGTGCCAGCACGTTGCGAGGGTCTTGCGGGTCGAGGCGCAGGTCGGTGACCTCGCCAACCCGAACGCCGCTGTACTCCACGGCATTGCCTTCCGCTAGGCCGCTGACGCTTCGATCGAAGAAGACTTCATAGTGAATGAACTCCCGGTCGCCAGTGCTCTGGGTCATCCACAGAGCGAACAGCAGGCCGCCGGCCAATGCCAGCAAGGTGAACAGGCCGATCACGACGTGGTGTGCTCGTGTTTCCATCACCGCTCCTCCAACCGCTGTGCGGCTTGACTGGCCGCTCGGCCCCTGGGGCCATGAAAGTAGTCGCGTATCCAGTCATCGTCAGTGGCTTCGACCGTCGCCAGGTCATCGGCGACAAGAACCCGCTTCCGGGAAATCACCGCGACCCGGTCGCAGGCGGTATATAGCGTATCCAGATCGTGAGTGACCAGGAATACGCTGAAGCCCAGGGCATCGCGCAGGGTCATCAGCAACTGGTCGAACGCCGCTGCTCCGATGGGGTCCAGGCCGGCAGTAGGCTCATCGAGGAAAAGCACTTCCGGGTCCAGTGCGAGCGCCCGCGCCAGGGCCGCTCGCTTCGTCATGCCTCCGGACAGCGCGTCGGGGGCCAATAGGGCGGCCTCCGGCGGCAGCCCCGCCAGTGCCAGCTTGACCCGGGCGAGATGCTCGGCATCGGCGCGAGACAGGCCGGCATGTTCGATCAGGGGCAGGGCCACGTTTTCCTGTAAGTTGAGCGAGGTGAACAGGGCGCCACGCTGGAACATCACGCCGAAGCGTCGCTCCAGCCGTGAGCGCTGACTGGCGGGTAGCCGTTGCAGGTCCTGGCCGAAGACCTGAATGCTGCCACCGTCCGGTTGCTTCAATCCAATGATACTGCGCAGTAGAACAGACTTGCCGGTACCCGAACCGCCCACGATACCGAGTATCTCACCGCGTCGGATATCGAGGTCAAGGTCTTCGTGTACCACATGAGCGCCGAATCGATTGATCAGGCCGCGTACTTCGACGACTGTCGCTACGGGAGGACTCACCAGCCCATCTCCATGAAGAACATGGCCGCCAGGGCATCGATCAGGATGACCATGAAAATGGACTGTACCACGCTCGACGTGGTGTGCTCGCCGACGGACTGGGCGCTGCCGCTGGCCTTGAAGCCCTCCAGGCAGCCAATGACCGCGATCAAGAAGGCAAAGATCGGCGCCTTGCCAAGGCCAACCAGCAGATGTCGCAGGGGGATGTCGCGCTGCAGGATATCGAGGAACTGTGTCAGCGAGATGTCCAGCGCCAGAACACAGACCATCGCGCCCCCCGCGATGCCGCTGAGCATGCCGATAAAAGCGAGAATCGGCAGGCTGATCATCATTGCCAGGACCCGAGGCAAGACCAGCAACTCCATGGGGCTCAGCCCCTGGGCGCGCAGGGCGTCGATCTCCTCGTTGGCTTTCATCGAGCCGATCTGGGCGGTGAAGGCGCTTGCCGTTCGGCCTGCCAGCATGATGGCGGCCAGCAGGACGCCGAATTCGCGCAGAAAGGAGTAGGCCACCAGGTTGACGGTAAAGATGGTGGCACCGAAGTCGCGAAGTACCGTGGCGCCGAGGAAGGCCACGACGGCACCGACCAGAAAGGTGAGCAGGGCGACGATAGGGATGGCGTTGAGGCCGGTCTGCTGGATATGGGAGACCAAGGCGGTGACACGCCAACGCCAGGGCATCAGCAGTAATGCACCCAGGCTGCTCAGGGTGAGACCAATGAAGCCAAGCAGCTGGATCTGTTGCCTCGCCAGGTTCTCAATGATTCGACCGATCTCCCCCAGCGCTGCGAGGACAGGAGAGCGGGTGCGAGGGGAAAGCGGTGCCGCGTGGGGCATGGCGCCGGCTACGGCCAACAGCAAGGCATGACGTTCCGCAGGCTGGTTGGGCGCCCAATGGGCCACCTCGAGCATACGCTCCGGCCCGATCAGCTCGACCAGCAGCACTGCACCGGAAGTGTCGAGTTCGCCCAGCTCCTCCAGGTCAAGGTCCTGCACATCCGTGGCATGGCCGGGTCGCTTCTCACCAATGGCCTTTCGAAGTCGTTGATGGTGAGGCAAGGTCCAGTCGCCGGTGGCGCGAAGCCTGCCGGCATCCTGTTCCAGGTTACCGGGTCGTGGAGCGGTATGGGGCATCGCGAGTCGCCTGTCATTCCCTGGAGTTGGCTGCAATGATGCTGAGATATCACTATACCCTTATGCAGCTGGGCGTGACAGCCTGCACCAGCCGGTGCGCCACGCTCTGTCCAAGCGTTTTCCACGGCTGGCTTACCCGCGGTTGATATCAGCCACCGTGCTGCAGCTCACCCAGAATCTGCTGCGCCACCTGCTTCAACCGTGGCCCCAGGTTCTCGACCAGAACCTGGTGGCTGAGGCGGTGCGAGGCGCCCCCGCAGTTGATCGCCATGACTTCAGCGCCATCCTCGAGGATCAGCGGCGTGGCAACCGCACTGATCTGTGACTGCCAGTCACCTTCGGAGAGGCAAAAACCGTAGCGCTCGTAATCCTCCTGGCTTCGCTTGATGTCGGCCTCAAGGACCGGCCAGTCGCTGCCGTGAAGCTCGGCGAGTTCGGCCAGCATGGCTTCGCGACGGCCGGCGGGCAAGCCGCATAGCCAGGCACGACCGATCGCCGTTGTCGCCATTGGCAGTCTTGATCCCACGTCGAGTCGCATGATCAGCGGCCCACTGCCGTGGCAGCTTTCGATGTACATCATCGAGGTCTTGTCGGCGGCGCCCAGGCTGACATTGCAGTCGGTGGCTTCTGCCAGATGCTGCATGAAGGGACGGGCGATTTCTCGGATGCCTTGATTGGCCAGGAAGCGGTATCCCAGTGCAAGGATGCCGGGGCCGAGACGGTACTTCTCCAGCCGGGCGTTGTGTCTCAAGTAGCCGAGCTGCGTCAGCGTATAGGTCAGCCGCGACACCGTAGGGCGTGGAATGCCGGTTCGGCTGGAGAGTTCGGCATTGCCCAGGTACTCCTCGCCGGCGCCGAAGGCTCGCAGCAGTTCGAGTCCGCGAGCCAAGGCGGTGACGAAGTTGCGGTCCTTGGCCAGAGCGGCCTGGTCATCATCCAGAGGGGCTGGTTTGTTCATGGGGATTCCCTGTGGCGAGATGGTTGCGCGGAGTATCGCATATTGCCCCGGGGCCGGTCCGCACGCAGCAACCAGGCCCGGGGCGTTGCGATGAAGGGCTCAGGGATCAAGGCGCTCGATGATGGTGGCAATGCCTTGGCCGACCCCGATACACATGGTCACGAGCGCATAACGCCCACCCGTGGCTTCCAACTGGCGCAGTGCGGTGAGCGCCAGGCGAGCGCCGGAAGCGCCCAGTGGGTGACCGATGGCAATGGCGCCCCCGTTGGCATTGAGGCGACTGTCGTCGTGATCGAGGCCGAGCTGCTTGACGCAGCCCAGGACCTGAACAGCAAAGGCTTCGTTGATCTCGATGACGTCCATCTGATCGAGGCTCAGCCCGGCGCGCTCCAGCACCTTCTGGGTGGCTGGCACTGGCCCCAGCCCCATGATGCGTGGCGGTAAGCCGGCCACCGCGCTGGCGACGACCCGAGCGCGCGGGGTGACTCCCGCCCGCTCGCCGGCTGCCTGACTGCCAACGATCAGTGCGGCTGCACCGTCGTTGAGCCCGGAGGCGTTGCCTGCGGTAACCACGCCGCCGTCGAACAGTGCCCCGAGCCTGCCCAGCTTGTCGGCATCGGTACCCGGACGCGGGTGCTCGTCCCTGTCGACCACCAGCGGGGGTTGCTTGCGACCCTGAGGCACCTCGATGGCGAGCAGCTCGTCGTCGTAGAAGCCACGGGCCAGGGCCTCGGCATAGCGTGCCTGGGAGCGTGCGGCAAAGGCATCGCTCGCGTCACGGCCTATGCCCAGATCATGGGCCACATTGTCGGCGGTCTCGGGCATGCTGTGGCTGCCGAATTCGCCGGCGATCCAGGGGTTGGGGAAGCGAGCGCCGATCACGGTGTCATACATCGGCTGATTGCGGGCAAAGGCAGACTCCGCCTTGCCCAGCACATAGGGTGCGCGAGACATGGATTCCACGCCGCCGGCCAGGAACAGCTCCCCCTCGCCAAGGCGCGTGGCACGGGCGGCGTCGATCAGGGCTGCGAGGCCGCTGCCGCAGAGGCGGTTGATCGTCTGAGCTGCCAGTTCGACGGGCAGGCCGGCAACCAGACCCGCATGGCGAGCGACATTGCGGGAGTCCTCGCCGGCCTGGTTGGTGCAGCCTGCCAGGACCTCCTCATAGGAGCCCGGCGCGAAGTCGTTGCGGGCCACCAGGGCCCTGAGGACATGGCCAAGCAGGTCATCGGGCCGGACGCCGGCAAGGCCGCCGCCATGGCGTCCAAAGGGGGTGCGTAGCCCGTCATAGATATAGGCGTCATGCATGAAAAATCATCTCCGAGTTGGGCTCAAGGGGTGGTCAGCGGCAGTCCGAGGGTCGCACGGCGGCGCAGCCAGGGACTGGCCCGGTAGCGCGGATCGCCGGTGGCGGCGAGCAGGTTGTCGAGAACGGAGAGTATCCGTCGGCTACCGTAATGGTCGCCCATGGCCAGGGGGCCGCGGGGGTAGCCCAGCCCAAGTTCCACGGCGCGGTCGATGGTATCCGGCTCCGCTACGCCCTGCTGGGCGATGTCGCTGCCCACGTTGACGATGCAGGCCACGACGCGCTGCAGCACGAAACCGTTGCTGTCGTTGAAGGCACTCACCGGTGTGCCATCGTTGCCGAGCAGCGCCATGGCAGCGTTGCGATAAGCAGCAAGGGTGGCGGGGCTGGTCATTAGGCTGCGACGACCATCCAGCCCCGCCAGCAGATCGACTGCCACGCAGCGCTCGGGCGGAAGCCCCAGGCGCAGCGCAGCGGCAGTGGTGTCTTCACCCAGTGGCGCCACCAGGCAGAGTGCCTCCGATGTCGGCGTATCGCCGTCTTCGAGCGGCCAGCCGGCGGCGTCGACGAGGTGTGACAGAGCCTGCCTCGCCTCGCTGTTATCCGGGCTGATCCATACCGGACAGGGTGCCACGCTGGGCAGGGGCGGCTCGTCAGCGACCTGCGGTTTGCCATCCACGTAGCGGTAGAATCCAGCGCCGCTCTTGCGCCCTAACAGTCCAGCGGTCAGGCGTTGACGCGTCAATGGCGAGGGGCGAAAGCGGGGCTCTTCGTAGTATTGGTGGTAGATCGATTCCATTACCGCATGGGACACATCGAGTCCGGTCAGGTCGAGAAGGGAGAAAGGACCCATACGAAAGCCACCCTGGTCGACCAGGATCCGATCGATGGTGGCCGGGTCGGTGACGCTTTCGCCCAGAATGCGCAACGCCTCGGTACCGTAGGCGCGACCGGCGTGGTTGACCAGGAAGCCTGGGGTGTCGGTAGCACGGGCGGTGAAATGCCCCATGGCCTTGCCCAATGCCGCGACCCGCTCGGTCACCTCGGGGGCAGTGCGCAACCCCGGGATCACCTCGACGCTCTTCATCAGCGGGACCGGGTTGAAGAAGTGGAAGCCGACCACACGAGCCGGGTTGCGGCAGGCCGAGGCAATGGCTGTCACCGAGAGCGATGAGGTATTGGTGGCCAGCACCGCCCGGTCGTCGAGGATCTCCTCGAGTTGCTGGAACAGGGCTTGCTTTGCCTCGAGCTTTTCGACGATGGCCTCGACGACGATGTCGCACTCGGCCAGTTCCGCCAGCTTCGCCGCTTCCTTGAGGCTTGCACTATGGCGCTCAGCTTCGACTTCATTCAAGCGTTGCTTCTGCACGCCGCGGGCCCATATGCCGGCGATGAATTCGCGTGCCTCGGCAACGGCGCCTTCACGCTGGTCGTGCAGGTACACGGTCAGGCCGGCCTGGGCGGCAATCTGGGCAATGCCCCTGCCCATGGCGCCCGTGCCCACGATGCCCAGGGTACGGAAGGGGGTGGAAGGGGCGTGGGCAGGGGTCGATGAGGTATCGGTCGACATGGCGGTATCCTCGTTTGGCGTATTCTCGTTTTGTCAGGAGATTCCGCAAAGCGAAACCGTGTTTCGTTAATTGACTGCCATCCTAGGCTATGCAACAGTGCCTGACAACAATGTGGGCGTCCATTCTGCCATGCGAAACATCAAGTGACGTCACCCACCCCAGGGGTAGCCCGCCAACAGCCGAGGACATGCCATGATTCGCGATCCCGAACTGCTCGATCAACTCGTCGACACCATCTCCCGCTTCGTGCGCGAGCGCCTGATACCCAATGAGGCACGTCTTGCCGAAGAGGATGCCGTCCCGTCCGGGCTGCTTCAGGAGATGAAAGAGCTGGGGCTATTCGGTCTGTCGATTCCAGAGGAGTACGGTGGCCTGGGACTGACCATGGAAGAGGAGGCGCTGGTTGCCATGGAGATTGGCAAGACCTCGCCAGCCTTCCGGTCTATCTTCGGCACCAACAACGGTATTGGCGCCCAAGGCATCCTCATCGACGGCACCCCCGAACAGAAGAAGAAGTACGTGCCGCGCCTGGCCACCGGAGAATTGCTCAGTTCCTTCTGCCTGACCGAACCTGATTCCGGCTCCGATGCGGCCAGCCTCAGGACCACGGCGGTGCGTGACGGCGACCACTATGTATTGAATGGTACCAAGCGCTACATCACCAATGGCCCCGAGGCCGACCTGTTCACGGTCATGGCACGTACCGACCCCGGCAACAAGGGGGCGGGGGGCATCACCGCCTTCATCGTGGAGGGCGGCACTCCCGGGCTCAAGCGTGGCCCATCAGACAACAAGATGGGCCAGAAGGGGGCGCATACCTGCGACATCATCTTCGACGACTGCCGGGTGCCGGCCGAGAACATCATCGGCGGAAAGGAGGGGCAGGGCTTCAAGACGGCCATGAAGGTACTCGACCGCGGCCGATTGCATATATCCGCTGTTTGCGTCGGGGTGGCCGAGCGCCTGGTAGAGGAGTCGCTCAACTATGCCATCGAACGCAAGCAGTTCGGGGTCCGCCTGGCCGATCATCAGTTGATCCAGGCGATGCTTGCCGACAGCAAGACCGAGGCGTATGCCGGTCGCACCATGGTGCTCGACGCTGCCCGGCGAAAGGATGCCGGCGAGAAGGTCTCGACCCTGGCGTCGTGCTGCAAGCTGTTCTGCGCAGAGATGGTGGGGCGCGTCGCCGACCGGGCGGTGCAGGTGCATGGGGGGGCCGGCTACATGGCCGAATATGCGGTGGAACGGTTCTATCGGGATGTACGTCTGTTTCGCATCTACGAGGGCACCACCCAGATACAGCAGGTGGTTATCGCCCGCGACATGGTGCGGGAGGTGTCCTGATGGCCCTCGCCAGTCAGAAGAAGGCGCTGTCGGTGATCCGCCAGGCGCCGGATGAGCTAATCTTCGAGCGCCTGGCAAGTGAGCTGGTGGCTGAATTGCCCGAACGTCTCAGCAGCCGCGTGCTGATCAATGCCGAACGCCTTCCCGATCGACCGGCGTTGGTGGATGGCCATGTGCGCTGGTGCTACGCAGAGCTGGGCCGTGAGATCGAGGCCGCCGTCGAGTGGCTCGTCGAATCGGGTATACGCCCCGGTGATCGTATCATGACCGTCGGCGAGAACTGCCGTGCCCTGGTGGTGTTGCTGCTGGCGGCCAGTGAACTCAGCGCCTGGGTAGCCATCGTCAACTCCCGCCTTTCGGCGCATGAAGTCGACTCGATCCGCGACAACTGCCAGCCACGGCGGGTCTTCTACACCAGTGAGGCATCGCCGGAGGCAGAGGCCCACGGGCTGCGTCATGGGGCCGTGGCCTACTCGCACTCTTCTCTTGGTCAGTTGCGGATTTCCGCGCTGCTGGAGACTGCGCCGGAGCCCGTCGAGAGCAGCGGCGCTGAACAGGTCGCCGCGATGATCTATACCTCGGGAACCACCGGCACGCCCAAGGGCGTGATGCTTACCCACCGTGGCATCCTCTATATCGCTTCGATCTCCGGTGGCATGCGGCACCTGAGTCCTGGTCAGCGGGTCTACGGCGTGCTGCCCATGTCCCACGTCTTCGGTCTGTCGTCGGTATGCATGGGGTCGCTGTACAACGGGGCCTGTCTCTATACCGTGCCACGCTTCGATGCAGCCGCCATGCTGGAAGCGCTCGATGTGGAGCGCATCACGGTGTTGCAGGGAGTGCCGGCCATGTATGCCCGCACCCTGGAGTATCTGCGACGCCAGGCGCGCCCGCTCGTTGCACCTTCGCTCAGCTATATCTCCGCCGGTGGTTCGCCGTTGGACAGCGACACCAAGCAGCGGGTGGAGTCGACCTTCGGCCTGACTCTGCATAACGGCTACGGCCTGACGGAAGCCAGTCCGACGATCAGCCAGACACGCATCGCTGACCGATTCGACAACAATACCGTGGGTCGGGTGCTGCCGTTGCTGGAGTATCGCCTCGAGCCCCTTGATGACAGTGGAGAGAACGAGCAGGGCAGCGATGATGTGGGTGAGCTGTGGGTGCGCGGCCCCAATGTGATGAAGGGGTATTTTCGTCAGCCTGAAGCCACACGGGCCTGCCTGAACGAGGAGGGCTGGCTGAACACCGGTGATATCGCCCGCTTCGACGAGGACGACCAGCTTTACATCGTTGGTCGCAGCAAGGAGTTGATCATCCGCTCCGGGTTCAACATCTACCCGCCCGATGTGGAGGCGGTGATCAACGAACACCCGGATGTGACCCTGTCGGCCGTCGTGGGGCGCCAGGTCGAGGGAAATGAGGAAGTCGTCGCCTTCGTCCAGTGCGAACCTGGCGCGACGCTCAGCGAGGCCGAGCTGCACGCATTCATCGGTCCGCGGCTGGCGCCCTACAAGCGGCCGACGCGCCTGGTCATGATGGATGCGCTGCCTGCCACTGCCAGCGGAAAGATTCTCAAGGGTCGCCTGCGCGACATGGCTGGACGGGAGGGGGCAACATGAGCGAGTCGGCATTGATGGGCTATCACGAGCTGCTCGGCATGCGCGTGGTGGAGTGGTCGGCCGGGCTCGCCGTGGTCGAGCTGATGGCCGACGAACGACATCTCAATCGCAGCGGCATCGTCCATGGCGGAGTCATGACCTCGATGCTCGACAGCGCCTTGAGCCTTGCCGGACTCTACTGCAAGACGCCTGGGCGAGTGCGCCGCGGCATGACACTATCGCTGACAACGACCTTCGTTGGGCCTGCTGGCCCCGGCCTCTTGCGCGCTACCGGCAGGGTGCGCGGCGGAGGGCGCAAGGTTTACCTGTCAAGCGGTGAGGTTACTGCCGCCAACGGCGATTTGCTGGCCATCGCCGAAGGCGCGTTTCGACGTCGTAGCGGCAGCGAGTCACCGGAGGGCATACCCGAGTGACACCGGCGCGTCTGCGCGCCGGCCTGCTGGGCGTGGTTACGCTGTCCACCCTGTGCCACCTCGTTATCGACAGTACGGCAATGCAGGCCATAGGCGTTCTCGCTCTGGCAGCCTACCTGATGACATTGCGCGGCAGGCTTTCGCCCATGGCTCGCGTGCTGTTGCTGGCAGCCGGTATCTTCAGCATGGTTGCCCTATGGTACGCCGAGGCGCCGGGGCGACTGCTGTTCGAGGCGGCCGGCCGTTTCGCCTTCTTTGCCACCTTCGTCGTGGCACTCAGCCTGCTGCGTCTGCCGGCCTACCGTTCGCGGTTGGTGAGGCGGTGCGGCGAGGCCATGCTGCTTCAGCCACCTGGCCGCCGCTATCCCATCCTCTCAGCGGGCTCGGCGCTATTCGGGATCATCCTCAACATTGGCGTGCTCAATCTGTTTGCCGGCATGATCGAGAAGAGCAATACCCTGGCGGCGGCCCAGGGACGTGCCTGGGTACGACAGGCACGCCAGCGGCGGATGATGCTGGCGCTTCTGCGGGGTTTTTCATTGGCACCGCTGATTTCACCCATGGGAATCGGCGTGGCTGTCGTGCTCTCGAATCTGCATGAGCTGCGCTGGGTCGATCTGGCACCTTACGTCATCGGCGCGGCCTTGGTCATCTTTTGGGTGGGGTGGGCCGTCGACCACCTGACCGGCCCGCATCCTGCCGTAGACGGCGTCAAGCATCCGGTGCCTTCGCTGGCACCATTAGCGCAGTTCTGCGTGCTGCTCCTCGGTATCGTTTCGCTTGTGTTCCTGCTCTCCTGGGCGCTCGAGGTACGGCTTCCGATCGCTGCCCTGATGGGGGCGCCTCTGGGTGCGATTGGCTGGCTTGCCTGGCAGCGGCGTAGGCTCGGCATGCTGGGTGTTCCAGCGGCGCTGGCAAGCCTGCGGCGGCAGTTACCCTGGCTTGTGGCTCCCATGGGCAACGAAGTGGTGGTGCTGGGGGCAGCGGGCTACCTCGGCCACCTCTGCGTGGCGCTGATTCCGGTGGCAAGCCTGGAACCAATGCTGGCACTTATCGCGCCATTAGGGGCGGCCAATGCCGTACTGGCGATGCTGACCGTTGTAGGGTTGGCCCAGATAGGGATCAACCCCATTGTTACCGTAACACTGCTTGTCGGCCTATTACCCTCACTGCCCATCGAGGGGCTTTCGCCGGCACTGGTGGGTGCCTCACTGATGGTGGGTTGGGCGCTGGCATTGATGTCATCGCCGATGACCGCCTCGATGCTGATCCTGTCGCGGTTTACCGGTATTGCCTCGACGCGCATTGGCTACCGCTGGAACGCACGTTTCCTGCTGGCCTGTATTCCGCTGCTGTCCGGCTGGTTTCTGTTCGTCTCCTGGTGAACTTCCGCTCAAGGGTGCTTGACCTTGGGGATGCGTTTTTTTATCGTTGCTTTAATATAAAGTAAAACATAATTCCGCTAAGCGAAATGTTTGGTTCCTTCATGCCGGTGAATGGAAGCGTAATACCCCCTTCCGGCACCTGCCAGCCTCGGCGGTCCCGGAAGGGGCCGGCGAGGCTGTCAGCTCTTGGCTTCCTGCCCCGCGTCCGCGTCGGCCTCAGCCTCGCTGGCGGCTTCGTCATCTTGCTCGGCTTGCTGCTGGGCAGCGGCCAGGGCCTGCTGATAGCTCATTTCGACGTCCTTGACGGTCGCCTGCTCCAGCAGCTTGTCGACGGCCTTCTCTTCGAGAATGGCTGACTTGACCTGTGTCTTCAGCTGGTCGTTGCTCATGTAATAGTCGACGACCTGCTGCGGATCCTGGTACTGCTCGGCCAGTTCCTCGACCTTGGCGCGAATCTCGTCATCGGTGGCATCAAGCTCACTGGACTTGATCACTTCGGCCAGCAGCAAACCGACCTGAACGCGCCCCTTGGCCTGCTCGGCAAAGAGCTCGTTGGGCAGCTGGGAGACATCGAAATCCTCACCCAGGCCGAACTGCTGGGCCGCCTGACGCTTGAGCGCATCGGTCTCCTGCTGCACCAGTGCCTGGGGCACCGGCACGTCATTCGCCTTCTTGAGTGACTCGAGCACCTGCTGCTTGACGCGATTGTCGACAGCCTGCTTCGCTTCGCGGGCCATGTTCTTCTTGACCTCGGCACGAAACTTTTCGACATCGCCATCTTCCACGCCGAAGCGCTTGATGAATTCCTCGTCGATCTCCGGCAGGGCCTGGCCCTTGACCGCGTGGACCTTGACCTTGAAGGTGGCCTCCTGACCGGCCAGATGCTCGGCCTGGTAGTCCTCAGGGAAGGTGACCGTGATCTCCTTCTCGTCACCGGCCTTGGCACCCTCCAGCTGCGCTTCGAAGCCGGGGATGAAGTTACCGGAACCCAGCACCAGGTCGTGGCCTTCGGCGCTACCGCCCTCAAAGGGCTCGTCACCCAGGAAGCCCTGGAAATCGATCTTGACCTGGTCGCCATCTGCGGCGGCGCGATCGACCTCTTCCCAGGAGGCGTTCTGCTTGCGCAGCGTCTCGATCATCTCCTCGAGATCGGCTTCCGTCACATCAACCACAGGACGCTCGACCTCGGTGCCATCGATGGAGGCCAGCTCTATCTCGGGATAGACCTCCAGATTGGCCACGAACTCCAGATCCTTTCCTGCCTCGTTCACCTTCGGCTCGATGCTGGGGAAACCGGCGGGATTGAGGTTCTCTTCTGAGATGGCCTTGACGTAGCGCTCGCGCATCACTTCGCCCACCACTTCATCGCGCACGTCACGACCGTAACGCTGACGCACCACCGACATGGGCACACGCCCCTTGCGGAAGCCGTTCAGGCGCACGTTCTTCGCAGTGTCCTTGAGGCGAGCCTCGACGGCTTCGTCGACCTCGGCCGCTGGCACCTGAAACGTGACACGGCGCTCGATCTGGGAAGGCGTTTCGACGGAAACTTGCATGAATAGTCCTCTACCGACTGGGGGCGTTCAGTTGAAAGCGTGGAAGGTCAAAAAGGGGATTCTAAGAATCCCGGCCTGCGCTGGCAAGCGCCATGCCCATAGGATTGGGGCAGCGGGCAAGATTACAAGGGGCCAAGGGCAATCGACACAGACGTTGTTCGGCTAAAACATGAATAATAGCATGCAGCCCGGAGACGACACCGACAAGCGCAAGACAACACCAGCGCGAGCGCAGGCAAAAAGGAGATGGGGAGAAAACAGGAACAACAAGGAGAGCCGAAAGACCAGGCCAACTTGCAATGGGGTGGATGATGGGGATCGAACCCACGACAGCCGGAACCACAATCCGGGGCTCTACCACTGAGCTACATCCACCACTGCAAGCACCACTTGAACATCAAGAGCATCGAGATGGGGTGGATGATGGGGATCGAACCCACGACAGCCGGAACCACAATCCGGGGCTCTACCACTGAGCTACATCCACCATAACGATGACTCGAACCACTGGCACCGCACCTCCGGCACCTCACCTACCCGGACAATCTTACCCAGGCAATCCTGCTCAGACAATCCTGTCCATACGATCAGGCCCAGCCGCTGCCACAACATGCCGTATGGCACGCCCAGCAGGACTCGAACCTGCAACCTACGGCTTAGAAGGCCGTTGCTCTATCCGGTTGAGCTATGGGCGCATTCTACGTTCCATGGCGTCTGACCGCAACCCTGCTTGAGCATTTTCCTTCACGCAAACAAGAGGTTGTGGTCGGGGTGGAGGGATTCGAACCCCCGACATCCTGCTCCCAAAGCAGGCGCGCTACCAGACTGCGCTACACCCCGCCGGTCTTCGCACGGCCTCGATGCCGCCACAGGGCCTCATCGAGCGCTGCGTATTCTACGCGAGAATCCTCCCGGGTCAATAGCCACCTCACCGGCCAGGCCGTTTTTACGCTTTGCCTGGCGGCCCCGGCATGCGAAAATCACCTCCCTTCCTGCACCGGCCAGCCTTTTCCCGAGATATCGCTGACGCCGGCCAGCCCACCATCCAAGCACGAGGAAGAAACGATGACCGCCCAACTCATCGATGGCAAGGCCGTTGCCGCCCAGGTCCGCCAGCAGGTAGCTCGCCAGGTCGAGACACGCCATGCAGACGGCAAGCGGACCCCCGGCCTTGCCGTCGTACTGGTGGGCGACGACCCGGCTTCACGGGTATACGTCAACAACAAGCACCGCGACTGCGAGCGCGCCGGCATACTCTCCTTCCTGCACATCCTGCCGGCCGAGACTTCCCAGTCAGCGCTGGAGAGAATGGTGGATGACCTGAATGCCGACCCTCGGGTCGACGGTATTCTGGTCCAGCTGCCACTGCCCGACCATCTCGATGCTCGCCCCATACTCGAGCGAATCCTACCCCACAAGGATGTCGACGGTTTCCACCCCTACAACCTTGGCCGCCTCGCCCAGCGGCTGCCGATGCTCAGGCCCTGCACACCCAAGGGTGTCATGACGTTGCTGCAGGCCAGCGGCTTGAAAGTGCGCGGCCTCGATGCCACCGTCGTCGGCGCCTCCAACATCGTCGGTCGTCCGATGGCACTGGAGCTGATGCTGGCCGGCTGCACCACGACGGTATGCCACCGTTTCACCCGCAACCTCGAGGAGCATGTCAGGCGTGCCGAGCTGCTCGTGGTAGCAGTTGGCAAACCCGGCCTGGTCCATGGCGAGTGGGTGCGGGACGGCGCCATCGTCATCGACGTGGGCATAAACCGCGAAGAGGATGGCCGGCTGGTGGGCGACGTGGAATTCAACAGCGCCGCAGAACGTGCGGCCTGGATCACCCCGGTTCCCGGCGGGGTCGGCCCCATGACCATTGCTTCGCTGCTGGAGAACACGCTGCTCGCCGCCGAGATGCATGACGCCATGGAGAATGAGGCCCTGCCTGCCCAGGTCTAGAGGCCTGACAGCAGTACGCAGCTCGGATAGAATATGCGACTTTCCTTTTCAAGCAGGTGTCGCACGGCTTCCTTGCCTAGCGGCTCCACCCCACTGATTCAGTAACACGGAGACATCTCCTTAGATGAAACGCATCGGCATCATCGGCGCCATGGCCCAGGAGGTCGACTACCTCGCCTCGCTGCTGGAGGGTCGCCGCACCCGCTCTCACGTGGGCTGCACCTTCCACCATGGCATGCTGCATGGTGTCGATGTGGTGATCCTTCAGTCCGGTATCGGCAAGGTGAATGCCGCCATCGGGACCACCCTGCTGCTGGATGTGTACAAACCGGAAGCGATAATCAATACAGGCTCTGCTGGCGGCTTCGGCGAAGGCCTGAAAATCGGCGATGTGGTGGTATCCAGCGAGGTACGGCATCACGATGTGGATGCGGTGGTGTTCGGCTACGAGCATGGCCAGGTGCCCCAGATGCCAGCGGCCTATCTGCCCGACGAGCGACTGGTGAGGGTCGCACGGGAGTGCGTCGAAGCGCTGGGTGAGGTCCGCGTGGTGGAAGGTCTCATCGCCACCGGCGATGTGTTCATGGCCTGTCCCGAGCTGGTCCTGAAAACGCGCACGCGCTTTCCCACGATGCTGGCGGCAGAGATGGAGGCCGCGGCCATCGCCCAGACCTGTCATCTCTATGGGTGCCCCTTCGTGATCATCCGCTCCCTGTCGGATATCGCCGGTGGCGGCGACAACCACCTCTCCTTCGATGAGTTTCTGGAAAAGGCGGCCGCTCACTCTGCACGCATGGTCGAAACCATGGTGGCACGCCTGGCCGTCCCGTCCCCCAAGGCCGAGGGAACCAGCAAGCCCAAGGCTGCTGTC
Source organism: Halomonas chromatireducens (assembly GCF_001545155.1). NCBI lineage: Bacteria > Pseudomonadati > Pseudomonadota > Gammaproteobacteria > Oceanospirillales > Halomonadaceae > Halomonas > Halomonas chromatireducens. The sequence continues at coordinate 1,178,309 of NZ_CP014226.1, read as the reverse complement.
GGATAACCATGCCATCTTCCGGGTGGTTGCGAAGGCTATTGCTGGCAGTCACCGCCAGCCTCCCACTACTGGCAGGCGGCGGCTGCACCATCACGCCACTGACCAACCCTTCGCCGCTGACATCTGCCACTCAGGACGCCCCGGCACTACCGCCCTACACCTTCCAGCGAATGAATCGCCAGACCTATCCCCCCGCCGACTGGCCAGAACCGCTCGGCGCGGATATCTACCTTCCCGACACGCCCGGCAGGACTCGCCGGCCGGCTGCCCTGGTCGTGCATGGTGGCGGCTGGCAGAACCGCACCCCGCAGGACATGAGAGGCATCGCCGAACGGCTGGCGAGGGAGGGTTTCGTGGTGGCCAATGTTCAGTATCGCTTTGCTCCGAAATATCCGTTTCCCGCCCAATTGCACGACCTGCAGCAAGCCATGGCTTGGCTGCACCGGAAAGCGGACGAGGAAGACTGGCTCATCGATACCGACCGAATCGTCGGGGTCGGGTACTCTTCGGGAGCCCACCTCGTCAGCCTTCTGGCACTCAAAGGGGCCGAGGGAGCGCTCTCGCAACCCTACGGGGGCGACCATGCGCGACTCGCGGCAGTACTGGCTGGAGGGACGCCCAGCGACCTGTTCAAATTCGACGATGGCCGACTGGTGGTGGAATTTCTTGGCGGCAAGCGGGCGGAAGTGCCAGACCAATACGAGCTCGCGTCGCCCGCTCGCCACATCTCACCGGACGCCCCGCCGTTCTTTCTCTTCCATGGCACCTGGGACCGCCTGGTACCGGTTGATCATGCAACCGATTTCCACGCCCTCCTGCAGCAGGCCGGCATAGAGAGCGAGCTCTATCGTCAACCCCTGCGGGGCCATATCACAAGCTTCCTGACCAGTGGCCGCGCCATTGGCGCGGGCATCGATTTTCTGAAGCGCCAGGGCCTGACGCCAGCCGTACCGCCGGAGTAGCACGGAAATCAGTCACGCAGTTTCCAGTCCAGCGATTCGCCCGCCTTCAAGGGTACGATCCGCTGCCCGGGGACATAGGGAAGCGACTGGGGTAGCTCCCAGGTTTCGCGTACCAGAGTAACCGTATCGGCATTGCGCGGCAGACCGTAGAAGTCGGGTCCATGATGACTGGCAAACCCTTCCAGCCTGTCCAGGGCGCCAGCCTGCTCGAACGCCATGGCATACAGCTCGATGGCGGCCGGGGCCGTGTAGGCGCCGGCGCAGCCACAGGCGGACTCCTTGTCACCCTGGGCATGGGGAGCACTGTCTGTGCCGAGGAAGAACTTGCCGCTGCCGGACGTCGCCGCCGCCAGCAGCGCTTCGCGATGGCGCTCGCGCTTGAGAATCGGCAGGCAATAGTAGTGAGGACGGATCCCTCCCACCAGCATGTGGTTGCGGTTGAACAGCAGGTGGTGGGCGGTGATGGTGGCCCCCACGTTGGCCGGCGCCTGGGACACGAAGTCGGCGGCATCGGCGGTGGTAATGTGCTCGAAGACCACCTTGAGCGTCGGGTGCCGCTCGAGCAGCGGCTTCATGACCCGCTCGATGAAGACCGCCTCGCGGTCGAAGATATCGATCTCGCTGTCGGTGACTTCACCATGCACCAGCAGCGGCATGCCCACGCGCGCCATGGCCTCAATCGCCTCGTCGCAATGCGCCAGGTCCGTCACACCTGAAGCCGAATTGGTGGTGGCTCCGGCGGGATAGAGCTTGACGGCATGAATCATGCCACTGGCATGAGCGCGCTCGATTTCCGACGCCGGCGTATCGTCGGTGAGATAGAGGGTCATCAGCGGCTCGAAATCCGAACCCTGGGGCCGGGCCGCCAGGATGCGTTCGCGATACGCCTGCGCCTGATCCGTCGTGGTGACAGGGGGCTTCAGGTTCGGCATGATGATGGCACGCCCCATCTGCCGGGCAGTCGCAGGCACTACGGCCTGAAGCGCATCGCCATCGCGCAGGTGAAGGTGCCAGTCGTCGGGTCGGGTCAGCGTAATAGCGTTCACGGCATGTCCTGTTGTCAGCTGTAGTCGGCTGTGATCGGCAGATAATCGGGAGCGATAGTATACCGTAAGCTGCCGCCGCCTTGGCGCTCCAATGGCCAAGCGCCCCTGCAGTCGGCATGACTGGTGGCATCCGGCCGTGGCGGCTGGACAATCTTCCGGGGTGAGGCCTCAAACCGCAGCAAGTCGAGCGGAATTGCCGTATCATCGACGCCGTTTTCACCCCAAGAGACGTTGCCATGCCCAGGGTTCGCCACTACGCCGATATCGTCGCCATTCTGGCCGGCCTGATGTGGATTCTCGTCTTCTGGTCGATCAGTGTTTCCGCCCGCCTCGACAGCATCGAGCCCACTCTGGCCGCCCTGCTCGCCCTGGGAGCCATGATACTGGTCAGCTTTGTTCACCGCCCCTTTCGCGTCCACCTCAGCCGCTATCACGTACGCAAGCGCCGCACCGAAATGTGGATGCACATCCTGGCGCTGCCCATGGCCCTGGCCCTGCTGCTGGGTGGCCTGATCGAAACGGTGATCGCCCCGCTCAGCGGTCAGCAAAAAATGCTGCTTTTCAATGTCCTCGCCACGGCCGGCTGGGTCGTCTATGTCATGACCCTGGTTATCAAGTTCGTTCATCACCTGCTGCGAAGACGCCGCCACCGTTCGAGCGGCACCTGACGGGAAGCTCGCCTAGCTAGCTGCCGAAGCGGTCGGCACGGAACGGCGACATATCCACTGCAGGCTCCTCTCCGTCCATCATTTCGGCCAGTACCCGACCGGTGGCTGGCCCCAACGTAAACCCCTGATGTCCATGGCCGAAGGCGAACCATAGACCGTCGTGCCGCGGGGCCGGGCCAATGACCGGCTTCATGTCCGACAGACAGGGGCGCGCGCCCTTCCAGGGCTCGGGGTCCAGGCGATCCCCCAGCGATGGATAGATCCTTCGAGCCTCCCGCTCGGCGGCGGCGAGCTGACCGTAGTGGGGCGGCGCATCGAGGGGTTTGAGCTCTGCACCGGTGGTCAGCCGGATGCCGGCACGCATGGGAGCCAGGATATAGCCGACCTCGACATCGGCAAGCCAATACTGCAGTCGCCGGGCCTCCTCGACGGCGTAGTGCATGTGATAGCCCCGCTTGACGAAGGTAGGCATGCGATAGCCAAGGCGTTTCATCCAGCCGCCGGCCCAGGGGCCCAGGGCCATGACCACATCCTGTGCCTCATGCACGCCCCCCTCGGTCTCCACCCGCCAGCCCCGCCCATTCCGGCTGACATCCTGGATCGCTGACTGTACGAAGCGGCCACCTTCGCGCTCGAAGCTGCGAGCATAGGCAGCCACCAGGCCGCCCGGATCTTCGACACCCCATGAATTCGTCCAGTGGATCGCGCCGATGGCTCGATCCGAAAGCTGGGGTTCACGCCGATTCAGGCCGGCCCGGTCGAGCGCGTCATGGGTCACCCCGAAGCGCTCGGCGGCTTCACGAGCCTCCTGCCGGCGCGCATCCAGCCCTGCCTGGCTGCGATAGACCTCGAGCCAGCCGTCCTTCCTGATCATGGCCCCGGCATCCGCCGCCTCGATCATCGGCTCGTGCTCCTGGGTCGACAGCATGATCAACGAGGCATATTCGGGAATGATGCGCGCATGACGCCGAGGCATGGAGTGGCGCCAATAGCCGAACAGTGGCCCGGCGGCTTCCAGCATGCCACGAAGGTTATAGCGGATATCCACCCGGCGATTGGGCAGAACGGAAAGGAGCTTGCCCACCCCCTGGGGAAAGGGGTAGGGGCGGACGGCTTCACGTTGAATCAGACCACCGTTGCCGAATGAGGTCTCCTGCCCCGGCGGGCGGCGGTCGACCAGCAGCACCGACCGGCCACGGCGGGCCAGGTGCCAGGCAATGGAGACCCCGACCATGCCGGCCCCCAGAACGATGGTTTCGCGAGACATGCCTCTCCTCCAGGTTTGCGCAGACGGTGCCCCCGACTCCCGACCGAAGGCGAGGGCTCATTCTATCAGCGCCGCCGGCCCGGCGCCGACGCTTTCCCAAGCGCCCTGAGGCGGATCAAGGTATCGATCGAAGTCCGGGCTCAGGGGCCCGGTTCGCGTAGACAACGCATTGACTGGACAACCCGGGAGTGCCTAGGAGCGGCCCGCAGCGTTCTGAACCTGGAGCTTGGTGCGGATGAAGTCGGAGTGGCTGACGTGCAGCAGGTCGGCCAGCCCGCGGATACGGTGCTCCTCCAGGGCATTATGCCCCTCTTCCGCATCCGCATAGGCCAGTACCCACATCATTCGGACCAGTTCACGGCGCTGGGCATAGGAGTAGTGCTGCTTGACCAGGCTGACGAACTGATAGTGATCCACCGAGGTCTCGACCTCCTCCCTGGCCATCTCCATCAGCTCTTCGACGGCGGCGTCCTTCAGATGGAAATGATGCTGCAGCAGCTGCCGCAGGGCATCGAGCTGCGTCTGGTCGGTGTGGTAGTCGGCGCGCATCACCTCGCACAGCAGTGCGGCGGCGGCCAGCTCCAGGGTCGGCGCAGGATCGGAGCTGGACTCCGGCTCGGCAAGGGCTTCCTGAAAGAACCGCGTGATGCTGGCAAGCATATCGATCTCCCGACTGTATTCGGACATCAGACAGGCGTTTTAGGCTCGGCGTTCCCCCGGCTCAGTAGCCCATCACCCCCGGCAGCCAGGTAACCAGCCCGGGCAGGGCAATCAGGATCAGGATGGTCGCAAGTATCGGGATCAGGAACGGCAAGACCGAGATCACGATCTGGGAATAGCGCAGCCGCGTGATACCCACCATCAGAAACAGCACTGTACCGAAGGGCGGGGTAATGACCCCCACCGACAGGGTGATGACCATGACGATACCGAAGTGGATCGGATCCAGGCCGGCGGCCAGCGCTGCCGGCACGACGATCGGCGTGAAGATGAGAATGCTCTCGATCACCGACATGAAACAGCCCACCACCAGGAAGAACAGTGCAAAGGCCAGCAGCAGCATGATCGTCGGCATGTCGACGCCCGCCACCTGCCCCGCCAGGGCCTGGGGAATACCGATGCGAACCAGGATCCAGCCGTAGAAGCTGGAGACCGCAATGATCAGCAGAATGGCGGCACTGAACATCAGGGTGCGGACGAAGGAGGCATAGAGGTCACGGAGCTTCAGATCTCGATAGACCAGCGTGCCCAGGATGATCGCATAGATGGACGCTACCGCCCCCGCCTCGGTGGGCGTGAAGAAACCGGTCCAGATACCGCCGACGATGATCGCCGGCATCATCAACGGCAGTAAGGCCCGCCTGCCGGTTCGGATGACCTCCTTGCCATCGAAGGGTGTCGCCGGCGGCATGGCCACCCGCTTACCGGCACCCAGCACCAGCGTCATGCCCATCAACAGCAGTGCCATGAGAATGCCGGGCACAAGCCCTGCCATGAACAGGGCCCCGATACTGACATTGGCCAACCAGCCGTAGACCACCAGCGCAATGCTCGGCGGAAGGATGGGGCCAATCACGCTCGAGGCCGCGGTGATGCCGGCCGAATAGCCCAGATCGTAGCCCCTCTCCTTCATGGCCTTGATCTCGATGCTGCCGAGGCCTGCCGCATCGGCTACCGCCGTGCCGGACATGGTGGCGAAGATCGAGCTGGCCACCACGTTGGCGTGCCCCAGGCCGCCCTTGGTAAAGCCGACCAGCGCCGTGGCGAAGTCGAAGATACGTGTGGTGGTCGAGCCGGTATTCATGATGTTGGCCGCCAGAATGAACAGCGGAATCGCCAGCAGGGTGAAATTGTTCAGCGTCTGCACCATGCGCAGCGAGAGCAGTTCCACGGGCAGGCCACTGGCGCCAGTGACACCCAGTGCAATGAAGGAGGTGATGCCGATCGCCACCACCACCGGCAGGCCGATGGCCATCAGCAACAGCAGCCCGCCCACGAAAATCATCAGTTCCTGCATCAGTCCGCCTCCTGGGATGAACTCGCCACAGCGTGCCATTCCACCGGGCCACGCAGGGCCTGCCAGGTCGCCAGTAGCGTCATGCCGGCGAAGCCGATGAAGATGCCGTAATAGAGGTAGGTGAAGCTGATACCCAGGGAAACGGTACGGTTATTGGCGCTGGCGATCGACATGGCAAGGGAGCCATAGGCCGCCATGCCGAAGAAGCCTGCCGAAAGCAGGGCCACAAGCCGGTATTGGATATGCCGGGCCAGGTTACCCAGCCGGTGGCTGAACAGGTCGACCAGCAGGTGCTCGCCGCGCACCCAGGCGGAGAGGGAGCCGAAACCCACCGCATAGATGGCCAACAGCGTTGCAACCTCCTCCGTCCAGGCCATGCTCAACCCGATGATGTCACGGACCACGATGGCGGCAACGATCAACACCAGCACCCCGGCCAACAGCAGCACGCCCAGGGCGTCGCAGGTTCGCGTGATGACCTTGAGCAGGTGATAGGCCAGCCGGTCGACACCGCTGGCGGGGGGTGGGGATGTCGTCAAGTTGTTGTCCTCCAGGCAGGAAACGCCAGCGGCGTCCCATAGGGGCGCCGCTGGCAGGAACGGTCAGTGACGGGCTCGATCAGTCGTCGCTGACGTCACCCAGGGCATCGTCCATCACGCCATCGGCCATCTCGGAGAGGATACGCTCGATGGCAGGCAGGCCGGCCTGACGGAACGGCTCGACATCGGGCTCGATGATGGTCATGCCGTTGGCTTCAAGCTGCTCGAGATAGTACTCGTCGAGCTCACGCTCCACCTCGGTGCCATGCTGGCGCGCGACATGGATGGCCTCGGTGATCACCTCCTGGTCCTCGGCATCCAGGCCCTCCCACCAACGCTTGCTGGCCACCCAGTTCCACGGGAACATCACATGGCTGGTCATGATGATATGGTCCTGCACTTCCCACAGGCGGCGCGTATAGGGCGAAGAGAGCGAGTTCTCATGACCGTCGACCTGACCGGTCTGCATGGCGAGATAGATCTCGGGAGCCGGCACGTTGACCACCTGGGCACCGATCTCTTCCCAGACCTCGAGCCACACCGGCAGCGACGGCAGGCGCATCCGGAAGCCGGAAAGATCGTCGGGGCTGTGAATCGCCTTGTTGGCGGTCATCTGCCGCGGGCCGCGGTGCTGGGTGCCGAAATACTTGATGCCGCCCTTCTCCTCGGCGATCTCCACCAGCCGCTGGCCGGAAGGGCTCTCCATGTAGGCGTCGACCTCGTCCCAGGTCGAGAACACGAAGGGAACGGTGATGGCGTCATACTCGGGGGCATACTGCTGACGCCAGTTGCCGCCGGTAATGGAAATCTGGGTCTGCCCCAGGTTGAGAAGCTCGAGGACGGAATTCTCGCCGCCCAGGGAGCCGGCCAGGAATGGGCGAACGTTGAAACGCCCCGGGGCCTGCTCTTCCAGGTATTCGGCGAAACGTTCGACGGCGGCGCTTTCCGAGCCGCCCTCGCTCATGGTGTTGTTGACCTGAATCTCGATGGTGCTGGCGGCGGCAAAGGGGGCGGCACTGAGTATTCCCAGAGCGACCAACGAGCCTAGCAGTGACTTTCGCATCGTGCTCTCCTGACAATTATCGTTATTGAGGGCTTATCGTCGTGGTTTGATCTTGAAACAACCGCGGGGCTGGCTCAAATCGGCTTTGATGAAGGCAGCCTTCGCCAATCGCGATGGCTACTCAATGCCACACCATTCCACAGCCAGCGCCTATGGGCCTTGAGCACACGACCAAAGGCTAATACCAGAAGGCCCTCCATGGGCTGCCAATGGCATGAGGTAGCCTCGCGATTGTCCATTACGCCATACGGAGCATTCATCATGCACGAAGCCACTTCCATTGCCTTCATCACTGGTGCGACCTCGGGCATCGGCCAGGCCTGTGCCCACCGCTTCGCCGCTGCCGGATGGGGGCTGGTGCTGACCGGACGGCGCGAATCACGCCTGGAAGCCCTGCGCCAGGCGCTCGGCGACACGGTGCCTGTGCATGTCGCCCCACTGGACGTCACCGATCACCGGGCAATAGAAAAAGTGGTGAGCGACCTTCCACCCCCTTTCGACAACATCCGTCTGTTGCTCAACAATGCCGGCGTGGCGCTGGGCAAGGGTCCAGCCCAGGAGGCCGACCTTGAAGACTGGCACGCCATGATCGATACCAATGTCAAAGGCCTGGTGAGTGTGACCCGATTGCTTCTACCTCGGCTGATCGCCCACGGCGAAGGCGCCACGTTACGTCCCAGCAGCGCCATGTACATGTCGCTGTTGCCCGGGTAGGGGGTGATGTCGGCACTGTCGCCAAGGGTGTCCTGCAGGAAGTCGTAGCTGGTGGAACCAATGCGGGTGGCGACAGAGAGTCCCTCGAGGTCCTCGATGGTTTCCACGCTGTCGTTGTCGGCGCGCACGATGATCTGCAGGCCGGAGTCGTAGTAGGGGTCCGAGAAGTCGACGATCTCCGCGCGCTCTTCGGTGATGGTGACACCGGCGATGGCGATTTCCTGGCTGCCGGTCTGTACCGCCGGGATGATGCCGGCGAATTCCATGGTGGTCAGGTCTACCTCGAAACCGGCCCGCTCGGCGACTTCATTGATGATGTCCATGTCGAAACCGATCATCTCGCCGGTATCGGGATCGAGCATCTCGAAGGGGACAAAACTGGGGTCGGTGACCACCTTCACGGTAGGTCTGTCAGCCAGGGCTGCCGCGGAAAGGCCAAGGCTTAGCGCCAGGGAAGAGACCAGGAGGGTTTGCTTGAATCGGGCTGAAGTAAAGCAAGAACGTTTCATTGAACTCCCCGTTATAGGACGTTTTTCATGGGATTCACCCCATTCAACATGGTTAGAATCCCGAAAAGCGTCAAGTCGGAGAGTAAGAAATCGCTAAAATGATGGCAGGCTAGACCATGAAGGAAGCACCGCAGCCGCAGGTGGTGGTGGCGTTGGGGTTCTGGACCAGGAAGCGGGCGCCGGCCAGGCCCTCTTCGTAATCCACGGTGGAACCAACCAGGTACTGGTAGGAGAGCTCGTCGACCACCAGGGCCACTTCACCGAACTCGATCAGGGCATCGTCCTCCGCCACATCCTCGGCGAAGTCGAAACCGTACTGGAAGCCCGAACAGCCGCCACCGGTCACGTAGACCCGCAGCTTGAGTCCCGGTTTGCCTTCCTCCGCGATGAGCGCCTGCAGTCGTTTTCTGGCACTGTCGGAGAGCATCATGGGAGTGGGCACGAAAGATTCTGCGCCGCTCATGGGCATCCTCCCTTGAGCTGAATGAATAGGTAACAGATCATTATCCCTAATCCCTAGCAAAAGGGTCAACTATTCATACTAATCAGGCTGCACGGTTCAGGGCATCAGTGCCGGCGCCGCGAGTCCTGCGTGCTCGTCGAATCCGAACATCAGGTTGAGGTTCTGGATCGCCTGGCCGGAGGCCCCCTTGACCAGGTTGTCGATCACCGCCAGTACCACCACGGTGTCGCCGTCGCCCGGACGATGAACCGCCAGGCGGCAGACGTTGGCCCCCTTGACGCTGCGGGTCTCCGGGTGGCTGCCGGCCGGCATTACGTCGACGAAGGGCTCGGCGGCAAAGCGGCACTCGAAGAGGCTCTGCAGATCGCCGGGGTCACGGGTCAGCCTGCCGTAGAGGGTGGCATGGATGCCGCGGATCATTGGCGTCAGGTGCGGCACGAAGGTCAGCCCCACCGGCCCCCTGGCGGCGTCGCCGAGACCCTGGCGAATCTCCGGCAGGTGGCGGTGGCCGGCGGCGCCGTAGGCCTTCATCGATTCGCTGGCCTCGGCCATCAGTGACGGCACCTTGGCACCCCGGCCGGCGCCGGTGACGCCGGACTTGCAGTCGGCGATGATGTGGTCGACATCGATCAAGCCGGCTTCGAGCAGCGGCAGCAGGCCGAGCTGCACGGCGGTGGGATAGCAGCCGGGTACGGCGATCAGGCGCGCCTTGCGGATGCGCTCCCGGTGCATTTCCGGCAGTCCATAGACGGCTTCATCGAGCAGTTCCGGTGCGGCGTGGGGTTGACCGTACCAGTTCGCCCACTCCTCGGCGTCACGTAGGCGGAAATCTGCAGAGAGGTCGATGACACGGGTGCCCTTTGCCAGTAGCTCACCGGCCAGGGCGTGGGCCACACCGTGAGGCGTGGCGAAGAACACCGCATCGCAGGCGCCCAGTCGCTCGGCATCGGGTTCGCTGAAGGTCAGATCATCGTAATGGCCGCGCAGGTTGGGGTACATCTCGCTGACGCCCATGCCCGCCTCGGATCGCGAGGTGATGGCCTCGACCTCGACACCGGGGTGCTGAGCCAGCAGCCTGAGCAGTTCGACGCCGGTATAACCGGTGCCGCCGACGATTCCGACCTTGATCACGATGGACTCCTCTTGTTGGGTCTACGAATATGATACACAAGAGAGAGGGCTGCCACCCAGCCGTCCCCTGAAAACGCTTCATACAGGAAAACCGCCGTGCCGCTCCCGTCACTGCCCGACCTGACCCTGGAAGGCTTTCGCCGCAAGCTGGCCAATGTGGACGCCCTGCCCCAGCTCTGCGTGCTTGGCGTATTGTCCGGACTCCTGACGGGTGCCGTGATGGTCGGCTTTCGCCTGTTGCTGGATCTGGGGGCGCTGACCTTCATGCCTGACGGCGATCCGGAGAACTTCGAGGGACTCTCGCCGCTGCTGCGCTCCTCTCTGCCCCTGCTGGCGGTGCTTATCATCGGTATCTTCCTGTGGCGCCAGCCCGCAGCCGCTCGCAAGATGGGGGTGGGCCACGTTATCGAGCGTCTCTCATACCACCAGGGTCGCTTCCCCCTGCGCAACTGGATCAATCAATGGTGGGTCGGGGTGGTATCGGTGATCGGCGGCCTGTCGGCCGGCCGTGAGGGGCCCGCCATCCATCTCGGTGCGGCGGCGGCCAGCGGAATCGGTCAGCGCCTGCGACTTCCCCACAACAGCCTGCGCGTGCTGGTGGCCTGTGGCACCGCGGCGGGGATATCGGCCTCCTTCAATACGCCTATTGCCGGGGTCATCTTCGCCATGGAAGTGGTGATGCTGGAATACACCATCGTCGGTTTCATGCCGGTGATCCTGGCCTCCACCATGGGGGCGCTGGTGGCCATGCTGGTCTATGGTTCCGAACCGGCCTTCCAGGTGCCCAGCGTCAGCATGGGGTCGCTGATGAACCTGCCCTGGATCGTGGTCACCGCGCTGTTCGTTGGCTTGCTGGCGGGTCTTTTCATTCATGTGGCGAAAAGTTCTGGCATAAGAGGGCTTCCGGTGTGGCTGAGACTGGTACTGGTGGCGGTGGCCACGGCCGGTGTGGCCTGGTGGTATCCCGAGGTCCAGGGGATCGGCTACGACAGCCTGGATGCCTCGCTGACCGGTAGCCTGACGGTGGATGTGTTGTTTGCCCTGGTGATAGGCAAGCTGTTGCTCACCGGCCTTACCGTGGCCAGCGGTATCCCCATCGGCATCATCGGCCCGATCCTGGTAGTTGGCGCCGCCGCGGGAGCCCTCGCCGGTCTGGTCGGTGCCCAGCTGTGGCCTCAGCTGGCCGCTGAGCCGGGTTTCTATGCCATGCTGGGCATGGCGGCCATGATGGGAGCGGTGCTGCAGGCGCCACTTGCTGCCCTCATGGCGCTGCTCGAGCTTACCCATAATCCCAATATCATCTTGCCGGGCATGCTGGCGGTGGTCGTTTCGGGGCTGACCGCCCGGCAGCTGTGTCGCTGCGACGGCTTCTTCGTCAGCGTGACTCGCCAGGGGCTGCACCCCCTTCAGCAGCCACTGATGCAAGCCCTCTCCCGGGTGTCGGTGCCGGCGGTGATGGAACGCAGCCTGGTACGTACCCAACGCATGGTGACCCGGGAGCAGGCCCGCGCCTTGCTCGACGCCAAGCCGGTATGGATCCTGATCATGCGCTCGACCGATGACAAGCCGACCCTGGCGCTCAAGGCGGCGGATCTGGCACGAGCGCTGATGGACGAGCAGTTGGCTGAGGAGGCCGAGACGTCAAGCGAGCTGATCGACCTGCTGGAGGTGCCCGGCCAGCGTCTGGAAATGGCACCGATCCACCTGCAGGCGACGCTGTCGGAGGCCTTCGAGCGTCTCAACGACCAGGCGGTGGATGCACTCTTCGTGGAGCACGGGCATCGGCCGAAGCAGAAGCGGATTTCCGGTATCATCACCCGCGGCGCCATTGAACGTTACTATTCGCTCAAGTAGTCATTCACTCAAGTCGTCGTTAGCTTGAGTCGGCAATTCGCTCATGTGATCGATACCTTATCGATTCGCCCCGTCAGGAGACCTCATGTACCTGTGGCTGAAGGCTTTGCATATCGTTGCCGTGATCACCTGGTTCGCGGCGATGTTCTACCTGCCGCGACTCTACGTCTACCATGCCATGGCCCGTGACAAGGGTGAGCAGCAGGCGATTGAATACTTCATGGTGATGGAGCGAAAGCTCTATCGTGGCATCATGACGCCCTCCATGATCGCCGTGCTGGCATTGGGCATCTGGCTGCTTTACCTGATGCCGCACTGGCTTGGCATGGGCTGGATGCATGTCAAGCTGCTGCTGGTCCTGCTGCTGGTGATCTACCACCATGTCTGCTTAGTCTATCTGAAGCAGTTTGCCGCCGGGCGCTGCAAACGCAGTCACGTCTACTTCCGCTGGTTCAACGAGTTGCCGGTGATCGCCCTGCTGGCTATCGTTATCCTCGCCGTTCTCAAGCCATTCTGACATGGACGACATTACCCCAACGCCGCCGGTCGTGCTGATACTGGCGGGGCATGACCCTACTGGCGGCGCCGGACTGATCGCCGACAGCGAGGCCGTGGCGGCCTGCGGCGGCTGGGCTGTCACGATTCCGACGGCGCTGACGGTACAGAACTGCCGTGATGTTGATCGCGTGGTGCCGGTCCCGGTTCGACTGATCCGCGAGATGGGCGACGCCCTTGATGAATTCTCCATCGCGGCCATCAAGGTGGGCCTGATCGCGAGTGTCGACGTGCTGGATGCCGTGGTGGATGTCGTACGCGCCCACCCGGGGGTACCGGTGGTGGTCGATCCGGTGCTCAAGGCAGGGGGGGGGAGTGAGTTATCCACAGCTGCGCTACTGGATGCGTTTCGCGAGCGATTGCTCCCGCTGGTGGATATTCTCACACCCAATCGGCTGGAATTGACACGCTTGGCGGGCAGTGAGGCGAGCAACGACTTAGCCCGGGCGGAGCAACTGCTGGCGCTCGGTTGTCGTTCGCTGCTCGTGACGGGGGCGGATGACCCGGAAAGGGAAGTGCCGCCCGACGAGGTACAGCAGGTGCTGTATTCTCGTGATCAGCGTGCTCACTGGCGATGGCCCCGGCTGCCGGGGCGCTACCATGGGTCTGGCTGCACCCTTGCCGCAGCGCTGGCGGCGCGGCTGGCGGGGGGAGAGGCGCTGCGGGATGCCTGTGAGCAGGCGCAGTCGTTTACCTGGCATGCACTGGCCAATGGGTGGCGCCCCGGAAGCCACCAGTCGTTGCCACGACGAATTGGCAGCACAGCCGGTTGTGTCTTCCACTTGACCGGTGGCAAGGAGAGGCAGCTTGGCAGTCGTCCGCACTGGCCATGTACCCTCGGTGCAGACAGAATGACCCGACACTTGACCGATTCCCGTGACATGACCGCAGGTCACGGGTTATCCAATATGAATGAAAAGGTTATCCCAGATTCTATCCACAGCCTGGAAGTATCAGATGGGATGCCTTTCGATCATCGTTTCAGCGACAGCAAAGAGGCTTTCATGACCACTTCCGCACAGCTCTTCGAACAGGCCTGCCGACACATTCCCGGAGGCGTCAATTCTCCGGTACGCGCCTTCAAGGGCCTGCATCGGCCGCCGGTGTTCATGGAACGGGCCCAGGGTGCCTATCTCTACGACGTCGAGGGCAAGCGCTATGTTGACTATGTCGGCTCCTGGGGGCCGATGATTACCGGCCACGCCGATCCCGACGTGCTCGGGGCCGTGCGCGCCCGGCTCGACAATGGCCTCTCCTTCGGCACGCCAACGGCCATCGAGACCACCATGGCCGATCTCATCTGCGAGATGATTCCCTCCATCGAGATGGTGCGTATGGTCAATTCCGGCACCGAGGCCACCATGTCAGCCATTCGCCTGGCGCGGGGGTTCACTGGCCGTGACAAGATCGTCAAGTTCGAGGGCAACTACCATGGCCACTCCGACTCGCTGCTGGTGAAAGGGGGGTCCGGCGCTCTGACCCAGGGCGAGCCCAGTCCGCCCGGCGTACCCGCCTCGCTGGCCGAACATACCATCACCCTCTCCTATAATGACCTCGATGCCGTCGAGGCCTGCTTCGAGGAGATCGGCAGCGAGATCGCCTGCATCATTGTCGAGCCGGTAGCCGGGAACATGAATTGCATTCCTCCGCAGCCAGGCTTTCTGGAGACCCTGCGTCGGGTCTGCACCGAATATGGCAGCGTGCTGATATTCGACGAGGTAATGACCGGCTTCCGGGTCGCCATGGGCGGTGCCCAGGCCCACTACGACATCGAGCCCGACCTGACCTGCCTGGGCAAGATTGTCGGTGGTGGCATGCCGGTGGGAGCATTCGGCGGCAAGCGCGAGGTTATGGAGCAGATATCTCCACTGGGGCCGGTCTATCAGGCGGGAACGCTGTCGGGCAACCCGCTGGCCATGGCTGCCGGCATTGCGCTGTTGACCAAATTGCGTGCGCCGGGCTTCCATGATGCGCTGGCACAGCGGGTTGAGACGCTCTGCCACGGGCTTCAGGAACGCGCTGATGCCGCCGGTGTCGATATGATCACGCAGCGTGCAGGGGGCATGTTCGGGCTTTTCTTCACTGGGCAGTCTCGGGTCGACAACTTTGCCCAGGCGACTGCCTGTGATGCCGATGCGTTTCGTCGCTTCTTCTCGGCGATGCTGGACGAGGGTGTCTATCTGGCCCCGTCGGCCTACGAGGCGGGATTCATGTCCAGCGCGCACAGTCCGGAGGACATTCAGGTGACCCTGGATGCCGCGGTCAAGGCCTTCGACCGGGTTCGGCAGGGTTGAGACGCTGAGAGATCGTTCCTAGCCGCTGGTTAGAGGGTCTGACTACAAGGAGCATGCATGGCTAAGCCATCAGTCACGTCGACAACGCACCCTTCCAGTGTTATCAGCCTGGATGGACTTGTTGACGCTCTGATGGCGGCACACCGACCAAGCACCGATCCACTACCTTTACTCGGCCCCTCCCCATGTCTGGCTTCGACTCGCGCCCTTATCGAGGACGAGCTGGACGCCTTGGCCTCGTGGATGCATGGCGAGGAGGACCTGGTGCAGCTCGACCGTCTGCGTGAATGGCTCGATCAGGAGCTGGTGCGTCTTCAAGCCTGCTTTGCCGAGCGAGCAGAGCCTAGGCCCAGTTGGGCAGCTGGGCATCCAACTGTGACACTCTGCGACAATCAGCGACTGGTCATGATCAATGCCCTTGATTTTGATCCTGACGATCCGCTGGCCTCAAGACCTCTTGATACAGGGTTCGATATGGCGTCGTTACTGGTAGGGCTGGCGATTCGTGATGAATCCCGGCTGGCCAATCGCGCCCTGGATCGTTACTTGTTGCTCTCCGGTGACTATGCCCTGACCAGGTTACTGTCGGTATTCCAGGTAGCCCGTGCCCTGTCTTGTGCGCGGCGGGCCTTGCAGCGTCGCAGCGAGATGATGGAAGGAGAGCCGTTGGCTCATATTGCCGATGCCGTGGGGACGAGTCGTCGCTATCTTGCCTTGGCAGAGAAGATCTCGGTGTTCCGCTTCCCGCCTCTGATCATCGGTACAGGGGTTTCGGGAAGCGGCAAGAGTCGTTTTACTGCCAACATGGTCGAGAGGCTGGGCGCTGTCAGGCTCTGTTCGGATGTAGAACGACGGCGGCTGTTCGGTATCAGTCCACAGGACAAGAATGCGGAACCTCCTGTGGATATCTTTACCGACGATGCCACTTCTCGGACCTATCAACGTCTGGCCGAACTCGCAGGAACCCTGCTCGACGCGGGTATTACCACATGCGTGGATGCCACTTGTCTTGCTCGCAGGCAGCGCAAGCTGCTCTGCCAACAGGCCGAGGCACGAGGCCTACCGGTGCTGATCGTCAGCTTCGAGGCCGACGACGAGACCCTGGAGGCGCGTATCGTCAGGCGTGCTCAGCGGCAGGGCGTATTGCCGAAGGCCAGTCTGGACGTGCTGCACCGTCAGCAGTCGCTCTTCGAACCGTTTGATCCGGAAGAGCGTCAGCATCTGGTTCATCTGGATACCACGGCGGCTGATGCCACCGACACCCTGGCTTCCCTGATAGAACAACGTATCTACGCTGGTTGATAGAGATACCAACTCATACACATATGCGCCACTCTCACACTAGCCGTGGCGCTATGGGGTGCCGTACGGTCAGTGCTTCATTTCCCTGCGAAAACTCGGCGGTACGCTGAAAAGATTTCTCCTCGCCCAGTTCATCGCCTGCAACCTGTTATGTACCTTGATTTTTCTGAAAATATTGTAGAGGTGAGACTTCACCGTATGCTCACTGACGAACAGTTTTTCAGCAATTTCCGAGTTGGTAGAACCAGTGCCAAGAAGCCCTATTATCTCCAGCTCACGCTGTGTCAGCCCACAGGCGGGCCGGTATGAATTCATTTGCTGGCGTCGGAGCAGCAGAATCATTCTTGACATGAGTGCGCGGGACATCCATAGGCTTCCATCCTGCAAGGCCTGCATACCTTTGCAGATCAGCTCGATGCTGTCGTTGCGGTAGAAGATTCCCTGGAGGTTGAGCGTCGAGAGCAGTTCGACGGCATGGTCCTCACCCCGGACATTGAACGCAGCGAGACTGATATCCTCATGCTCATCGGCTATACCCTGCCAGCGCTGCATGCTGGCTTCGCTCAGATGATCCAGGTCGAGAATGACCAGCATCGGCTGGTTTTCATCGATTTTCGGTTCCTCGCTGTCGCTGACGGCAACGATGTCATGCTCGAATTTCTGCTGAATGTATTCGATAAACAGCTTCGACTGCGGGTTGATGTCTGTCACCAGCAGAACATGACGGTCCATGTTGTCCATGATGCTTTCCCTCCCTTCAAAAGCTCTAACTCTTGGAAATTGTAATATAACGTGAACGAAGCGCTTGCTGAAGCTTTGTACATAAAGTGTAAATTTGTTAATAACTAATTGTTATTACCCTGTTCTTTTTTATGCCATTCCTGTGCTGCAAGGCTCAGCAACAAAGGCTAGCTAATCCTTATGGTGCATGAAATTGCTCTCCTGGCAATGGGTTTCATCAGATATTAGAGAACCCTTACGACAATATACACAAGTAACAGATCTTAGTGTAAGTATCATCCCGAATAATCTCATGAAATTAAAATTCCTTTTAAAACAACGAATTGAATTATTGCACACTTCTTAATTACTTTCAGTTTACGATGCATTATCTTTTCAGGGTTTTGATGCCTCCTTGTTTCTTCTAATGCTTGATGTATTAAAACTCTCGTACTTTATTTATGTACACTCATATCTTCGTAAGCTTTTTTTCTAGTACATCTCATGAATTAAATTTTTGTCATTAAGATGGACGATTACATGCAATCCTGATGGGCTCTGACAGCATGGTAGCTTTCCCTACTTTTGTAAAGTTGTGTCACAATTCTGTTGACTCTTGCCTGCTTCGTACCCTGCGGATGCTCTCTATGGCATACTCTCGTTCATTCTCTCTGCGTTGCGAGGTGACCTTGTGTCGGGTCGAAAAACATTGGTTCTGGCCAGTGGAAATGCCGGAAAAATTAATGAGTTCAACCAGCTATTGAGGGAGCTTGGAATCCATGTCCGGCCGCAGGCGGAATACGGAGTGGCTGATGTCGAGGAGACCGGGCTGACATTCGTCGAGAATGCCCTGCTCAAGGCACGCGAAGCGAGCCGAGTCAGTGGCCTGCCCGCCCTGGCGGACGATTCTGGCCTGGAGGTGGATTACCTTCAGGGTCAGCCTGGTATCTACTCCGCCCGATACGCCGGGGAGCCGAAAAGTGATGCGCGTAATAATGACAAGCTGCTTGCGGCGCTTGCCGGGATACCGTCGGCCCGTCGTACCGCCCGCTACTGGTGTGTTCTGGCATATCTACGCCATGCCGAAGACCCGGTACCCCTGATCGTGCAGCGAAGTTGGGAGGGTGAGATTCTGACCGCACCACGCGGTGACGGCGGCTTCGGGTACGATCCGCTGTTCTGGTTACCTTCCCTGGGCAAGAGCGTCGCCGAGCTCAGCGCCGAAGATAAGAACCGGCTTAGCCACCGGGGAAGGGCTCTGCAGTCGCTGGCGGCGGCCCTTGGTGAGACGTCGGCAAAGTGAGCGCTCTGTCCCGGCGAGTCGACGGGCTGCCGCCGCTGGCGCTCTACGTGCATGTGCCCTGGTGCGTGCGTAAATGCCCCTACTGCGATTTCAACTCGCATGGGGTAGGGCACGGCGCCGACCTGCCCGAAGCAGATTATCTGGCTGCGTTGCTCCAGGACCTCGAGGCCGAACTGCCATTGGTTGGTGGGCGCGAGCTAACCAGTATCTTTATCGGCGGAGGCACACCGAGCCTGATGTCTGCCGGCTTCTATGAACGGTTGTTCGATGTACTGGCCACGCGGTTGTCACTGGCCTCCGATATCGAAGTCACGTTGGAAGCGAACCCGGGTACCCTGGAACGCGGTCGATTCCAGGGCTATCGGGCAGCGGGTATCAATCGGCTCTCCCTGGGGGTACAGAGTTTTCAGGATGGCCAACTTCATGCCCTGGGCCGTATCCACAGGGGTGGCGATGCGATAGCTGCGGGGGACGAGGCCCGCCATGCCGGGTTCGATAACATCAACCTCGACCTGATGCATGGCTTACCGGGCCAGACACCGGCTTTGGCGCTTGATGACCTTGACCTTGCTCTCTCCCTCTCTCCGGAGCACCTCTCCTGGTATCAGCTCACGCTGGAACCCAATACCGAGTTTCATTCACGCCCTCCGGTCCTACCCGAAGAGGAGATGCTGTGGGAGATCCAGGACCTTGGCCATGAGCGGCTCGAAGCGGCCGGGCTGGTTCGCTACGAGATTTCGGCTTACGCCCGGCCGGGTATGCAGTCGCGCCACAATCTGAACTACTGGCGTTTCGGTGACTATCTGGGGATCGGTGCCGGCGCTCATGGCAAGCTGAGTGCCACCGACCCTCAGGGCGAACTGCATATCGAACGGCGATGGAAGGCGCGACAGCCTGAGGCCTATCTGCGTCGCTCTGAGGACCCCCGCGGCTTTGTCGCTGGACGCACCGAGGTGGAGGAGGAAGAGTTGCCGCTGGAATTTGCCATGAATGCGTTGCGCCTGGTTGAGGGTGTGTCGATGGCAGACTGGGAGGCGCATACTGGACGTCCGGCCGCCACCCTGGAGGCTCGTCTCCTGCCGGCGCGAAAAAAAGGACTTCTTGTGGAAGATGGCCGGCGACTGCAGGCATCACCTCAAGGTCTATTATTCTTGAATGAGTTGCTGGTTATGATTGGCGAAGCCGATGCCGGCACTGAATGAATGACTCCCTGACCTCCGGAGATAACTATGTTCAAACCCCTTCGTCTTGCTGTGCCGCTCGCGGCCGCTGCCCTGCTGATCGGCTGTGCCACGACTGACCCCTACGGCGGCCAGACCCAGCGCTCCAGCACCATGACCGGTGCCGGTGTGGGTGCAGCCGTCGGAGCCGCAGCCGGCGCCCTGTCGGGCAGCGGCAGCACCAGTCGGCGCGATCGTGCGCTGATCGGTGCCGCGGTGGGTGCTGCTGCAGGCGCCGGCGTCGGTGCCTATATGGACCGGCAGGAGCAGCAGCTGCGCGAAAGCATGAGGGGCACCGGCGTCGACGTGGAGCGTCGCGGCGATGATATCGTGCTCAACATGCCAAGCAGCGTAACCTTCGGCTTCGACTCCAGCGAGCTGACCCCGAGCGCCCGCAACGCACTCAACGATGTTTCGTCGATCCTGACGCAATATACCGATACGCGGGTCAATATCGCCGGGCATACCGACAGCACCGGTGATGCCGGCTACAACCAGCGGCTTTCCGAGCGCAGGGCCGAGTCAGTCGGCAACTATCTGGCTCAGAACGGCGTAACACGCAATCGGCTCTATATGACCGGCTATGGCGCAAGCCAGCCGGTGGCGAGTAACGCAACCGAGGATGGCCGCGCCCAGAACCGGCGCGTCGAGATTACGCTCACTCCGATCGAGAGCCAGTTCCAGCAATAGACCGGCATGCCTGTCGCTCGAACCGGGCCCGTCACTGACAGTGGCGGGCCTTTTCGATAGTCTTTGCCAGGAATCGTCACTTTCCAGACAAGACGCCGAGGCTGGTCTCGTTGCCAGCCTGGTGTGAAGCCCTCCAGCCGATTCGCCACCTCAAGGACCCGTGGCCATGCTTTCCTATCAACACGCCTACCATGCCGGCAACTTCGCCGATGTGCACAAGCACCTCATGCTCTTTGCCGTTACCGGCTACTTGCTGCGCAAGGCGTCACCGATCACCTATATCGATACCCATGCCGGGCGCGGGCTCTACCCGCTATCCGCGGCGGAGAGCCAGAAGCTGCAGGAGCATCGCCAGGGTGCGGAGCGACTCTGGCAGGAGAGACAGGCGCTGGCGGCGGAGCCCCTTATCGGCGACTGGCTGTCACTGCTGGCCGAGGCTCAGTTGACCGCTGGCAAGCAGGCGTCACCAACGCTGGACTGCTACCCGGGATCCCCCTGGTGGCTGACAAGGCAGTTGCGAGACGTGGATCGGCTGGCGCTTTTCGAGCTGCATCCCGGCGAGCACGAGCACCTGGCCGCTCAGCGCCTGCCGAAGAACGTGAAGCATATCCATGGCGATGGCCTGAAGGGCCTGCTGCAGCGATTGCCGGTAGCCACGCCGCGGCTTTGCGTATTGATCGATCCCAGCTATGAACGCAAGAGCGAGTACGTAGAGGTGGCCGAGACCGTGCTGGCGGCCATGCGCAAGGTGCGGCACGGCGTGGTACTGGTGTGGTACCCGCTTTTGCCTGCCGGTCGCCACAGCGAGCTGCTGGAAGGGCTGCGCAATGGGGGCCTGCGCAAGATCTGGCGCAGCGAAGTTGTCCTGCGCGAGCCAAGCAGCGAGGAGCGAGGCATGTATGGCAGCGGCATGCTGGTCATCAATCCGCCCTGGGGGCTGGAGGAGCTGCTGGTATCTGCCATGAAGCGGATCGAGCCGCTGCTGGGTCCTGATGCCAGTCACCGTGGCGAGTGGTGGGTAGCGGAGTAGGCCGGTAGCGACCTACTTGCCGATACAGAAGCTGCCGAATATTTCTCCCAGCAGATCGTCGGCACTGAACTCGCCGGTGATCTCGCCCAGCGCCTGTTGGGCATCGCGCAGGTCCTCGGCGAGTAGTTCCCCGGCGCCGTAGCCACTGAGCTGCTCTTCGCCGTTGGTGAGGGCTCGCTTCGCCCTGTCGAGTGCATCGAGGTGGCGCCGTCGAGCGGAGAAGCGCCCTTCCGTGGTGCTGGCATACCCCATCACCTCCTTCAGGTGTGACTTCAGGTTATCCACACCCTGGCCGGTCTTGGCTGAGAGCCGGATGACCGGCGTGGCTGTGGATAACTCGATGCCGGCCACTTCCTCGTTCGTATCGATCTTGTTGCGAACCAGTGTCAGCCGGCTGGGGTCGCTGAGTCGCTCGACGAATTCGGGCCAGATCGCCATGGGGTCGGTGGCGTTGGTCGTGGTGGCATCCACCAGCAGCAGCACCCGGTCGGCCTTCTCGATCTCGCTCCAGGCACGCGCCACGCCGATGCGTTCCACGGCGTCCGGGGTGTCGCGCAGGCCGGCCGTATCGATCACATGCAGCGGCATCCCATCGATATGGATGTGTTCGCGCAGAACGTCCCGGGTGGTGCCCTCGATTTCGGTGACGATGGCCGTCTCCTGCTCGGTCAAGGCATTGAGCAGGCTCGACTTCCCGGCGTTGGGGCGCCCCGCGATGACCACATTCATGCCTTCGCGCATCAGCGCGCCCTGAGCGGCGGCGGTGCGCACCGCCGCCAGCTCCGCTTTCACCGCCCCCAGCATCTCGGCCACTCTGCCGTCGGCGAGAAAGTCGATCTCCTCTTCGGGGAAGTCGATGGCCGCTTCCACGTAGATACGCAGCTCGATCAATTGCTCGACCAGCGCCGAGACCCGGCGCGAAAATTCGCCCTGGAGCGAGCGTAGCGCATTCTCGGCGGCAGACCGGGAACTCGCCTCGATCAGGTCGGCGATGGCTTCGGCCTGTGCCAGGTCGAGCTTGTCGTTGAGAAAGGCGCGTTCGGAGAACTCCCCCGGACGTGCCAGGCGTGCGCCCAGCTGCACGCAGCGCTCCAGAAGCAGGTCCATGATCACCGGTCCGCCGTGTCCCTGCAGCTCCAGCACGTCCTCGCCGGTAAAGGAGTGTGGCGCCTGGAAGTAGAGCCCGATGCCTTCGTCGATCACCCGCACGTCGCCCTGGAAGGGTGCGTAGTGGGCATGGCGGGGCGGGGGACAGCGACCGAGCACCCCCTCGGCGATGGTCCGACAGCCGGGGCCGGACACACGAATGATGCCGACACCGCCTCGTCCCGGTGGGGTGGCAAGAGCAGCGATGGTGTCCGGAATATAGAGGCGATCTGCCATGGTGGGCTCCTCACAGCCAGGGTGGCCGGGTGGCGGCTATTGTCCTTTTCACGGGCCGGAAACGCCAGACCCCTGCCGTGGCAGGGGTCTGGTGGTTCGAGAAAGAAGAAGGTCTATTTGGTCTTCATTCCCTTGCCGACGGTGGGATCATTCTCGATCTTGCGCGTGATCACGTACTGCTGTCCGATCGAGATCAGGTTGTTGACCACCCAGTAGATGACCAGACCCGCCGGGAACCAGAGGAAGAAGAAGGTGAAGACGATCGGCAGCATCTTCATGATCTTCGCCTGCATCGGGTCCGGAGGCGTGGGGTTGAGCATCTGTTGAACGAACATCGAGGCGCCCATCAGGATCGGCAGGATGAAGAACGGGTCCCTCATCGACAGATCCTGAATCCAGAACATGAAGGGCGCATGGCGCAGCTCCACGGATTCCAGCAGCATCCAGTACAGCGCAATGAAGACCGGCATCTGCACCAGTATCGGCAGACAGCCACCCAGAGGATTGATTTTCTCCTTCTGGTAGAACTTCATCATCTCCTGGGACATCTTCTGGCGGTCGTCGCCGTACTGCTCCTTGAGGCGCTGCATCTCCGGGCCCAGCTTGCGCATGCGGGCCATGGACTTGTAAGCCTTGGCGGAGAGCGGCCACATGACCAGCTTCACCACGATGGTCAGGAACACGATCGACCAGCCCCAGTTACCGATCAGGCTGTGGATCTGATCCAGCAACCAGAACAGCGGATTGGCGATAAACCATAGCCAGCCGAAGTCGACGGTCAGGCGCAGGTTGGGCGCTACCTGCTCGAGGTAGCTCTGCACCTTCGGCCCCATGTAGAGGGTCGCACCCAGGCGGGCTTCGCTATCCGGTGCCACCGTACTCACGGAGCCGGCAAAGGCGGCGACATTGCGATCGCGTGAGTCGGTGGAGGCATACTGCAGATTCTGCTGGTTCTGCGGTGGCACCCAGGCGGTGACGAAGTAGTGCTGCAGGATGGCCACCCAGCCACCCTGGACGTCCCGATTATTGAAGCGCCCACGCTGGATGTCGTCGAAATCGACCTTCTCGTAGCGATCTTCCGGTGACGAGTAGGCCGCCCCGAGATAGGAGCTCATGCCAAGGGCCACGCCACTTGAAGGGTCGGGGCTGTTGTCACGAGCGAGCTGACCGATGAAGCGCGCGGTAACCGGCTCTTCTGTGTTGTTGGCCAGATAGTAATGAACATCTACCGCGTAGCTACCCCGCTCGAAGGAGAAGCGCTTGATGATGTCGACACCATTGACCTCGGCAGCCAGGTCGACGTTCAGGCGATTCTCATCGTCGCTCATGCGGTAGCTGGTGCTTTCCGGTGTAAAGCCGATACGACCGGAGTGCCCGTCAAGCTGAAGTCCCGAGCGGGCCACATAGCTGCGGATCTCGCTATCGGAGAGCAGCACGTAGGGGCGGTCGGAGTCCAGGGTCATTCGGTGCTGGGGCAGCGCGGCGTAAACGATATCGCCCCCCTGGGGATCGATACGCAGGTCCAGGACATCAGTGACCACGGCAATCAGGTCGCGGGTACCCGTCGCACGTGCCGGTTCGCCAGGCATGTCCCCCGGCACCTCTTCTTCGGCGCGGGGCGCGGCAGGGACGGCCAAGTCATCGTCCGGATCCACGCTCTCTTCCCCGGGCGCAGGCGCGGTGAAGGTGGGTGCTTCAGGCTCAGGAGCAACCTGGCCGTAGTCCTGGTTCCACTGAATGACGAGCAAGTAGGCAAGCACGGCCAGTGGAATCAACAAAAGGAGTCGTTTTACGTCCATTGAGAGTTCTGCCCGGTGGGTAGTGAACATGCCGCTGGAACGGTATGCGCTGCCACGTTGATATGCGAAAGCCTGCCCAAGGCAGGCTATCGTGGCGGCGACAGGCACCGCATCCGGTCAGGATGCCATCGACTTGCGTACGTCTCGCTCCAGCCGACGCCACATGCTGGAGAGCAGGCGGTGCAGTGTCGCATTATCCAGCTCATTGGCGCCCCGTCGAGCCAGTACCACGATGTCGACGGCGGGAAGCTGATGCTGCTGAAGGCGAATGGACTCGCGAGTCAGCCGCTTCAGGCGATTGCGATCCACGGCTCTACGAACGTTCTTCTTGCTGAAGACCAGGCCGAGACGGGGGTGGCCCAGTCCGTTGGGACACGCCAGGGCCATTAGCCCATTGCCATGTACCTTGAATGCAGCGTGATCGAAGACAAATCGATAGTCCCCGGCAGTCAGTAAACGCAGCTGCGGGGGGAAGTCATGACCGGACACGCGCAATCCGCGATCAGGCGCTCAGGCGCTTGCGGCCCTTGGCGCGACGGCGCGACAGTACGGCACGACCGTTCTTGGTGGCCATGCGAGCACGGAAGCCGTGCACACGCTTGCGCTTGAGAACGCTGGGTTGAAAGGTGCGTTTCATAACTCTTGATTCCCACGTGGTGTGTTTGGACGGAATGTCTTACAGGAAATGCCCGGGCTCCTTGCGGGAACCTGGGGAGATTCGGTTCAAGACCGGAAATTGTAGTGACTTCGGGGCTCCGACGCAATTCCTCAGCCGCCCAAATTTCAATTGGCATGCCGCCAGCGAATCTATAGTTACTAAATGAATGTTTACTGAAACTGTTATTAATACTGGGGATGCTTTCTGTTGATAAGCCACAAAAACGCTTGATAAACAATAGTGTGCAGTGCAGCATGGCTTGTGGAAAAGCTCTGTGCTTCCGGTAGGGTTTCTGTTGATTCCTTGTGTGAAATTGTCGTTTTTGTCCACAGCTCGGGCCGCCTTCCTGGCTATACAAGGGTTATCCTGTTGATCCATGTGTGATTTTCCACAGCGCTTTTCGACGGCTGCTGCGTGTGGATAACCCGACGGGTGAAGGATACAATGGCCGGTCATGCATCAACCGGATGGTGAGGTCGAGTGTCGCTTGCTCTTTGGCAAAAGTGTTTGGATTTCCTGCAGGATGAGCTGAACGCCCAGCAGTTCAACACCTGGATCCGTCCGCTTCAGGCGGAAGAGGGGGAGTCCAATGAGCTGCTTCTTCTGGCACCCAATCGCTTTGTTCGCGATTGGGTTGGGGATAAGTATGCCAAGCGGATCAACGAGCTGCTGCGCGACCTGGCCCCAGCCAAGCCTCCCCGCGTGGTATTGACGGTCGGCAGCCGCCGCGCCGCTGCTCCCAGGCCGCGAGAGCTCGGAGCGCCGGTCTCGGCCAGTCCGCGATCGCCCCTCGGGCCTGCCGTACATACCCCCCCACGGGGAGATATCGGCGACGAGCGTGAGATCGATCGACAGCGAGAAGAGGGGCGTTCGGCACGGCGCGCCACTGGTGAACGAGAGGTACAGGTCGAGGGTAGCCTCAAGCACAACAGTGGCCTCAACCCCAATTTCACTTTCGAGACCTTCGTCGAGGGCAAGTCGAACCAGCTGGCCAGGGCGGCTTCCCGTCAGGTCTCGGAAAACCCGGGTGGCGCCTACAACCCGCTATTTCTCTATGGCGGTGTCGGCCTGGGCAAGACACACCTGATGCACGCCGTGGGTAACGCACTGGCCACCCGCCGGGAGAATGCCACGGTGGTCTATCTCCATTCGGAGCGTTTCGTCGCCGACATGGTCAAGGCGCTTCAGTTGAACGCGATCAACGATTTCAAGCGTTTCTATCGTAGCGTCGATGCGCTGCTGATCGACGATATCCAGTTCTTTGCCGGCAAGGAGCGCTCCCAGGAGGAGTTCTTCCACACCTTCAATGCCTTGCTCGAGGGTGGCCAGCAGATGATCCTGACCTCCGATCGCTATCCCAAGGAGATCAGCGGCGTCGAGGAGCGACTCAAGTCGCGTTTCGGCTGGGGATTGACGGTGGCGATCGAGCCGCCGGAGCTGGAGACGCGGGTGGCTATCCTGATGAAGAAGGCCGATCAGGCCAAGGTCGACCTGCCCCACGATGCGGCCTTCTTCATTGCCCAGAAGATTCGCTCCAACGTGCGCGAACTGGAAGGGGCGCTGAAAAAGGTCATTGCCGACTCCCACTTCATGGGCAAGCCGATTACCCAGGATTTCATCCGCGAGTCGCTCAAGGATCTGCTGGCCCTGCAGGACAAGCAGGTGGGGGTCGACAACATCCAGCGCACCGTTGCCGAATACTACAAGATCAAGCTGTCCGACCTGCTGTCGAAGCGCCGTTCCCGTTCCGTTGCCCGGCCTCGCCAGGTGGCCATGGCACTGGCCAAGGAGCTGACCAATCACAGCCTGCCGGAGATTGGCGATGCCTTCGGTGGGCGTGACCACACAACGGTACTGCATGCCTGCCGCAAGGTTCTGGCATTGCAGGAAGAGAACGCGGATATCCGCGAGGACTACAAGAACCTGCTGCGGCTCTTGACCAGCTGAGCCGCGAGGTTCCCTGGCCATTGATGCCAACGCCCGACACCTTTCTTCAGGATTAGACGTGGAGCCGACATGAGATTTTCCATTTCCCGCGAGGCGCTGCTTCGGCCATTGGCGCTGGTTGCCGGCGTGGTGGAGCGCCGCCAGACCCTGCCGGTGCTGTCCAACGTGCTGATACAGGTCGATCATGAGCAGGTGGCGCTGACGGGCACCGACCTGGAAGTCGAGCTGATCGGGCGCACCGCCGCGTCGCTGGTGGAGGTGCCCGGATCGGCCACGGTCCCGGCGCGCAAGCTGATGGATATCTGTAAATCGCTGCCCGACCAGGCCGAGCTCCAGTTCAGCCTGGAGGATGGTCGCGCCGTGTTGCGTAGCGGTCGCTCCCGTTTCACCCTGTCGACGCTGCCGGTGGCGGAGTTCCCCAATATCGAGGATACCCAGGGCGATGTGGAGCTGAGCCTGCCCCGTGGAACGCTCAAGCATCTTATCGATGCCACCTCTTTCGCCATGGCCCAGCAGGATGTCCGCTATTACCTCAACGGCATGCTGCTTGAGCTGCGCTCGAACCTGGTCCGCACGGTGGCCACCGATGGCCACCGGCTAGCCGTCTGTTCTCGCCCCGCCGAGATCCAGGTCGAGCCGGCCCGCAAGCTGATCGTGCCGCGCAAGGGCGTGCTCGAGCTGGTGCGCCTGCTCGATGACAGCGACGAGCCGGTTACGCTGACATTGAGCGCGAGCCACGTGCGTGCTCACACCGGCGACTTCACCTTTACCTCCAAGCTGGTTGACGGCAAGTTCCCCGATTACGAGCGCGTGGTGCCAAGGGGAGGGGACAAGGTGTTCATCGCCGATCGCACGGAGCTGCGCCAGGTGCTGTCGCGTACCTCCATCCTCTCCAACGAGAAGTATCGGGGGGTGCGCCTGCACCTGAAGGAAGGCAACCTTCAGGTCATGGCGAACAATCCCGAGCAGGAAGAGGCCGAGGAGAATGTGGCCGTCGAGTACGGCGGCGATGCGCTGGAGATAGGCTTCAATGTGGGCTACCTCATCGATGTGCTCAACGTGCTGGATGAGGATCGCATGCAGATGACGCTGGCGGATTCCAATAGCAGTGCCTTGATGGAGGAGCCGGGCGGCGGCGATGCACTTTACGTTGTCATGCCGATGCGCCTCTGAATGGATATGCCGGATCGCTGCCCGGCTGCGCGTACGGCACCACTGCCGTTACGGGCCGTGGTAGCGGTGTTAGCGTGACACATGCTGATTAACCGCTTAAATTTCAATGGCTTAAGAAATCTCTCTGCAGTCGATTTCGAGCCGGGGCCGGGCATCAATCTCATCGTGGGCGCCAATGGGAGCGGCAAGACGAGCTTGCTGGAAGGCATCCACATCCTTGGCATGGGGCGCTCCTTCAGGACTCGCCAGCTGAGGAACGCCATCTCCCATGATGCGCAGTCCATGACACTCTTCGCTCGCCTCGACGGCGAGCCGCCGGTGCCGATCGGCATTCGTCGTTCCCGCGATGCCCCCGAGCTGGAAATACGTATGGGAGGGGAGCGCGTCGAGCGACTGTCGCAGTTGATCGAAACACTGCCACTCCAGCTGGTTAACCCCGATGCATTCCGGCTGCTGGAAGGGGCTCCGGCCGGTCGACGGGAGTTCCTCGACTGGGGAGTGTTTCACGTGAAACATGGATTTTTCGATGCCTGGCGGCGCGCGCGGCGCGCCCTCAAACATCGGAATGCATTGCTCAGGCGTGATAGAATGGATGCCAAATCGCTGTCGGCCTGGGAGCACGAATTGGCACACTGGGGCGACCGCGTCGATAGCCTCAGAAACGACTGGATGGCAGAGTTCCTGCCTGTCTTCGAGGAAACGCTGTCGCAACTACTGGCGCTGCCCGACCTGACGCTGGGTTACTCACGCGGTTGGGATAGAAAGCGCAGCCTGCTCGATATTCTCGAACAGGGGCGCGCGACGGATCAGCAGATGGGCTTTACCCAGCAAGGGCCACAGCGGGCCGACCTGCGTATTCGTCTTGGACGGCATCCAGCAGTCGAGGTTTTGTCGCGTGGCCAGCAAAAGCTGGTCGTTACTGCGCTCAAGCTGGCGCAGGGTAGGTTGCTGGAGCAAACGACCGGCCAGTCGTGCCTCTACCTGGTCGATGACTTGCCGGCGGAACTCGATGCCAGGCATCGGCAGGTATTCTGCCGTTTGCTGGAATCGATGCGCTGCCAAGCCTTCATTACAAGTGTCGAACACGATGCCCTGGTGGGACCCTGGCAGTCTCAAACCCCGCTGGAGATGTTTCACGTGAAACATGGCAGTGACGGGTCAGGAACGCTGGTGCCACAGGCACAGATAGACTTCATGACGGAGTAGTCAATGAGCGAGCAGGCTTACGACTCAACGAGCATCAAGGTACTCAAGGGCCTGGATGCCGTTCGCAAGCGTCCCGGCATGTATATCGGGGATACCGATGATGGGACAGGCCTTCACCATATGGTGTTCGAGCTGGTGGACAACTCCATCGATGAAGCCCTGGCCGGCCACTGTAGCGAAATACGCGTGGTCATCCACCCCGATGAGTCGGTCACTGTCAGCGACAATGGTCGTGGCGTGCCCACCGATATGCACGAAGGCGAGGGCGTATCGGCGGCCGAAGTGATCATGACGGTGCTCCATGCCGGAGGCAAGTTCGACGACAACTCCTACAAGGTGTCCGGCGGCTTGCACGGTGTCGGTGTTTCGGTGGTCAATGCGCTTTCCGAAGAGCTCCGCCTGACAATCTGGCGTGCCGGCCAGGTTCACGAACAGATCTACCATCATGGCGTGCCCCAGGCCCCGCTTGGCGTCGTGGGAAAGACCGAGAAGACCGGAACGCGTGTCCATTTCAAGCCGTCGACGGATACCTTCCACAATATCGAGTTCCATTACGATATTCTGGCCAAGCGTCTACGCGAACTCTCCTTCCTGAACTCCGGGGTGGCGATTCGCCTGATGGACGAGCGTTCAGGGAAGGAGGAGCTGTTCCACTACGAAGGGGGCCTCAGGGCTTTCGTGGACCATCTCAACACCAACAAGACGGTGCTCAACCCGGTCTTTCACTTCAATGCCGTGCGCGAAGATGGCGTCGAGGTGGAAGTGGCGATGCAGTGGAGTGATTCCTTCACTGAAAACATCTTCTGCTATACCAACAACATACCCCAGCGCGATGGTGGCACCCACCTTGCCGGCTTCCGCGCGGCGCTGACGCGCACCATGAACAACTACATCGAAGCGGAAGGCCTGCTGAAGAAGTCCAAGGTCAATACCGCCGGTGATGATGCTCGAGAAGGCCTGACGGCCATCATCTCGGTGAAGGTGCCGGATCCGAAATTCTCCTCGCAGACGAAGGAGAAGCTGGTCTCCTCAGAGGTGAAGACGGCGGTGGAGCAGGAGATGGGGCGGCTGTTTGCCGAGTACCTCATCGAAAAGCCCAATGAGGCGAAAGCCATCGTCAACAAGATGCTGGATGCGGCGCGCGCCCGTGAGGCGGCGCGCAAGGCGCGGGACATGACGCGCCGCAAGGGAGCCCTGGACATTGCTGGCCTACCCGGCAAGCTGGCCGACTGTCAGGAGAAGGACCCGAGCCTGTCTGAACTGTTCCTGGTCGAGGGTGACTCGGCGGGGGGCAGCGCCAAGCAGGGGCGTGCCCGCCGCACCCAGGCGATCCTGCCGCTGAAGGGCAAGATCCTCAATGTCGAGAAGGCGCGGTTCGACAAGATGCTCTCCTCCGCGGAAGTCGGCACCTTGATCACGGCGCTGGGTTGCGGCATCGGCCGGGAAGAGTTCAACCCCGACAAGCTGCGATACCACTCCATCATCATCATGACCGATGCCGATGTCGACGGGTCGCATATCCGCACTTTGCTGCTGACCTTCTTCTTCCGTCAGATGGGCCAGCTGATTGAGCGGGGACACGTCTTCATCGCCCAGCCGCCGCTCTACAAGATCAAGCGGGGCAAGCAGGAGACTTATCTCAAGGATGAGCAGGCGCTGATCGATTACCTCACTACCACCGCGATGGATGGTGCCCGACTCTATGTCAATCCCGATGCACCCGCGGTGACCGGTAGCCAGCTGGAATCCCTGGTCAAACAGTATCGTGACGTGATGAAGCGGATCGATCGCCTGTCGCGAGTCTATCCCAACGTGGTGCTGCGCAAGGTCGTCCATGCCGCGACGCTGGAGGGGGAGGCGAGCCTCAAGGACCGTGGCACCATGCAGAACTGGATAGAGTTCCTGCAGGCCGAGATGGATGCGCTGGTGGCCTATGAAGGCGGACCTCGCTATACGTTCCGCCTCGAGGAGGACACCGAGCGTGAGCTGTACCTGCCGGCGGTGACGCTGACTGCGCACGGTGTCAGCACCGACTATGTCTGGGGCATCGATTTCTTCACCAGCGCCGACTATCGCGCCATGGCTGCCCTGGGCACCACGCTCGATGGCCTGCTGGAGGAGGGGGCCTATATCGCCCGGGGCGAGCGCAAGAAGTCCGTGGAGACCTTCTACCAGGCGCTGGACTGGCTGATGGCGGAAGCTCAGCGTGGCCTGGCCGTACAGCGCTACAAGGGGCTGGGCGAGATGAACCCGGATCAGCTCTGGGAAACCACCATGGACCCCGATACTCGCCGGCTGCTTCGCGTGACCATCGAGGATGCCGTCGCGGCCGACATGATGTTCAACACCCTCATGGGTGATGAAGTGGAACCGCGCCGCGCCTTCATCGAGCATAATGCCCTGGTTGCCAACCTCGATGTCTAGCCATGCGATGAGATGTTTCACGTGAAACATCGGCACTGTCCGACGCTGAGCGTCGGGTAACCAAGAAAAGAGGGCCTGCGAAAGCAGGCCCTCTTTTTTGCTGTGAAAAAGTGCGCTAACAATAGGTTAGGAGCTGTAATAAAGCGAGAGGCGGTGCAGGGGGTCGATAAAAGCTGGCGCGACTGCCAGAAGCGGGGCGTGTGTCGATTGATAGAGCTCGCAGCGGCGTGCAACGGCTTGGGGCAAGAGTCGAGTCGCCTTGGGGATCACCGTATGCGTACCAGGGGAAACCGTAGCCAGTCTCACGAGCTTATTGCGACAGCAGCCAGTCGGTAAAGGCCGTCAGATCGTCGAAGATCATTGCCTGTTCCAGCCCGCTACCCTTGGTCTCCGTCCGCTTGCCCTTGCCGGTTCGCACCAGCACAGAACGACAGCCCATCGCCTCACCGGCCTGCAGGTCTCGCAGGCTATCCCCCACTATCCAGCTCCCGGAAAGGCTACTTAACCCCAGTGCCTGACGGATCTGTACGAGCAGTCCCGGGCGGGGCTTTCGACACTCGCAGCCGTCGTCGGGTCCATGGGGGCAGTAGGCAATATGCGCGATGCGGCCGCCAGCGGCCGCCACGAGACGGTTGAGCTCATCGTGCATGCTCGCCAGCGTCGCTTCGTCGTAGTAGCCGCGAGCGATTCCCGACTGATTGGTCGCTATGGCTACACTCCAGCCGGACTGGCTCAGGCGGGCAATCGCATCAATGGAACCGGCGTAGGGAATCCACTCCTCGAGTGACTTGATGTAGTTGTCGGAGTCGTGATTGATGACACCGTCTCGGTCGAGAATCACAAGCTTGCTGGCATCGTACATGACACATCCGTATATGGCAGATCGGAACCTGACGGGAATGGGAATAGTGTTTCACGTGAAACATCCGGCGCCAAGCGGTGGTTGCCGAGGGTGAGTGTTTCACGTGAAACATCAGGCAAGAAAAAGCCGGCGAGAGGTTCTCGCCGGCTCTGGCACATCAAGCGAAGGCTACTGCTGGAGCAGGGCGATATCCGCCACTTCGAGAAACAGCCCCTGGAGGCCAGCCAGCAGGGCCAGGCGATTGGTGCGGGTGGCATCATCCTCCGCCATGACCATGACCTGGTCGAAGAAGGTATCGACGGGATCACGCAGGCTCGCGAGGGCATCCAGCGCCTCACGGTAGCGGCCCTCGGCAAACAGAGGCATGACAGCCTCGCGCTGGCCGGCGATGGCCTTGAAGAGCGCCTCTTCGGCCGACTCCTGCAGCAATGCCGGGTCAACGTTGGCGACGACTCGGCTGTCCTGCTTGGCGAGGATATTGGCGACACGCTTGTTGGCAGCGGCCAGGGCGGAAGCCTCTTCGCGCTGGGCAAAGGCATGGACGGCACGAAGACGACGGGCAAAGTCCAGTGGGCGAGTCACGGGCCGGGCACGCACGGCGTGATAGACCTCGGCCTCGATCCCTTCATCCTGCCCCCAGGCGCGGAAGCGGTCGAGCATGTAGGTCAGGACTTCCTCGACCAGGCTCTCGGCGTAGGGGAGCTCCTGATGTTGCGCAGCAGCAAGTTCCAGCAGCTCGCGGAGATCCAGATCGAGTTCGCCCTTGACCAGGATGTTGAGTACCCCGATGGAGGCTCGGCGGAGGGCGAAGGGGTCCTTGGTGCCGGTGGGTCGTGCGCCGATACCGAAGATACCGGTCAGGGTGTCGAGGCGGTCGGCCAGCGCCAGTGCGAGACCGGTACGGGTCTCGGGAATGGCGTCGGTAGCGAAGCGTGGCAGGTACTGCTCCTCAAGCGCCTGGGCGACGTCGGCCGGCTCGCCATCCTGGCTGGCATAGTAGCGGCCCATGATGCCCTGAAGCTCGGGGAATTCGAGCACCATTTCGGTGATCAGGTCGCACTTGCCGAGCTCGGCGGCGCGCCGGGCATGGGCCACGTCGCCGCCGATGCGGCCGGCGATGAAGGCGGCGACCGCCGCCGTGCGATGGGCCTTGTCGGCCAGGGTGCCGAGCTGCTTCTGGAACAACACGCTGGTGAGACCGTCGATGCGGCTGGCGAGCGGCTGCTTTCGGTCGGTGTCGTAGAAGAAGGCGGCATCGGCCAGGCGGGGGCGAATCACCTTCTCGTTACCCTCGATGACCTGCTGCGGATCCTGGCTATCGATATTGGCGATGGTGATGAACAGGGGCTTGAGCTTGCCGGCATCGTCGAGCAGATGGAAGTACTTCTGGTTGGCCTTCATCGAGGAGATGAGGCACTCGGCGGGAACCTCGAGGAAGCGTTCGTCGAAGCTGCCGGCCAGCGCCACGGGCCACTCCACCAGGCCGCTCACCTCGATGAGCAGATCCTCGTCGATGACCGCCGTGGCCTCCTGGACCTCCGCCTCGGACAGCACCTGCTCGCGGATGCGCTCCCGGCGCTTCTCACGATCGGCCAGCACCCAGGCGTTTTCCAGGGCGACAAGATAGTCGTCGGCATGGGCCAGATCGATGGCTTCGGGGGCGTGGAAGCGGTGCCCGCGGGTCGTGCGACCGGCGGATAGGCCGAGGATCTCGGCGTCGACGATGTCGCTGCCATAGAGCATCACCAGCCAATGCACCGGGCGGGAGAACTCGATGCGCGAGGCCCCCCAGCGCATGTTCTTGGGCACCGGAAGGGCGGCTACCGCCTTGGCGGCGATAGCGGGCAGCAGTGCCGTCGTCGCTTCACCCGACTGCCGCTCGCGGTAGCCGAGCCAGGTGCCCTTGTCGGTCTCCAGGTGAATCAAGTCGGCCACATCGACGCCGCATGAGCGGGCAAAGCCCTGGGCGGCCTTGGTCGGCTCGCCATCCTTGTAGGCGGCGGCCAGCGCGGGTCCGCGACGCTCGACTTCGCGGTCGGGCTGCCTGTCGGCCAGCTCGGTGACCTGCACGGCCAGGCGGCGGGGGGTGGCCCAGGCGTGAACGTCGGCAAAGGTGATATCGGCATCGGCGAGACCGCGGCGAATGCCGTCGGCCAGGGCGTCGGAGAGCGCATCGATGGCCCCCGGCGGAAGCTCCTCGGCCCCCAGTTCCAGCAAAAAGGTATCAACAGCCATGTTCAAGCGTCTCCCTGTTCAGCAAGCGGCTCTCTGGCGAGCAGTTCCTGGCGCAGGGCCTCGGGGGCCATGGGGAAGCCGGCGGCCTTGCGTGAATCGTAGTAGGCGTGTGCCACGTCGCGGGCCATGGTGCGCACGCGCAGGATGTAGCGCTGGCGCTCGGTGACGGAAATGGCGTGGCGTGCGTCCAGCAGGTTGAAGGTATGGGACGCCTTGAGTACCTGCTCGTAGGCGGGCAGCGGCAGGCTGGCCGCGAGCAGCTTGGTACACTCCTTCTCCTGATGGTCGAAGGACGCGAACAGCGCGGGCACGTCGGCCTGCTCGAAGTTGTAGGCCGACTGCTCCCGCTCGTTCTGCAGATAGACGTCGCCGTAGGTGACCCGGGAGCCATCCGGCGCCACGGTCCAGACGAGGTCATAGACACTGTCGACGTTCTGCAGGTACATGGCGATACGCTCGAGGCCGTAGGTCAGCTCGCCGGTGACGGGGTAGCATTCGATGCCGCCGGCCTGCTGGAAATAGGTGAACTGGGTCACCTCCATGCCGTTGAGCCAGACCTCCCAGCCGAGCCCCCAGGCGCCCAGGGTGGGCGACTCCCAGTTGTCCTCGACGAAGCGAATATCATGGACCAGCGGGTCGATGCCCAGGCGTACCAAGGAGCCGAGGAAGAGCTCCTGCAGGTCGGCGGGGGAGGGTTTCATGACGACCTGGAACTGATAGTAGTGCTGGAGGCGATTGGGGTTCTCGCCGTAGCGACCGTCGGTGGGCCGGCGGGAGGGCTGAACATAGGCGGCATTCCAGGTCTCGGGACCGATGGAGCGCAGGAAGGTGGCGGGGTGAAAGGTGCCGGCGCCTACCTCCATGTCCAGGGGCTGGAGCACTACGCAGCCCTGTTCGGCCCAGTACTGCTGAAGGGCCAGGATCAGGCCCTGGAAGGTCGTCGCGTCCGGCGTCGACCCCGGGGTCGAGGTCGACGATAGTGTCGAGAGTGTCATTGGAAAGCACCGTTGGCCATGAATTCACAGGACGTCAAGTATACAATCACAGGCACATCGGTTATAGGCGCAGTCAGCTGCGCCGCAGCGAGGAACCTCAATGATCGTAGTGACAGGCGGTGCCGGCTTCATCGGTTCGAATCTCGTCAAGGCACTCAACGAGCGTGGCCGCACTGACGTGCTGGTCGTCGATGACCTTCTCGACGGGACCAAGTTCGTCAATCTGGCCGACTGCACGCTCGGGGATTATCTGGACAAGGATGATTTCCGCGAGCGAGTCGAGGCGGTATTGCGTGGTGAGCCTTCGCGGTTGCCTCCCATCGAAGCCATCTTCCATGAGGGAGCCTGCTCGGACACCACCGAGTGGGATGGCCGCTTCATGCTCGACAACAACTTCGAGTACTCCAAGGTGCTGCTGCATTTCTGCCAGCTGCAGGGCATCCCCTTCATCTACGCTTCATCGGCAGCGACCTACGGTGGTAGCCAGGTCTTTCGCGAAGAGCCCGAGTACGAGAAGCCGCTCAATGTCTATGGCTACTCCAAGTTGCTCTTCGACCAGTACGTGCGTGAGCACTGGGATGAGCTGACGAGCCAGGTGGTGGGGTTCCGTTACTTCAATGTCTACGGCCCGCGGGAGCAGCACAAGGGCAAGATGGCCAGCGTCGCCTTCCACCACCACACCCAGATATCGGCGGGTCAGGACCTCAAGCTGTTCGGCGCCTGGGATGGCTACGAGGCCGGCATGCAAAGTCGTGACTTCGTCTATGTGGGCGACGTGGTGAACGTCAATCTGTGGTTCCTCGACAACCCCGGGAAGTCCGGAATCTTCAACCTGGGCTCGGGGCGTGCCGAGCCCTTCAAGGCGATCGGTGAAGCCGTCATCGATTTCCACCGCCAGGGCAGGATCGAGTACATCGATTTTCCCGAAGAGCTCAAGGGCCGCTACCAGAGCTATACCCGGGCCGATATCTCACGCCTGCGGGAGGCGGGCTATGATGGCGAGTTCCGCACCGTGGCCGAGGGGGTGGGGGAGTACCTGCGCTGGCTCGGCGGAGAGACTGGATGAGTGCAGTGCCTTTGTCGGGCGAGCGCATCCTGGTGGTCGGCCCATCCTGGGTCGGTGACATGGTGATGGCTCAGAGCCTGCTGAAGACACTCAGGCAGCGCCAGCCCGATTGCCATATCGGCGTCGTGGCGCCCGGCTGGTCGCAGCCGATCCTGGAGCGCATGGAAGAAGTCGCCGAGGTGGCGACGCTGGACGTGACCCACGGTGAATTCGGCTGGGGCAGCCGGCGGGCGCTGGCGAAGCGGCTTACGGGTCGCTTCGACCGGGCGATCGTGTTGCCCCGTTCCTGGAAATCGGCGCTGGTCCCCTTCCTGGCGCGCATACCCCGGCGCACCGGCTATACCGGTGAGCAGCGCTTCGGGCTGCTCAACGAGCGACGCCCGCTGGACAAGACGGTGCTGGACCAGACCGTCAAGCGTTTCGTGGCGCTGGGCCTGCCAGCTGATGCTGATCTGGAAGCTCTGAGCGTGCCGCGTCCGCGGCTGCGGGTCGATACGGAGAACCTGGCTGCCGTGCGCGACAGCCTGGGGCTCTCGTCACGGCCGGCCATCGGCATGATGCCCGGGGCCGAATATGGCCCGGCCAAGCAGTGGCCGTTGGGACACTTTCGTGAACTGGCACAGCGCCTGGTGGCGGAAGGCTTCGAGGTGCGTGTGCTCGGCGGCCCCAAGGATGCCGAGGCCGGCGCGGTGATAGCAGAAGGGCAGACGGGCGTGCATAACCTGTGCGGCAAGACACGGCTGGCCGACGCCGTGGATCTGCTGGCCGACTGTCGGCAGGTGGTCACCAATGACTCGGGATTGATGCATGTGGCGGCCGCCGTTGGGACCGGCGTCCAGGCACTGTATGGTTCGTCGTCGCCGCGCTACACCCCGCCCCTGACCGACGAGGCCACGATTCATACCCTGGCGCTGGAGTGCTCGCCCTGTTTTCAGCGTACCTGCCCGCTGGGCCATACCAACTGTCTGGTGCAGCTCTCGCCCCAGCGGGTCCTGCAGGCGGTACTGGCCTCGCGAGCAGAGCTCATCGGCCGTAGCTGAAGCGTATCACTGGACCGAGGCGGGCTCCTCACCGGTAGCGTCCTCGGGGGTCTCCACCACCTGCTCTTGCGGTGCCGCTTCCGTTTCTTCGCGCTGCGGTGCTAGCCCTTCCCATAGGCGCTGCTGCAGGGCGTTCTCCTCGCGCATCCGAGCGTTCACGAACTCCATGCTGTGCTCCTCGATCAGGGTGGGTTCATCGGACAGCAGCGACACGCCGAGACCTGCCCGGTGCCAGTCGATGGTGAAACCCATGGCTTCCAGGATGGTGGGGAAAACGTCCACCATGGACGCCTCCCGTGTCTGCCTGTCGACGGGGATTCCGGGTCCCAACAGCATGAAGGTATTGTCGCGCTTGCTCTGGATCAGCTGCTCCCAGGCCGAGACTCGCATGGTCAGGTGGTCGCTGGCGATGACCACCAGGGTATTTTCCAGCAGCCCCTCACTATCCAGGCGCTCGAGCAGGTCCCGGGCCAGCCAGGCCGAACACTCGACCGAATACAGGATATCTTCGCCATCGAATTCGCCCTGGCGATCGATACAGCGCTGGGCAGGATAGCCACGAGGGGCATGACCGGCCAGCGTGAGGTTGACCAAGCCCCAGGGGCCTTCCTCTTCGTTCAGGCGACGAATCTCCTCGACGGTGAAGTCGTAGAGCGAGTCGTCGTAGAGGCCCCAGTTGTTGAGGTAGTCGGGGTCGTCGAGGCGGGGCTGGAGGTCTTCGCGTCCCAGAATCGTTTCGAAGCCGTGATCCTGGTAAAACAGACCCTTGCCAGCGAAGGCAGTGCTGGCGCCGCCCATATAGGTGAGCCGATAGCCCTGCTCGGAGAGCAGGTCGCCCAGGCAGTCGACGCCGGGCACCACCGTTTCCAGCGGCGAGAACTGCCGATCATGTAGCAGGCCGGCTGGCATCAGTGGGGTGCCGCACTGGCTGGCGATCATGCCCGCCATGGTCCAGCCGGTATTGTCGAGCTGGTAGACACCCTCATAGACCAGACCCTCCTCGCCGATGGCCTCCAGGTCGGCATAGGCGTCGCCGAAACGTTCACGATCGGCATAGGTGCGCTCGATGCTTTCCAGATAGAGCAGCAGGAGATTGGGCGGGTCGTCCCGAGCGTCGAGAATCAACGGCTTTACGTATTGGCGGTCCATCCAGGCACCGTCATCGGTAACGATCGCCGCACCGCGCTGGGTTACACCATAGAGAAGGGGATTGCTGGCCAGCAGCAGCAGGGCCAGGAAAAATTCCACGCGACGCCAGCGGTGGTCGTGGCGGAGGAGCCAGAGAAACGATACGAAAAGAGCCGCCATGGAGAGCGTATAGAAGAAGGCGGCCCCGACCCGGCTGACACCGCCATGGTCGGCCATGCCGGCCTGAAGGTGGAAGAAGACGGCGCTCAGGTCGACGATACCGAAGCTTTCGGAAAGGTAGATGTAGAGTCCCCACAGCGCAATGGGTATCAATGCCCAGGACCAGATACGGGGGACGACGGGGCGCTGCGGGGAACGAGGCGCGCCCCAGCGAAGCCAGTATCCCAGGGCCAGCCAGGCCGCAGTGACGAAGGGGAGCCCCCAGATCGGCAGCCGTGTCAGGGAGGTGACGGAATAACCCAGACACAGGCCGATAATCAAAAGCGAACAACCACGGGGGAAGTTGATGTCTCGAAACGAGAAGGAAGAGGGCATGGCACAGTGCGCACGTAGTGAGTTCAGGTAGCAGCTTATCAAGTCGCGACCCATTTGCACCAAAAGTCGTGGTCCGTGCCCAGTGGTAGAAAGGTGTCGTTTGCCGCCCCGGCGCTGGCACCAGTAAACTGAGGCCCCGCTCAGCTGACAAGGAAGGGCCCATGAGCCTGGCTGCCGTATTGATCGTCAAGAACGAGGAGGCGCACCTCCGAGCCTGTTTGGAGACGCTGAGCTGGGCGGACGAGATCGTGGTGGTGGATGCCGGCAGTGTGGATGCCACCCGCAACATCGCCAGGGCCTTCACCGATAAGGTCGTGGTCGAGGACGACTGGCAGGGCTTCGGCGTGCAGCGCCAGCGCGCCGAGGCGCTGGTGGAGAGCGACTGGATCCTGATGATCGATGCCGACGAGCGGGTAACGCCCGAGCTGAGTGACAGCATCCTGGCCGCCGTGGCCTTGAACGAACCGGCCATCTATACGCTGCCGCGCCTCTCCTGGTGTTTCGGGGCCTTCATTCGCCACTCGGGCTGGTATCCGGATCGTGTGGCACGGCTCTATCCGCGCCAGCGTGCCGGGTACAACGCCTCCCTGGTGCACGAGAAGCTGGAAAATCCGGAGCGGCTGACGGTGAAACCGCTTCAGGGCGACCTGCTCCACTTCACCTACCGCGACCTGCGCCATTACCTGGAGAAGTCCGCCCACTACGCCCAGGCATGGGCCGAGCAGCGTGCGGCGCGGGGCAAGCGGGGCAGCCTGGCGGCCGGCATCGGGCATGGCATCGGCTGCTTTCTGCGCATGTATCTGTTCAAGGCCGGCTTCCTGGACGGGCGCCAGGGCCTGCTGCTGGCGTTGCTCTCGGCCCACTCGACCTTCGCCAAGTATGCTGACCTCTGGGTCAGGACTCGGACGTCGCCTCCTCCCGACGACGCACCAGGTCGCTGATGGCACTGGCCGCCGCGTCCAGGTCGATCGTGGCCATGTCGGACTCGGCGGCACCCGTCGGGGGGCTGAAGGCGAGGCGCCGCGACTCGCTGTTGCAGGTCTGCCAGCGCAGCGGGGTGGCGGAGCGGCGGGCCGGATAGAAGCCTGCGGTGGGCCGGTCGAGACAGCCGGCAATATGCAGTGGACCGGTGGAGCCGGCGATGAGCAGGTCGGCCGCCGCGAGAGCCATCGCGAAGTCGCCCAGCCCCTTCCGCGGCGGCAGCACGACCGCTTCGAGGCCATCGCCCACCAGGCGGTTGCGCAGCTCACCGGCGGTGGCCTCCTCGCCGGGCCCCGCCGTCATGACCCAGATGGGCCTGCCTTCGCCTGCGCGCTCATCGATCAGGCGAGCCAGCTCGGCGTACTGCCCGGGTGTCAGGTTCACCGCCGAGCCGCCGCTGCCGGCATGCAGATAGACCCAGGGGCGGGTCGTATCGATGCCCAGCTCCTGGCCGAGGAGGGCCCTCTGGGCGGTGGCCGTGCAGGCAGGAAGCGGCCAGTAGGGTGGTTCCGGGCGAGCGGCTGGCGCCATGCCCAGGGCGAGCAGCAACGCGTCGGCCAGCTCGACGTTGTAGACATACTCCGGCCGGGTGGAGCGGGACCTGCGTTGGGTGACGCGATGGTTGTAGAATAGCTGCGCCCACTTGGTGGCAGGCGCCAGGCGTAGTGGAATGCCGGCACGCCGGCCCAGCCAGCCGATACGCGGCGTCGAATAGAGGGTCAGCAGGGCCGCAAAGCGACCCGCTCGAAGCCGCTCCAGCAGAGAACGCTGCGCATCGCGACCGGCGTCGGCGCCCGGGTCCAGGATCACCTCGTCGACCCAGGGACACAGCCGGGCCAGAGGTGCCGTATAGGTTGGGACCAGGACGCAGACATGCAGGGTGGGCGCTGCGGCCTTGAGGCAGGCAAGCGCCGGCCAGGCCAGCATGAAGTCGCCGACCTTGTCGTTACGCACGACCAGTATACGGGGCGATTCGCGGGGATTGCCCCCGTTGGAAGAAGACGTCATCTGGGCTCCCGTGCCCCGGTGGCCGAAGAAGGAGACAACCTTGTCGCACAAGGTAATGCATATCTGCCTTTCGGATGGCTGGGGCGGACTGGAAATGTATCCTGGACGGATTATACCCGAGCTGAAGCGCCAGGGGTGGGAGCCCCATGGCCTCGCGCTTGCCGGCTCTGCGGTGGCTGCCAGCCTGGTCGAGGCGGGCATCGAACCGCTGACGGTGCCCAGCCGGGGTCGGGCACTGCTGCAGGTCGGCCGGGTGCTTGCGTACCTGAAACGACAGGGCATCGACGTGCTGCACTGCCACAAGTCCAGCGATTTGCGCTTGGGAGCCCTGCTGGCGACACTGAAGCCGGGGCTGAAGCTGTTCTTCACCGACCACATGGGGGTCACCCGCGCCAAGAAGGACCTCTACCACCGCTGGGCCTATGGCAGGGTCACCCGGCTGTTTGCCATCAGCGAAGCGACGCGGGCGCGCAATGTCGCGGCCTTCCCCCTGCCGGCGGACCGGATCAAGCGCCTCTATCTCGGCATCGACCCCGAGCCCTATCGCCCCCGGCTGAGCGAGGCGGTGTGCGACGCCCTGCGCCGCGAACTCGGTGTGCCTGCCACGAGTGTGGCCATCGGCCTGCCCGGTCGGCTGACCGATGGCAAGGGCCAGGACCTCTGGATCGAGGCGCTGGGCCTGCTGCGCGAGCGCTATCCGGATCTGGCCTGGCATGGCGTCGTCATCGGTGGCCTCACCGCCGCCGAGGGCAGCGATGAAGCCTATGTATCGCGGCTGCAGGCTCAAGTCGCGTCGTTGGGCCTGGAAACGCGAATTCACTTTGCCGGCTTTCGCCGCGACCTGCCGAGGCTGTTCGAAGCGCTGGATATCGTCTGCGTGCCGTCACGCAACGAGGCCTTCGGTCTCACGGTCATCGAGGCCATGGCCGCCGGCAAGGCCGTGGTCGGTACCGACAGCGGCGCCATTCCGGAGTTGCTCGATAATACATGCGGACGTCTGGCGTCACCGCAAGCCCCCGGGGACTGGGCCGAAGCCATGGCAGAGCTGGGGCGTGACCCCGAGCTGCGACGTCAGCTGGGGCAGGCGGCACGCCACCGGGTGCTGGCGGACTTTACCTTGGCGGCCCATGTGTCCAGCCTGGTCGAAGAGTATTCCCAGGCATAGCTCTTAGCCATAGCTTTTAGCAATAGCCCTTAACCATAGCTTCGACGAATCGTCGCACCGGCTTCGCCGGCGCCGAACTTCGCCAGGGAGCGGTCCAGGCGTCGAAGGTTGGCCTCCTGCCAGCTGCCGGGCGTGCGCAACCGGCAGCGATCCAGGTCGATCAGCCAGACACGCTCCTCGGCATCGACCAGCAGGTTGCGGGCATTGAGATCGACATGATCGAGGCCGGTGTCGTGGAAGCGACGGATGGTGCGACCCACCGCCTCGAGGAGTGCATCGCTGGCGCTGCCTTCGATGAGGCGGTCGGCAAGGGAGCGGGCGGCGGTAATGCGCACCGTGATCAGCGCCGCTTCATAGCAGAGTCCGTGGCGGGTGACGGCGGCGGCCACCGGCCTGGGCACGGGCAGGCCCCGGGCGTAGAGCTCGGCGGTCAGGCGCAGTTCGCGAAACGCTCGGGTTCGCTCCAGGCCGGTCCACAGGTAGCGTTGCCGGGCAAACCGCGCCACCAGCCCGCCGCGGCGGTAAGGGCGCAGCACCCACTGTGCGCCGTCCGCGTCGAGGAACAGGCTGCTGCCGCGGCCAGGCGCTTCGCCCAGCACACGGCCCGCTTCACGCCAATGGGCCGGCGAGAATAGCAGCGGGTCGATTTGTGGCGTCAGGTTGGCGTCACATAGACTGTCCGCATCATATAGAATGAAAACCTTTCCCGTCCGACATGTTGCCAAGTGCATGAAGCATCCTCTGCCTGCCCAACCTCGCCATATCGCCGTGCTGCGCCTCTCCGCACTGGGCGACCTGTGCAATCTGGTC
The DNA here is from genome assembly GCF_001545155.1 of Halomonas chromatireducens. Lineage (NCBI taxonomy): Bacteria > Pseudomonadati > Pseudomonadota > Gammaproteobacteria > Oceanospirillales > Halomonadaceae > Halomonas > Halomonas chromatireducens. Next base: position 1,134,527 of record NZ_CP014226.1, on the reverse strand, counting down.
CCCACCATCCGAGCGCTGCAGCGGCAGTGGCCCGATGTTCGCATCACCTGGATCATCGGCAAGGCGGAACACAGTCTACTGGCCGGCCTCTCGGGGGTCGAGTTCGTCGTCTACGACAAGGCCAGCGGCCTTGCCGGGATGCGGCGCCTGTGGCGCCAGCTCGGTGATACCCGCTTCGACGTGCTGTTGCACATGCAGCAGGCGCTGCGGGCCAGCGTACTCTCCCTGGGGCTGAAGGCCGACGTGCGGGTGGGGTTCGACAAGGCGCGGGCCAAGGATGCCCAGCACTGGTTCACCCATCGCCAGCTGGCGCCACATCCACAGGCCCATGTGCTGGAGTCGTTCATGGACTTCGCTCGCCTGCTGGGCGTCGAGGATCAGGGACTGGCGTGGGACCTGCCGGTGCCGGCCGAGGCCGAGGAGGAGGCCCGCAGGCTCACCGGTGACCACCCCTACCTGCTGATGAGCCCCTGTGCCAATCCACGGCTGCGCAACTTCCGCAACTGGTCCGCCGAGGGCTATGCGGCGGTCATCGAGCACGCCTGGGCACAGTTCGGCCTGAAAACGGCTCTCACAGGCGGTGGCAGCACCCAGGAGCGGGAAGTGGGCGAGCGCATTCGGGCATTGAGTCGAGCGGAGGCGGTGATCGACGTCATCGGCGAAAGCTCGCTCAAGGGCCTGCTGGCCCTCATCGGCCGGGCACGGGTGGTGATCGCCCCCGATTCCGGGCCGGTGCATATGGCCAACGCCATGGGTACCCCGGTCATCGGTCTGTATGCCACCACCAATCCCGACCGGGCGGCGCCCTACCTGTGGCGCGAGCATGTGGTCGATCGCTACCCCGAGGCGGTACGCACCTACCTCCACAAGGAGCCCGATGAGATCACCTGGGGCCAGCGCGTGCGTCATCCCGACGCCATGTCCCTGGTTCGTGTCGACGATGTCGTGCAACGGCTCGATGCATTGCTGACAGGGCCGAACGAGAGCAAGGAAACGGAGACACCCGATGAAGCTTGATCTGACTGCGCTGGAGCAGGCACATGTACTGGTGGTAGGGGATGTGATGCTCGACCGGTACTGGCACGGCGCCACCTCACGTATCTCGCCGGAGGCGCCGGTACCGGTGGTCCGGGTCGAAGAGTGCGAGGACCGCCCCGGTGGCGCGGCCAACGTGGCGCTCAACATCGCCTCCCTGGGGGCTCACGCGGCCCTGAGCGGCATGGTCGGTGACGATGACAATGCCCGGCGCCTCATCGCCCGCATGGAGGCCGCCGGGGTGGAGACCTACTTCGAGAGCAGCGCAGGCATCCCCACCATCACCAAGCTGCGGGTGATGAGCCGCAACCAGCAGCTGATTCGTCTCGACTTCGAGGATGGCCTGGAAAATGTCGACACCTCCGGCCTGCTGGCCCGGGTAGAGCAGGGCCTGCCCGATAGCGACCTGGTGATCCTCTCCGACTACGGCAAGGGGACCCTCAATCAGGTGGAGGCGTTGATCCAGCGGGTGAAGGCTGCGGGGAAGCGCGTACTGGTCGATCCCAAGGGCAGCGATTTCCGCAAGTACCGGGGGGCCAGTGTGATCACGCCCAACCTGGCCGAGTTCGAAGGTGTGGTCGGTCACTGCCGCGACGACGCCGAGCTGGCTGCCCGGGGCGAGGCGCTGTGCGTGGAGCTCGAACTCGAGGCCCTGCTGATCACCCGCAGCGAGAAGGGCATGACGCTGATCCGGGCCGGGCACGACCCCCTGCATATTCCCACCCGGGCCCGCGAGGTCTACGACGTGACCGGTGCCGGCGACACCGTGATCGGCGTGCTGGGGCTGGCGCTGGCCGCCGGCCACGGTTTCCCCGAGGCCATGACCCTGGCCAACCTGGCCGCCGGCCTGGTGGTGGCCAAGCCGGGCACGGCGACGCTCTCCATCGCCGAGCTCTACACGGCCCTGCACGGCGACAAGCTGGCCGAGTTCGGTGTGATCGAGGAGCCCGCGTTGATCGAGGCGGTGCGGGCCGCCCAGGCCCGCGGCGAGCGGGTGGTGATGACCAACGGCTGCTTCGATATCCTGCATGCCGGTCATGTGGCCTACCTGGAGCATGCCCGCCGGCTCGGCGATCGACTGATCGTGGCGGTCAACGACGACGCCTCCATTGGTCGTCTCAAGGGCCCCAAGCGGCCCATCAACCCGCTGCTGCGGCGCATGCAGGTCCTGGCGGGGCTGGGGGCGGTGGACTGGGTGGTGCCCTTCGGGGAAGACACGCCGCAGCGCTTGATCGAGGCGGTACTCCCGGATGTGCTGGTCAAGGGCGGCGACTATCGCCCCGAGGAGATCGCCGGCGGCGATGCGGTCCGTGCCGCCGGCGGCGAGGTGATGGTGCTGGGCTTCGAGGACGGCGTGTCGACCACGGCGATGATCTCGACGATCCTGGATCGCGAGAGCTGATGCAACGCCGAGGCCGACCCTGGGCACGCCACCTCTATTCGACGGCGCTCTATCTGCTCTCACCGCTGATATGGCAGCGCGTCTGGCGTGAGCAAGCGCTCACAAACCCCCGGCGGGAGCGGCTCGGGCTGTTGCCCCGTCGGTCCGCCGTGGAGCCTGGCATCTGGCTGCACTGCGCTTCGGTGGGGGAAGTCCTGGCGGCCAGGCCGCTGATCGAGGCCCTGCTGGCTCGCTACCCCGAGCACCGCCTGATCGTCACCACCATGACCGCGACCGGCGCCGAGCGTGTCCTCGCCCTGAGCCAGGCGCTGCGAGAGTCGGCGACCCCAGATGCGGCCGATGGACCGCTCGACCACCACTTCGTGCCACTGGACTTTCCCGGTGCGACCCGCCGCTTCATCGACCGGTTGAATCCGGCGCTGGCGATCTTCTTCGAGACCGAACTCTGGCCCAACCTGCTGGCGGCCTGCCACCAACAAGGAATACCGACGGCGGTGGTGAATGGACGTCTCTCCCCCCGGGCCTACCGCGGCTATCGCCGGCTGCGTCCGCTGATGCAGGATGCCCTGAGCCACGTTGACTGGCTTGCCGCCAAGTCCGCTGCCGATGCCGAGCGTTACCGGTCGCTGGGCATGGCCCAGGTGGCTATCGATGTGGTGGGCTCGCTGAAGTACGACCTGACACCCACCGCCGGGACCGAGGCATTGAGCCGACAGCTAAGTCTCAGACTTGGCTCGCGCCCGGTATGGGCCGCCGGCTCCACTCACCCGGGCGAAGAGGAGCTGCTGCTGCAGGCCCATGCCCGGCTCCGACAACATTACCCCTCGGCCCTGCTGATCCTGGTGCCCCGCCACCCCCAACGCTTCGATGCCGTGGCGGCCCTGTGCCAGGAGCGCGGCCTGGCCATGGCACGCCGCTCCCGGGATGAGCTGCCTGACGCCCGTACGGCGGTCTACCTGGGCGACACCATGGGGGAGCTGCTCTCTCTCTACGGCGCGGCGGACCTGGCCTTCGTCGGCGGCAGCCTGGTGCCGATCGGTGGACACAATTTGCTGGAGCCAGCGGCCATGGGGGTGCCCGTGCTCACGGGACCCGAGCTTGCCAATTTCGAGGACGTGGCGGAGACACTGCGTGAAGCCGCCGCCCTGGTGGAAGTCCCCGACAGCGAAGCCCTGGCCGAGGCGCTGGTCGCCCTGTTCATCGATGAAGCCGAACGCCATCGTCTGGCCGAGGCCGGCCAGGCGGTGATGGCGGCGAACCGGGGCGCCCTGGGGCGCACCATGTCCGGTTTGTCTGCGCTGCTGGGTGAGTAAGTGCTTACTTCCATGATCTGGAGTCGCGTCTGGATTCGCCTGCCTGAAAGCCAGCGGAATGATCCCGGTATCCGGGCGCCTCAGGCCGACGTCAGCCGCTCCACGCCGGCGTCGCTGCCCAGCAGCAGCACGTCGGCCCCACGGGCGGCAAACAGGCCGTTGGTGACCACACCGACGATGGCATTGATCCTGGCCTCCATGGCCACCGGGTCGTCGATCATGAATTCGTAGCAGTCGAGAATCTGGTTGCCGTTGTCGGTGACCACCCCTTCGCGATAGACCGGATCTGCGCCCAGCTTGACCAGCTCGCGGGCGACATAGGAGCGTGCCATGGGTATCACCTCCACCGGCAGCGGGAAGTCGCCCAGCCGTTCCACGCGCTTCGAGGCATCGGCAATGCAGATGAACCGGTCGGCGCAGGCGGCGACGATCTTCTCGCGGGTGAGGGCCGCCCCGCCGCCCTTGATCATGTGAAGGTGAGCGTTCACTTCGTCCGCACCGTCGATGTAGTAAGGCACGGTGCCGACGCTGTTGAGTTCGAATACCTCGATGCCATGACCGCGCAGGCGCTCGGCACTGGCCTCGGAGCTGGCCACCGCGCCCTTGAAGTCGTCGCGTAGCCGGGCCAGGCGATCGATGAACCGATTGGCGGTAGAGCCGGTGCCGATGCCGAGAATGGTATCGCGCTCGAGCCAGGGCTCGATCTCGTCGATGGCGGCTGCGGCTACTGCGTCCTTCAGTTCGTCCTGGGTCATGTGATGCTCGCTGTCTGTGATGAGTGGCGATTGCCGCGACATTATAGGCCAGTGGCCCTCTTCTGCCGATGGCAGCATCGCTCTGCACTGTTCCGTCGACAGGGCTGCGAGGAGGCGCCCTCCCCCCGGCGTCCCTCGCTAAGGGTGACTCCGATTATCCTGGTCCTGCAGCCTGTGCGCTGGACGCCATGCCTGCGAGGATGCTACCAATAGGGGTTCTCTGCACTGCAGCACAGCCCTCCGCGTCACTCCTCTGGGATATCAGGATGCTAGAAGCCACCGTCAAGAAGATTCTCCAGGCCCGGGTCTATGAAGCTGCCCGGGAAACGCCGATTTCACCGGCCCCCTTCCTCTCGCGGCGCTTCAACAACACCATCCTGATCAAGCGGGAGGACCTGCAGCCGGTCTACTCCTTCAAGATCCGCGGCGCCTACAACAAGATGGCGCAGCTGACCGAGGAGCAGAAGGCCAAGGGGGTCATTGCGGCGTCGGCAGGCAACCATGCCCAGGGGCTCGCCATGGCGGCGAAACTGATGGGCGTCAAGGCCATCATCGTCATGCCGCGCATCACCCCTGAGATCAAGGTCCAGGCGGTACGCGCCCGGGGCGCCAAGGTGGTGCTCAAGGGCGATGCCTTCGCCGCCGCGGCCGAGCACGCCCAGGAGCTGATCGCCGAGCACGGCTACACCTATATCCCCCCTTTTGACGACATCGATGTCATCGCCGGCCAGGGCACCATCGCCATGGAGATCCTCCACCAGCACAGTGGGCCACTGGATGCCATTTTCGTGCCGGTGGGCGGCGGGGGCCTGATCGCCGGGGTGGCGGCCTACATCAAGTATCTGCGCCCCGATATCAAGGTCATTGGCGTGGAAGCCGAGGACAGCGCATGCCTCAAGGCAGCGCTAGCCGCAGGCAAGCGCGTGACACTCAGCCAGGTTGGCGTCTTCGCCGAAGGCGTGGCGGTGGCGCAGATCGGCAAGGTGCCGTTCAAGATCGTGCGCGATCTGGTCGACGACGTCATCACTGTCACCGCCGACGAGATGTGCGCCGCGGTGAAAGACATTTTTGATGACACCCGGGCGGTGTCGGAAACCTCCGGCGCCCTCTCTCTGGCGGGCCTGAAGAAGTATATTCAGCAAACCGGCGTCGAAGGCCAGACCCTGCTGTGCATCAACTCCGGGGCCAATACCAATTTCGATCGTCTGCAGCACATTGCCGAGCGTACCGAGCTCGGCGAGCAGCGCGAGGCGATCCTGGCCGTGACCATTCCCGAAAAGCCCGGCAGTTTCAAGAAGTTCTGCAAGACGCTTGGCCGGCGCATGGTGACTGAGTTCAACTATCGCTATGCCGACCCCGAGGCGGCCCATATCTTCGTCGGGGTTCAGGTCAAGCCGGGCGGCGAGGATCGCCAGGCGGTGATTGAGAAGCTGCGCGAGGCAGGCTATCCGGTAGAGGACCTCACCGACAACGAGCTGGCCAAGCTGCATATTCGCCACCTGGGCGGCGGTCGGCCCAAGGAGCACTTCGAGGAGGAGGTCTACCGCTTCGAGTTCCCCGAGCGCCCCGGTGCCTTGATGAACTTCCTCACCCATCTGCCCCAGGACTGGAACATATCGCTGTTCCACTACCGCAACCACGGTGCCGCCTATGGCCGGGTGCTGGTGGGCATGCAGGTGCCTAACGGCGACCGCTGCCATGTGGAGGAGTACTTCGACGAAATTGGCTACCGCTATTGGAAGGAGTCCGACAACCCGGCCTATCGCCTTTTCATGGCCTGAGCAGCGAGCCTCGTCCCGCCTGCCCAAGTTAGTAGCGGCTTACAGCAAAGCCCCGAAATGGCGAGGGTTTCATTATGTAATCGACGCCTGAATCGGTTGTATTGGCGGTGCCTCAGGGCCTATAGTCCCCCTGTCGCGGTACGCTGCGGCGCCTTCCATGCAGACAATTCAGGGGAGCAGGCAATGAAGCGAAAGCCCGATCTGGTCATGGCACTGGTGCTGGCCTTCGGCATTGGCGTTGTGGTGACTGGCTATGCCCAGGCGCTGACGGGTGGGTAATACGGCAGTCAGTGCCATGATCAGATAAAGCAGGATCAAAAAAACAATGTTCTAGAACAAGCCGGCCGGTGCTCATGCAACGGCCGGCTTTTTCATGACAGGTTTTTCACCTGCGGGGGCGAACGACCCGCTTGTCGGTGACGATGGCGTCCAGCGGAACGTCCCAGGGGGCAACCGGTAGCCGCTCCACCCGCTGGCAGTCGTGGGCCAGGCCGATCAGCCGCGGCCGAGGGCCACGACGGCGGGGAAACGCCAGGCTGCGGTCGTAGAAGCCGCCACCCATGCCCATGCGCTCGCCCTGGTCGTCGAAGCCCACCAGGGGCAGCAGGATAAGATCCAGGGCCCAGGTCGACAGGCGTCGTGCCCGGTGGGCGCCGTGCCGCGTCTCGGGTTCGGGAATGCCGAACCGATTGCGAACCATGGGTGTGCCCCGGTGATAGTGAACGAACCACAGGGTGTTGTGCGACAGGGGCTTGAGTACCGGCAGGTAGGCCCGGGCCGAGCGGCTCGCCAGCCAGGATAGCAGCGGCTGCGGGGCGATTTCACCGTCGTTGGGCAGGTAGAGCGCCACGCGGCGGGCGCGAACCACTTCGGGCAGCCGGCGCAGGCGACGGCAGAGCGCCTGCGCCGCGGCGTGCTGTTCACGCGGGCTGAGCGATCGGCGACGGCGCCGCAAGGCCTGGCGCAACTGGCGCCGGGAGTCGGGCAGATCGGATGAGAAGGGATTGGACAGGTTGCTCATGATGCGATGGGGTTCCCCAGAGTGCCGCTGTCATTCTGGCCCTTGAACCCTTGGTTCAAGGTGGGTGGCCGCAGCCGAACCGTCAGGCTTTCCGTCGCACGGACATGCACACGGGTCCGGCTAGCAAATGGCCGCCCTGGGTATTGCGCATAGGCTCGAGGGACTATAACGACTGGCCAACACCCCAGGGAACACCTTCATCGTATCAGAGCTGGCCAGTCCGTCCAATGTCATTCGGCGGTGACCCGATCAGGCGGCAACGTATTCGCCAGGGCGCGCTCCAGTTGCTCGCTGAGTCGGTTGAGCTCCTGTTCGCCGCTGCGACGCTCTTCCAGCACTTCCAGCAACTCGTGGGCAATATTGAGTGCCGCCATCAGGGCGACGCGTTCGCTACCCAACAGGGTATTCTGGGAATGGATGCCAAGCATGGCTCGGTCCAGGTAGCGCGCGGCACGGTCCAGCTTGTGCTCTTCGCCTGGATTGCAGGCGAACACATAGTGGCGACCCAGCAGGGTTATCTCGGCGGTTGGCCGAGAGGCGTCATCGCTCATGGAGGGCTCCGGTGTCGGCTTGTCAGCCCGATGCGTTAACATCCTATCAATCAAGACGTGGCATCCGGACACTATAAGAGAGGCTCTCACGGGCGGTCAACGCGCGGTGGGATGGTCCGGATGCCCCACTTCACAGCCTGTCATACGGAAGTTGTCATGTCATCGATCGACGAACGGCCCGATTTTTCCACCATCGCCGACCTGTTCCTGCTGCACGGCAGCATGCAGTCGCCCGCTTTTCTCGACGGCAGGCTCTGCGCCTCGCTGGCCCTGAACGAGCTGAGCGCCAGTGGCTGGCTGGAGGAGGTCTGCCTGGGACTGGGGGTAGAGCAGCCAAGGGACCGTGAAAGCGGTGAATCCCTGCTGGAGTGGCGGCGACTCACCCTGGAGACGCTGGCGGACAGTTCGCTGAATTACGAGCCGCTGCTGCCCGATGAACTCTACTCCCTGGCCGAGCGCGCCCAGGGGCTGCGTGAATGGACGCTGGGGTTTCTCGAGGTGATCGAGGATGCCGGCTCCGAGCCCCGCGAGGGCTGGTCGGCGCCACTGCGCGAAGCCATCGATGACCTGACGGCACTGGCCGCCATGGATACCGATATCGATGACAGCGCCGAGAACGAGAATGACCTCTTCGCGCTGACCGAACACGCCCGCATGGCCGCCATGCTGCTGTATACCGAACAGCGGCCGGGGCAGCCGCAGGTGGAAGCGGGTGAGCCCACCCAGCACTGACCGCCCGAGTCCCAGAAGTCTCCCTACCGATGCCAGGAGCCGACATGCTGCCAGACCCCCTGCCCCGCCCCGCGGCCATCTCCAACGACGAGTATCGCACCCGCCGCGCATCGCTGATGGCGCAGCTGCCCGCCGACAGTGCCGTGCTGCTGATGGGGGCCTCCCTCGTCACCCGCTCGCGTGATAGCGACTACCCGTTTCGCCAGAACAGCGATTTCCATTACCTGACGGGATTTCCCGAACCCGACGCGCTGCTGCTGCTGCTGCCGGGGCGCAGTGACGGCGAAAGCGTCCTGTTCTGCCAGGACCGTGACCCGACGCTGGAGGCCTGGACCGGTATCCGGCTTGGGGCGGAAGGCGCGGTACGCGAGCACGGGGTCGACCAGGCCTTCGAGAATGCCGAGCGCGACGACCTGCTGGCGGCACTGCTCGATGGGCGCACCACGCTCTACCTCATGCTGGCGGACCCTGAAGCCATGGCGCTGGCCGACGAGGTGCGGGGCCAGTTGGCCGCAAGGGCGCGCCAGGGTGCGCGGCCGGCCGATGCCTTTGCCGACCTGGCTCCCCTGCTGCACGAGGCGAGGCTGATCAAGAGCCAGGGTGAGCTGGCGCTGATGCGACATGCGGCGGAAATATCGGCGCGGGGGCATGTGCGCGCCATGCGTGCGTCTCGGCCGGGTCTCGCGGAGTATCATCTGCAGGCCGAGCTGGAGCACGAGTTCCGCTGGCAGGGCGCCAGCGGCCCGGCCTATGCCACCATTGTGGGTGGCGGTGCCAGCGCCTGTGTGCTGCACTACATCGAGAACAACCAACCGTTACGTGATGGCGAACTGGTATTGATCGACGCCGGCGCCGAGCTGGACCTCTATGCCGGGGACATCACGCGCACCTTCCCCGTTGGTGGACGATTCAGCGAGGCCCAGCGCGCCCTCTACGAGGTGGTGCTCGAGGCCCAGGAGCGTGCCGTGGTGGCTATCCAGCCAGGGGTTACCCTGATCGAGATCCACGAAGGTGTGGTGCATGACCTCACGGCGGGCCTGATTCGCCTGGGTCTGCTGCAGGGCGAGGTGTCGGCGCGGATAGAGGACGCGAGCTTCAAGCGCTTCTACCTGCATTCGACGTCCCACTGGCTGGGGCTCGACGTGCATGATGTGGGTGCCTATCGCCAGGGCGGCTCGCCTCGTCCCCTGGCGCCGGGGATGGTGCTGACCGTCGAGCCCGGACTCTATATTCCTGCCGATGACGATATACCGGCCGAGTTCCGCGGTATCGGTATCCGTATCGAAGACGATGTGGCCGTGACCGATTCCGGTCATGAGGTGCTGACGGCTGGCGTTCCCAAGGGAGTGCGCGAAATCGAGGCCTTGATGGTGAAGAAGTGATCACCCGGAATGGAGGATGGAATGCCATTATGTAATTTACATTACGAACCATGTCTTGCGGCAGGATGCGTAAAATGAACAGTGCTGAGGCCCAGCGGCGTAATGAGCCACGTAACGTGGATATCGCCATCGTCGGTGGTGGCCTGGTAGGGGCCAGCCTGGCCTGTGCGCTGGCCCCGCTGATCGAGCGACATGGGCTCCGGGTGGCCGTGATCGAGGCGGCGCCGATGCTGGATGCGGTGAGTGCGCCCTGGCAACCCAGCTTCGACGCCCGATCCAGCGCCATCGCCCAGGGGTCTGCCCAGCGCTTTCGCGACATGGGGCTCTGGCCGGCGATGGCCGAGCAGGCCGCCTCGATCTCGCGTATTCACGTCAGTGAGCGGGGGCGGCTGGGCGTGACGCGGCTGCTGGCCGAGGAGCTTGGCCAGACGGCTCTGGGCTATGTGGTTCCCAACGCCTGGATGGGGCGGGTGCTTCACCATCGCCTGGCCGAGCTTCCCCTGGCCTGGCACTGCCCTGCCAGCGTGGAGCGCATCGAGCCCGAATCGGAGGGCTACCGTCTCACCCTGTCTGACGACAGCGAGCTTGTGGCGGGGCTCACGGTGCTGGCCGATGGAGGACGCTCCGGTCTCAAGGAGCGAATGGGGATCGGCAGCGACGAGGTTCCCTACGATCAGGTGGCGTTGATCGCCAACGTCGAGATGAGCCAGCCCCATGGCGGTACGGCCTACGAGCGTTTCACCCGGGAGGGTCCCATTGCCCTGCTGCCGCTGCCGGGACAGCAGATGGCGCTGATCTGGACCCATGAGGCGGGACGTGAAGGGCCGCGGCTGGCGCTGGGGGAAGGTGACTTCCTGGCCGAGCTGCAACGGGCCTTCGGCGATCGTGCCGGTCGCTTCCGGAGGGTCGGCAGTCGTCACGCCTATCCGCTTTCGCTGGTTACCGCACGTGAAGCGATCCGGCCTGGGCTGGCGGTGCTGGGGAATGCCGCCCATTCCTTGCACCCTGTTGCGGGCCAGGGGTTCAACCTGGCGCTGCGAGGCGTGACGGACCTGGTGGCCGCCCTGGAGCTGGCACTGGACAATGGGGAAGCGGTGGGTGGCATGCTCACCCTGCGCGACTTCGAGGCTCGGCGCATCGTCGACCGGCACAATGTCGTTCGCTTCAGCGATGGCCTGGTGCGGCTGTTCGGCATCGACAATACTCCGTTGTCACATCTGCGGGCGGCAGGGCTGGTGGGACTCAATCTGGTCGGCCCGCTACGGCGGGGGCTGGCCCGCCGCGCCATGGGACTGGAGCGTTGATGGTTACCGCAGTCGGAAGCAAGCATGACAAGAAGGGAGTGTGAGATGACGCAAGCGGATGGAGAAGCGCGCACGCACTTCGAGGTCATCATCGTTGGCGCTGGCATGGTGGGCGCGACCCTGGCGGCCCTGCTGGGCCAGGCCGGGGTATCGGTGGCGCTGCTTGATGCCCGAGCCGAACCGCTGGCCGCCGAGGCGGTGGGGCGCGGCCGGCCGGCGATGCGGGTCAGCGCGCTGACGCCGGTGTCGCAGCGCCTGCTGCAGGGCCTGGGTGTCTGGACCTGGATGCAGACGCGGCGGGTGACCCCGTACCACCATATGCAGGTGTGGGACAGTGAAGGCAGCGGTGAAGTCGCCTTCACCGCCGAGCAGGCCGGCGTGCCGGAGCTGGGGCATATCGTCGAAAATGATGTGATCCTGGCGTCGCTGGAGGCCCGCCTGATCGAGCTGTCGACCGTAGCGGTTCGGTTAGGCGCCCGGGTCTCCGGGCTGGAAACGACATCGACGGGGCGTGAGGTGCTGCTGGAGGATGGCCAGCGCCTCTCGGCGCCGCTGGTGGTGGCCGCCGACGGGGCCCAGTCGCCATTGAGGACCCTGGCCGGGATCGAGGTCAGCGCCCATGACACCGGGCACATGGCCGTGGTGACCACCGTACGCACGGAGCGTGCCCATGGCAGTGTGGCACGGCAGGTCTTCCTGCCGACCGGCCCGCTCGCCTTCCTGCCCCTGACCGTCGATGGTGACGACCGCTACTGCTCCATCGTCTGGTCGACGTCGCCGCCGGAGGCCGCAAGGCTGGTCGAGCTGACGCCGGATGCGCTGGGCCATGCCCTGGCCGCGGCCTTCGAGTCGCGCCTGGGCGGGGTAGAGGTCGTGGATCGGGCTCTTGCCGTACCGCTGACCCAGCGCCATGCAAAGACCTATGGGCAGCCGGGTCTGGTGCTGGTGGGCGATGCCGCCCACAGCATCCATCCCCTGGCCGGCCAGGGGGTCAATCTGGGGCTGATGGACGTGGCGGTGCTGGCCGAAGAGGTGCTCACGGCGCGGCGACGTGGAATGTCGATCGGGCACGAGAGTGTGCTGGCCCGCTATACGCGGCGGCGGCGCGGCGACAATGCAACCATGCTGGCGCTGATGGATGGCTTTCGCCTGCTTTTCGGCAGCCGCCATCCGGCCCTGACCCTGGCACGCAACCTCGGCCTTTCGGGCGTCGATCGCCTGGTGCCGGTCAAGCGGCTGTTGATGCGCCAGGCGACTGGTCACCGCGGGCGCCTGCCCGCCGCCTGCCGTTAGGAGCCTGTCGGACTTAACGCTGATCTACGGCGAGAGCCGGTCAAATCCGACAGACGCCTAGCGGCTACCTGTCGCGCCGGTCGAGCACGTTCAGCGCCTTGAGCAGGTTGAGTGCCTCGCCCAGCTGGTAGTCCTCGCGCAGTCGCTCCGTCATTGCCTGGCGATCGCGGGGGTCGTCGCGTGAGCGAAGATGGCCCTCGAGGTCGGCTTCGCGCAGCTGGCGGCCCGTTTCGGTCACTTCCACCCGGCCGCGAACCACCTCCACGTCCGGCTCGATGCCGAGCGCCTGGATCGAGCGTCCGTTGGGTGTGTAGTAGAGCGCGGTGGTCAGCTTGAGGCCTTCACCGTTGCCCAGGGGCATGATCTGCTGCACCGATCCCTTGCCGAAGCTATCGGTGCCCATGATCACACCGCGACGCTGATCCTGCAGAGCGCCGGCGACGATCTCAGCCGCCGAGGCGCTGCCGCCGTTGATCAGCACTACCAGAGGGACGTCGGGAGCTGCCGTCTCGCGACTGGCGGAGAAGCTCATCTCGGTGTCGGGCAGGCGCCCTTCTGTGTAGACGATCAGGCCGCCTTCGAGGAAGACATCGGCCACGGCCACGGCGGCCTGGAGAACGCCCCCGGGATTGTTGCGCAGGTCGAGTATCAGGCCGTCCAGCGGGCCGTCACGCTCCATTCGGCGAATGGCGCTGTTGACCTGCTCGCCAGTGCGGTTCTGGAACTGGCTGACCCGCAGGTAGCCGTAGCCCGTCTCCAGCAGTTCGCTGCGCACGCTTTCGGTACGAATGATCTCGCGGGTCAGGGTCACATCGAAGGCGCTCTCTTCCCCGCTGCGCAGGATGGTAACGGTGATCTCGCTGCCCGGCGCACCGCGCATCAACGAGACGGCTTCCTGCAGCGACAGGCGTTCGGTGGAGGTGTCGTCGATGTTCAGGATGGTGTCCCGGGCCTGCAGGCCGGCACGGGAAGCGGGGGTATCATCAATGGGGGTGATGATCGTCAGCCGGCCGTTTTCCAGGCCCACCTCGATGCCGATGCCGCCGAACTGCCCTTCGGTGGTTTCCCGCAGGCTCTGGAACTCATCACGGTCCAGGTAGGCGGAGTGGGGGTCGAGTTCACTGAGCATGCCGCGCATGGCGTTACGTAACAGCGTGCGATCATCGACCTCTTCGACATAGGCCCGCTTGATCCGCTCGAAGACTTCGGCAAAGGTCTGGATCTCCTCGAGCGGCAGCTCATCGGCCGGTGCAGTGGCCTTGACGGTCATCGGTAGGGCGGCAAGCGGCAGTGCCAGCAGCAGCGCCGCCATCAGGCGCCGGGAGGCGGTCAGTAAGCCGACAGAACGTAAAAACATGCGAACTCCGCGGTATCGAGACGAGGCTGACCAGCATAGCCCTTGCTCCGGGGCTTGTGAAATAGCGTATCTCATCGTCTGGCAATCCAGGCCTGGGGATCAATGGGGTCGCCGTTACGACGGACCTCGAAGTACAGCGCCGAAGACTCGTGCCCACCGCTTGTGCCCACCGTGCCGATCGTATCGCCCTTGGAGACGGCCTGGCCTACCTCGGCATTGAATTGTTGAAGGTGTGCGTGCAGCGTCATGACCTGATCGCCGTGGTCGAGTATCAACAGGTTACCGAAACCACGCATCCAGTCGGCGAAGACGACCCGGCCGGCATGGACGGCCTTGACCGGCGTGCCTTCGCGAGCCTGGATCAGCATGCCGTTGTGGTGTACCCCGTCGCCACGGCGGAAGCTCGAGGTGACGCTGCCCTGGACCGGCCAGGGCAGTTCGCCCTGGGTCTGCTCGATGGCGGTGGAGGGAGGAGGGCGCTGCAGCCGGGCCATCTCCTGGCGCACCTGCTCCAGCACTCGCTCGGCTTCGGTCCGGTCCCGGTCGAGGGCCGACAGACGTGTCTGCTCATCGCTGTAACGATCCTGCAGGTCCGACACCAGCCGCTCCCGCTCTCCCATGCGGCGCGAAAGCTCGGCGCTACGCGAGGCCAGCTCGTCCGCCAGGGCGTCGAGCCGTTGACCGCGTTCGTGCTGCTCGCGGCGGTTCTCGGCCAGTTGGGCGTCGAGGCTGGCGATCTCGTCGAGGCGGGCATTGCGGGCGCGCGCCAGGTGGTTGAGGTAGGTCTGCAAGCGATCGAGCCGTGCCGGATCATCCTGATTGAGCAGCAGCTTCAACTGGGGGGTTAGGCCCAGCCGATACAGCGCATCGAGCTGGACCTGCAGGGCCTCGCTCTGCTCGGCGCGCTCCTCCTCGAGCGTTTCGCGGGCCGCCTCCAGCGCGGCGATCTCCCGGCTCAGGCCCTGGCGGTCGGCCTGGATCGCGTCCATGCGCCCGTGGGTTTCGGCCAGCGCCGTCTCCACCTGGCGCAGCTCCTGGGTTGCCTCGTCCTGTGCCTCCCGGGTCGCGCCGAGCCGCCGGCTGACCGCCTGGATCTCGCTGCCGATGGCATCCAGGCGTTCACGGGCTTCACGCTCGCTCGGCTGGGCGGCCTGTGTCGCAGCCGGGCCCATCGCCAGCGCGACGGCAAGGCTCAGCAGCAGGAGCCGCCGGGTCGGGCGGAGGCGTTTTCGGCTCATGGTTTCCAGGCCTGACTCATCATGCCGGCTCGATCAATACCCGGCCGGTCATCTCCTCGGGGATGGACTGGTTCATCAGCGTGAGCAGGGTCGGGGCGATGTCGCAGAGACAGCCATCATCGAGCAGGCGTAACGGCTGGGGGCCGACATAGATCATGGGCACGTCGAAGGTGGTGTGGGCGGTCTGCGCCACGCCGGTTTCCGGATTCACCATCTGCTCCGCGTTGCCGTGGTCGGCGGTGACCAGGCAGGCGCCGCCTACGCGTTCGATGGCTTCCACCACGCGACCGACACAGGCGTCCACCGCTTCGATGGCCTTGACCGCGGCATCGAACTTGCCGGTGTGGCCGACCATGTCGCCGTTGGCGTAGTTGCAGACGATCAGGTCGTACTCGCCGGAGTCGATGGCCTCCACCAAACGGTCGGTGACCTCTTCGGCGCTCATCTCGGGCTTCTCGTCGTAGGTTTTCACCTCCTGCGGGGAGGGCACCAGCACCCGGGTCTCGCCGCGATACGCCTCCTCGCGACCACCGGAAAAGAAGAAGGTGACGTGGGCGTATTTCTCGGTCTCGGCAATGCGCAGCTGGGTCAGGCCGCGCTGCTCCATGACTTCACCAAGGGTGTTGTGCAGTGTCGCCGGAGGAAAGGCGGCCGGAGCGGGAATGTCGGCAGCATACTGGGTCAGGGTAACCAGGCTGCCGCCTGCCAGGGTAGGGCGAGCCCGGCGCTCGAAGCCGCTGAAGTCATCCTCGACGAATGCCCGGGTCAGCTCGCGGGCGCGGTCGGCGCGGAAGTTCATGAAGATGGCGGCATCGCCGTCGACGATGCTGGCGGGCTCGCCGTTGGTGCGGATAACGGTGGCGCTGACGAATTCGTCGTTCTCGCCACGCTCATAGGCGGCGCGCAGCCCTTCTTCGGCACTGGCCGCCTCGTACTCGCCGCGGCCTTCTGTGAGCAGGCGGTAAGCCTTTTCGACACGATCCCAGCGGTTGTCGCGGTCCATGGCGAAGTAACGGCCGATGAGCGAGGCGACGCCGCCATTGTCGGCGCCGACCAGTTCGGCCAGCTTCGCATTGGTGCGTTCGATCGAGGCCTGTGCGCTCCTGGGCGGCGTATCCCGGCCGTCGAGAAAACCGTGCACGTAGATACGCCTGGCCCCGCGTCGAGCGGCCAGTTCGGCCATGGCCAGGATATGATCCTCATGGCTATGCACCCCACCCGGAGAGAGCAGGCCCAGCAGATGCACGGCCCTGCCCTGTGCCACTGCGGCATCGATGGCATCGGTGAGGGAGGCGTTGCCGTCCAGGTCGCCGTCCTCCACCGCCTTGGTGATGCGGGTGAGTTCCTGGTAGACGACGCGCCCCGCACCCAGGTTCATGTGGCCGACCTCGGAGTTGCCCATCTGGCCCTCGGGTAGCCCCACATGGCGACCATCGGTGTGGATCAGGGTATGGGGCCGTTCCCGCCACAGCCGATCCATGACCGGCTTGTTAGCGGCGGCCACGGCATTATCGGCAGTGTCCGGGTTATGGCCATAGCCATCGAGAATGATCAGGGCGACAGGACGAGGGGTGGCAGCGTTCGGAGTCGTCATCGGGGTATATGGCCTCGTTTGGTATTGGCGCGACCCACGGCCTCCTCGACCGTCGGGAACGACGGGGGTCGCGACTTGATTCGGCTTGCGGCATCATAACGCACGGCATGGTCGAGCGTCATATCAGGTAAAGCGCTGGGCATGCCGCCAGGGGCCATGGCTTGGTGTATACTGTCCGCCTCCAGATTGCCCTAAACGTGTATCGAGAAGAGTGTTCCGGACCCATGATCGATCAGCTGTTCGAATTCGTGCAGAATCACCCGCTCCTGGTGGGTGCCTTCCTGTTGGTGCTGACTGCCTGGATCGCCTACGAGGTCCGCAACAGTGCCGCCAGTGGTGTGACTTCCGGTCAGGCAACTCAGCTGATCAACCGCGAGGATGCCGTGGTCGTTGATACCCGCGAAGCCGGGGATTTCAAGGCCGGGCAC
Organism: Halomonas chromatireducens; assembly: GCF_001545155.1. Lineage (NCBI taxonomy): Bacteria > Pseudomonadati > Pseudomonadota > Gammaproteobacteria > Oceanospirillales > Halomonadaceae > Halomonas > Halomonas chromatireducens. Next base: position 1,117,341 of record NZ_CP014226.1, on the reverse strand, counting down.
ATTGCCGGTGCGCGCAACATCCCCCAGAGTCGTATCGACGACAACATGCGGGAGCTGGAAAAAGCCAAGGACAAGCCGATCATCGTCGTCTGCAAGAACGGCCAGTCAGCGGGCATCACGGTTGCCAAGCTGACCAAGGCAGGCCTCCCCCGGGTACTCAAGCTCAAGGGTGGCATGATGCAGTGGCAGGCCGACGGTTTGCCGGTGGTCAAAAAATAGTCAAACACAAGACGCAAAGGATATTTTTACATGGCCGAAGAGAATAGCCAGAACGCCAACGCCGCCGGTGGCAGCCAGGCCGCCGACCAGAACAAGCAGCAGCTGCAGTTCGCCGTCCAGCGCATCTACGTCAAGGATATCTCCTTCGAGGCGCCGAACTCACCGGCCGTTTTTCAGCAGCCGTTCAAGCCCAAGGTCAGCCTGGATCTCAACACCTCCAGCCGCAAGGTGGGTGATGACCTGTTCGAGGTGGTGATCAAGGTCACGGCCCAGGTCAAGCACAGCGAGGAGGGCACTACCTCCTTCCTGGCCGAGATCGAACAGGCCGGCCTGTTCCGTATCAGCGGCATCGAGGGCGCGCAGCTCGAACACACGCTGGGTGCCTTCTGCCCCAACGTGCTGTTCCCCTACGCCCGCGAATGCGTCGACAACCTGGTCAACCGCGGCGGTTTCCCACCCCTGATGCTGGCGCCGGTCAACTTCGAGGCGATTTACGCCCAGAAGAAGAAGCGCGAGGCCGAACAGGCCCAGCAGCAGGGCGAGCAGACCACCCAGTAAGATCGGGGGAAGCACTGCCAATGAAGACCGAGGCCAAGCCCTTGGCTCGCGCCCCGCGTATCCACGTCGCCGCCGACTTCACCGTCGGCGGCGACGTCGTTCTTCCCGAAGGGCCGGCACGGCACGTGGCGCGGGTACTGCGCATGGGTGAAGGTGCCCCTGTGCGGCTCTTCGACGGCCACGGCCGGGAAGCCAGCGCCGTGCTCATCGAGTCGGGCCGCAAGCGGGTGGTAGCGCGTATCGAGGCCGTCGAGGCGGGCACCGACAAGATGCAGCGCTTGAAGGCCCTTGGCATCAGCTTCGCCATGGACGATTTCGGCACCGGCTACTCCTCCTTGCAGTACCTCAAGCGGCTGCCATTGGATCAGATCAAGATCGACCAGGGCTTTGTCCGCGACCTGTTGGCAAGTCACGACGACATGGCCATCGCCCGCACCATCATCGCCATGGGTATCGCACTCCAGCTCGAGGTAGTGGCCGAGGGCGTGGAAACCTCCCAGCAGCTGGAGTGGCTCACCCAGGAGGGCTGCCACGTTTTCCAGGGCTACTTCTTCTGCCAACCAGTGCCGGTCGAACAGCTCGAGAGGCTGCTTGAAGCGACGGAAGTGAACTGAACCCGGCGCCTTGTCGCCAGCGCTCCTCTTCATTCTGAAATCTTTTTCCATGTTGACCTAAGACCTTGGTCGACACCCGCCTGTCCAAACGGTCAAATATTGTCTAGGCTGTCTCGTGTCGCGATTGACCAAATGGTCAGCATGACTGAAGCCCTGGCTTTCAACTCCCTTTTCGCTCCATCCAACAGACCATTCACTCCAACAACAATTGGAATCATTGATATGGAACCAAGCTCCTCTTCCCTTGCCGACAAGAGCGCCGCCCGCCCCGACGGGCAAGCCTCAGGATCTGCCCACTGGCTGGACCACTATTTCGGCGTGACGCGGCGTGGCTCGTCGCTGCGCACCGAATTCCTCGGCGGTATAGCCACCTTCCTGGCTGCCATGTACATCATCGTGGTCAACCCGGCGATTCTCAGCGACGCCGGCATTCCCTTCTCCGCCGCCCTCTCGGCCACGGTGCTGATCAGTTTCATGAGCAGCCTGGCAATGGGCCTGTATGCCCGTAACCCGATCCTGGTGGCGCCGGGCATGGGCATGAACGCCCTGTTCACCTATACCCTGGTGCAGGGCGCTGGCCTCTCCTGGGAAGTGGCACTGGGCTGCGTGTTCTGGTCCGGGGTGCTGTTCGCCACCCTGGCCATGTTCAACGTCCGCAAGGCGATCATCGAGGCCATTCCCCCCTCGCTGCGCTACGCGATCACCTGCGGCATCGGCCTGTTCATCACCTTTATCGGCTTCAAGAATGCAGGCTTCATCGTCGGCAGCGACGCCACGCTGGTATCGCTGGGCAACATGGATGCCAGCATGGTCACCTTCTTCATCGGCATGATGGCGACGGCGATCATGGTGATCCTGCGCTTCAACGGCGCGCTGATCCTGGGCATCGCCCTGACAACCCTGCTGGCATCGCCCATGGGCAGGCTTTGGGGCGGCGATGTGGTGGTGGAGTGGAGCGGCCTGGCGGCCTGGCCCGACTTCAGTGCGGTGATGCAGGTGGACATCTGGGGTGCCCTGAAAGTCGCCTACCTGCCGTTCATCTTCGTGATGCTGTTCACCAACTTCTTCGATGCCCTGTCGTGCTTTATGGCCCTCTCCGAGTCCGCCGACCTCAAGGACAAGGATGGCAACCCGCGCAACCTTAAGCGCTCCATGACCGTCGATGCCTTCGCCTCGATGATCGCGGCCCCGCTGGGCACCAGCGCGGCCCAGACCTTCATCGAATCCGGTGCCGGCGTCGCCCAGGGCGGTCGCACCGGCCTGGTGGCGGTGACCATCGCCTTCCTGTTCCTGCCGTTCCTGTTCCTGTCGCCACTGCTGTCGCTGGTACCCGGCATCGCCACCGCACCGGCACTGGTGCTGGTGGGGCTCTTCATGCTGGCGCCGATCAGCAAGATCGAATGGGCGAAGTTCGACCAGGCCTTCCCCGCCTTCCTGGCCATCATCCTGATGCCGCTCACCTACTCGATCACCCTGGGTATCGCCTTCGGCTTCCTCAGCTTCGTGGTCATCAAGATTTTTACCGGCCGAATCACGGACATCAAGCCAGCCATGTGGGTCTCCGCCGCCCTCAGCGTGGTCATGCTGGTCACCACGCACTAGGCACTGCGGTTGCAACAACGCTTCAGTTCCCGATGCCGCCAGGGATGGCGGCAGTCTCGTTATCGGCGGTGAAGCATGGCATCGACGATTCGGAACACGATGAGGCCCGTCAGCACGGCGACAAAGATCAGCGGGAGCATGTAATCGGCCCGTGTCAGGATCCAGAAATGGGTCACGCCCAGCGCCGCAGACACGTAGATCAGACGATGCAACCAGTGCCAGGCACGATACCCCATGGCCTTTTGCACTCTGCGTAAGGAGGTCAGCGCCAAGGGCACCAATAGCGCCAGCGCGGCAACGCCATAGCGAATATAGGGCAGTTCGATCATTTCCCGCCGTATCCAGGGCCAATCCCAGTACTGGTCCAGCCCCATCCAGGCCAGCATGTGGGCGACCAGCCAGAAGAAGGCCCACAGGCCGATCTGCCGCCGCGCCGCCATGAAGCCGACCCAGCCGGTGACGCGAAAGGCGGGGCTGAAGGCAATGGTAACCAGCAGCAGCGTCAGTCCCGTCTTGCCGGTAAAATGCACCACCGCCTCGCCGGGCACCGCCCCCAGGTCACCGAAGTACCACTGCCATACCAGCCAGCCGGCTGGAGTGACACAGCCCGCCAGAACCAGCAGCCGAAAGGCAGTGATTGCGGTGCGTTGATTCACTCGTGCTCCCCGTCATCAGTAGTGCTGTTGCAGGTCCATGCCAGCATAGAGATGGGCCACCTCTTCGCCGTAGCCATTGAACATCAGCGTCTCGCGCCGGCCGCTCTCGCCGATACGGCGTTCACGGGCCTGTGTCCAGCGCGGGTGATCGACCGTCGGATTGACGTTGGCATAGAAACCGTACTCGTCCGGATTGCGCTCCTCCCACGAACTGAGCGGCCTTTCCTCGACAAGGGCGATACGCACGACCGACTTGATGCTCTTGAAGCCATACTTCCAGGGCACCACCAGTCGGATCGGCGCGCCGCTCTGGTTCGGCATCACCTCGCCGTAGAGCCCCACGGCGAGCAGGGTTAGCGGATGCATCGCCTCGTCGATGCGCAGCACCTCCCGGTAGGGCCAGTCGATGATCGAGCGGCGCTGTCCGCGAAGGTTGTCGGGGTCGTGTATCGATTCGAAGACGACGTACTTCGCTCGTGACGTCGGGCCATGGCGCTTGACCAGGTCGGCCAGGGGAAACCCGACCCAGGGAATGACCTTGGACCAGGCCTCCACGCAGCGATGCCGGTAGATACGCTCTTCCAGCGTCTGCCCAGCCAGCACGTCCTCCAGGGCAAAGGTTCCCGCCTTGTCCACGTCTCCCTCGATGGTCAGCGACCAGGGGTCGGTTTCCAGCCGATGACCGTAGATCTCCGGATCCCGCTTGCCGGTGCCGAACTCGTAGAAATTGTTGTAGGTGGTGGTGTCCTGGAAAGACGTCGTTGACTCTCCACCCGCCAGTTCACTGCTGGGTAGATCTGTTGCCAGGCGTTCCTCCAACAGGCCCTGCCACGCCTGAGCCTCACGCGACCAGAGCAGGCCGGGGGCGACGGCGGCGGCACCCAGCGCCAGCCCGCCTCGCAGCAGGCGTCGCCGCGACTCGAACAGCTCACGCGGGGTCACCTCGGATTCGGGAATTCTCGGATAGCGATAGCGAGCCATGCCCTCTCCTGACGCGAAGCAAAATAAGGAAACCTATCGATGCCACTTGTACAACACCTTATCCACCACTATCACCTCAAGTCGACGGAAACTTGACTTACCTCAAACACCCCCCTTTTCCGAGCATTTCGGTTGGTTGATATGCATCAAGCCTCACGAATAAGCTTATTTCAGGATATAGGAGTCTGACCTGTATCGAGTGCCTACCAGGGAGATCACAATGGAATCTAAGAAAATTGTACAACCGGCTCGATTCGTCACTGCCGTGGCGCTGGGCGGTGCCCTTGCCTTCGGCGGCACTGCCCTGGCAGATGATGGTCTCGGCGACTACCGTGATCGCTTCGAGCCGCTGCCCCACTTCCCACCGATTCCCGCCCACAACTCTTTGACCCCCGAGAAGGTGGAGCTGGGCAACATGCTGTTCTTCGAGCCGCGCATCTCCTCCAGCGGCGTGATCAGCTGTGCCACCTGCCACAACCCGGCGTTGGGCTGGAGCGACCGCATCCCCCGCGCTACCGGCCACGATGGGCAGATCGGCGAGCGCAATACGCCGACGGTGCTGAACTCCGGCTTCCTCGGCGCCCAGTTCTGGGATGGCCGCGAACCGGACCTGGAAGGTCAGGCACTGGGCCCCATCGAGGCCGATATCGAGATGGCCATGGACCTGGACATGGCGCTGGAGCGCCTGGAAGAGTTCGAGCTTTATCAGAAGAAGTTCGCCGAAGCCTATCCGGGCGACGAGAACCCGATAAACGCGGATAACTTGGCCATGGCCCTGGCAAGCTTCCAGCGCACGCTGAATACGCCGAACTCACCCTTCGACCGCTATCTTCACGGTGACATGGAAGCCCTGAACCAGCAGGAAAAGGATGGCATGGTGGCCTTCGTCGAGAACGGCTGCGTGGCCTGCCACAGCGGCCCGGCACTGACCGACAGCAACTTCCATCGCATCCAGGTACCCGGCTCTACCGACGTGGGCCGCTATGAGGTCACCGGCGACGACAATGACATGTATCGCTTCCGTACTCCGACCCTGCGCAACGTCGGCGTCACCTATCCGTACATGAACAACGGTGCCACCGAGACCCTCGAGGAGGCTGTTGCCATCATGGGCAGCGAGATGCTCGGCCGTGAGTTCGATGAAACCACCATTGCCGATATCACCGCCTTCCTTCACACCCTGACCGGCGAGATGCCCGATTTCGAGGTGCCGGCCCTGCCGTAACGCCACGACGCATCTGACCTACTGGCTCCCGGCGAAATCCGGGAGCTTTTTTATGCGCTAATCAAGCGCTCTCAGCCAGTTTCCGGTGCAGATCGAGGCGACGAGCGTCGCTCATGAAGGCCGCTTCGATGGCGGTACCGGCCAGTTGCACGAAGGTCTCCCGGGACCAGTCGAATGCCTGATAACAGGCCAGGTAATTGTCGAGCACCCCGCCGCCAAAATAGGCCGGGTCGTCGGAGTTGATGGTCAGCCTCAGGCCTGCATCCAGCAGTTGGGGCAAGGGGTGATCCGCCATGCGCTCGACGACCTTGAGCTTGACGTTGGAGAGCGGACAGACGGTGAGCACCACGGCCTCGTCGCGCAGCCGCGTGACGAGGTCAGGGTCTTCCAGGCAGCGCACGCCATGATCGATCCGGCAGACGTCCAGCAGGTCCAGCGCTTCACGGATGTACTCCGGCGGCCCCTCCTCGCCGGCATGGGCGACCCTGGGAATGCCGAGCATACGGGCACGCTGGAACACCTCGACGAACTTGGAAGGGGGGTGTCCCCGCTCGGCGCTGTCGAGCCCCACGGCATCGATCATTTCCCAGTAGGGCGCCGCGCTTTCCAGCACTTTCATGGCCTCTTCGGCCGATCTGTCACGCAGGAAGGCCATGATCAGCGCCGTGGACATGCCCAGCTCCCGTTCGGCATGCCGCTGGGCCAGATTCAACCCCTCCATCACGACATCGAGCTCGATGCCCCGAACCAGGTGGGCCTGGGGGTCGAAGTGCATTTCCACGTGTACCACCCCTTCGTCATGGGCACGGCGGAAATAGTCCATGGCCAGGTCATGGAAGTCTTCAGCGGTCCTCAGCACGCTCATGCCCTGGTAATAGAGCTCGAGAAAGGCGGGCAGGTCGTCGAACTCGTAGGCTGCGCGCACCGCCTCTACCGACGCGTAGGGCAAGTCAATGCCGTTTCGCTCGGCCAGGGCAAACATCAGCTCCGGCTCCAGCGAGCCCTCGATATGCAGATGGAGTTCGGCCTTTGGCAGCCGCTGAAGGAAGTCACGCATTGCTCACCTCGTCGCCAGTTTCTCCTTATCCTGATGGAAACCCGTGCGTTGCGCAATCGGTCAACCGCCCTTGATAAAGTCGCTCATGACGGGTGATACCCGGCGGTTCGAAGGGACCTCCTTCGAGCTGATGCACCAGATAGAGGACTGTGCGACCGGCAAGCCATTCATCGAGGCGCAGCGAGAGCCTTGCCGCCAGTTCGGCGTCCAGACCGGCAAAGGGTTCATCGAGGATAACCAGCCCAGGATCTCGCAGCCACAGCCGTGCCAGGGCAAGGCGGCGCGCCTCTCCGCCCGAGAGCTGACGCCCCCCCTCGCCCACCCGGGTCGCCAGGCCACCCGGTAGCGACTTGGCCCAATCCGCGAGCTCCACCCAGGCCAGTGCCCGCCAGAGGTCAGCGTCATCCGCATCGGGAGCAGCCAGGTACAGGTTGTGCGCAAGGCTGTCCTGAAAGAGGTCGACGCGCTGCCCCAGGATAGCCACTCGCTCGCGCAGTGAACTCGCGTCAATGGCGGATAGTGGCACCCCGCCCAGCCAGACTCCGCCAGATGTCGGTGGCAGCTGGCGCGTCAGCAGCGCCGCCACGCTGGACTTGCCGGCGCCGGAAGCACCCGTCAGGGCCAGCCGTTCGCCACCGGAGAGTTCCAGATCGACGTGCTCCAGAGCCGGCAGCAGCGCGTCGGGATAGCGCAGGTTCACCCCGCGCAGGGCAACCGACAGCGGCCCTGCCGGCAGGGCCACGTTATCCGGCTGGGTGCCCTCACTACCGGATGCCACCAGCTCATTGAGCCGCTGGGCCGCGGCGCGGGTCGCCCCCAGGTGGGTGAAGGCGACCGGCAGCAGCGCCAGCGCTTCGCCGGTCGCCAGCACCGCCAGCGGCAGCATGACCATCACGGCCCCGCTGATAGTGCCCTGCTCCCAGGCCAGCGCGGCCAGCCACAGCGCCGCCAGCATGGCGAGTCCAACCATCAGATTGACCAGTGACGTGCCGAGGCCGGATAGCCGCCCCAGCGTTCGCTGGACCTGCTGCAGCTGTATCTCACGCTGCTGCAGGAGTTGGCGGTGGGCATCGCGGGCGCCGTAGGCCTCCAGCTCTGCCTGGCCCTGAAGGTGCTCGATGGCCTGGCTACGCAGGCGCTGCAGGTGGCTGACCTGACTGTGGCTCGGGGCCATTCCGAGCCAGGCCTGGCCGGCGGTGAGCCAGAGCCAGGCAAACAGCAGCAGCGCCGCCACCGCCAGTCCTGCCACGGGCACCCATAGTGCCAGAAAAGCCGACAGCAGCAGGATCGCAAGGAGCGCCACGACGGGCGGCGCAAGCAAACGCAGGTAGAGGCTATCCAGGGTATCGATATCGGCGGTAAGGCGGTTGAGCCAGTCGCTGGCTCGACGGCGAGCCAGCGTTCGCTCGTCAAGACCCGACATCACCCCAAAGAGCGTGCCACGCAGGTCGGCCAGCAGCCGCAGTACCGTATCATGGTTGTAGAGTCGTTCGACGTAGCGGGCCACGGTCCGGGTCACTGCGAAGGTACGTATCCCCCCGCCGGGCACATGCACATCGAGGCTCGCCGCGAGCCCTGCCGCCAGTGCCATGCCGGTCAGGGCGCTGGCGGTAATGAACCAGCCCGAGAGGGCCAGCAGGCCGATGGCAGAGGCCACGGTGAGGGCCAGCAGCGCAGCCCCGGTTACCAACCGGCCACGCCGACGCGCCAGCAGGCGCAGCCAGGGGCGAAGGGTCGTCAGCAACGAGTCGTTACGCATTGTCGCCCCTCTCGTCGCCCCGGGACAGTGCAATGCGCCGTGTTGCCAACGCCATCAATGCCGGATGATGAGTGGCAATGACCAGGGTACGGCCAGCTGCGGCAAGCTCCCGCAACGATTCGATGACCTTGGCTTCACTCCCCTCATCCAGGCTCGCCGTCGGCTCATCCAGCAGCACCAGCGGCGCATCGGAGAGAAACACCCGCGCCAGCGCGAGCCGCTGCGCCTGGCCGCCGGAGAGCCCGGAGCCCCGCTCGCCCAAGGACGTCGCCAGGCCGTCGGGCAACGCGTCCACCACCTCGGCCAGGCCGGCGTGACGCAGGGCCTGGTGCAATTCGGCGTCACTCGCCACGGGGGCGGCCAGACGCAGATTGTCGGCCAGGCTGCCATGAATCAGCAGTGGCCGCTGGTCCATCCAGGCGAAACTCAGCCCATCCATGACGCGCCTCTCGCCCTGGTCCGGGGCTACGAACCCCGCCAGCAGCTGCAGCAGGGCCGACTTGCCGACCCCGGATGGCCCCGTTATCGCCAGGATCTCACCTCGTTGCACGGTCAGGTCCACCGGCCCGAGCACACGACCACGCCCCGGGTGATGCAGGGTGACATTGGCGAGCGATACGAGCTGGTCGGTTTCCCGGACCGGCATGGGCTCCCTGAGTCGCTGATCCGACGCGGGTTCGGACAGCAGCGCCACCATGCCGTCTGCCACGCCCAGGGCAGCGGCACGATCATGATAGTGCTGGGCCAGGCTGCGCAGGGGCTGGAAGAACTCCGGCGCCAGCAGCAGCACCAGCAGCCCGGTGAACAGCGTCAGCTGCGGCGACGGACCATAGTCGATGTAACCCAGCAGCCCGAAGCCGACATAGATCGCGACCACGGCGATGGCCACTGAAGCGAAGAACTCCAGCACCGCCGAGGAGAGAAAGGCGAGCCGCAGGGTGCGCATGCTCAGCCGGCGGTAGTCGTCGGCGGCCCGCTCCACCTCCCGTGTTGCCGCTTCGGTGCGGTGGAAGAGCTGAAGCGTGCCGATTCCCCGAACCCGATCGAGAAAGTGGCCGGCCAATCGGCTTACCGCGGCAAACTGCGCCTGGTTGAGTCGCTCCGCCCCGATCCCCACCAACGCCATGAACAGGGGTATCAGGGGAGCCGCCAGCAGCAGGAAGAGTGCGGCCAGCCAGTCAAGCCACAGCACGACGGCCAGGATCATCAGGGGAAGCGCAACGGCCAGCCGTAGCTGTGGCAGGAAGCGGGCGAAATAGCCGTCAAGCGCCTCCACCTGCTCCACCAGCTGGCTGGCCAGCCCTGCCGTATGGCGAGCGCCGGCACGCACCGGACCCATCGCCGCGAGGTGATCGAGCAACTCGCCACGCACCGCCCGGCGAATGCGCAGGCTGGCTTCCTGCCCCGCCAGTTCCTGGCCCCATTGGGCCAAGGCACGCAGCGGCAGCACTGCGGCCAAGGCCAGAAAGGTGCCACCGAGAGACGCGACGCTGGCACCGTCCACAAGCAGGCGACTGACGATCAAGGCCAGCAGCAGCATCTGCACGATGGTCAGGACGCCGACCAAGAAGCCGGCCAGTGCTGCCAGTGCCAGCCAGCCCCGCTGACCGGCGGCATGGGCCGCCAGCCAGCGGCGAGGCGTCAGGTCAGGGCCCAGGCGCTCCCCCATCGACTCAGTGATACCCTTCGCCGACCCTGACCTTGCCGCGGAAGACCCAGTAGGACCAGAACGTATAGCCCAGCACGAAGGGCAGCACGAAGAGCACCCCGATCAGCAGGAACAGCTGCGACTCGGGCGCCGAAGCGGCGTCCCAGATGGTGTAGTCCGGCGGCACAATCATCGGCCACTTGCTGACAACCAGCCCCAGGTAGGTGAACAGGAACATGCCCAGCGTGGCCATGAAGGGCATCAGCTCCCGGCGACGCTTCACCGACCAATACACCACGAACATGCAGAGCAGGGTCAGCGCGGGCAGTATCCAGATGATGCCGATGATGCCGAACCAGCGATCCCAGACCAGTGGGTTCACCAGCGGCGTCCAGATGCTGATGATGGCGAAGATCACCAGCACCGCCACCAGCAGCGGTGGCGTCAGCTTGTAGGCCCAGGCCTGGATGTAGCCCTCCGACTTGAGGATCAACCAGGTGGTACCCAGCAGCGCATAGCCGATCATGATGCCTATGCCGGTCAGTATCGAAAAAGGGGTGAGCCAGTCGAAGGCGCCCCCCACGAAGACGCCGTTCTGGGTCTCGAACCCCTGGATATACTTGCCGACCACAGCGCCCTGGGCAAAGGCGGCGATGGCAGACCCCCAGCTGAACGCCCGGTTCCACATCCGCCGGTTGCGCCGATCGCGACGGGACTTGAAGCGCAGCTCAAAGGCCACGCCGCGAAACACCAGCCCCGCCAGCATCAGGAACACGCCGATGTAGAGCGCCGGCAGGAACACGGAATAGACCAGTGGAAAAGCAGCGAGCAGTCCTGCCCCGCCGAGGACCAGCCATGTTTCGTTGCCATCCCACACAGGGGCAACCGAATTCATCATCACGTCGCGAGCATCCTCGTCCGGCGCAAAGGGGAAAAGGATGCCAAGCCCCAGGTCGAAGCCGTCCATGAGCACGTACATCATGATGCCGAAGCCGATGATCAGCGCCCAGATCAATGACAGGTCGAACATTTCCATGTTTCAGCCCTCCGCCTTGGTGGGGTCGTCGTCGAAGGGGGTGCTGGTAGCCGACCAGGGTCGCTTGGGCGTCTCGAAATCGTCGACCAGCTTTTCTTCCTCCTTTTGCTGCATGCCGTAGCGGATGACCCGCGTGAGGTAGTAGGTGCCGGCATAAAAGATCACACCATAGACCGCGACGTAGCCAAGCAGCGTGAACAGGGCCATGCCCCCGGTCAGCGAGGGCGTGACCCCTTCCGCATGGGTCATCATCCCGTAGACCAGCCAGGGGGCTCGGCCGGATTCAGTGGTAATCCAGCCGGCAAGCACCGCGATGAAGGGCGTCACCGACATCAGCCGGAGCGTCTGCAGGAAGCGGCGAGAGTGATAGATACGCCCGCCTCGACGCAGATAGAGACCGACCAGGGAGACCGCGATCATCAGGAAACCGAGTCCGACCATCAGCCTGAACGTCCAGAACACCAGTGCAACCGGTGGCTGCTCCTCGGGCGGTGCCTCGAGGATTCCCGGCACTTCACCATGCAGCTCATGGGTCAGTATCAGGCTAGCTGCATAGGGAATGCCGATCTCGAAGCGGTTCTGCTGGGCCGCCTGATCCGGCCAGGCAAACAGCAGGAACGGCGCGCCCTCCCTGGTTTCCCAGTTACCCTCCATGGCCGCCAGCTTGGTGGGCTGGTACTCAAGGGTATTGAGACCGTGGAAGTCGCCCACCAACGCCTGGGTCGGGGTCAGTACCAGCAGCATCCACAGGCACATGGAGAGCGCCTTGCGGTTGGCTTCCACGTCGCGGCCGATCAGCAGGTACCAGGCGCTGACCCCGGCCACTACGAAGCCACCGGTAATGAACGATGCCATGGCCATATGGGCGAGACGATACGGAAACGAAGGGTTGAATATCGCCTCGGTCCAGGAGGTGACGCGAAAGACACCGTTGATGACCTCGACCCCGGCCGGCGTATGCATCCAGCTGTTGGCGGAGAGGATCCAGAAGGTGGAGATGAAGGTACCGATCGCTACCATGATGGCGGCAAACAGATGCACTCCCTGGGGCACTCGTCCGCGTCCGAACAGCAGCACACCGAGGAATGCCGCCTCAAGAAAGAAAGCGGTCACGACCTCATAGCTCAGCAAAGGACCCATGAAGTTGGCGGTGGACTGGGAAAAGTTGCTCCAGTTGGTGCCGAACTGGAAGGACATGACGATGCCCGACACCACCCCCATGCCGAACGCCACGGCAAAGACCTTGGTCCAGAGCTGGGCCAGGCGGTCCCAGGCCGGGTTGGCTGTCTTGTAGAACAGCGCATGAAGCACGGCAATGTAGGATGCCAGGCCAATGGTGAAGACCGGGAAGATGGCATGAAAGGAGACCACGAAAGCGAACTGCAATCGCGACAGCAACAGGGGATCTAGTTCCATGACGTAATGCCTCTTGGCTGCGAAGAGTTCACGTCTCAAGGGATGCGGATGCACTCCGTGTGCTTTTGTGCCTCCGGCAAGGCCATCCTGGCCTGCCGTGACGCATTTCACCTCGACACTCTGATGAGACTAGCAGCCTTGCTGGAGTGGTGCCGACCTCAAGCGCAGTCCCCACCAGCGGCTGTCCGGCCTCTCGAAAGGTCTGACAACGAAGCTGAACAGTAACTGTTATGACTCCGCTTTTCCTGTGTCTCGTTGTCGCAGCACTTCCCCGCTCCAGATCGCGCCCTCAAGCAACGCCAAGCACTACCAGCCGTATCATGAAGAGCATGTAGCCGAGGAACAGGATCAGCAGCACCGCGCCTTCGAGACGATTGATGCGCCCCGGCCGCCCTCTCCAGCCCATGGCGAAGATCACCAGCAGCGCCGTCATGACTGCCATCAGGCTCCAGTCTCGCAGCAGCACCTCGCTGCCGACCTCGATGGGTCGGATCACCGCGGCGAGCCCGACGACGCCCAGCGTATTGAAGAGGTTCGAGCCGACAACGTTGCCCAGCACCAGGTCGTGCTCACCCCGGCGCAATGCGCTGACCGAGGCGGCCAGCTCGGGCAGCGATGTACCCACCGCCACCACGGTGAGCCCGATGATCAGGTCGCTGACGCCAAAGCCCTGGGCGATGGCAACCGCCCCCCACACCAGGATGCGTGAGCTCAGGATCAGCAGCAGCAGGCCCACCAGGGTCCAGACCAGCCCCGCCTTGAGCGACATGGGCTTGATCGCCAGGCTCTCCTCGGTCTCTGCCGCCAGGGCGTCCGGCCCCGCTTGCCGGGCCTGCAGGATGCTGAACAGGATGAACGCGGCCAGCAGTGCCAGCAGCAGACTGCCCTCCATGCGCCCGATCACCCCGCCCCACATCAAGATGGCCGACAGCAGCGTCACCCCACCCAGCAGCGGCAGCTCCCGGCGAATCACCCCGGAATGCACCGACAGCGGCGACGCCAGTGCCACCAGCCCGAGAATCAGGCCGATGTTGGCGATGTTGGAGCCGTAGGCATTGCCCAGCGCCAGCCCGGGATTGCCTTGCCCCGCCGCCAGTGCCGATACCATCAGCTCCGGTGCCGATGTCCCGAAGCCAAGCACCAGCATGCCGATCAGCAGTGGTGAGACACCCAGGCGACGGGATGTGGCTGCTGCCCCTTCGACGAAGCGCTCGGCGCTCCAGACCAGCAGAACGAGACCGCCAATGACGGCGAGAACAGGTAACAACATTCCATTTCCTCGGGAACATTCAGTGCCGAATGTTTGTATATGGTATGCATGGCGTCAACATGTCACACTTTCGTTTGATGCCCATGGTCATGTTGCCATAAGGCGCATTGCCGAACGGCAGTGGCGCCCGATTTCTTCCCGTCTCAGGTAAACAGTTCAGGTAAACAACGCCGGTGCCCAGGCAACCCCTACGAACGTTCCGAACGCCTGGTTTCCCACGGGGCGAGCCCCTGGTGGACCAGTACCCGCCGGAGGCGCGCACCTCGCGGCGGCGCCTGCGCGCCTGCCACGAGTGCGACTGGCTGGTCGCACTACCGCCCCTGCGTGGCGGACAGAAGGCCGACTGCCCTCGATGTGGGCATACGCTGGCCAAGCGCCACCATCGACCGGCACAACGCAGCATGGCCCTGGCCATATCGGCGCTTATCGCGCTGATGCTGGCGGCCTCCTTTCCGTTCGTCAGCTTCAACGTAGGCGGCATCGGCAACAATATTGAACTATCCCAGACCGCCACGACGCTTATCGGCTTCCATCAGCCGCTCGTTGCCATCGCCGTGATCCTGACCATCCTGGTCCTGCCCGCCGTCTACCTGCTGGGGGTAATCTGGCTGCAGTTCGGCCTGCTGCGTGGCGAGCCGTTGCCGTCAAGCCGCACTATCGCCCGCTCGCTCTCCCACCTCCATCCATGGATGATGGCGGACGTCTTCATCATCGGCGCGCTGGTCAGCCTGATCAAGGTCGCCGGCATGGCGCAGATCGAGCTCGGCGTCTCCTTCTGGGCCTTCTGCGCCTTCGCCATTCTGCTGCTGTCGACCACGCAATCCCTCGATTCGGACTGGATGTGGTTCTCGCTCAGCGTTGAACCCCTGGCGCCGGAAGGGGCTCGCTCGGGACAGACCGCGGCCCCCCAGGGCTTGACCGGCTGCCCCCCCTGCGGCCTGGCCAACCGACTCTCGCCGCAAGGCAAAACGCATTGTCGACGCTGCGATGAACGGCTGCACACCCGCATGCCGCATAGCCTGCAGCGAACCTGGGCCCTGCTGGCCGCCGCCACGGTAATGTACGTGCCGGCCAACCTCTATCCAATCATGACCACCACCAGCCTGGGGCATACTACGCCGTCGACCATCATTGGCGGTGTCGTGGAGTTGATCCAGATGGGATCATGGCCGGTGGCAGCGGTCATCTTCACCGCCAGCGTGATTGTCCCGGTGGGCAAGCTGGTGGCGCTGGCCTGGCTCTGTCTGGTCGTCAAGCGCAGCGACGAACTCAACGCCGGCACGCGAACGCGCCTCTATCGCCTCACCGAGTTCATCGGCCGGTGGTCCATGGTCGACGTCTTCGTGGTGGCCATCCTCGTCGCCCTGATCCGCGCCGGGTCGCTGATGTCCATCACTCCGGGCCCCGCCGCCCTGGCCTTCGGCAGTGTCGTGGTACTCACCATGCTGGCCGCCATGACCTTCGACCCACGCCTGATCTGGGACACGCCACCGCCGCGTGAGACCCGCGACCCGCAAGGAATCTCTGAATGAGCGAGACACCCCGCGAACATGATGCCCGGGATATGAACCGGGCAAAGCCCTCGCCCCAGGCTCGCCTGTCGCCGATCTGGATCGTACCCATCGTTGCCATCGTCATCGGCCTGTGGCTGGTGTACGACAACTATCGCAGTCGTGGCCCGTTGATCACCTTGACCATGTCCAACGCCGAAGGCATCGAGGCCGGCAGCACCCTGATCAAGACCCGCAACGTCGAGGTGGGGCGCGTCGAACGGGTACAGCTTTCCGACGACCTGACCCATACCGTGATCTCAGCACGCATGGCCCCGGACTCCGACGCCATGCTGACCGAGGGCAGTCGTTTTTGGGTGGTCAAGCCACGTATCGGCCGCGAAGGCATCAGCGGCCTGGGCACCGTGCTCTCCGGGGCATTCATCCAGCTGCAGCCCGGCAGGGGCGAGCCGGGCGTCCGGGAGTTCGAGGTGAGCGACCAGCCCCCGGTGGCCCCGGCGGATGCCGCCGGCGTTCGCGTCAACCTGATCAGTCAGCTGGGCAACTCGCTGCGATCCGGCGACCCAGTGACTTTCCAGGGTTATACGGTGGGACGCGTGGAGGAGGTCAACTTCGATGCCGAGGCCCGCCGCATGGATCAGCGCATCTTCATCGAGAGCCCTTACGACCGGCTGGTCACCGACACGACCCGATTCTGGTCCGCCAGCGGCGTCGACCTGCGCCTGGACGCCGACGGCATCCGTGTCAACGTCGAGTCACTGGAAGCGCTGCTCGGCGGTGGGGTAACCTTCGGCGTCCCGGAGGACCTGCCGCGTGGGAATCCGGTGGCGGACGATACCACCTTCAACCTCTACCCCGATGAGGACAGCGCTCGCCAGGGCACCTTCAACCGCTATCTGGAGTATGTGCTGCTGGTGGAGGACACCGTTCGCGGCCTGTCCCGGGGGGCCCCGGTGGAGTTTCGCGGGGTGCGCATCGGCACGGTGGCTGCGGTGCCGTGGCAGTTTACCGCCTCCCAGCCGGCAAACCGCGATGGCTTCTCGATTCCGGTCCTGATTCGCATCGAACCCCAGCGCCTGGGCGTGGACAACCAGGCGGTGGATCTCGAGGAGTGGGAGCAACGCTTCCGGCGCCTCTTCGATAACGGCCTGCGCGCCTCGCTCAAGTCAGGCAACCTGCTCACCGGCGCAATGTTCGTGGATATCAACTTCCATCGTGACGAGGCCGAAAACTATGTGGCGGAAACCTTCAGCGACCGGGCTGTCTTCCCGATCACCTCGGCGGGCTTTGCCCACATCGAGTCCCAGGTGACCAGCCTGCTGACCAAGCTCAATAACCTGGAAGTTGAGCCGCTGCTCGCCGGCCTGGACCGCAACCTTGCCACATCTGAGGCCATGCTCACCGAAGTGCGCGAACTTAGCACCTCATTACAGGCCTTGCTCGACGACCCCGGCACCCGAAGTCTACCGAGCAACCTCAACGCCACGCTGGTGGCCCTGCAGGAGACACTGGAGGGCATATCCCCGGATTCCAATGCCTATCGCGAGTTGACCGGCGCCGCCGAACGCCTCGAGCGAATGATGCGCGACCTACAGCCGGTCACCCGCACGCTCAATGAGAATCCGCGGGCGCTGCTGTTTGACAGCCTGGATACCGACGACCCGCAACCCCGCGCCCCGCGACGCAACTGAACTGGAATGAAATGAACAGGGAGCCTGGAATGAGTTTCATGACATCGAGACCTTCGCAACGAGGCCGTACATGAGGATATTGCCTGTCCATTTTACCCTGGCCGTGCTGCTCGGCCTGAGCGGCTGTGCCACTACCAGCGTGCCCGCCAATCGCTTCATGCTGCCCGACAGCCAAGCCGTTCCTTCGGGCGGACCCGGTGCCGACCATGTGCTGCTGGTGCGCGCACCTCGTCTAGCACACTATCTGGACGTGGATGGCATCGTGCTGCAGCTCGACGACATCAGCCTGAATGCGGCTCGCCAGCACCTTTGGGCCGAACCGCTGGGGCGTCAGCTCGAACGGGGCATGCGGGCTCGCCTTGCCAAGCGCCTGGGCGACACCCGTGTCCTGCGAGATGAAGGCAGTCAGAGGGACCCCGATGCGTTGTTCCTGCGGCTGGAGGTCGACAGTTTCCAGGGCCGCTACGACGGCCTCGCGGTAGCCAGCGGCCAGTGGCAGCTGCTGGCAGCGGATGGAACCCTGGTGGCCATGGAGAACTTCCACGCAGAGACGGAGCTCGATGATGACGGCTACCCCGCCCTGGTGAGGGCCCTGGGTAGAAGCTGGGATCAGGTGGCCGACCAGGTGGCCGCAATCGTAAGTCGCCACCGATGAGGCGACCAGTACGCTACGCTACTAGCGTACGACAACCACAGGTTCGAACAGGGACAGTGTCATGAACGATATGGTGCAACAGGAAACCACCCTTTCACGGGACGATGCGCTGTCGCTGCAGGCGCAGGCGCGCGAGTTCGAGTTGAGCCTGCTCGCAGCAATGGATGCCGAACCGGCAACGGCGATACCATCGCTGCAGACGGCCAGTCAGGCATTGACGGAGCTGCGGGAGCGCCTGCGGCAACATCCGGACATCGAGCTGCCGATGCTGGAGCGCCTCGAGCGAAGCATGAACCGGCTGGCCGGCGAGCTCTATGGTCGCGGCGCCTGTGATCACCTGGACCAGCAGGCACAGCAGGCCTTCATCGATCGCTTCGCCCAGCGGCTTACCCTAGTCGACGGGATCGGCCCCGTCAGTGCCAGGGTGCTATTCGCTCATGGGATCTGCGACCTGGAACAGTTGAAGGCACTCAAGCCGGAAGCGCTCGACAACATCAAGAGCCTCAATGCCGCCACTCGGGCACGGCTCAAGCAGAAGCTCACATAATCTTGGGCCTGGAAGGCAGTGCCGGATACCATCTGTCGAGAAAACAACGCAGTGGCATCGGAACAAGCTGCGCTACCGCCAACGCTGTGGCATAATACGCCTTCGCGGCAACCTGTAGTCCCTCCTGCCGCGCCCTGAACCGAATTTTTCACGCCTTGGCCCGGGACTGGTCATGTGCAAGACGCACATGGCATGGCGGAGGCGTATCTGCGGAGACCGCATGACCTTTTCCGAACTCGGCCTGCGTGCCGAACTGCTCCGTGCCGTCGAGGCACAGGGCTATACCATTCCGACCCCCATTCAGCGCCAGGCGATACCTGCCGTCCTCAATGGTGGCGACCTGCTGGCCAGCGCCCAGACCGGCACCGGCAAGACGGCCGGCTTCACCCTGCCGATGCTGCAACGCCTGGCGGAAGGGCCGCGACCCGGCAAACGCCAGATTCGCGCCCTGATCCTGACGCCGACCCGTGAGCTGGCTGCCCAGGTGGGCGAAAGCGTGGCCGACTACGGTCGCCACCTCACCATGAAGAGCCATGTGATCTTCGGCGGCGTAGGTCAGCAGCCCCAGGTGGATGCCATCCGCCCCGGCCTGGACGTCCTGATCGCCACGCCCGGCCGTCTGCTCGACCTGCACCAGCAGAAGCACGTGGACCTCTCCCACGTCGAGATCCTGGTGCTGGACGAAGCCGATCGCATGCTGGATATGGGCTTCATCCACGACATCAAGAAGATCCTGCGCGTGCTGCCCGAGAAGCGCCAGAACCTGCTGTTCTCGGCCACCTTCTCC
This sequence comes from Halomonas chromatireducens, assembly GCF_001545155.1. Classification (NCBI taxonomy): domain Bacteria; kingdom Pseudomonadati; phylum Pseudomonadota; class Gammaproteobacteria; order Oceanospirillales; family Halomonadaceae; genus Halomonas; species Halomonas chromatireducens. The sequence goes on along the minus strand of NZ_CP014226.1, from coordinate 1,098,109 downwards.
AACGAGATCCAGGCACTTGCCGGCAAGCTGCTCGATAACCCGGCCATGATCGAGGTCGCGCGTCGCAACACCACCGCCGAAACCGTCGACCAGTCGATCTATCGCGTCGACAGGGAGAAGAAGCGCGAGCTGCTGGCCCACCTGATCACCCGTCACAGCTGGAACCAGGTGCTGGTGTTCACCCGCACCAAGCATGGCGCCAACCGACTGGCCGAGCAGCTCTCCAAGCAGGACATCCCTGCCATGGCGATTCACGGCAACAAGAGCCAGTCGGCGCGTACCAAGGCCCTGGCCGCCTTCAAGACCGGCGACCTGCAGGTATTGGTGGCAACCGACATCGCGGCTCGCGGCCTCGATATCAACGAACTGCCCCACGTGGTCAATTTCGAACTGCCCAACGTTGCTGAAGACTACGTTCACCGTATTGGCCGCACCGGCCGAGCCGGCAGCGACGGCCAGGCCGTTTCACTGGTCTGTGTCGACGAGCATGGTCTGCTCAAGGGCATCGAGCGGTTGATCAAGCGCGACCTGGCCAAGCATATCGAGCCCGGCTTCGAGCCCGACCCCAATGCCAAGCCCGAGCCAATCGAGAATGGACGCGGCGGACGCAGTGGCCGCTCCGGTGGACAGGGGCAGCGTGGCAACGGCAATCGCGGCAGCACCAACGGCAACCGCGGTGCCGCGTCGCGTGGCAGTGAAGGCAACCGAAGCGGTGACGACAACCGGGCACCACGCCGGCGTCGCAGCCGTGGTCAGGGCGCTCGCCAAGCCTGATCCAGCACATGGTAGACTGCTGCAAACTGTGCCAATGTAGGCAGCCCAATCTACTGTGCCGATAGATGAGGAAACAGGGATGAGCGCGTATCGGCGTGCCGCTGCGGAATTGCCCGACCAATGCTGAAGTGGCTGACCGGCAAGCAGCCCATTCCGGTCTGGGTCATCAAGCAGATCGACGACGGCCTGCTTCACCTTTGCGGGCAGGCCATTGTCGAGCCGCAAAAAAAACGCAGCGTGGTTCTCATGGAGCTACATGAGCGGCGTTTCCAGGGCGCGGTCAACATGGCTAGCGGCGGACTTGTCCTCAACTCTCGCCTCTTTGCCGCCCTGGTACCCCTGGATGCGCTGGAGCTTGATGTCCAGGCCCAGGCACACTGGCAGGGGCGCACCTGGCTTGTCTCACAGGTACCCCAGCGCTGCTGGACCTTCGAGGGCCCCTTGATCACACAGCGTCAACGACAGGACGACCGGGAGCTGCTGGTGAGCTGCGAGGATATTTCTGACATTCGTCGCCAGGTCAAGGCCAGCCTGGATCCCAGCGTGGTGACCTTCGGCTCCCCATCCAACGAGCATCCATTGATTGCACCCCGCGACGGGAAGCATATCGATGGATCGTACGACTCAAGGAAGCCACCCAAGGGCCGGGGATGGCGAGGCGATGACAACTGATACCAGGCGTCACACCTACCGTATACTTCTTTTCCTGATCCTGATGGTCCTGGTAGGACTCAATCTCAGGCCGGCACTCTCATCTCTCGCCCCCCTGCTGGTCAGGCTGCAGCTGGACACCGGCCTCTCTCCTCTGGCCATCGGCGCGCTCACCACCCTGCCCGTCCTCTGCCTGGGCATCTTCGCCCCCCTGGCCCCCTGGCTCGCCAAGCGGCTCGGACCCGAGAACACCCTGACACTGGCGCTCGCCGCCCTCATCGCTGGCCTGTTGCTACGCGGCTTCCCCGCCACACCGATGCTGTTCGCCGGCACCCTGCTGGTGGGGGCCGCCATCGGCGTGGCCGGCACACTGCTACCGGCCCTGGTCAAGCGCGAGATTCCCGTCGGCGCCGACCTGATGACCGGTGTCTATACCATGGCCCTGTGCCTGGGGGGTGCGCTCGGTGCCGGGTTGAGCATCCCACTGGCCGACCTGCTGGGTAGCTGGCGGCTAAGCCTGATCAGCTGGTCGCTGCTGGGCGTGACGGCCATGCTGGCCTGGATCACGCTCATGCCGCGTACCCCAACGGGCACACCGCTGCCCGGAGGCGGGGGCTCCCTGCGCCAGCTTCTCTCACAGCCGCTCGCCTGGCAGGTCATGCTCTACATGGGCACCCAGTCATCGCTGGCGTACATCGTCTTTGGCTGGCTACCCACCCTGCTGCAGGCCCGTGGCTACGGGGAGTCAGAAGCGGGCTGGATGATGGGCGCCTCGGTCATGGTGCAGCTCATCTCAGCCCTGGGGGCGCCATGGCTGGCGCGCTTCAGCCGTGACCAGCGCCCCGCCCTGATGCTGGTGCTGGGCTGTGTCGGCGCCGGCCTCTGGCTGCTGCTGCTCGGTCCCACGAGCTGGCGCTGGGCCGGTGTCGTGCTTCTTGGCCTAGGCCAGGGCGGCTGTTTCAGCCTGGCATTGACGCTGATCGTGCTGCGCTCCGCCAACGCGCGGCTGGCCGGCAAGCTCTCCGGCCTGGCCCAAGGCGGCAGGTACACCCTGGCCGCCATGGGGCCACTGGCGGTCGGCGTTCTGCTGCAGTTCGACGTCAGCCTGACCATCGTCACCACCGCCCTGCTGCTGATCGTGGCCGTATCCGCCATCTTCGCCCTGCTGGCCGGGCGCAACCGCCGCCTGGACGTGGATGAATCTGGTCAACTGGTGACACGTTAATCTTTCGCGCCTTGGCGGAAGCCGCCACCGCTTGTGGTGATGGCCAACATCGTCAACACCGCCGGGGAGGCCTTCGGCCTCCAGTCGTGATCTGAAGATAGTCCAACAACGGCGTGGCACCGTCGGTGGAAAGAGTCACTGTTGGAGCGCTGGTCCCCATCGCGACTGGCGCCGACAGGCGCCTTGGCGGAGGCTGCAACGGCAGCAGTTATCGCTCACATCGGCAACACTGCCGGGAGGCCTGCGGCCTCCAGTCGTGATCTGAAGATAGTCCAACAGCGGCGAGGCACCGTTCGGTGGAAAAAAACGCTGCAGGAGCGCTCGGTTCGGCGCTCCGACTTCGCATCGCGACTGGCGCCGCCAGGCGCCTTGGCGGCGGCCACGGCCTGACTACCGGCGCTGGGAAATGGCCACTCCTACCAGGATCAGTATCAGCGCAAGCAGGTGATTCCACTCCGGCCGCTCGCCCAGGAAGAGGATGCCGATGACCACGGCCCACAGCGGGATCAAGTAGTTGATCAGCGAGAGGAAGGTCGGCCCCGCCGCGGCCACCAGCGTAAAGAAGACCACGCTGCCCATCGCCGTGCAGATGATGCCCAGGATCAGCACCGCCCAGAGCGCCCCCGCTGACAGCGAGAGCGCGGGCGGCATTTCGCCCAGGTAGGGGGACACTGCCAGCGGCAGCGTCAAAAGCCAGGCCATGCCCAGCACCAGCGCCGAGGTCGACCAGGCGTCGCTGGCCGGCTTGTGGCGAGACACGATAGCGTTGACGGCATAGCAACAGGCCGCCAGCAGCACCGCCAGCTGTGCCATGAGGGTCTCGCCGTGCCCGCCAAGCTCGCGGATTGCAGCAGGGCCGATCAGTGCCAGGATACCGACAAAGCCGATGGTGAACCCGAGCAGGCGCTGGCGGGTCAGCGTTTCACCGGCGACCAGGAAGTGTGCCAGCACCAGTGTCACCAGGGGCATCACCGCCATCAGAATACCGGCCAGCCCACTATCGATACGCTGCTGCCCCCAGCTGATCAGCAGGAAGGGGGCCATGTTACCGATCACCGCGATGGCCAGCATGAAGGCCCAGACACGGCGCCCACGCGGCCAGGCTCGACCCAGCATCACCACCAGCATCAATAGCCCCAGGGCTGCCACCATGTTGCGCCCTGCCACCACCATGGCCGGCGTCAGCTCCGCCACGGCAATACGGGTCAGCGCGAAAGAGCTGCCCCAGAGTACGGCCAGCGTCACCAGGAGCACCCAGTGCGACAAGGGCCGTTTCATTCCCTCACTCTCCCTTCTGACATTCCTTGATCCTTATCAAAAGCGATGCGGCTTACCGTTTTCCGGTCTCTATTCTCATACCCTGCCCTGCACGCACCATGCATAATGCCCATAGCCCCCGAACACAACAGGCAAGCGATGCACGACCAGCCACAGCCGGTCTTCCAGACCCACGGACTCAAGCGCTTCTACCGCATGGGCGACGTGACCATCCAGGCGCTGCGCGGCGTCGATCTCGAGCTCCATGCCGGGGAGCTAGTGGTAATGCTGGGTGCTTCCGGTTCGGGCAAATCGACCCTGCTCAATATCATGGGTGGCCTGGACAGCCCGAGCGAAGGCAGCCTTAGCTATATCGACCGCAACAGGCAACCCCACGACCTGGCCCATGCCAGTCAACGGACACTTACCGAGTACCGCCGCCATCATGTCGGCTTCGTGTTCCAATTCTATAACTTGATATCGAGCCTGACGGCCCGCGAGAACGTGGCCATCGTCACCGACATCAGCCGCGATCCCATGACACCGGAAGAGGCACTCGCCATGGTAGGGCTGGAGGCACGGCTGGACCACTTTCCCTCCCAGCTCTCCGGCGGCGAGCAGCAGCGCGTCGCCATCGCCAGGGCGATTGCAAAGCGTCCGGAAGTGCTGCTCTGCGACGAGCCCACTGGCGCGCTCGACTTTCGCACCGGGATTCGCGTGCTGGAAGTTCTAGAGGAGATCAATCGCACCACCGGCACTACCCTGGCCATCATCACCCACAATGAGGTAATCGGTGAGATGGCCGACAGGGTGATACGCCTACGCGACGGCCAGGTGGGCGACATACACACCAATGCCGGACGCAGGCCGCCGGGCGAGCTTCGCTGGTAATAGCATGAAGTTCACCACCCTCCACTGGAAGCTGCTACGCGACCTGCTTCGGCTCAAGGGCCAGGCGCTTGCCATTGCTGTGGTCATCGCCAGCGGCGTGATGACATTGGTGATGTCGTTGACCGTTCTGGAAGCCCTGACAAGCTCCCGCGACCGCTTCTACGCCAGCCATCACTACGCCGACCTCTTTGCCGACCTCAAGCGAGCACCGCTGGGCCTGGTGGAGCGACTCGAGACCCTGGACGGCGTGAGCCGCATGGAGCCCCGGGTACGTGCCCCGGTGCGCCTGGCCGTGACCGGATTCGACGACCCGGTGCGCGGCGTGATGCTCTCGCTGCCCGATGGCCGCCAACCCAACCTCAACCGTCTGCATCTACTCGCCGGCAGCCTACCGGAGGTGGGACGCAGCGACCAGGCCGTGGTCAGTGACGCCTTTGCCGAGGCGCATGGGCTTGTCCCCGGCGACACCCTCGAAGCGATCATCGACGGCCGCGAGACACGCCTGCTGTTGAGCGGCATCGCACGCAGCCCGGAGGTCATCTACCAGGCCGCCCCCACCGACATGCTGCCGGATTATCATCGCTATGCCACGCTCTGGATGAACCAGCGCGCCCTGGCAAGCGCCTTCGGCATGGAGGGCGCCTTCAACCAGCTGCTGGTTACGCTGCAGGCCGGCGCCGACGCCGACACCCTGATCGACGAACTCGACCTTATCCTGGCCCGCTACGGCGGAACCGGCACCCAGACCCGCCATGACCAGCAGTCGCATCGTTTCCTCGAGGAGGAGCTGGCTCAGCAGCGCGCTCAGGCGACGATACTGCCCACTATCTTTCTCGCCGTTTCAGCCTTCCTGCTCAATGTGGTGATGGGTCGTATCATCCAGACCCAGCGCGAACCCCTGGCCATGCTCAAGGCCTTCGGCTATCGCAACGGCGAACTGGCCCGGCACTATGGCTGGCTTGCCGCTGCCATCGTGCTGCTCGGCTGGGCCGCGGGGGTACTGCTGGGGGCCTGGTCGGCACGTGGGCTGGCCGGCATCTACAGCGACTATTTCCGCTTCCCCGAAATGCATTTCCGTGTGCCTCCCTGGTCCATGGCCCTGGCGCTGGCCGTTGCCGGGCTGGCAGCCCTGACCGGCACCTGGCACGCCGTGTGGCGGGCCGTCCGGGAGCCGCCGGCGGAGGCCATGCGCCCCCCGGCCCCGCAGCGGTTTCGCCGCACCTGGCTGGAGCGCTCGCCGCTGGGCCGGGCGCTGGGCAACGAGTCGCGAATCATACTGCGCCACCTGCTGCGCCACCCCACCAAGGCGGCACTCTCGGTGACCGGCATCGCCCTGTCAGCAGGCCTGCTGATGATGGGAGCGTACCAGCTCAGCGCCGTAGAGAAGATGCTCGACCTGCAATACCGCCAGGTGATGCGCATGGACATCGAGCTGACCTTCGGCGAGGTGACACCCGCCCGAGCATTGGGCGAGCTGCGTCATCTGCCCGGCGTTCTTGCCGTGGAAGGCTGGCGCCGGGTTCCCGTGACCCTCAGTCATGGACACCGGGAGTACCGCACCAGCCTGCTGGGAATGGACGAACAGCCCAGCCTGCGTCAGGTGCTGGACGACCAGGAACGCTCCCAACGGCTCCCCGCCCAAGGCGTGATGCTGACCCGCTTTCTGGCCGACCACCTCCAGGCAGAGGTGGGCGACACGCTACAGGTGGCGGTGATGGAGGGCAGGCGCCAGCATCTCCAGCTGACGCTGACGGCGCTGGTGGACGAACCCATCGGCGTCGGCGCCTACCTGCAACGGGATACCCTCAATGCGCTGCTCGGTGAGGGACCGGCCATCAGCGGTGCCTGGCTGCTGGTCGACGGCGACCGACAAGATGCGCTGAACGAGGCGCTGAATCGCATGCCTGCCGTGGCCGGAATCGGCCAGCTGGCGGTGGCCGAACGAGGCATTCGGGACTATATGGACGAGACCATCCTCATGATCGCCCTGGTCTTCGTGGCCCTGGCCGCGTCCATCGCCTTCGGCGTGGTCTACAACAATGCTCGCATCGCCTTCGCCGAACGGGCAAGAGAGCTCGCCACGCTTCGGGTTCTGGGCTACAGCCGATCCGAGGTCGCGCGGATACTGCTCGGCGAGATCGCCCTGATCACGGCACTGGCGATACCGTTGGGCTGGCTATTCGGCACCGGCTTCAGTGCGCTGCTCAACCAGGCCTTCACCAACGACCTGTTCCGGGTACCCATGGTTCTGACCCCTCATGCATTCGGCTTCGCCGCCACCGGCGTGATTGCCGCCTCGGCGGTGGTTGCAGTACTGGTGATGCGGCGCCTGGGGCGCCTGGACATGGTCACTGCCCTGAAAGCCGTGGAGTAGACAAGGAAAGACAATGACGACCAACAAGAACGCGCCACGAATCATCAAGCGCCTGGTGTTCACCGCCCTGGTCCTTGCCGTCATCGCTGCTCTGACCTGGGCGCTGTGGCCCGCCCCGATCAGCGTCAGCAGCGCCTCGGTACAGCGCGGATCGTTCAGCGAAACGGTGACCGAAGAGGGCCGCACCCGGCTGCGGGATACCTGGAATGTCTCGGCACCCATCGTCGGCTACCTGCAGCGCGTCAACCTGGAGGTCGGCGACATGGTGACGGAAGGCGATATTCTGTTTCGCCTGGAGCCAAGTCCGGCGCCGGCACTGGATGCCCGCTCGCGCCAGCAGGCCGAAGACAATCTGCAGGCGGCACAGGCCAGATGGCAGGCGGCCCAGGCCAACCTGGAAACCGCTCGTGCCGACCGCCGCTTCGCCGAGGCGGAGTATCAGCGCTACCGCCAGCTTCACGAGCGCAACCTGGTTTCCACCGCCGAGCTGGAGCACCGCCAGAACCAGCGCGACCGTCAGCGGGCCCTGGAGAACTCTGCCGCCTCCCACGTCGAAGTGGCACGCTTCGAAGTCGAGGCGGCACGGGCCATGCTCGACATTGCCAGCGGCCAGCGTGGCGGGGCCAACGATACCGCCGAACTGGCGATACGTGCTCCCGTTACGGGCCAGGTCCTGACACTCCACCGATGCTGTGAAGGCAGCGTGGCAGCGGGAGAACCGATTCTCGAGCTGGGGAGGCCAGCTGATCTTGAAGTGCAGGTGGACCTGCTCTCCATGGACGCGGTGCGCCTGCGTCCAGACATGCCGGTTCGCCTAAGTGGATGGGGGGGAGATCCCTTGCAGGGAGAGGTCAGGCGCGTCGAGCCGGCGGGCTTTACCCGTATCTCGGCACTTGGGGTGGACGAGCAGCGCGTGCCGGTTATCGTCGCGTTCAGCGATAGTGTCGATCCAGCCGCCCTGGGCCTGGGAAAGGGGTTCCGTATCGATGCCGAGTTCCTGATCTGGCATGACGATGATGTCCTGCAGATTCCCACTGGCGCACTGTTCCGGCACCAGGGGGAATGGGCCGTCTTTGTCATCGAGGAGGGGCGTGCTGTGCGTCGACACCTTGAGATCGGCCGCCGCCAGGGAATGATCACGCAAGTACTGGCGGGGCTAGCGGAAGGTGAGTCGGTCATCAATCACCCCGGTGAACAGGTCGCCGATGGCGTGCGAGTCAGCACCGGGGAGTGAGACCGTGTTGCAATAGCGCTATCATGCGGCTTCCACTTCGCCACCGTGACTGCCAGGAGCCGACATGACCGCGCCCTTCTCCGTCGATCGCCCCGTACTGGTTCTCTACGTTGGCGGCACCATGGGCATGGTAGCCTCCCCCCGTGGCCTGGCCGTCGGCGGTAATATGAACGCTCGGCTACACAGTGCCCTTGCCACCCTGCCCCCGACGCGGCAGGCGCGCCTGCCGGCATTCGTGGTCAAGGAAACAGAGAAGCCCATCGATTCCAGCGCTGCCACTGCCATCGACTGGCAGCGCCTCGCCCATACCATTGCCAAGGACTTGCCGGACTACGCCGGCGTGGTGGTGCTCCACGGCACCGACACCTTGGCATGGACTGCGGCCAGTCTTGCCTATCAGCTCCAGGGGCTGGACCGCCCTGTAATCGTGACCGGGGCGATGCTCCCTCTCGAGGCGCCAGACAGCGATGCCCTGGCCAACGTGGAGCTGGCACTTCGCTTCGCCACCGAGCCGCGCCTGCAGGAGGTCGCCGTGGCCTTCGCCGACAAGCTGTTTCGCGGAGTCTGTGCATGCAAGCTGCATAGCGAAGCCGCCGATGCCTTTGCCAGCCCCAACTATCCTCTGCTCGGGGAGCGCGTCGGCAATGATACGGTGCTCTACCCAACCCGTGGATTGGAAGCACAGCAGCGTGGTGCTCCCCGTTTCGAGCTTCCCGACTATGCCCCGCTGGCGGCCGGCGGTGTGGCTCGCATCGCCCTGTGGCCCGGCATCCAGGCCTGGCAGTTAGCGGCCTGGCTGGAGGACAACCGGGTACAAGGGGCGCTGCTGGAGGTCTGGGGCGGTGGTAATGCGCCGGAGGACCCGTCGCTGCTGGGGGTGCTGGCCAAGGCCACTGGTGAAGGCAAGCTATTGGCAGCAATCAGCCAGTGTTCCCAAGGCAGCGTTGCCATCGGCCAATACGCCGCCGGCCAGGGGCTGGCCGAGGCTGGTATACTCTCGGGGGACGGCATGACACCGGAAGCCGCCTATACCAAGCTGGTCCACCTGCTGGCCCAGCCCATCGGCGAGAGCGAGCGCAGACGTCGTTTTCTTACATCACTGGTTGGCGAGCGTTGATTAAACGCCAATATCAGCCTCCCAGCGTTGAAGTGTACCGCCCGAGCGGGGCACAATCCGACGACTGTTTTGGTACTCTACGCTTACTTTAGGGGTGACATACCATGGAAAAACCTGTTCATCACTTTACCGAGCTCTTCGAGCAGCTGGGCTTGCCTGCCGACGAAGCCTCCATCAGGAGCTTCATCGAGCATCACGCCCCCCTCCCGGAGACCATGCAACTGCACGAAGCCCCCTTCTGGAGCGAATCCCAGTCCGCCTTCATTTTTGATGCGCTGGAGGAGGACGCCGATTGGGCCGAGGTGGTCGACCACCTGGACGCATCGTTGCGGAAGACATAGCTGGAAGAATGGGGCTGCAGACATGGTATTGCGCAAAAAGTATGCAGATCACGTCGCTGCGCAAAAAGTAAATTGATTGATCATTCGATTATGGTAACTTAGCGAAAACAACAAACAACTGTTTAAATCAGGAGTTACCATGCCAAGCGATAGGATGTCGACCGCTGATTCCGATGGAGCTATTGGCCTGACAACTCCTGAGCTCTCTCCGCTCCCCGATACGTTACGCCTGCGCCTGGGCGACTGTCGCACGCTGCCGAGCCTGCCTGCGGCGGCTGCACGAGTCATCGGTCTGGCCCGCGCACCGGAGCCCCGGCTTGACGACTTTGCCACGGCAATCCAGCAGGACCCTGCACTAACTCTGCGCCTGCTGTCCATGGCCAATAGCGCCTACTTCTCTCGCAGCGGCAATCGAGTCGTTACCTGTCACGACGCCGTCTCGCGCCTCGGCCTGGATGCCACTCTGGCCGCGGCAATGAGCTTCGGCCTTCCACGGCCCGGCGCGAGTGATATCCTGGAATACGACTATCTGTGGCAACGCTCGATCATCGCCGCTCTGGCCGCCCAACAGCTTGCCGAGCAGCTCTGTCCTGAAGAGGCTGGCCAGCTGTTTACCACGGCGCTGATCCAGGACATCGGTATACTGGCATTCGAAGCCGTCGACGCTGAACGCTACTCCCAGCAGGTGCCCAGCCTGCGTAATCACGACAAGCTGCGCGAGACCGAACATCGGCTCTATGGCTGCGATCACTCGCTGGTGGGCGCCTGGCTTGCCCTCAGCTGGGGCGTACCCGCCGCCATGGCCGAAAGTATCGCGGAGAGTCATGGCCCCCTGGAAGATGGAAATCCGAAGCGTCTCTGCCTGCGCCTTTCCTGTCGCATCGCCGATGGCTGGCTAGCCCATGCACCGGCAGCGGCCTTCAGTGACCTGCTGCATCAACTGGCAATGCTCGAGTCGCTGGATATCGCCATGCTGGTATCCGTGCTGGAGGACCTACAACAACGCCTGCCTACCCTGGCCAAGCTATTCGAAATCACCTGTCCCCCCGACATCAACAGCACGACACTCCTGGCCGAAGCCAAGGAACTGCTCTTCGAACAGAACCTGCTGCTCAACCAGCGTCTAGCCGAACAGCGCCATGAGCTTGAATCCTTGCTGGCCCGCCATGATGCGCTCGACGAACAGCACCGCATGGATCACCTGACCCGGCTGGCCAACCGCCCATGGCTGGAAAAGCTGCTGGTGCAGCACTTCGACAATGCGCAGATAGGAAATCGACCGCTGTCGGTCATGTTCATCGACCTGGACCATTTCAAGCGCATCAATGACCTCTATGGCCACCGCTTCGGTGACGAAGTGCTGATTCGCTTCGCCGCCGCACTGGAGAATATGGTACGGGAAGATGATATCGCCGGCCGCTATGGCGGTGAAGAGTTCCTGGTGATCATGCCAAACACCCGCCGCGACCAGGCCAGCCGATTGGGCGCCCGGATCCGCCACTATCTGGCTTCCCAGCCCCTCGCCCAGACCGCGGGCGACCCCCTGCATGTGACCGCATCCATCGGTATCGCCTCATTGGAAGATGCCGATTTCGATACCGTCAGTGCCATGGTCGATGCCGCGGACAAGGCCATGTATGGCGTCAAGCATGACGGGCGCGACGGCGTGGCGCATTACGAAGAATCGGATCGCAACTAACCTGGCAACCAATCGGACTACACCCCCCGCCCCTCTTCCACCCTGCGCCGCATCCAGGCCCCGGCCAGTAGAAGCAGGGCCAATGCCACCAGCGGCAGCACGATATCTGCACTGATGGCATTCTCCCCCTTCCCCACGGCCTCCAGCGTACTGTGAATGGCACTGGCATAGACCGCCCACTTGATACCGAGCCCCACCACGGCAGCGACCACGAAGGTGCGCAGCGGCAGGCGACGCAGCCCGGCGGCGAAGTTGATTACCGAGTGGGGGAAACCCGGCAGGACACGCAGGGCGCACTGGGTGAGGAAGTCGCTGCGCTTCTCCAGCATCCGCATGATCTTGCGAGTCAATCCCTTGGGATTCCAGCGATCACCAACCCTGGCTGCCAGATGATAGGCCCCCAGCGCACCGCCGACGCTACCGACGATCAGCATGGGAGTGGCGACTTGCGGCGGGTAGAAAGGCGCGATCAGCCATAGCCCGATGCTGCCAGGCAAGCCAAAGGCCAGGGTTATGGCCATGATCGCGATGACGCTGATGATCGTCAGCGGATGGTGAGACGCCTCTTCGGCCCAGTGCTTGATGGCGATGAGATCGGGCGAGTGCCATATCCACAGATAACCTGCCATGAGCAGGCTTGCACCGACGGCTACCAGGCGCCACCGTCGGCGCAATGAGGTGTCTTGCTGCATTAGCTTGTCTCGCTCGCCCTTTGGAAAGGGCACATGGTGCCATGCGACGGTGCCTGGGTCACGCGTCGAGACCACCCTCCCGGCCGAGTGACGACGCGTTGCCGGGAGAGGCTTCCGGCGCGTCTTCCAATCGCGGCATGGCCGCGACACGCAGGTCCACGTAACGCAGCAATCCCAGCTGGAGGACCAGCAGGGTCAAACACCACAGTAGCCCCTTGATCATCGATGCATCCTCGAATGAGGCCGGTGGCCTCGTCGAGTCGATTGAATCACAGCTTAGCCTCTACGCGCTCGAGAATTTGACGGCTGACCTTGTTGACCAGCGGCCTGGCGGCACGCGTCACCGCTTTCTCCACCATCCGGTTGCGAATGACATAGGTCACGGTAAGTGCCACCTGGGTGCCTTCCGCCACTGGCGTGAGCCGATAGCAGCCCTGATTGCGCACCCCTTCCAGCGATTCCCAGGCCAGCGTCTTCGGCGGTTGCTTCTCGGTAATTTCCACATCGAAGGACCAGTCCATACCCACCGCGCGAACATGCCAGCGGTAACGCTCGCCGCCCAACGGTTCGATCGCCTGGATCATGTCGGAGTACTCGACGAAGTCTTCGACCCGCTCCAGAAGCGCAAAGACGCGCTCCGGCGAGGCCCTGAGTATTGCACTGTGTTCAATGGTGGCCATGGCGGCTTCCTGGGCTCCGGTTGACGCGGCAAATTCACCTACGACTAGCAGGGTACCCTCCTGACCACTATCAACACCACTGCTCCTGCTGGGCAAGGGAGAGACCGAAGCCGAGATCCGTCAACTCGTGACAGAACTCGGGTTGGACAACAAAGTCGTCATGCTGGGTTACCGAACGAACCCCTACCCTTTCATTCAGAACGCGAAGGCCCTGATCTTGACTTCCGATGCGGAAGGGCTCCCGCGCGTGCTGATAGAAGCCCTGCTTCTCCATACGCCGGTAATAAGTGTGGACTGCCCCAGCGGTCCCAGGGAAATCCTCACGGATTCGCTTGCCGACTATCTCGTTGATCAAGACGACGAGAAAGGCTTGGCGGAAGCGATTGCCCGTATGGACTCTTCTCCGGTCGAAGTGGATGAGCGCTACTATCAGCAGTTCCTGACCGAAAACGTGCTTCCAAAGTTCGAGGCACTATGATCGAGAGAAAAACAAGCAGAGACTGCTGACACATTAATCAGCCAGCCGACACGCTTAGTTTGCGTCAAACAAGTATGAATATTGATCGGCAATAACCTCGGGCATGAAAGCCGCATAATGCTCTGGCCGGATGGCCGGCGGGTTTTTCACCATCTCGGCTATGCGCCGCCCCAGTGACTCACCATCATCGAGAGGCACCAAACAGTTAGAAAGATCGCCCTTTAGTATATCTCTTGGCCCTGAAGGGCAATCAGTGCTGGCAACGGGCGTGCCGCACACCAGGGATTCAGCGATCACCCGGCCAAAACCTTCACAATCCGACGAGAGAACGAGCAGCCGCGCATGATAGATGTATGGGTAGGGATTCAGCTGCTTACCCACGAAAATTACCCGCTCCGCGATACCGAGTGCGACGGTAAGCACCTTGGCTTCGTCGACCTCGCCATCGCCAACCACCACCAGGTGCTGGGAAACACCGCTCGCTTTATATGCCTGGAAGAGCCTGTCATAACGCTTGTGTCGCCTATCCAGGCGCCCGACGTAGACGATAAAATCATCATACGGAACGGGGGCTTGCATAGCCTGCTGTATACCACTTGCATCAATGACGTTATGCACCACCTGAGCTTCAGCAGGAACGATGTCAAGTTCCGCCAACGAGTTCCGTATACCTTGTGAAATACACAGCACCCGTCGTCCATGATAAAGATGTCGAAACCGTGCAAGTCTTCCTGACCGTCGCGATCCTGCCACTTCAGCACCAGGATCGGTGCGAATGCAGAGCCACGCCCTGTTAGCCAGGCAAGAACGAATCACCACCTGATGGCTATAATGCATGTTGGCAATGACGAGGTCGAAGGGCTCGGGTTGACTGGCAAACCAGTCATTCAAACGAAGGGCATGAAGATGATAACGCCGAAATTTCTGCCAAAAGCCACGGTAGGTAAAGCTCAATACTTGAAAGTCAACGCCCTCGGGTGGCTCGTGCCAGATCTTATCCTGCAGGGAGACGATCGTCACCAAACAACCACGCTCAGCAAGAGTGGAAGCCAGGGCAAGGATGGAAATCGGTGCCCCTCCGCCGCCGAGATGATCCGTTATAAAAAGGACACGGGTCATGATGTACTACGTCTTTGTTGCAGCCAGCCTATTTACAATCGATTTCGTTGTACCATACAGCACCGCTAGCCAGAACGCATACATCATCACCCCGCTATTGTGGGCCAGGAAGACCTGCGACAGGCCGAAGTCGATATAGGCAACTGACAGCAGCACACCGGCCACCGCAAGAGATCGCAATTCAAGGTTCCTCGCCGTCATGTGGCGTGCAAAGAACCTCATCGGGATCAAATACAAGGCCAGCAGCACCGCAAGGCCAATGACACCACGCTTGGCAAAGGCATCGATGAACTCATTATGGGCGTGCCCGTAGATCGTGACCCCCGGGTGAATCACATCCTCTTCCGCCAACCGATCCATGCCCTCACGGTATCCAAGATGACCCCAACCGGTGACGGGCTTCTCAAGGATCAGATGGTAAGCCCCTTTCCACATCTCGAAACGGGCACCCACGGAGCTCGTGCGGCTCTCACCGCTGATATAGCGCTCGACATCACTGAACGCCTCATGCACCCGAGATTGAACGCCTGTATGTGGTAATGCGTAAACCGAGCTGGCACCCACCACCACTGCGGCGAGAACAGCCACCTTGATCCTGCCCGGCAGCTGCCTTCCATAGCCGCGATAGAGTACCAACAGCACGATCGGAAAACCGATCCAGCCACCGCGACTACCCGAAAAAAGCGAACCGAGGATTCCCCCCAAGGCGCCCAGCAACAATACTGCGAACCATAGATTGCGCCGTGGCTGCACAACGGCCCAGCCAAGCCCGGCAAGGCACAAGACCCCCAGCAACATACTCAGGTTGCCAAACTGAATCACATGGGTGTGTCCCTCGGCGCGCCAGGCCCCCTCCACCAGTTTCTGCCAGCCAGCCCATATCCCCGCGCCAACGGCCCCCGTGGCAATCCCGCTCCACATCCAGGCAAGGCGGGGCGGGTAGGCCATGATCAGCAGCATGGCCGGTATGGCGAGTACAAAGCGAATCGGCTTGTCGATACCACGCGTGCCCTGCCCGTCCCACCAGGCCTCCGCCATGCCGACACTCGCGTAGGCAACCAGGGCTGCCATGACCAGCCAGTCACTGCGATCCAGGTTCAGGTCTGGGCGCTTGACCAGCAAGAAAACGCTACCCAGCAGCAGCATCACTGCACCCAGCGAATATCCACTGGACACGATGAGTGCAATGGCCCCCAGCAGAAATACAGCCAGGCTGGTGTAGTGCCGCATAAGTACGGGAGCCCCAACACGCTGATAATCAAAAGAAAACATCGAAAATGGAACTCCAGAATCAAAAAGGCCGGCATCAAAGCCGGCCGATTATAGCACCCTGCCACCGAAGCATCAGTAGGCGTTAGGGTTGATGAACCCCTTGACTATCGTCAGTCCGATGATGCGCAGGTCAAGCCACAACGACCAGTTGTCGATGTACCACAGGTCGCACTGAACGCGGCGCTCCATCTTATCCACGGTGTCCGTTTCACCCCGAAGGCCGTTGACCTGGGCCCAGCCGGTGATCCCGGGCTTGACCTTGTGACGCTTCATGTAGGATTCCACCAGGTCCTTGTAATGCTCGTTGTGGGCCAATGCATGCGGCCGAGGCCCCACGATAGCCATGCGCCCTTGCAGCACATTGTAGAACTGCGGTAGCTCATCAAGTGAGGTGCGGCGCAATAAGGCCCCCAGCCGAGTTACCCGTGGGTCGCCCTTCCTGGCCTGGGTGACACATCCCCCCACTTCCTGGTGTACCGCCATGGAGCGGAACTTGTACACCTTGAACAATTTGCCGTTGGCACCAGTACGGTACTGCTTGAACAGCACCGGTCCAGGTGACGTGGCCTTGATGGCAACCGCAATGATCAAGCAGATCGGCAATGCCAGTAACGAAAAAAACGAGCCGAGAACCAGGTCCTCAAGGCGTTTGACGATGCGCGCCACCCCATCAATGGGGGTCACGCTAAGATCAATGGACAACTGCCCTGCTACTTGACTCATGCGATGATTGAGCAAATGCATATCCTTGAAGTCAGGAACGAAGCGGACCTCGGCGGTATGGTAGCGCAGCGCGTAGAAAATCGTACGCACTACCCCTCCCATCTCGAGCGGGACGCAGATCCACACTTCTCGCGCCCCCGACTCTTCCACGCGGCGCGCCAACCGTTTCAAACAACCAGCTTCGGGAGGCGCCGACATGCGCTCGATACCTGCCAGCGCATACCCTTCGGCGGGCGAGTTGCGCATGCCAGCGGCCACGCGAAGGATCTGCTCGCCAGGCCCTACCAAGAAGACAGGACGCTGCGACCATCCGCGCCGCCGAGCACTACGTAGCAGCACCTGTGCCAGCACACGGCTGCCGCCAGAGACCAAAAAGGAGATAACCAGGGTGAAGCCGATCCAGAGCCGTGAGAACCGCTCGGCAGCATGGGCAAAAAAGATCAGCGACGCAGCTATGATCGCCACCGTCAGCCAGACCAGACAAAGTTTGCCAAGCAGTGACGAGATGCGGCTGATACGCCAACGCTCGTAGCCGCCTTGAACGGTATTGAGCAGAATAACAAGCAAACACATGATGGCAATGGCAAGCCAATACCGTTCATGCAAGTCAAAGCTACCGAAACGAAGCCAATAGGCCAGCAGGCCACCGCCCACGATGGCCATGAAATCAACGAAAGGAACGATCAACTGGGCAGGGTATCGGTCGGCAAAACCGAAGGTGCTTTTACTCATCAGTTCTACGACGATCCTTACAGTTGCTGAATCAGTGCTTTTAGCTGCTTGCCAAAGGCCTGACGCTCATCGTGAATGCGTTGGGCCGGCGCAGCGGGCGGAGCCAGGGCTGCCGGCCCATCAAGCACGGCCTCGACCAACGGTTCGACGTCTTGAAAAAACGGTACGCCATAGATACGCGAGATGGCCTCGGCGGTATCCACCTGATGGTCATTGCGATGCTCCCCCAGCCGCGCAAGCCTCGGCAGCATCAGAAATGGCTTGCCCTGCTCCAGGCACGCCATGATATTGCCCATTCCGGCGTGCGTCACTACCAAATCAGCATTATCGAATATTGAGATGAACTCACTAGCGCTGAATAATGCTTGCGCATCCAGGTTTGCCAACGACGCGAAGCGCTGGAGCGACGCCCCTGGCCCGGCCTGGTAGACCAGCTTCCACGCTGGCCGCTGGCGAGCCACGCTCAGCACCGCCTCGTCCAACCGCGGAAAGGAAAACTGGGTACCCGCAGCAAACAGCACCCTCATAGCAGCCTCCCCAGGTAGCGCACGCGCCCCGTGGCCAGCTCCGGCCACTGGGTTAGCACCTGGCTGGCAAACAGCTTGGCCACGCGCCCCGAGAGCGACAACCGACGGCAATTGGCGATACTGTCCACCCACAGGGTCTTTTTGCCCAGCAGGAAGCCGGCGAAGAGTACCAGCAATCCGGGCGCAGCGCCGGTGCTGATGATCAGGTCTGGCCGGCTACGACGCACGATACCGAAAGCCCTGGGCAGTTGACGCACGCCCCGCCAGAGCTCAAGCACACTAAAATCATCGAGATAATAGGCCGCTCCACCATTCTGCTTCCCGGCCGTGGAGACGAACACCTGCTCCTCCACTTCCAGCAGCGTGGCCAAGCGCTGCAGCTGCACCCAGTGCCCCCCGAAAGACGCAACCAGAAGGACTCTCACAGATACACCAAAAGGTCTCGGAAAATGTAGGACAGCGAAGTCACGCTGATAGACTCTGCTGAGAAGGCAAACAGGCAATCATCTCGGGTATCAAGGCAACCGCATCTGCATAACGCTGCTGATTGAACTGTTGTTCGAACAAATGGCAGTAAGCACTGAGTCTGACCAAAGGGAACATTGAAGGATAAAAATCACTTCTATGCTCACATGCTCTATCGAATACATAGCGCAAATCCTTAATCCACCCTTTTCTTATGCCGAACCCCGCACCGACTGGTTCCAGCTGCCACCGCCCCCAATGCCCGACTTCAAAGTTATCGTCGGCTTTCAGAAACACCATTTCCGGGCAAACGCCTGGATTGATCAATACGACGGGGAGCGAAGATAGGGACTCCTTGATTTCCTCCAGAAGACTGCCAAGGAGTGCAACACTCTCTGCATGCTCTGTATTATTGAAAACTATAGACAGCCACTTTATAGTTGAACTGTCAAGCCTCTGAGGAAGCAAAGGGTGCGCCTTGCGATATCTCGAAATTAATTTTTTTGGAAGGCTGATCGACCAGTAAGTAGTCACCCGATCTAACGCCAGCCTGTTAAAATCCTGCCTTGAGACAGCCTCCGCACCAGAACCATGAAATAAATGAACACTATACCCCTCCCACTGACACTCTCCCGCGAGCGAAAGCGCGGGCAGCTTATTATCATAGCAGCAGGTCAACAACTCCATCTCATGAGCCGCCTGCTTCTTTAGCCGACTATCATAGATTTTCAGGTAATAAGATCTCGAAATTGAAGCTTGGGAAGCCAATTTCACAGAAAATAAATGAATATTTTTAATGCCGCTCTGTTGCCAACTGCAAAGCACGGAGGACTCATCGCCCACAATGTCGGGGCTACACTTTTTAAGCATATGAAGAAGAATATCGGGGCGCTCTGGCAGCCGAAGAAGATCCTGATGTTTTTTATTACCTCTTTCTTCAACACTTCTGAAAAACTTATGACGCGAGAAAAAAATCGCATTTATTTGCAGCTTTTTTTCATTCAACCAGCATGCATCCTTGACCAGTCGCTGACTTTTGTTAAACAATTGCCTGGATAGAAGCAAACAAATAATAGCCTGCATGAACCCCGGACCATCGCCTAGCAAAAAATCCATAACCATAAACGAGAAGACAAAGAGGAATCCCCCACCAAAAATAAAGCCTGAAAATTCCTCGCTTTTATTTTCAATAAAAGCCTTTCCGCCATCAAAAGTCATAACAACTACAGTAATGATCAAAGTAATAAATAAAAAATAACCGACCACGGCCATCAAGAACCGCGGATAAATCGCGCCAAAAACAACCAGCAAGGAGAATGCCATAACCACGGTTGCCAAACTGGAGGACAATCGGTGATAGGCCTCAGAAGAAAGTTCATTTTGCTTGGTAAAAATTGGTAGTTTTCGCGTCTGCGCTATGATACGGCTTGAACCAACCTCAGAAACTTTTGAAGCCATATTTTCTGATATAAAATGGATCAGAAAAAAGAAAATTGATGCAGCGCTCAGAGCCAGAACCAGAGGTTCTTTTTCATAGGCAGCCCATGAGGAAGGAAAATATCGCGGAATTCCGGTCGAGCCAATCAAGATAATAACCTTCAATGGCAAGAAAAAGGCTAATAGCTTCGCACCTTGGCTCAGCAAAGTAAGTAAAATAACCGCCAAAGTCGGAAGCGGCACTATAGAAATAAACTTTTTTAGAACCGAGGAAGACCAATGGAACTGGCGCCAGCACAACCTATAGAACCACATCACCACACCTTATTCAGTACTGCATTCGAGTTGGTTATACGGCAAGAATCGCACGCTTGAGATCATCTTTTATCTCACGCCCTGCCACACCGCTTGGTAAACAAACATTCCTGATCCGCTCTTCATAGAGAAAGTCATCGCCGTTTACTACCACCCTCTCAAACAAGACTGATAGACTTTCTCCATCTACGGCTTTATAAAAGTTTCTTACGACTTCCTCCCCAAAGGAACTATATCCTTGAGAGTCTGAATTGACAAGGTGAATTAGGGGTTTTCCTGTAATTAGATATTCAAGTAAGAAAGAACCGCAGTCCGTAATCATGGCGTCTGAATGCTTGAGAATTTCGAGATAGTCGCCATCGTCAACAATTTCAGCATTTGGCAGCATCCTCCAGCTTTTATAGTATTTTTCGACTTCATCAGCTTTCATGGTGCCAGATTTTACCAATGTATATTTCAAGCGAGGATGAGGTTTGAAAACCCACCTGAATTGCGGTGTACCCCTGGCAAGCTCAAGAACATCTTCCCCACTCCAAGGAAAAGTGGCGTATTGGTTATGATGCCCACTCTCCAATGAGTGATGAGGTGCAAACACGACAACTTTCTCAGAAGAGACTGATTCGCCCATCCTAGATCCAGCATGTCTAGACCTTGGTAACTGAGACAACAAGGCATCCATCTTTGGATACCCTAGATAGATATAATTACCATACTCGACAATTGGGCTATCATCCCAGCCATTAAGCAGCCCTCTACTCTCGAGATAAACACGCCATATCAATGGGAAAAAGTTGGACGATAACTGCCCTGACTCTCTAGCCAAATAGAGCCCATAGCCGTAAGGGATATAACATGTCAAAGCATAACGCGACACCACTTCAATACGATGAGAATACGATAAGCCATACGGTTGATCATAGAAAACGACATCAGGAAAAAAGGTTTTCAATGGAATAAAACATTTCCGGCCCTGGTCATAACCAAGCTCTACATTCATATTTTTATTCTTAAAAAAAGAATAATTCTCGCCCAGTTGAAGCAACTGTGTTTTCCCGACAGAGCGGCCTAGCTGTTTCAAAGGCGCCACGACGACTACAGGCTCAAACGCTATATCTTTTTCAAGTTCTTCATAAAGGGACTGAGCGCCCCATTTCTGGTTCTCTCTTACCAGAAACAACACCCTGATTTTTTTTCCATCAGCAATGTTTAATACTAATCTCTCTCTTATTTTTTCATATCGGCCAGCAAGCAGTGCTTGCTTTTTAACCCAGCCATCATTATCACGCTGATAAAACCTTCGCCACAATCGTGAGGCTAAACTAAGGATAAGACCACCTGCCATCATCAAATATGACCTACTCTAGATCCAGACTCGGAACATCTTCGGAATAAAGATCAAGCAAGCCGATTGCAATAAATCTACCAGGATTGGGGTAATCGCTACTGCGTTGCGCTATTTCCTCACACATCTCCCGATACTCGGCTGGACTTATGTTGGTCTTGTTTAGAAACTTTTTCACCTCATCAGGAATCGCTTCATTAGAGTATGAGGGATCAGGGACTTTCCAGCCTTTCCCATAATAGGACGCTAAAAATACCTCTGTATTATTTGGGGTAAAAACCATCTTACCCCTCAACAACTCTTCTTTTACCGGCAAGAAGTCCTCTCTACAAAGTGGAAGTTTGGCTTGGCGATGCGCCCAAACATGTCCATCCTCATACCACACGGGGCGAATGTCCAGATGGACCCCGGGCGGGCTTTCGGGTAAAGCAATGCGGAAGAGCCGACCTTTTCTATTAAAGCTACAGTTAAACCCCAAGAGCACAAGATCGAGGACTAACTCTTTAGTCTCCTTTTTTACAGAATTAACATCCGTACAGTCTGACCAATATCCCACATCAAAATCATCATCACCTTCTATAAAGTCCCCATTCCTATGATGGCCAAGCAAAGTTCCATACATAAGAAAAACAGGCTTGTCAAACTTATCCTTCATCACCACTTTTAACTTTTCATAAATTTCAAGGTATTGCGACTGGCGCTTAACCACCTCTTCTTTTTTAGGTACAAGATAGCCTTTTTTGTTAAGTAAATTAGATTGTCTTTTAGATAAAATCGTCTCATCACCATGCGGAATTTTGAGCTCCAATAGAGGGCTTTTTTTTCTTAAAAGACATCCCCCATTCTGGCTTTCAAGAGAAAGAGATGATCTCACTGGAAACCGTTTTAATGCGTTTCTTTTTATTGTGTAACTAAAAAATCCGCGATCTCGCTGCGGCGAAAGCCCTGCTACCCATTCTCGAGCGCAAGGCGGGGCGGATTCTGGCTAACGGCTGGCCCACTGGCGTGGAGGTGTGCCATGCCATGGTCCACGGCGGCCCCTACCCGGCCACCTCGGACTCCCGCACCACCTCGGTGGGCAGTGCGGCGATCTTCCGCTTCTTGCGCCCGGTGTGCTACCAGGCGCTGCCGGGGGGCCTGCTGCCGGAGCCGCTCAAGGACGGCAACCCCTGGGGCGTGTCGCGGCTGGTGGATGGCAAGCGCGAGGCCTGAAACCGTGGAGTTCTCTATTGGCGGCCCGGGCAACCCGGCGCCGCCTTTTTTTGCCATAATGCCCGCACACTCCTGCGGAACCCTCGCCATGTCCTCCTCCTTTCACGATCGTCGTAACGGTCGGCTCACAGCGTCCCGCCCGCCTCAACCCTCCGGCCGTGAGAGTCGGCCTCGTGCCCCGAAGGCAGCGGTGGGCGAGGTGGCCTACCTCGAGGTGGTGACGGTCAACGAAACCGGTGCCTTCCTCGACTGGGGGCATCCGAGGGACCTGCTGCTGCCCTACGGTGAGCAGCGCTTCCGGCCCACGCCCGGCAAGCGGGTACTGGTGATTATCTACGAGGATCAGCAGGGCCGGCCGGTGGCCTCCCAGAAGCTCGACCGCTTCGTTCAGGACGAGGCCACCGGCTACGCCGCGGGTGATGAGGTCGTGCTGGTCATCGCCGACCGCACCGACCTCGGTTACAAGACGGTGGTCGACCATCGCTTCTGGGGCCTGCTCTACCAGGATGACGTGACCCGGCCGCTGCGCCGGGGCCAGCGGGTGCCCGGCTTCGTCAAGCGGCTGCGCGAGGATGGTCGCCTCGACCTTTCGCTGTTGCCGCCGGGGCCGGCCCGGCTCGATGTGGTGGGG
This sequence comes from Halomonas chromatireducens, assembly GCF_001545155.1. Classification (NCBI taxonomy): domain Bacteria; kingdom Pseudomonadati; phylum Pseudomonadota; class Gammaproteobacteria; order Oceanospirillales; family Halomonadaceae; genus Halomonas; species Halomonas chromatireducens. The sequence continues at coordinate 1,074,921 of NZ_CP014226.1, read as the reverse complement.
GAGCAGGTGCTCAAGGCGCTGCGGGAAAGCGGCGGCTACCTGCCGCTCTCCGATGCCAGCCCGGCCCACGTGATCAAGGCCCGGCTGGGGGTGAGCAAGAATGCCTTCAAGCAGGCCATCGGGCGGCTCTACAAGCGCCGCCTGATCGTCATCGAGGCGAGCGGTATTCGCCTGGTGCCCGGGTCAACGAGCGACCCAGCCTGATCCCCGGATCGCCTGGGTCGGTCTTTCGAAGGGGGCTCAGTCGAGTGCCTTGAACTCCTCCTCGTGCAGCCAAGCGGCGTGCTTGGGCGCCCGCTTGGTCCTGGACCACTCCTCGACCATGGCCGGGGCCACTTCCCGAAGCTGCTTCATCTGTGCCGGGGTGCCCTTCTCATAGGTCAGCTCCAGGCGATGTCCATTGGGATCGAAGAAGTAGATCGAGCGGATGATGCCGTGCTCGGTGGGGCCCAGCACCTTCACGCCCTTGCTCTCCAGCTCCTCCTTGGCCGCCAGCAGGGCGGTCTCATCGGCCACGCGGAAGGCGATGTGCTGGACCCACTCCGGGGTATTGGGGTCGCGGCCCATGGGCGGTGAATTGGGGATCTCGAAGAAGGCCAGGATATTGCCGTTGCCCGCATCGAGGAACAGGTGCATATAGGGGTCGGGCTCCTTGGTGGAGGGGACCCGGTCCTCGGCGATGGCGACCAGGAAGTCCATGTTGAGCTTGTCCTGGTACCACTCGACGGTCTCCTTGGCATCGCGGCAGCGATAGGCGACGTGATGAATCTGCTGGATATCGATCATGGCGAGGGTCTCTTGGCGGTGCGCTATAATAGTTTCAACTGAAACTAAATCTAGTGGCAGTGATTGATGAAGTCAAGCGCAACGCATCGGGTCCGCCTTGGTGTTGCCCTCGAGCCTGCGGCATACTTCGCCCACACCAATCCATTCGTGGAAGCCCGGAGCCGATGAGCAAGCCGAGTAGCAAGCCGACAAGCGAACGTGCCCTCAGGGTAGGGGTGGTGATGGATGCCATCGCCGACCTCACCTACAAGAAGGACACTACACTGGCCATGCTGTGGGCCGCCCAGGAGCGCGGCTGGTCGCTGCACTACATGGAGCAGGAGGACCTGTTCCTGAAGGATGGCCGCGCCCATGCGCGGATGCGCGACCTGACCGCCTTTCGCGATCCCGAGCGCTGGTATGCCCTGGGCGCACCGGAACCCACCCCGCTCGCCGAGCTCGACGTGATCCTGATGCGCAAGGATCCGCCGGTGGACAGCCACTTTCTCAACGCGGTGCACCTGCTGGGCTTCGCCGAACGCGAGGGCGTCCTGGTGGTCAACCCTACGGTGGCGCTGCTCGCCTGCAACGAGAAGCTCTTCGCCCAGGAGTTTCCGCAGTGCTGTACGCCGACCCTGGTCTCCTGCAGCGAGCCGGTGCTGCGTGACTTCCATGCCGAGCACGGCGACGTGATCTTCAAGCCGCTGGACGGCATGGGCGGCAGCGGCATCTTCCACGTGCAGCCGGAAGGGCGAAACCTGGGGGCGATCATCGAGACGCTCACCGAGCGGGGCCAGCGACAGATCATGGCCCAGCGCTACATTCCCGAGATCAGGGATGGCGATACCCGCATCCTGTTGGTCGACGGTGAGCCGGTGCCCTATGGCCTGGCCCGGGTGCCCATGGCCGGGGAGACCCGGGGCAACCTGGCCGCCGGGGGCACCGGCGTCACCCGTGAGCTGACCGCGCGCGACTATTGGTTGATCGAGCAGGTGCAGCCGATGATTCGCGAACGGGGGCTGATGTTCGTTGGCCTCGACGTGATCGGCGACTACATCACCGAGATCAACGTGACGAGCCCCACCTGCGTGCGCGAGATCGATGACCAGCGCGGTACCGATATCGCCGGGCTGTTGATGGATGCCATCGAGCGACGCCTGGAGCGGTAACCCCATATAGCCACACATCCAGTACGAGGAGAGCCTGCGAATACCATGGCGGTCACCATCAGCGATCCCATCCGCTATGCTCCGGTCACGCGCTCCTATCGCCGCTGGCTGGCGCTCTCGGTTGCGCTGCTGCTGCATCTGGCCCTGATCGGTGTGGTGGCCAGCTTCCGTTTTGCGCCGGCCCCGGCGGAACCCTCGAGCCTGGATGTGGTGCTGGTGACGCAGCCCGCCGAGATACCGGTGGAGGCGGACGCCATGGCCGAGGCCGATCAGCAGGCTGCCGGGGAGCCTTCCGAAGAGGCTCCCGCCGAGTCGCGGGCGGCGGCCATGGAGGAGATGCCCGTGCTGGAGGCGCCGGAGAGCGCGGTTGACCCGGCCACCACGGCGGAGCCGGAGCGTGCAGCGCACAGCGAGACGGAGCCGGCCCCCGCTGAGGAGGCGCCGCCATCGGCAGAAGTGGCCCGTGATGAGAGCGCCGTCCCCGAGCCCCGCGAAAGCGCGCCCCAGGCGAGTGAATCGCCATCCGCCCCGGCCGCGGCAGCTCCCTCGGCATCGGGGCGAGACCTGCTGGCCCAGGCCACCAGCAGCATTCGCGAGCAGGGGCTGGCGCCCAGCGTGGAGGGCCCCGCCGCCGATTCGCAGCGGCCGGCGGCCCAGCAGGCCGCCGAGGCCCGCTATATCGACGACTGGACACGGCGGGTCGAGGACTACGGCAACCGGGTCCACCCGGCCCCTCGCCATCTGGACGGACAGCTGCGCATCCGCGTGGTGATTGGACGAGATGGTCAGCTCCGTCAGGCGGAGGTGGTACAATCGTCAGGACATACCGAACTCGACCAGGCGGCACTGGATACCGTCCATGGCGCGGGCCCCTACCGGCCCTTCGACAGCGGCATGGGAGAGCTCGACAGCCTCTCCATTACCCGGGTCTGGCGGTTCGGACAAGGCAATCATTTCGGCGTGCGGTAGGGCCCTGCCACGAGCTGGGCCTGCCGTCCGGGAGTCACATGCAATCTGCGCAAAGCTTAGGCTTGAAACACCATTTTCTGATGGCGATGCCACATCTGGAAGATCCGAATTTTGCCGGCTCTCTCAGTTACCTGTGCGATCACGACGAGAACGGCACCATGGGTGTTATCGTCAATCGGCCGCTGGATATCAGCCTGGATGCCCTGTTCGAGCAGCTGGAGCTGGAGGCGGAAGAGAGCCCACACCGCAATGCACCGGTCTACTATGGCGGACCGACGCACAAGGATCGCGGCTTCATCCTGCATCGCGGCTCGAGCGAAGGCTGGGATTCCAGTATTCAGGTGGACAGCGATATCGCCCTGACCACCTCCATGGATATCCTGCTGGCGCTGGCGGCCGGTCGCGGGCCGAAGGAGTTCCTGGTCTGCCTGGGCTGTGCCGGCTGGGAGGCGGGGCAGCTCGAGGCCGAGCTGCTCGATAACGCCTGGCTGACCGTGGAAGGGCGCGCCGACATCCTCTTCGAGGTGCCGCCGGAGCAGCGCCTGACGGCCGCCGCCGGTATCCTCGGCGTGGACCTCAATCTGATGACGCGGGAAGCCGGGCATTCATAATGTCCGGCAAGCGCCTGATCCTGGCCTTCGACTTCGGTACCCGGCGCATCGGCGTGGCGGTGGGCAACGAGGTGATCGCCAGGGCCCGCCCCCTCGACCCGCTGTCGGCACGGGATGGCATTCCCGACTGGAACCGGGTCACGCGCCTGGTTGAGGAGTGGCGGCCGGACCTGTTCGTGGTGGGGCTGCCGCTCAACATGGACGGCACCGAGTCGGCGATGAGCTTGCGTGCGCGCAAGTTCGGCAAGCGGCTCTACGGCCGCTACGGCAAGCCCTGCGAGATGGTCGACGAGCGTGGCTCCACCCGGGAAGCCAAGGCCATCGCCCGCGAGGCGGGACACCTGCGCGATCGTGACAAGAGCTATCGCGACGACGGTGTCGACGGCATCGCGGCGGTGTTGATCCTCGAAAGCTGGTTCGCCCACCAGGAGGGGCTGCCCTGAAACGGTAACATTGCCGCCCGGAGAGACAAGGCACATGGCCAAGGTGGAGACTCTCGACAATCGCCGCTTCCTGGTGGGAGCCGCCATCGGCACCGGCATGACCGCCAAGGCGGCGGCCCAGGGAGGCGCGGATTTTCTGCTCGCGCTCAACGCCGGGCGCCTGCGGGTGCTGGGCGGCCCCTCAATCTCCTGCATGCTGCCGCTGGCCGACAACAACCGTGCGGTAATGAACTTCTCCCGCGCCGAGATACTGACGCGTGTCACGCTGCCCGTCTATTTCGGCGCCTGCGTCTTCGATCCGGCCTGTGACCTGGAGGCGCTGGTGCGGCAGGTGCGCGATGCGGGCTTTCAGGGTATCTGCAACTTTCCCACGGCAGTGCACTTCGACGGCCCGATGCGGGCCTGCCTGGAGCGGGCCGGCGTGGGGCTGGAGCGTGAAGTCGCGCTGATGCGCCTGGCCCGGGAGGCTGGCCTGCAGACCTGCGCCTATGTGCGCCAGCTCGACGAGGCCCTTGCCATGGCCGACACGGGGGTCGACCTGCTGTGTATCAACTATGGCTGGAATGCCGGCGGAGCGGATGGTGTCCCCAGTCGATACAGCCTGGACGAGGCTGCGGAACACGCCAGGGCGGTGTTTGAAGCTGTGCGCAGCCGTCATCCCGGCCTGCTGTGCACCGTCGAAGGCGGCCCAATCACCACCCCCGATGAGGCGCAGAAGGTGGCGGAGATATCCGGCGCCAACGGCTATATCGGGGGCTCGACCATCGACCGTATCCCGCTCGAAGCCGCGGTGGCGGAAACCACCTCGGCCTACAAGGCCGTTGCCCAGCTGCAGAGCCACATCCACAGCCTGAAGAGCGAATGGCTGGGCGATGGCCACGAGTTCGGCCTGATCGGTCGCTCGGCTGCCATCACCGAGGTCGTGCAGATGATCCGCAAGGTGGCGGAGAGAGATATCACGGTGCTGGTAACGGGCGAGAACGGCACCGGCAAGGAGCTCGTGGCCCGTGCCATCCACCTGGTCAGCCGGCGTCGACACCAGCGGATGGTGGCGGTCAACTGCGCGGCGATACCCCGCGATTTGCTGGAAAGCGAACTGTTCGGCCACGAGGCCGGGGCCTTCACCGGCGCCCTCAAGGCCCGGCTCGGGCGTTTCGAGCAGGCACACGGCACCACCCTGATGCTGGACGAGATCGGTGATCTGGAGCTGGCGCTGCAGGCCAAGCTATTACGGGTGCTGGAGGACGGTAGCTTCGAACGGCTGGGCAGCAATGAGCCACGCTTCACCGATGCGCGACTGATCTGCGCCAGCAATCGTGCCCTGCGCCGCATGGTTGCCGAGGGCCAGTTCCGCGAAGACCTCTTCTATCGCCTGAATGCGGTGGAGATCCCCCTGCCACCCTTGCGCGAGCGCATCGAGGACATCCCGCTGCTGGTGCGTCATTTGCTGCCGCGTATCGCCGGGGAAATGAATCCACGGGTGCGCGAGATGGACGCCTCGGCCTACCGGGCCCTGATGCAGCATCATTGGCCGGGCAACGTGCGCGAGCTGCGCAACGTGCTGGAGCGTGCCGTGGTGATGTGCGAGCGGGAGGTGGTCTCGGTCCGAGACTTGCCCGTTCTGCACGCTAAACCACCGGGTCAAAGGGAGGGCCTACCTCGGTTATCGGCGCGTTCGGACGAGACGTCCTGGCAGGCAGCTTCCAGCAACGGGGCGCTGCCGGAGACCGAGCGGGAATGGATACTCGATGCCCTGCGTCGCAACCGCTTTCGACGCCAGGAAACCGCGGCGGAGCTTGGCTTGGCGCGCAAGACCCTTTACAACAAGATGCGCCATTACGGCTTGCTCTAGGAGCCTGTCGGACTCAACGCTGATCTACTGCGAGATCCGGTCTTTCGGCCAATTTCATTCGATCTGATTCGTTAAATAGCGGGCTATTCGCCTCATCAGATCGATAAACTTGTCTCGAAATCCAACTCTCTCGTGACGATCAAATCCGATAGGCTCCTAGCGCTCCACCGCGTGTGGGTGACGTATCACGACCTCCGCCACCGGGTGCAGGGCAGCCATGAGCTCGGCCACGCCGTCATGTTCGTAGCACCATACCGCCTTGCCCTCTGCCTTGATTCTCTTCGCCAATACCTGCAGTTCCCTTCGCTCCACTGACGGTGACGTGTCCACGCTCGCCGACAGGCCGGCGGCAATCATCAGTTGCGTGGGCTTCGTGGCCATTGCCAGCGGCAGCTGTGAAGGCTGTGAAACGATAGCCAGGGTCGCGAAGCCGCGCTTTCGTGCCTGAGTCAGGAAAGCCATCTCCTCTCGGTACCCCAGCCCCGAATGGGTGAGCGTCTCCGCCAGCTCGCCGCTGAGCAGGGCAGTAGAGGGCCAGTTTGCCACGCGCTTGCAGCCCAGCCTGGCCAGCATTTCGAGCAGGTCGTCCGCTAGCCGGAAAGGATCGTTGGCCAGTACGCCGGCATAGGTCGTTTCGGGAAAAGCCGGACTGTTGCGCAGCGCGTCGAGCAGCTCACCGTTGGCATCGCCAATGGGAAGGCTGCTGCCGAGATCGGCCAGCGTTGCCGGCAGGCGGGCGGTCATGGGGCTCAGCAGGGAAGGGCTGCCACGCTGCTGCCGGGCTTCCTCGAGGCTGGCCACCAGGTGACCAATCGTGCCGTTGAACGCTTCTGTCATTGGAATCCCTGCGTGTCATATCGGGTAATTTCGGGTATCTGGGTACCCATTTATACCCATACTGGCCAGGCCGGTTGGCTCGAAATCCCGTCATACGGCGGCTCGTCAACCTGGCACGCTTACTGCAACACTCTGTGCAAACAAGAAGGCCGCTGCGAAACGATGGCGGCCAGGAAGTGGAGACATGCCATGGGCTTCAAAGCTTACATTATTGGAACCTGCGACACGAAAGCCGCCGAGCTGCGCTATGTTCGCGGCCTGCTGCAGGCGGCGGGCCTGGACACGGTCATCGTCGACGTGGGAACGCGTGGCGGTGACCACGGCACGGCGGATATTCGTGCCGTGGGTGTGGCCGCCTGCCATCCCGATGGTCCCCAGGAGGTGTTCGTCAACGACCGTGGCCGTGCGGTGGCGGCCATGGCAGAGGCCCTGCGCGGGCTGCTTGCCAGCCGCTCCGACATCGGCGGTGTCATCGGCTTGGGGGGATCGGGCGGAACGGCACTGATTACCCCGGCCATGCGCGACCTGGATGTTGGCGTACCCAAGGTGATGGTGTCGACGGTGGCGTCGGGCAATGTGGCGCCCTATGTCGGCCCCAGCGATATCGCGATGATCTATTCGGTCACCGATGTGGCGGGCATCAACCGGATCTCTCGCCGTGTTCTCGGCAATGCGGCCAACGCCCTGGCCGGCATGCTGAAGGGCCACATCCCCGAGGTGGATGATGGCAAGCCGGCGATCGGCCTGAGCATGTTCGGGGTGACCACCGACTGTGTCGGTCAGGTGACCCGCGTGCTGGAATCAGACTACGACTGCCTGGTCTTCCATGCCACCGGCACCGGCGGCCAATCCATGGAAAAGCTCGCCGACAGCGGCATGATCACCGGGCTGCTCGATATCACTACCACCGAAATCTGCGACCTGTTCATGGGTGGCATCTTCAGTGCTGGCGAGGAGCGTCTGGATGTCGTGGCCCGCACCGCGGTGCCCTATGTGGGCTCGGTGGGGGCGCTGGACATGGTCAATTTCGGTGCCTTGGATACGGTGCCGGCAGCGTATCGCCAGCGCCTTCTCTATGAGCACAACCCGCAGGTCACGCTGATGCGCACCACGCCGGAAGAGAACGCGCGCATGGGCCGCTGGATCGGCGAGAAGCTCAACCGCTGCAAGGGGCCGGTACGCTTTCTGCTCCCTGAAGGCGGCGTCTCGCTGCTCGATGCCCCCGGGCAGCCCTTCCACGATCCTGAAGCCGATGCCGCGCTGTTCGAGGCCCTGGAGGAGACCGTGGAACAGACCGCCCAGCGTCAGCTGATTCGTTATCCCTTCAATATCAACGATCCCGAGTTTGCCACCGCCCTGGTCGAGCATTTCAGGGACATCATGTCTACGGACCCGAGGAGGCCCAATTGAAAAAGTGGAATCGAGAGGAACTGGTGGCGCATTTCCAGGCGATGGTGGCACGCAACGAGCCCATCGTGGGCGGCGGTGCGGGAACAGGCCTGTCGGCCAAGTGTGAGGAAGCAGGCGGCATCGACCTGATCGTGATCTATAACTCGGGGCGCTACCGCATGGCCGGGCGAGGCTCGCTGGCCGGGATCATGCCCTACGGCAATGCCAACGAGATCGTCAAGGAGATGGCGCGGGAGGTGCTGCCGGTCACCCAGAAGACCCCGGTGCTGGCGGGGGGCTGTGGCACCGATCCATTCGTCTTCATGGAGCCCTTCCTGGCCGAGCTCAAGGCGATGGGCTTCGCCGGGGTGCAGAACTTTCCCACCGTGGGCCTGATCGATGGCACCTTCCGCGCCAATCTCGAAGAGACCGGCATGAGCTACTCCCAGGAAGTGGAAATGATTCGGCAGGCGCGCAAGGCAGGGCTGCTGACCACACCCTATGTCTTCAGCGCCGAGGACGCCCGAGCGATGACGGAGGCCGGCGCCGACATCATCGTCTGTCATCTGGGACTGACCACGGGTGGCAGCATCGGTGCCGAGACCGCCATGAGCCTGGATGACTGCGTAGAGGCCATCAACGATTGGGCAGCAGCGGCCCGAGAGGTACGTGACGACATCATCGTGCTCTGCCATGGCGGCCCCATCGCCGACCCCGAGGACGCCGAATACGTGCTCGCGCGCTGCCCCGACTGTCACGGCTTCTATGGGGCATCGAGCATGGAGCGCCTGCCGACCGAGCGCGCCCTGACCGAGCAGACGCGTGCCTTCAAGAACGTTCGCCGAGGCTGAATCGCCATGTGCTTCAACGACAACAACAGCACGCCGGAAACGCCACGCTCGATCAGTCGGGAGGCGAGGCCATGAACACCTTCTATTTTCTGACCCTGAACGGCCTGACCATGGCGGCACTGCTGTTCATCATGGCCAGCGGACTGACCCTGGCTTTCGGCCTTATGCGGGTGGTCAACCTGGCCCACGGTGCCTTCTACCTGCTGGGCGGCTACTTCGGGGTCCAGGTGATTCGAGAGACCGGCAGCCTGACGCTGGGCATTCTCGCCGGTGGCGGTATCGCCCTGGTGGGCGGCCTGCTGATGGAGCGCTTCCTGCTGCAGCGGGTACGCGGCATGGATCTTTCCGAGGCGCTGCTGACCATCGCCGTGGGCCTGATCATCGCCGACGCCCTGCTGGTGGTCTACGGCGGGCAGCCGGTGAGCCTGCCTCTGCCTCCCGAGCTGCGGGCGCCGGTGGACCTCGGCGTGATGATGTATCCCTACTTCCGGGTGCTGATCATGGGCTTTGCCGTGCTGCTGGGTATCGCCCTGTGGCTGGTGATGACCTACACCCGCATCGGCGCGGCCATCCGCGCCGGGGTCGACGATCGCGAGACCGCCATGTCACAGGGCATCAATGTGCCACTGCTGTTCGGCGGGGTCTTCGCTGTCGCCAGCTTCCTGGCCGGTGTCGCCGGGGTGGTCGGTACCTCCTACATGTCGCTGACCCAAGGGCTCGACGTGCGGGTGCTGATGCTCTCGCTGGTGGTGATCATCATCGGCGGCATGGGCTCGCTCAAGGGGGCGGCAGTGGGTGCGCTGATCACCGGGATGGTGTCGAGCTTCGCTACTGGCTACCTGCCGCAGTTCGCGCTCTTTTTCCTGTTTCTACCCATGACCCTGATTCTGGTCTTTCGGCCCCAGGGCCTGTTCGGGAGGACGGCATGAAACGCGAACATCTGCTCATTCTGTTTATCGTTGCCGCCCTGGTGGCCTGGCCACTGGTAATGGGCAACTATGCGGTCTCCCAGGCCAATCGGGCGATGATCTACGCCCTGGCGGCGCTGAGTTTTTCGCTGTTGGCGGGCCGTCTGGGCTGGTTCTCGCTGTGCCAGACCACCTTCGCCGGCATCAGCGGCTATACCATCGCCATTCTCGGCGTGCGCTTCGGCCTGCCCTTCCCGGTTGTCGTTCTGTTGGCGCTGCTGTTCACCACGCTCAGCGCCTTCATCTTCGGCCTGCTGACCGTGCGCTCGCGCAAGGTCAGCTTCCTGATGCTGACGCTGGCGCTGGGGCAGATGGTCTGGGCGCTGTCGTTCCAGTGGGTCGACGTCACCGGCGGCTACAACGGCATCGCCGGGGGGCGCATGCCGGTCTATGGCGGTGTCGATCTCAATGATACCCGGGTCTTCTATGTGCTGGTCACCACGGTCACGGTGGCGATCTTCCTCGCCGTATGGCGGCTTTACGGTTCGCCCTTCGGGCTGCTGCTGCTGGGGATTCAGGAGAACGAGCAGCGCATGCGCGCCCTGGGTCATCCCGTTTATCTGGCGCGCTTCACCGCCTTCGTGCTGGCCGGAGCCATCGCCGGCGTGGCGGGCGTCTTCCTGGTCTACGACATGGGCATCATGTCGCCCTCCCCGCTGGGCCTGGGTCACGCCGTCTGGGTGCTGACCGCCGCGGTCCTCGGCGGCTATCGAAGCCTGCTGGGCCCCGCTATTGGCGTGGCTGTCCTGATCGCCCTGGAAACCCTGGTCTCCCAGTACACCGACCGACACATGATGGTGATTGGTCTGGTTCTGCTGCTCTCGATTCTGCTGATGCCGCGTGGGCTGGCAGAAATGTTCGAGCAGCACTTCAAGCGCAAGTCGAAGCCACAGGCTTCCGTGACAACAACAACCCGAGGAGAAGAGCCATGAAGCACGCCAAGACCCTTATCATTGGCGGTATTTCCGCCCTGACGGTGGGCGCTACAGCCCATATCCAGGCCGACGACACCCTGCGTATCGGTGTCATCGGGCCCACGACCGGGGTGTTCTCGTTTTTCGGCGAGCAGCAGCGCATGGGCGTGGAGCTGGCCCAGGAGGAGCTTGCCGAACGTCTCGAGGCGCTCAATATCGAAGTCGAGTTCTACGACTCCCAGGGCGATGCAGAAACCACGGTGGATCGCCTACGCGCCATGGAGTCCCGTGACGATGTCGACCTGGTAGTCGGCCCGGTGCTGGGCGGTACCGGCCTGGCCGGGCTGGAGTGGGCCAAGGGCTCGGGGATGCCGACGGTGATCTCCTACTCGGCCCCCGAGGACATCACCATGCGCGACCGTGCCGAGAACGTGGTGCGCGCCGGCTGGACCGGGGCGCAGCCCATGTTCGCCTTCGGCGAGTACGTGGCCGAGGAGCTCGGTCATCAGCGCATCATCGCGGTCGGCCAGGATTACTCCTTCCCCTATAACCAGCTGGGTGGATTTCTCAAGGGATTCTGCGCCGCCGGCGGGGAATCGGTGGAGCGCATCTGGCACCCCACCGGTACCTCGGACTACAGCTCGATCCTGGCGACCCTGCCGGACGGCGATGCCGTCCTCTACAACGGTGCGGGCAGCGACGGCCTGGCATTCTTCCAGCAGTACCACGACTTCGGCATCGACGCGCGCATGCCGTTGCTCGGGGGCTCCAACTTCTTCGCGGTGGGCGACCTGCCGGAGATGGGTGAGCAGGCCATCGGCGGTCTCTCGGCGCTGCAGTATGCCGAGGGCCTGGAGAGCGATACCTTCCTGGCCTTCCGTGACGCCTTCTGGGACATGCACGGCGATGACGTCATGCCGCTGGCACCGGCCGAGCATGGCTATGTGGCCTTCAAGATGGCGGTGAACGCCTTCGAAAGCGCCAACGGCGGTGACCGTGACGCCGTGATTGCCGCCCTGCGCGAGACCGAGATGCCGGATGCGCCGCGCGGCCCCTTCCACCTCGATGAGTACGGCAACCCGGTACAGAACATCTACATCAATGAGGTCCAGGAAGTCGACGGCCGCCTGGTCAATGTGCCGATCAAGACCTACGAGAATGTCAGCCAGTTCGGCCCCTTCGATGCCGAGACGTATCTGGCCGGAGAGCCGGATAGCCGCGACTTTCCCCCGGGCGACTGTTCGGATCCCTACTATGACTGAAGCTCAGCTTTCGATGAGCCCAGAGCCGGCGCTGGAGGTCGCCGGCCTGGCCAAGTCCTTCGGCTCGCTGATGGTGGCCAGCGACGTGCATCTGCGGGTGGCGCCGGGCGAACGGCGTGGCCTGATCGGGGTCAATGGCGCCGGCAAGACCACGCTGTTCAACATGATCGCCGGCGAACTCAAGCCCGACCGGGGGAAGATTCGATTCTTCGGCGACGATATCAGCGCGGACTCGGTCATCCAGCGTACCCTCAAGGGGCTGGGTCGTACCTATCAGGTATCGACCCTGGTGCCCTCGGTCACGGTCAGGGAGAACCTGGCGCTGGCGAGGGGGGACGGCCGGCTGCCATCGCTGTGGCAGCCCTGGCAGTCGCGCCTGGACGATGACCTGATGACCACGGCCGACCAGTTGGGGCTGACGCCAGTGCTCGACGAGGCGGTGGCCAACCTCTCCTATGGCACCCTGCGTCAGCTGGAGCTGGCCATGGTGATGGCCCAGAAACCGCGGCTGCTGCTGCTCGACGAGCCTGCGGCCGGGCTCTCCCATGCCGAGCGCCAGGTGTTACAGGGTATTCTCAAGGACCTGCCACAGGAGGTGACGCTGTTGATGATCGAGCACGACATGGAGATGGTGCTGGCACTCAGCGACCGTATCTCGGTGTTGCATCAGGGTGAAATGTTCGCCGAGGGTTCTCCTGACGAAATTGCCGCCCATGAGGGCGTGCGTGACATCTATCTGGGGCGTGCCAATGGCTGAAACGATGATAAGCGTCGAGCGCCTCGAAGCCCATTACGGCCTGGGGCTGGCGCTGCAGGACATCAACTTCCGTGTCGGCAAGGAGTGCGTTGCGGTCATGGGGCGCAACGGGGTCGGCAAGACCACGTTGGCGAGGGTCCTGATAGGGCTCGATCCGCCCCAGGCAAGCGGTTCGGTGGAGCTGTTGGGCCATCAGGTGCTGGGCATGCCGCCACACCGCATCGCGCATCTGGGAGTGGGCTATGTGCCCCAGGGAAGACGGCTGTTTCCCTCGCTCAGCGTCGACGAACACCTCCAGCTCAACTCCCGCAAGGGGCCCGCCGGGCAGCGCTGGTCAACCAGCCGCGTGTTCGAGCTGTTTCCCTCGCTGGGGCGTCGGCGAAAGGCATTTGGGGATCAGATATCCGGAGGCGAGCGCTCGATGCTGGCCATAGGCCGGGCGCTGGTGACCAACCCGGGCTGCCTTATCCTCGACGAACCTACCGAAGGACTGGCACCGGCGGTGGTCGAGGATGTCGCCTCGAGCCTCAAGGAGCTCAGCCGAGAGGGGGTGGCGGTGCTGCTGATCGAGCAGAACGTGAAGGCGGCGGTACTGGCGGCCGATCGCGCCTACTTCATGTCGGAAGGTCGGATCGTGCATGAAACCGCCGACGGCGAGTCGATGTCCGACGAAGCGACCCTGGGGCGCTATCTTGGCGTGTCGGTCTAGTTGCATAGAACGACTAGCGCCCGGGCCTTGTGGCCGGGGCGCTTGTTGCAGGTATCGTGATGTTTACTATCAGCTGGTAAAACGCTCAGCGGCCCCTTCGAAGGCCAGCCGGAAGGTGTCCGATACGCGCTGCATGACATCCTCACGATCGGCCTCTGCGACCTCGAACTCCGCCCACCATTCGCCGAAACACTGCCCGCTGGTGGTGATCGGCTTCAGGCGCATTTCCGCCACGTAGCCTTGTACCGGCAGGGCAGGGGCTTCGAGAATACGGTAGCAGCAGAGGTGGTCACGGTCCGAGAGCGAGAGCAACTCTTCGCGGATGTGGTTGCCATCGTGGTCGTGGAAATGGCGTACGCAGCCGAGCTGGTCGGCGGGTTTGCCTTCCTCGATGTAGCTCTTGGCGAAGAAAGGGTGATAATCCGGCAGGCCGTTGAAATCGCGCAGCACGCTCCAGGCCTGCTCAAGGGAGATTGGCATCACTGCGCTGACGTATACCCGGGTCATGACGAGGTCTCCTGATAGTCGGTGATGGCCTTGAATTTGCGAATCTGTTCAGTTAATGCGATTTCCGTGGGTAGGCGCTCCATGCTGCTGGCGCCATAGAAGCCGTTGCAGTGCTCGCTCTGTTTCATGACATAGGTGGCATCCTCGGGAGTGGCGATGGGGCCGCCGTGACAGAGGATGATCACGTCCCGGCGCACGCGCCTGGCTGCCTCGGCCCAGTCATCGATCAGGCGCACCGATTCGTCGAGGCTCTTGGCCGACTCAGCGCCGATGGTGCCGCCCACGGTGACGCCCATGTGCGCCACGATGATGTCGGCACCCGCCTCCGCCATGGCCACGGCCTCGTCGGCCGAGAACACGTAGGGCGTGGTGAGCATGTCCATCTCGTGGGCCAGGCGAATCATGTCGACCTCGCTACCGTAGGTGATGCCGGTCTCCTCCAGGCTGATGCGGAAAGTACCGTCGATCAGGCCTACGGTGGGAAAATTCTGCACCCCCGAGAAGCCAAGCTCCTTAAGCTCACGCAGCAGCTTGGGCATGATCACGAAGGGGTCCGTACCGTTGACCCCGGCCAGCACCGGGGTGTGCTTGACCACCGGCAGTACTTCGAGGGCCATCTCCTGAACGATCTGGTTGGCGTTGCCGTAGGCCAGCAGGCCGGCGGAAGAGGCGCGCCCCGCCATGCGGTAACGCCCCGAGTTGTAGATCACGATCAGGTCGATCCCACCGGCTTCCTCGCATTTGGCCGAGATGCCGGTACCGGCGCCGCCGCCGATGATCGGCTGGCCGCGGGCGACCATGTCCTGGAAGCGGGCCATGAGGGTCTTGCGGTCGAAGGCAGGCATGGCGATTTTCTCCTTGTTATTGCTGATGGGCATGCGAACGACGCTGGCCCTTGGCTGAGGTCATCGAGGTGCGGCGAGAGCGAAGCCAGAGATTGAGCTGACCCACGACACCCTGGCGGAAGGCCAATACGCAGGTCATGAAGACCACGCCGGTGATGACCGTGACCCAGGCGCCGAAAGGGTCGAGATAATGGTTGAGTGCGGAAACCAGTGCCGCACCGACTGCTGGGCCGAAGACCGTGTTCATGCCGCCCAGCAGCGTCATCAGGATCACGTCGCCCGAGGTGTGCCAGTGCACGTCGTAGAGTGCCGCGAGCTGGAAGACGATCGCCTTGAGTGAGCCGGCGATCCCGGCGAGACCGGCCGAGATGGTGAACACCAGTACCTTGTAGCGGGCCACGGGGTAGCCCAGCGAGATGGCTCGGGGCTCATGCTCGCGGATGGCGCGCAGCACGTTACCGAACGGCGAGTTGACGGTGCGCCACACCAGCCACAGGCCGGCCGCGACGATGCCCAGCACCACGTAGTAGAGCGCCGTGTCGCTGCGCAGGTCGATCACCCCGAGGAAGGTGCCGCGGGGAATCCGCTGCAGGCCGTCCTCGGCCCCGGTGAAGGGCGCCTGCAGGAAGAAGAAGAAAACCAGCTGCGACAGGGCCAGGGTGATCATGGCCAGGTAGATGCCGCTGCGGCGAATGGCCAGAGCCCCGATGATAGTCCCTAGCGCTGCCGCCACCAGGCCGCCGGCCAGGATGCCGAGATCGGTGGGCACACCGTACTCCTTGACCAGCTGCCCGGTCACGTAGGCCCCCGTGCCAAAGAAGGCGGCGTGGCCGAAGGAGAGAATCCCGGTGTGCCCCAGCAGCAGATTGAAGGCGCAGGCGAACAGCACGAAGCACAGCATCTTCATGACGAAGACGGAATAGACGAGCTGGGGTACGAAGGGAACGACCAGCAGCGCCAGCAGGACCACAGCGATTGCAGCGATGTACAGGGTGCGCATGCTCAGCTCTCCTCTCTACCGAAGAGGCCTGCCGGGCGCAGCAACAGTACCAGCACCATGACCAGGAAGACGATGGTGGAGGAGAACTCTGAATAGAACACCCGGGTGAAGCCCTCCACGACGCCAAGCCCCAGGCCGGTAACGATGGCCCCCATGATCGAGCCGAGCCCGCCAATTACCACGACGGCGAAGATGATGATCACCAGGCTGGATCCCATCGAGGGGTTTACGTGGAAGATTGGTGCGGCCAGCACGCCGGCGAAGGCCGCCAGCCCCACGCCCACACCATAGGTCAGGGTGATCAGGCGTGGCACGTTGATGCCGAAGGCCTGGGTCAGCTCCGAGCGCTCGGTCGCGGCACGCAAGCTGGCGCCCAGTGAGGTGCGCTCGATGATGAACCAGGTGGCCAGGCACAGCGTCAGCGCCGCGGCAATCACGAAACCGCGATAGATCGGCAGGATCATGAAGCCCAGGTTGATGGTGCCTCGCAGCAGCTCTGGCGTGGCGAAGGGTTGGCCGGAAGAGCCGAATGCCACCCGGAAGCCCCCTTCCAGCACCAGCACCAGGCTGAAGGTCAGCAGCAGCCCGTAGATCGGGTCGAGGCCATAGAGCCGACGCAGGAACAGGAACTCGAACAGCATACCGAACAGGGCAACTGTCAGCGGCGCGATGAACAGCGTGACCCAGTAATTGGCGCCCATGTACTGGGCCAGCAGGAAGGCGGTGAAGGCACCCAGCATGAAGAAGGCACCGTGAGCAAAATTGACGATCTTGAGGACGCCGAAGATGATCGCCAGGCCAAGGCTGAGTACCGCATAGAAGGAGCCATTGACGATGCCCAGCATGAGTTGCCCCAGCAGGGCCTGAATGGGAATACCGAAAATATCCATGATCACGTGCTCGCGAGGCTAACGGTAGGAGAGAGTTGTGGTGCCCGGCCAGAGGCCGGGCACGCAGTCGCACATCAATCGTTATCGAGCAGGTGACAGGTGCTGTCCTCCAGCGGCTGGAAAGCCTCCTCGCCGGGAATGGTGTTTACCAGGCGCAGGAAGTCGTAGTCGTACTCCGACTCGTCGGGGGATTTCACCTCCCACAGGTACTGGTCATGCACCATGCGGCCATTGGGGCGGATATAGCCACCGGTAGCGAAGAAGTCGTTGATCTCCAGCTCACGCATCTTTTCGGAGACTGCGGTGGCGTCATCGGTGCCGGCGGCTTCGACGGCGTTCAGGTAATGCATGGTCGACGAGTAGTTGCCGGCATGCGCCATGTTGGGCATGCGCCCGGTGCGCTCATAGAAGCGCTGGGAAAACTCGCGAGTCTCCTCATTGGCGTCCCAGTAGAAGGCATTGGTCAGCAGCAGGCCCTGGGCGGTATCGAGACCCAGGCTGACGATGTCGTCGTACCACAGCAGCAGGGCTGCCGGCCGCTGATCCGGGGTAACGCCGAATTCCGCCAGGGCGTTGATGGCGTTGATGGCATCCGCCCCGGTAGAAGCAATACCGATGATCTCGGCACCGGAGGCCTGGGCCTGAAGGGCGTAGGAGGAGAAGTCGGTGGTGTCGAGGGGGTGTCGTGCAGCACCAACCACCTGGCCGCCGGCCTCGCGCACGACATCGGATACCTGCTCCTCAAGACCGATGCCGAACGCGAAGTCCACGGTGAGGAAGAACCAGGTATCGCCACCGTCCTCGACGATCGTCTTGCCGGTGCCTTGTGCCAGCGAATAGGCGTCGTAGGTGTAGTGAGTCACATAGGGCGAGCAGTAGTCGTTGGTCAGCCCGATGTTGGACGCCGAGTTGGAAATGGCATGGCGCTGGCGCTCCTCGGCCACTGCTGCCACGGCAAGGGCGACACCGGAGTTGGACAGATCGTTGATCATGTCCACGCCCTCGTTGTCATACCATTCTCTTGCACGGCTGGCGCCAGTGTCGGCGCGATTGCGGTGATCGCCGTAGATGACTTCGATGGGTACGCCGTTCACCTCACCACCGAAGTCTTCGACGGCCATGCGTACGGCGGTCACGGCCGCTTCGCCGGAGAGGTCGGTATAGATGCCCGACATGTCGGTCAGCACGCCGATTCGCACCACGTCGTCGGAATAGTTGGCGCTTGCCATTCCGCTGGCGAGGCCCCCCAGGCCGAGTACGGCTGAAGACATCATCAGCGTTTTCAAGGAGTTTTTGGCTGGCATTGGTTTCTCCTGTTCACTTGGGAAGTTATTGTTGTACTTTGCTCTGATTAGAACGTTCTTGTTTTCCATTGCCACTATCAGTTAGGGCCAATCAGGGCGATTACGCCATGGCTATAGAACACGAACAGCTATCCGAAACACACATAGTCGGCGCCGACACCCAGCAGTGGATCGTGCGTGCCGAGGACTGCCCGGTGCTGGCGCAGCGGCATATCTCTCACCTGGGAGTGGGCGATGCCGCCGTGCCTTACCGCATCGTGCGCACCCGCTTGAGCGGCGCTTATATCCACGGCTCCCTGAGCGGCGAGGGGCGCATGCTGCTCGACGGGCGCTGGTGCATCATGCGGCGCAACATGATGTCCTTCGCCCCGGCCCATGCGCTGCATGCCTTCCATGCCGTACCGGAGAAGCGCTGGCAGTACTGCTGGCTGCGCTACCTGCCGAGCGCCCCGCGCTCGGTGGTGGGTACCATCGCGCCTATCATGCAGGACTTCGATCCAGAGCCCATGAAGTACGCCATCCTGGGCCTCTACAGCGAGGTGTTTCATGGCAAGGGCGATGCTGCCAGCTGCGTCATGTGGGTCGATACCATCGAGCGCTATATCGCTCGCTTTGCCGACCCGTGGCGGCGCGATCCCCGGATCGTCGCCGTTTTCGAGTCGGTAATGCCGACGCTGGAGCGCCAGTGGACCATTGAGGAGATGGCCGAGATCGCCCACGTCAGCACCGAACATCTGCGGCGTATCAGCCGCAAGGTATTCGGCCGCAGCCCGATGCAGCAGTTGACACAGTTACGCATGCAGCATGCTTCGCATCTGCTGGCGACCAGCGATCTCCCCGTGGAGGAGATCGCCGGGCGGGTGGGGTATCAGAGCCCTTTCGCCTTCTCCAAGACCTTCAAGCGCATGAACGGCGTCTCGCCCTCCCATTTCCGGCTGCACACCCGCGAGTAACGTCGACTAGACGCCGAGCCGCGCCAACAGCGCGTCAATATCCTTCTCGATGCCATCACGATCATAGTGAGCCGCGACCTGGCCGTGGTCGATCAGATAAAACTGGTCGGCAACCTCCATGGCGAAGCGCAGATTCTGCTCCACCAGCAGAATGGTGTAGCCCTGGGACTTCAGCTTCTTGATGGTGTCGCCGATCTGCTCGACGATGCTGGGCGCCAACCCTTCGGTGGGCTCGTCGAGCAGCAGCAGCGGGGCACCGGTGCGCAGAGAACGAGCGATGGCAAGCATCTGCTGTTCGCCGCCGGAAAGCTTGGTGCCGGGGCTGTGCAACCGTTCACGCAGGTTGGGAAAAAGGTCCAGAGCCTGTTCCGTACTGAAGCCTCCATCATCGACTTGCTTCGGCAGTTCCAGATGCTCCTTGACGTCCAGGGTGGCGTAGATGCCGCGATCCTCGGGGCAGAAGGCCACACCGTGTCGAGCGATATGGAAAGGACGCAGGCCAATGGTCTCGGTGCCCTGCAGGCATATGCTGCCGCGACGACGTGGCACGATGCCCATGATCGATTTCAACGTCGTCGACTTGCCGGCACCGTTACGGCCCAGAAGGGTGACGACCTGCCCCGGCGGCACCTCCAGGTCGATACCATGCAGCACGTGGCTTTCGCCGTACCAGGCATGAAGATCGCGAATGGCCAGCATGGGCTCGGGAGTCAGCATGGGTTCGGAAGAGTGGATAGCGGCGGCATCAGTCATGGCGGGCGCCTCCGATATAGGACTCGATGACACGCGCATCCTGCGAGACCGTGGCGTAATCGCCCTCCACCAGTACCTCGCCGCGGGCCAGTACGGTGATGCGGTCGCAGAGATCGGCCACCACACCCAGGTTGTGTTCCACCATCAGTACGGTTCTGCCCTTGGCAACGCTGCGTATCAGCTCGGCGGTTCGCCCCACGTCTTCGGTGCCCATGCCGGCGAGCGGCTCATCGAGCAGCATCACCTTGGGGTCCAGTGCCAGGGTGGTGGCGAGTTCCAGCGCACGCTTGCGCCCATAGGGGAGCTCGGCGGCGGGCGTATCGGCCCACTCCTCGAGACCGACATCTTCGAGCAATGCCATGGCACGCTGCCCTTGATGATCCAGGCGGTGGTGTGAGCCCCAGAAATCGTAGGATTCGCCGCGCTGTCGCTGCAGTGCCAGCTTGACGTTGTCCAGGGTTGTCAGCTTGCCGAAGACGGCGGATATCTGAAACGAGCGGACCATGCCCCGTCGGGCGATCTGGTCCGGCTTGAGCCGGGTGATGTCCTGGCCCTGGTAACGGATAGTCCCCGAGGTAGGTACCAGGAACTTGCTGAGCAGATTGAAGCAGGTGGTCTTGCCTGCTCCATTGGCCCCGATCATGGCATGAATGGTGCCGGCCTCGACGCGCATGGATATGTCATTGACCGCCGTGAAACCCTTGAAGCTCTTGGTCAGGTTGGCGGTCTCGACGATTGCTTCTGCCATGGAGTGCTCCGCTTGGCATTGTTATTGGAGTCGGATCTCTGGGCGGAGTCGTGCTGCCCTGTCTCTAGTCTTGTTCTTCATGGGGAATAGGGCCATGGCTGCAGGGCACTTTAGCCTGTCCAAAAACCACATGCTGCCGTCCAGGTTCTACCTGATTTGATTAAAGCAGACCGGTAGGCGGGTGGGTAGCCGACAAAAGCGAATCCCGCCGATAAGCGTTGCTTATCGGCGGGATGGAAGGAAAGAAGCCTGGGCGTGCCGGGCTCAGGTCGTCAGCACCCGCTCCTCATCGTAGTGGGCGGCAATATCGCTGACCGAGATACAGGTGTACTTGATGACGAAGAAGGCCAGGGTGGCGGGGCAGGTGAAACTCTCCTCGAACTGCTCCACCCGGGCGCCGCGGCCACGGGTGACGCTGGCCCGGTAGGTGTCGCCGGCCTTGGTCAGCTTGACCTTGGCCTGGCTGTCGGCCTCCTGCTTCTCGAGCACCAGCTCCTGCTGCTTTGCCAGCAGTTCGTCCAGCATCTTGCCGCCCTCGCGCTCCTCCGGCGTGGCCCAGACCTCCTGGTCCCGGTTGCCATACTGGTAGAGCATAATGATCGGCAGAACGGAGAAGATGGCCCCGCTCAGTACCCAGGTCAGCTCTCCGCTGGAGAGTCCGCCGGTGAATACCGCGAGCAGCTGTACGACGATGCCGACGGCGAGCAGGCCGGCCAGCGGCCGCCACATGCGCGGATTGAGGAAGGGCTTGCCCAGAGTGTGGCCCCAGAGTCCCGTTGCCACCAGGACGCCCACCCCGGTGGAAATAAGGGCCCAGAGCGGTCCGCCGCCCACGAGCAGGGCAATAGCTCCCAACAGCACCAGCAGGCTGTAGAAACCCGCCAGTAAAATGTACGCGCGATGCAGATTCATGCGTAACGTCTCCTTGTTGCGGGTTGCCGGCCGGCAACGCCTGTTATTGTCGTCGAACGCTTATCGGATAGCTGGACCTGGCGCCAGCCGTTTCGTCATGGGGGTGGCTGCTCATAGCTTCGCATATTACTCGGCTGCGAACAGCATAGCGCTGACCAACGCTATATGCATGGTTGGGAGCCAGCCGATAACCTGGCCTCTCAACCCGACAGGCTCCCTAGCTGTGGGGGTCGTCCACACCGGTCCGCTCGGGCACGAACCAGCGCACCGGTCGCAGGTCCTTCTCGATCAGTTCCTCGACCTGAAGCAAGGTGGCAAAAATTGCCATGCGCATGGGAATGCCGTTGTCGGTCTGGCGAAAGATCGCCAGCCGCGGGTCGCCATTGAGGTCGACGTTGAGATCATTGGCGCCAGGCCGGCTATCACGGGGCAGCGGGTGCATGACGATGGTGGTGTCGTTGCAGCGTGTATCGAGGAAATCGCGGCCGACGCTGAAGTCCTGCGAGACCCCGGCGAAGCTTTCGCTCATCTCTTCGGTGAAGCGCTCCTTCTGGATCCTGGTGGTGTAGACCACGTCCAGGTCGGAGAAGTCGCCAGCCAGGCTGTCGCGCTGTTCCACCCGGTGGCCCCGGGAGACGGCACGGTCGATCACTTGGCCCGGCATCTCCAGACCCGGTGGCGAAACCAGGGTGATGCGCATCGGCTCAAAGAGCGAGAGCAGCTTGATCAGCGAATGGACGGTACGCCCGTACTTCAGGTCGCCGGTCAGCAGGATGTGTGCCCCCGCCAGCTTCTTGCCCAGGCGTGCGAACTCTTTGTCGATGGTGTAGAGGTCGAGTAGTGCCTGGCTGGGGTGTTCGCCGGGGCCATCGCCGCCGTTGATCACCGGCACATGGGTGGCGGCGGCGAACTCGGCCACCGAACCCTGATCCGGATGGCGCATGACGATGGCGTCGCAGTAACCGCTCATCACCCGGCTGGTATCGTAGAGCGACTCCCCCTTGGCCATGGAGGAAAAGGTGAAGCCGGTAGTGTCGCAGACACTGCCGCCCAGCCGGCAGAAGGCCGCATTGAAGCTGACCCGGGTCCGGGTGCTGGCCTCGAAGAAGAGGTTGCCGAGCACGGCGCCCTCCAGCACCCGGGTGACCTGGCGCCGGCTCGCGATGGGCTCCATGCGTGCGGCGACACGCAGCAAGTGATCGACATGGTCTCGGGAGAGGGAATCGACGGACAGCAGGTGTGAGCTCATTGCGGGCCTCGGGTTGGCGACGGGAATGGCCGTAGTGTACTCCCCCCTGCGGCCCGCTTCACGGAGGATGTCGTTGAATATCAGTGGTTACTGGCCGATCAGCTCGGCGAGGTGGCGTGCATGACTTATCACCTCGTGGCTGGCACGCTCGGTATCCAGATCGTCCATGGCCACCACGCCGATGCATGCCTCCACGCCGGCGCGGAACTGGGGGGTGGCGATGGCGCTGGCCACGCCCACGGCGCCGCGCTGCAACTGGCCACGAGTCAGGCTGTAACCGTCGGCGCGGGCCTGGCGCACCGCCTCGCTGTCATCCTTGCGGGGTGGGCGCCCGGCGAGAATGGCAATCCCCGCCGCACCCTGGGACAGCGGGTGGCGGCTGCCCACCCGGTAGCCGACCCGCAGCAGCCCCTCGTCGGGCTCGGCCACCAGTATCACCACGCACTCCTCCCCCTGGGCAACCGAAACGAACGCCGTGGCTCGCGTTGCCTTGGCCAGCGCCTGCAGCAGCGGCTGGGCCACCGCGCGCAGCTGCGGTTCGAAGCGTGAAGCGAGAAGGGCGATGCCCGCCCCCAGGCGAATTGGCCCCTCGTCGGTACGCGTGATCAGGGCATGACTCTCCAGTGTGGCAACGAGGCGATAGGCGATGGCGCGATGCACATCCAGCTGCCTGGCGAGCTCGGCAATCGTGATGCCCTCGCTGTGCTCGGCGATCAGCTCGAGGGCGCTCAGGCCTCGATCCAGGGTTTGCAGGGTAGTGGACATCGGTGGCGATACCTCGGGTAGCAGTGGGTGAGCCTGACCACTGCCATGTTAGCGCAGCCGGTTGACGTTTGACGCTGTCGGTAAAAGGGCCTATTTTCCCAATCGTGTTCGTTAAAAGATATTAAGTGTGCGTTAAAAGTAAATGAATGGAAAGGTGCTCGCTGGAACGTCAACGGCAGTCAACCTGCCCTGCACGCACAGTCGCGAAGCCAGACCGTTCACACGGAGCCACCATGACGACAAATTCACGACGGGCCGGGGCTGAAGCGGGCGGTTGCCCCATCCACCAGCCAGGTCGACAACAGGACCTGGCGCCCAATGGCTGCCCGATCTCCCCTCGTGCCGCGGCGTTCGATCCCTTCGATCGCCCTTACCAGCTCGACCCCGCCGAAGCGCTGCGCTGGTCCCGCGAGCAGGAGCCGGTGTTCTACAGCCCGAGGCTGGGCTACTGGGTCGTGAGCCGCTACGACGACATCAAGGCGATCTTCCGTGACAACATCACCTTTTCGCCGTCGATTGCCCTGGAGAAGATTACCCCGGCAAGCAAAGAGGCCCAGGCGGTTCTCGAGCGCTACGACTACGGCATGAACCGTACCCTGGTGAACGAGGACGAGCCCGCCCACATGGCGCGGCGGCGCGAGCTGCTCGAGGCCTTCTCGCCCGAGGCACTGGAAGCCCATGCGCCCATGGTGCGCCGCCTGGTGCGCGAGAAGCTCGACGCCATTGTCGACCGCGGCCGCGCCGACCTGGTCGACGAAATGTTCTGGGAGGTGCCCCTCACGGTGGCGCTGCACTTCCTCGGCGTGCCCGAAGAGGACATGGAGCAGCTGCGCCGCTTCTCGGTGGCCCATACCCTCAATACCTGGGGGCGGCCTTCACCCGAGCAGCAGGTCGAGGTAGCCGAGGGCGTCGGCAAGTTCTGGCAGTACTCCGGTGAGGTGCTCGTGAAGATGCAGCGCCAGACCCGGGGGAAGGGCTGGATGTACGACATGATCGAGAAGAATCGGCAGAAGCCCGATGTCGTCACCGACAACTACCTGCACTCGATGATGATGGCGATCATCGTAGCCGCGCATGAGACCACGGCGCTGGCCACCGCCAACGCCTTCCGCCAGCTGCTCTCGCGCCCGGCGGTGTGGGACGAGCTGTGCGACAACCCCGAGCTGATCCCCGCGGCGGCCGAGGAGTGCCTGCGCCACTCCGGTTCGGTGGTGGCCTGGCGGCGGCGCGCTACCCGGGAGGTGGCGGTGGGTGGTGTGACCATTCCCGAGGACGGCAAGATCCTGATGGTCACGGCCTCGGGCAATCACGACCCAAGCCACTTCGAGAACCCTGACGAGCTCGACATCTACCGCGACAATGCCGTCGACCATCTTACCTTCGGCTACGGCAGCCACCAGTGCATGGGCAAGAACCTGGGGCGCATGGAGATGCGTATCTTCCTCGAGGAGTTCACCCGGCGGCTGCCGCACCTGGAGCTCGAGGAGCAGGAATTCACCTTCCTGCCCAATACCTCGTTTCGTGGCCCCGAGGCGCTGTGGGTGCGCTGGGACCCGGCAAAGAACCCCGAGCGGCAAGATCCCGCCGTGCGCACTGCCCAGCGCGACTTTGCGGTGGGCGCGCCGTCGCGTCAGGACATCGCCCGGACAATGGTCGTCGCCAAGGTGCAGGCGGCTGCCGACGGCGTGCTGCAGATCGCTCTGGAAGACCCTCGTGGACGTCGCGTGCCGGCGTGGAGCCCCGGCTCCCACGTCGACCTGATCATGGGGGACTACGTGCGCAAGTACTCGCTGTGTGGCGAGACGGACGACCCCTACTGGCTGCAGGTCGCCGTGCTGCGTGAGGAGGCGGGGCGAGGCGGCTCGGCCTGGATCCATGAGCACTTCGAGCCGGGGATGACGCTGCGCCTGCGCGGGCCCAAGAACCACTTTCGCCTCGACGAATCGGCGCAGCACTACGTGCTGATTGCCGGCGGCATCGGCATCACCCCGATCATCGCCATGGCCGACCGTCTCAGGCGGCTGGGCAAGTCCTATGAGCTGCACTACGCGGGGCGCTCCCGTTCCAGCATGGCCTTTATCGAACGGCTCGAGCGCGACCACGGCGAGGCGCTGCAGCTCTACCCCAAGGACGAGGGGCGGCGTCTCGATCTGGCCGGGCTGCTCGCCGAACCGCGCGAGGCGACCCTGCTCTACGCCTGCGGCCCGGAGCGGTTGCTCACGGCGCTGGAAGGCGGCACTGCACACTGGCCGGAGGGCAGCCTTCACGTTGAGCATTTCACTGCCGAGGGCGCGCTGCTCGACCCGGAAAATGAGCACGCCTTCGAGGTCGAGCTTACTGACTCCGAGCTCACCGTGGAGGTGCCACCGGAGCGGACGCTGCTCCAGGTTCTGCGCACCGCCGGCATCGACGTGCCCAGCGACTGCGAGGAGGGCCTGTGCGGCTCCTGCCAGGTCGAGGTGGTCGAGGGCGAAGTCGACCACCGCGACAAGGTCCTCACCGCCGCCGAGCGGGCCAGCCAGGATCGGCTGATGAGCTGTTGCTCTCGCGCCAGGGGCAGGAAGCTGGTACTGGCCCTTTGACCCAGAAAAACCATAACGCAGAGAAACGTACGCCAACCCTGACAATCGGGACTCACGAGGAACCATAATGAAAATGCACAAGCTCGCGACACTGACGACACTCACCGCGCTCTCTCTCGGGGCCTTCCAGGGCGCCTCCGCCACCGAGCTCACGGTCAGCACCTGGGCCGGGCCCAACCACGGCGTCAACACCATCGTCTGGCCGACCTGGGCCAGCTGGGTCGAGGAGGCCACCGAAGGCCGGGTCAGCGTCAACGTGGTGCATGACATGGGTCCGCCGGGAGCGCAGATGGAGCTGATTGCCGATGGCGTGGCCGACGTCACCTGGCTGTTCCACGGCCTGATGCCGGGGCGCTTCGAACTGACCAAGCTGCCCGAGCTGCCCACCTTCGAGGACTTCCCTTCCGAGCACGCATCGGTGGCCTACTGGCGCGCCCATAACGAGTACTTCGCCGAGGCCGGCGAGCATCGCGGCGTCGAGGTGATCGGCCTGGGGGTACATGGCCCGGGCGCGCTCTTCCTTGCCGAGCCGATTGAAAGCCTCGACGATCTCGACGGCAAGCGGGTGCGTATCGGCGGCGGGGGCATGGCCGATATCTCCAACGCGCTGGATCTCACTGGCGTCGCACTGCCGCCGGCGGGCACCTACGAGGCGGCCACCCAGGGCGTTGTCGATGGCGCCATGCTGACGCTGGAGGGCCTCAGGAGCTTCCGCCTCGCCGAGGTGCTGCCCAATACGGTGCAGATGCCCGGTGGCTTCTATCGCGGTAGCTTCTCGCTGGTGATGAACCCTGACACCTGGGCCTCGCTCTCCGAGGAAGACCGCGAGGCGATCGAGAGCGTCTCCGGCGAGCGCCTCTCGCGGCTGTTCGGCTACATGATGGATGTGGTCGACGTGCGCGGCATCGCGTTTGCCGAAGAGCGGGGCAATACCTTCATCGAGCTGCCGGCCGAGGAGGTGGAGCGCTTCCAGCAGATGGCAGCGGAACTGCCGGGCAAGTGGAAGGCAGAGGCAGAACAGAAGGGCGTTGACGGGGAGGCCGCCCGTGCCTATTTCCTCGAGCAGCTCGAGGTGGCCGGCGAGGAAGAAGGGCTCTCGGCCGATGAAGTGATCGATCCCGAGGCCTGAACCGGCTAGCCAGCAACCGACCTGCGAGCACGGCCAAGGCCGTGCTCGCTATCGTTCAGCTAATGGCAGGCATTCGTTTCATCTGAAACTATTTTGATCCGTGTCAATGTCAGGAAGGGGGGAGGGGACGATACTGTCGAAAATGTACCTGACGGGAGTATCCTCATGAACCACACCCCGAATGCGTCGCGTAACTCATGGTGGGATCGCCTCTGTGAGCGAACCTATCGTGCCACCACCCCTCGGCTGGTGCGCGAGATCGAGGCGGAATCGCCCGGCGCCTATAGCGAGATGCTCCAGGATCTGAAGATGCCTCTTGAGCCAGCTTTCGAACGTGAAGTCGCAAGGCATCTCGACCGTGGCGGCTATCGCGCCTTCGTTCCCGCCGATACCCTGATGCCGGCCATGCTGCAGCGTTTCGGCCTGGACAAGGCGACCGTTGCCGCGCATGTCAGCTATCCGAGCCTGCGTGGCAACTGCAACGCCTGTCCGGTGGCCGGCTACTGCTGGCACGCCATGCGCCGCGACGCCGACGTCGATGAGTGCCGCGCCTTCTGCCCCAACGCCGCGGCCTTCGATCGCCAGGCCGAGCTGACCTGAAGGCCAGGCCGATTCAACGATTCCATTCCAAATATTCCTGTTAAGTGGCTGCTGGCGCTACGCGCCGGCAGACCATTTGCCATCGGTCTCCTTGGCCTGCGCGTCGAGGTGCTCGAGGATCCACTCGATGAACCCCTTCACCTTGGCCTGTTCCGCCTTGTACTCGGGGTAGGCTAGGTAGTAGGCATCGCGACTGGTCAGCGAGAACGCCCAGGGAATGATCAACTGTCCTGCCTTCAGTTCCTCCTCTGCCAGGAAGCGTGGCACCAGCGCCACGCCGCAACCCGCCCGGGCTGCCCGTAGCGACATGGAAAACGTATCGAATCGCGGGCCGTGATAGCTGTGCTCGGTATAGGCCCCCTGGGCGGCAAACCAGTCGTGCCAGGCCTCCGGGCGGGTAGCGCTCTGCAGCAGCACCAGTTCGGTCAGCGCCAGGGGATCCCCGATCCCGCACCCCGGCACCACCGACGGGGCGCAGACAGCCACGACTTCCTCATCGAGCAGCTTGATGCACTCGGCTTTCGGCCAGGCACCATGGCCGAAGAAGAAGGCGACATCGACGCGCTCATCCTCGAGGTCGAAGGGCTCCATCCGGTTGCCGATGTTCAGGTAGACATTGGGATGGCGAAAACGAAAGCCATTGAGCCGGGGGATCAGCCAGCGGGCGCCAAAGGTCGGCAGCGTGGTGACGTTGAGCACCTCGCTCTGGCCGCCGTAGGATTGCATGTAGCGGGTCGACATCTCGACCTGGGCGAGGATCTTGCGCACCTCGGTCAGGTAGAGCGAGCCCTCGGGAGTAACCTGCAGGCGCTTGCGGACGCGGCGGAACAGGGGATGTTCGAGCACCGACTCGAGCTGGGCCACCTGCTTGCTGACCGCGCTCTGGGTCAGGCTCAGTTCATCGGCGGCGCGGGTGAAGCTGAGGTGGCGGGCCGAAGCCTCGAAGCACTGCATGGCGGTGAGGGTCGGCAGGTGGCGGCGGCTCATTTCAGTACCCAATCGGAAAAAAAGGAATGACCTTCGTATAAAACGTCGTTTGAGGCGGGTCAATCACGACGGCAATACTGCTTGCGATCATCATGTTCATAACGAGTCGCAGGAGGAGGAAGAATGATCGATGCCGTCATGAGGCGCCTCGGTGTGCCCGAGGCCCTGTACCGCCAAGGCGACTACCCCGTCACCTCACCCACCGACGGCGCCGAGATCGGTCGTATCGCCCTTGAGGGAGCAGATGCGGTCGAGTCCCGTATCGCCCGTGCCCGGCAGGCCTTCGAGCAGTGGAGCCGGGTGCCGGCGCCCCGTCGTGGCGAGCTGGTCCGCCTGTTCGGTGAGCAGCTGCGTCCCCACAAGGAGGACCTCGGTGCCCTGGTGACCCTGGAGTGCGGCAAGATCCTCCAGGAGGGCCTCGGCGAGGTGCAGGAGATGATCGACATCTGCGACCTGGCAGTCGGTCAGTCGCGTCAGCTCTACGGCTTGACCATCGCCTCCGAGCGCCCCGGCCACCATATGCGTGAGAGCTGGCATCCGCTGGGCCCGGTCGGCCTGATCACCGCCTTCAACTTCCCGGTCGCCCCCTGGGCCTGGAACGCTGCCCTGGCCCTGGTGTGCGGCAACAGCCTGCTGTGGAAGCCCTCCGAGAAGACCCCGCTCAGCGCCCTGGCCTGCCAGGCCCTGCTCGAGCGCGCCATGGCCGAGTTCGGCGACGAGGCCCCGGCGGATCTCAGCCAGGTCATTCTCGGCGACCGCGAGGCCGGTGAGCGCCTGGCCGACGACCCCCGCGTGCCGTTGATCAGCGCCACCGGCAGTACCCGCATGGGCCGCGAGGTCGCGCCGCGGGTTGCCGCCCGCTTCGGGCGCAGCATCCTGGAGCTCGGCGGCAATAACGCCATGATACTGGCGCCCAGCGCCGACCTGGATATGGCGGTGCGCGCGATTCTCTTCTCGGCAGTGGGTACCGCCGGCCAGCGCTGCACCACCCTGCGCCGCCTGATCGTCCATGAATCCATTCGCGACGAGGTGCTCGAGCGGGTGAAGACGGCCTATACGGGCATCAGCATCGGCGACCCCATGACGGGGAACCTCGTTGGACCGCTGATCGACGCCCAGGCCTATGACCAGATGCAGTCCGCCCTGGATCGGGCTCGTCAGCAGGGGGCCCGGGTATTCGGCGGCGATCGCCAGCTGGCCGAGACCTACCCCAACGGCTACTACGTGGCCCCGGCCATCGTCGAGGTCCCAGGCCAGGACGAGCTGGTCAAGAACGAGACCTTCGCCCCGATTCTCTACGTCATGGGCTATCGCGACTTCGACGAGGCGCTGGCGCTGAACAACGGCGTGCCCCAGGGCCTGTCGTCGTGCGTCTTCACCACCGACGTACGCGAAGCCGAGGCCTTCGTCTCCGACCAGGGCAGCGACTGCGGGATCGCCAACGTCAATATCGGCCCCAGCGGCGCCGAGATCGGCGGCGCCCTCGGCGGCGAGAAGGAGACCGGCGGTGGTCGTGAGTCGGGCTCGGACGTGTGGAAGAGCTACATGCGCCGTCAGACCAACACCGTCAACTACTCCCGAGAGCTGCCCCTGGCCCAGGGCATCCGGTTCGACTGACCCGGGCAGCGTCCACCCGGCCCAAGCATGGGAGGCACCATGAAAGAGCGCTGTCTCTGGCAATCCACTTCGCTGGAACCGTCCTTGAACCTGGATGCGCTGCAGGGAGACCACTGCGCCGATGTGGTGGTCATCGGCGGTGGCATCACCGGGCTCAGCACCGCGCTGCACCTTGCCGAGGGCGGTGTCGACGTGGCCCTGGTCGAGTCTGGGGATATCCCCAGCGGTGGTTCGGGACGCAGCGTCGGCCTGGTCAATGCGGGGCTGTGGATTCCACCGGATGACATCATGGCGGCGCTGGGCGAGGAGGATGGCGAGCGTGCCAACGCCATTCTGGGTGCCGCCCCTGCGGACGTCTTTTCGCTGATCGAGCGACACGGCATCGACTGCCAGGCGACCCGCACGGGCACCCTGCACCTGGCCCACAATGGCAGGGGCGAGCAGGAGCTGGCGCGTCGCGCGGAACAGTTCCAGCGGCGTGGCGCTCCCGTGGAGCTTCTCGAAGCAGACGCCTGCCGGGAGCGCGTGGGTACCCGGCGTATTCGTCGGGCCCTGCTCGACCGGCGCGCCGGCACCCTGAACCCTACCGCCTATACCCGGGGCCTGGCGCGCGCCGCCAAGGCGGCCGGCGCTCGCCTGCATACCCACAGCGCCGTGGTTGGCGTCGCCAGGGCGGGGGATGACTGGCGGGTGACCACCGACCGCGGCAGCGTCACGGCCCCGCGGCTGGTACTCGCCACCAACGCCTACACCGAGGATCGCTGGAACGAAGTCCGCCATCACTTCTTTCCCGGCCACTTCTTTCAGGTCGCCTCCCGGCCGCTACCCGCGTCACTCGCCGGCGACATCCTGCCCGAGGGCCAGGGCGCCTGGGATACCCGCATGGTATTGAGCAGCATGCGCCGCGACCCGGAGGGCCGGCTGATTCTCGGTAGCCTGGGCAAGGGGGAGGGGAAGCCTGCGGCGTTCCTGCGCTGCTGGGCCAACCGCATTCAGCGTCACTACTTTCCCCAGCTGGGGACTGTGGAATGGGAGTGTACCTGGACGGGGCGAATCGCCTTCACGCCGGACCATACGCTGCGGCTCTTCGAACTCGCCCCCGGCGTGCTGGGGGTTTCGGGTTACAACGGACGCGGTATCACCACCGGCACCGTGGTGGGCAAGGGCTTTGCCCGGTACCTGATCTCGGGCGATGACGCCCTGTTGCCTTTGCCGATCCGAGCCCCCAAGCCGATACGTGCCCGGTCTCTTAGAAGTTCAGGCTATGAAGGGGGCTTCACGCTCTACCACACGGGGCAGTGCCTGCGGGTATTGAGCTGAGCCAGGCCCGCTCAACTCGGCCGACACAGCGCCACCAGCCGCGCCTTGGAAGGCACGCCGAGCTTGGCGTAGGCGCGCTTGCGGTAGGTCTCGGCGGTGGACAGCGCGATATCGAGTTCGGCGGCGGCGGTTTTGAGGGTGTGGCCACGCAGCAGATAGAGGCAGAGCTGGCGTTCCCGCTCGGAGAGAGGAGTCAGCACGGCGGTTTCCTGGGCGCTGGGTCGCTGGGAGAGGGAGCGGGTGCTGCCGTAGTGTCGTCGGATCAGGCTAGCCAGCAGCGGCGCAAGGCCGTCCAGGCAGGCCAGGTCATCCTCGGTGAAGGGACCCGCCGTCACGCCACAGTAGAGGTTGAGATAGTAGATGCTGTCCTGTCCCGGGATGGTCAAGGAGACCTTGTCGACCAGGTCGGGAAAGGCGAATAGATGGCTCTGATAGGCCGGCGGCATGGCCTCGGGCTGCATCGTCGTCAGCTCGGCGGCGGCGAGCTTGCCCTTATCATCGATCAGTTGCCGCAAGCGCTGGTAGTTGGGGTCCTGGCGGAACAGGCCGCCGGCGTAGAGCTGGGCCAGGCGGCCGGCGACCCGGGGCTGGCGCTCGTTGGCGGCCAGCAGGCAGTCGATCTCGTCGCTGCTGTCATAGGCGAAGATCATGCACTGCTCGATACGCACCGCCCGTCGCAGCAGGGCGAGCAGGGCCTCATCGAAGCCTTCGCTGCCCATGGCATCGACGCAGGCGGCCATCGCTGGAACCAGCGATGGCCAGCTGGATGCGTGCCTGACTTCGCGCTTGTCTGCCATGCTGAATTCATCACCTCGATCATGGATATGCCTGTCCCCCCTTTTGCAGGACAGTGCCCCTGTCTGCTTAAGGATAGGCTGTCGTCAGGCTCGACAATAACCCTGACAGGAGAGTGAGCATGCGCCCCGCCGGAAGAGACGAGCACGATTCGCTGTACTTCGATTATCCCCGTTTCCCCTTCGTGCGTCCTGCCGAGCTGGAGGGCCGCGAGGTTCGTCATCGCGTGGCCATCGTCGGCGCCGGTCCGGTGGGGGTGACCGCCGCCCTGGAGCTGGCACGCCATGGCATCGCCTCGGTGGTGCTCGACGACAAGGACAGTGTCAACGACGGCTCCCGGGCTATCTGCATCTCCCGCCACAGCCTGGAGATTCTCCAG
This sequence comes from Halomonas chromatireducens, assembly GCF_001545155.1. Classification (NCBI taxonomy): domain Bacteria; kingdom Pseudomonadati; phylum Pseudomonadota; class Gammaproteobacteria; order Oceanospirillales; family Halomonadaceae; genus Halomonas; species Halomonas chromatireducens. The sequence continues at coordinate 1,042,090 of NZ_CP014226.1, read as the reverse complement.
CAGCTAGGTGTGGATAAGCGCTTCACCGACAAGGGGCTCGGCTGGACCCGCGGGCGTACCTACTTTCGCGACCGCGAGATCTACCGCTTCGAGATGCTCCACTCCGAGCAGGAGCGCTTCCTGCCCATGGTCAACCTGCAGCAGCAGTACATCGAGCAGTTCCTGATCGACAAGGCGATGGCGTCGTCGCTGATCGAGCTGCGCTGGCAGCAGGCGGTCACCGGGGTGAGCCAGGATGGCAGCGGCGTGACCCTGGAGGTCGCGACCCCCGAGGGCGACTACCGCCTGCAGAGCGACTACCTGCTGGCCGCCGACGGTGCCCGCAGCGTGGTGCGCAAGGCCTTCGGCCTCCCACTGCACGGCGAGGCCTACGAAGGGCGCTACGTGATCGCCGACGTGCGGCTGAGATCCGACTTTCCCACCGAACGGCGCGCCTTCTTCAGCCCCTCGGTAATGCCCGATTCCACCCTGCTGGTGCACAAGCAGCCCGATGATATCTGGCGGATCGACTATCAGTTGCTGCCGGATGAGGACCCCAACAAGGCGGTGGAGGAGGCCAGCATCCGTCAGCGGGTCGGCACCATCATCGACATGCTCGGCGAAGGCGATGACTGGGAGCTGGAGTGGTGGAGTCTCTACAAGGCCTACACCCTGGCGCTGGACGACTACCGTCACGGCCGGGTGCTGTTCATCGGCGACAGCGCCCACCTGGTGCCGATCTTCGGTGTGCGCGGGCTCAACAACGGTATCGCCGATGCCGCGAATGCGGCCTGGAAACTGGCCTGGGTATTGAACGGAAGGGCGCCGGATCGACTGCTCGACAGCTACAGCCCGGAGCGGCGTGGCGCCACCCTGGACGTGTTCGCCAACGCCGGCAAGAGCACCCGCTTCATGACGCCGCCGACCCGTGGCTATCGGTTGATGCGCGATGCCGCCCTGTCGCTGGCGGTGGATAACGACTATGCCAGCGACTTCGCCGATCCCCGCCAGGTCACGCCCTACACCTACGCCGAGAGCCCCCTGACCCTGGCCGATGGCGACGACTTCGCCGCCGGGCCGATCCCCGGGGCTCCGCTGATCAATCGTCGCCTGGGCGAGGATGACTTCCTGCTCGATCATCTCGGCCGGGGCTTCACGCTGCTGCTGTTCAGCGACGATGGTTCTCTGGCGCCGGCGCGGCAGGAGCAAGTGGCCAGCCTGCAAGCCCGGGAGCCTGGCCTCGACGTGCTGATCATCGGCCGTGAGGCGTCAGCCCCGGCGCTCGGCAGGGGCCTGGGGGATAGCCAGGTCGATAATTGGGTGGATAGCCGAGTGAATAGAGAGCGCGGCTTGTTCGAGGCCTATGGCGCCGTCGATGGCACGGCCTACCTGGTACGCCCCGACCGCCATGTGGCGGCGCGCTGGAAAACCCTCGACGCCGCCGACCTCGATGCCGCACTCACTACCGCCCTGGGAGGAGAATGATTATGACCGCACCGACACTGCCTTTTGCCGACCTGGAGCAGGTCTACGAGACGTTGGCGACCACGCTGGATGCCTTGCCCGAGGAGCAGGAACGGCTGTTTCTCGCCCAGCTGGCACTGGCGCTGGCGCATCGAGTACCCGATGTGGCCCTGGTAAGGGAAGCGATCGAGGAAGCCCGGCGGGGGCTGGCGGTTGCGGCTAGTTAGCGGGGCCGCAGCTATCCGGCTCTGCTCCCCGCGCCTCGAGGGCCTCGGCATTGGGGCAGAAACGCCGGCACTCCTCCCGCGGTGCCTGGTGACGCAGGGCCAGCCAGCAGGTACCCACCTTCGAGCAGGAATTACAGGTGGTGCGCAAGGCGTGGATGATGGGGTCCTGATCAAGGTCCTCCCGGGCAAGCCCCAGGGCGCGCATCATCGCCGGCATCAGGGTATCGGTAGGCTGAAAACCCGGGATATCGCCCGCGGCCAGGCTGCGCGCCAGCGCCTGCTCCAGGGACCGGCTCATCGGTTGTGACAGGTTATGGATCAGGACACTCAGCGCTTTCGGCGCACAGCACTTGAGCTCGAGCAGGGCGCGCTGCCCCTCGAGGTAGTCACTGATGGGCTCCTGGCCGGCTGACGGGCTGTCGTCGGCGGGGTGCTTGGGTGAGCTCATAGTCGCTGTTCTCTGCCGGACCAACTTTCACTATGGTCGACACGATCCATCGCCGCCTTGATCGATATCATGTTCTCGGGCAAGCGGCCGACAGGGTCGGCGGATCACCCCGAACCCACCACTCAGGCCGGGCTTGGCAGCAGTTCGGCTACCGCCTCGCCGACGCGCCGGAGTCGGCCGGTGTGCTGTACGTAATAGCCCGAGCGGGACAATCTGATCAGTGTCGGGCCATCAGAGTGCGGTAGCCGTTGTCTGCTCGCCGTTTCGTCTGGTGATCCCAGGTTCCTCGGCCAGCGAATCTGGCAGATCGGCTTGGGAGAAGCGATTAATTTGCTGCCTTTTAGTTAGCCTGCTACGCTTGACGGCTCCAAGCGAGAGTCTCGCGCGACATGCCTTCACCCACTGCCACTACCTCCACTGTCGATCGGCCACTGAGAGGCATTGCCTTCATTCTCGGCGCTGGCTTGTTGTTCACCCTGCTCGACACGGGGGTCAAATGGCTAACCCAGAGCTACTCTCCCGTGCAGGTAGTCTGGGCCCGATATGCTGGCCATATGCTGGTACTGGGCGGCTATCTTCTGATGCTCGGCTGGCCGCGTTGCCGGGCCATCATGGCGTCCGTGGAGTCGTTACCCGGGCAGCTCGTGCGTGGCTTGTTGCTGCTCGCCGCCAGCACCTTCGCTTTCCTGGCTTTTCGTGAGCTGCCACTGCTTCAGGTGTATGTCATCAACTTCAGTTCGCCGCTGCTGGTGACGCTGCTGGCGATCCCCTTGCTTAAGGAGCGAGTGACTCTGGCAAGCGGTGGGGCTGTTGTCGTCGGCTTCATCGGCGTAGTGATCGCGGTGGGCCCGTTGGACTGGCGTGCTCAACCAGCTGCCCTGCTGCCCTTCGGGATGGCTTTTTGCTTTGCCCTCTATCAGTTGGCCACGCGACGCTTCGGCCGTAATGATCACCCTCTCGCTTCACTCTTCTATGCAGGCCTTGCAGGCGCCTTGGCCAGCTCCCTGATCGTGCCCTTCTTCTGGACCCCTATCGCAGCCGGCCACATCCCTCTCTTCCTGTTAGTCGGGGCATTAGGCGCCGTCAGTCAGTTGATGCTTATCTTGGCCATGCGCTGTGCGCCTGCTTCTCTTGTATCGCCTTTCTTGTATCTGCAGATCGTCTGGGCGACGCTTTCCGGCTACCTGGTTTTCGGTGATATTCCACTGATCGAGACGTATCTAGGTGGAGCGCTGATCATCATGGCAGGTATTTTTCTTGCCACGCGGAAGCGATGAGCTGAGCGTCCAGGCTCGGCTGCTGGATTCCGGTGTGATGACGGCATGGCGTTATTGGTATCTTGGGGTTGCGGGGGATTCAGGCTTGGCTTGCCGCCACTGACGCAGCAGCCAGGCGAAGGCCATGCCCAACAGCAGCAGCCATACGCCGGCACCGGCCAGCAGCCACAGGCTATCGGCCAGGCGCAGTATCACCCCACCCAGGCTGACGCCCACCGACTGGCCCAGGAACAGGCAGCCGGCGAACACCGCCATGGCGGTGCCGCGGGCGGCGGGTGCCATCTGGGTGGCGTTGATCTGCAGGGTGCTATGCATCATGTAGAAGCCCAGCCCGGCGGCAAAGGCCGCGGCCGCGGCCGCTATCGGCTGCTGGGCCAGCGCCAGCCCGACGAAGCCCACCCCCATCAGCACACCGCCCCCGGCGGCCAGGCCCGGCTCGCCCAGGCGCCTGACCAGCGGCCTGGCCAGGGCGGCGAAGATCAGCCCCCCCACCCCGAACAGCGCCACCATCAGCCCGGCACGGGTCAGCGAGACGCCGAGACGCTCGTAGAGGTGACTGGCGACGAAGGCCAGGGCGCCGAAGGCGGCAATCCCCTCGAGAAACACCAGCACCAGGATGCGACGGGCCCGGGCAATCAACAGGATCTCGCGCAGCCGCGACACGAAGGCGACCCCACCCTGTTCCGACCTGGGTGGGGAGAGGCCGGGGCGGCGATGGAGCATCGTCAGCAGCAGCCCCCCGGCCAGCAGGAAGAGGGTCGTCAGGAGATAGAAGGCGGCCTGCCAGCCCAGCGTGTCGGCGAGAAAACCGCCCGCCACCTGGCCGGTGATCAGTCCCATTACCGCGCCGGAGAGCATATGCGCCAGGGTCACCTGGCGGCTCTCATAGGGCACGTTGTCACCCACCCAGGCCATGGAGAGCGGAATGATGGCGGCGGCGGTGGCGCCGGTCAGGGTGCGAAACAGCAGCAGCGTCGACAGCGATCCGGAAAGCGCCGAGCCCAGTGCACCCAGTGCGCAGGCCACCGTGGCCAGGCCGATGACCCGAAGGGTGCCGTGACGGTCGCCCAGAGGGCCGTAGGCAAGCTGCATGACGCCATAGGCGATGGCGAAGAAGGTGATGTTCTGCGCCACGTCGGCCACCGGGCGCTCGAAGGCGTACGACAGTGCCGGCAACATGGCATCGGTGACCCGCATCGACGCCATGCTGGCGAAGCCGGCCAGGGCCAGCAGCAGGATGACGAGACGGGAAGGCGGGGAGGTGTTGCTCAATGCTTCAACTCCTGTGTCTGCTGCAATGCCATGGCCCGTTCGGCGGGCCGTACCAACCCCAGGAAACTGGCGACAGCGAGCAGTCCACCCAGCGCTACCACGATCGCCATGGTCAGCGAGGTGCCGTCATGCAGCTGGGCCACTGCGCCGCCGACCACGGCAGCAATGGTCATCTGTAGAAAACCGAAGAGTGAAGAGGCCGCGCCGGCGCAGTGTGGATTGGGCGCCAGTGCCCCCGACATGGTCTGTGGCATCAGAACGCCGACGCCGACCATGAACAGCACATGGGGGCCGACCACGGCCCAGGCGGCGAACACCCCTGACAGCGCCAGCGCTGCCATCAGGCACCCTCCCGCAGCGCAGACCAGCGTGGCCAGGCCGACCAGGCGCTCGCGTCCCAGACGATGGCTATAGCGGCCGCTGAGCAGGGTCCCGACGAAAAAGCCAGCGACGATCAAACTGAAGAACAGTCCATACTGGAACGGGGAGACGCCGAGGAACTCGATCAACACGAAGGACGAACCCGAGAGGTAGGCGAACAGGCCCGAGAAAGCCGCCGCGTTGGTCAGGGTATAGCCCATGAAGGTGCGTTGGCCGAGCAGCCTGCGAAAGTTGGCCAGGATGGCTTGCGGGTGGATCGACTGACGTCGTTCCGGTGGCAGTGTTTCAGGCAGCGCCAGGATCAGCAGTGGCAGCATTGCCGCGGCATAGAACGCCAGCAGCACGAAGATCGACTGCCAGCCGAAGAACACCAGCAGCCCGGCACCGACAATCGGAGCCAGCGCCGGGGCCAGCGACATGGTGCTGGCCATGTAGGAGAGGATACGCCCGGCCTCGATGGGCCCGTAGATGTCGCGCACCGCGGCGCGGCCCAGCACCGGCCCGGTGGCGCCGCCCAGGGCCTGCAGGAAGCGCCCTGCCAGCAGCCATTCGATGCTGGGGGCGAAGGCGCACAGCAGGCTCGCCACCAGGAACAGACTGAAGCCGAAGATCATTACCGGCTTGCGCCCGAAACGGTCGGAGAAAGGGCCGCAGAACAGCTGGGCGGCGGCGAAGCCGGCCATGTACAGGCTCAGAGTCAGCTGCACCTGGTCGGGGCCGGTATCGAGCGCCGCGGCCATGGCAGGCATGGCGGGCAGGTACATGTCGGTTGCCAGCGGGCCCAGCGCGGTCAGGGCCGCCAGGGTCACCACCGTGGCGGGGGACGTCAGCCTCAGCACATTGACCTCTTCTCGAAGGGCGCCTCGGGAGGCGAACAACGACCAGCGGGCGCCACCCTTCCCGGCTCGGCCTGAGCGGGATAGAGCGGCGCCCGTGTGTCGTTAGCCTGCTTATTGTAGCCGAAACGATCCGCGATTGCTTAGCCGGCGTCCGGCTGCTCTTCCGGGGAGGCCTGGTGGAAAGCATCGAGTGCGCGGCAGTTGGCGACGATGCGCTGGATCCGCGGGTAGGCGGAGAGGTCGCACTCGAAGCGCTCGGCGTTGAACACCTGGGGCACCAGGCAGACATCGGCGAGCGTCGGGGTGTCGCCGTGGCAGAAGTCGCCGCTGCCCGCCTCCCGGGAGAGCATCGCCTCCAGGGCGTCGAAGCCGCCGGTCACCCAGTGGCGGTACCAGGCCAGCTTGGCCTCGTCGTCCAATTTCAGTTCGTTGACCAGGTACTTGAGCACCCGCAGGTTGTTGAGCGGGTGGATCTCGCAGGCCACCAGTTGGGCCAGTGCCCGCACACGGGCCCGCTCAGCCGGCTCGAGCGGGAGCAGCGCGGGGCTGGGGTGGAGCTCGTCCAGGTACTCGCAGATCGCCAGCGACTGGGTCAGGGTGGTGCCGTCGTCGGTAACCAGCGCCGGCACCAGCCCCTGGGGGTTATGGGCGCGGAAGGTCTCGCTGCGCTGTTCGCCCTTCACCAGGTTGACCGGGACCTGCTCAAAGGCCAGGCCCTTGAGGTTGAGGACGATGCGCACCCGGTAGGCTGCCGACGAGCGAAAATAGCCGTATAGCGTGGTCATGGTTGCCTCTCCCTGCCATTTACTTGGGCTGGTACTTGACCACCTGCTGGTCGATGGCGCCGAAGATGCTCTTGCCCTCGCGGTCGAACATCTCGATGCGCACCCGGTCGCCGAAGCGCATGAAGGAGGTCTTGGCCTGGCCGTGCAGGATCTGCTCCACCATGCGTACCTCGGCCAGGCAGCTGTAGCCCACGCCACCATCGGCGATCGGCTTTCCGGGGCCGCCATCGGGGTCGGGGTTGGAGACGGTGCCGGAGCCCACCACCGCGCCGGCGCCCAGGTAGCGGGTCTTGGCCGCGTGAGCAACCAGCTGCGGGAAGCTGAAGATCATGTCGGGGCCGGCTTCCGGTTCGCCGAACTTTTCGCCGTTGAAGTGTACGGTGAGCGGCAGGTGCACCTTGCCGTCCTGCCAGGCGTCGCCGAGTTCGTCAGGGGTCACCGCGATGGGCGAGAAGCTCGAGGCCGGCTTGGCCTGGAAGAAGCCGAAGCCCTTGGCCAGCTCGCCGGGGATCAGGCCGCGCAGGCTGACGTCGTTGACCAGCATGACCAGCTTGATGTGTCCGGCGGCCTGCTCGGGGGTCACCGCCATGGGCACGTCGTCGGTGATCACCGCGATCTCGCCCTCGAAGTCGATGCCGTGCTCCTCGCTGACCGCCTCGATGTCCTCTGTCGGGGCCAGGAAGCGGTCGCCGCCGCCCTGGTACATCAGCGGGTCGGTCCAGAAGGTCTCGGGCATCTCGGCATTGCGCGCCTGGCGTACCAGCTTGACGTGGTTGAGGTAGGCGGAGCCGTCGGCCCAGTGGTAGCTGCGCGGCAGCGGCGAGTGCAGCTTGCTTTGGTCGAGGTCAAAAGCGCCCTCGGCCTGGCCGTCGTTGAGCTGGACATAGCGTTGCTCCAGCTTGGGAGCGAGGCTGTCCCAGCTCTCCACCGCCTGCTGCAGGGTGGCGCCAATGTCGCTGGCACGCACGGCGCGGGTCAGGTCGCGGGAGACCACGATCAGTTCGCCGTCGCGGCCGTTCTTCAAAGTAGCGAGTTTCATCGTCGTTGGGTCCTTTCGTCAGAGGCGAGGCCCTGTGGGCCTCGTCCGTTCATTCGTCTTGTTGCTCAGGGCGCTTTTATCGCGCTCGGGGCTGTCTATATCCGCTCAAGGCTGTTCCGGATCGAAGTGCGAACGCAGGGTCGACCAGACATCGACGTAGTCGCGCTGACGAATCTCGGCATCCAGTGCCGCCTCGGTCGGATGGTAGACGTAGCGGCTCTCGAACATGAAGGCCAGGGTATCGCCCTGATGCTGGGGTGCAAGCTCGGCGTTCGATGCCTTCTCGAAGGTATCGGCGTCGGGGCCGTGGGGCGACATGCAGTTGTGCAGGCTGGCGCCGCCGGGCAGGAAGCCCTCGGCCTTGGCGTCGTACTCGCCGTGGATCAGGCCCATGAACTCGCTCATCAGGTTGCGATGGAAGTAGGGCGGGCGGAAGGTGTTCTCGGCCACCATCCAGCGCGGCGGGAAGATCACGAAGTCCAGGTTGGCCATTCCCGGGGTGTCGGAGGCCGAGGTCAGCACGGTGAAGATCGACGGGTCCGGGTGGTCGAAGCTCACCGTGTTGATGGTGTTGAAGTGGGCCAGGTCGTACTTGTAGGGCGCGTAGTTGCCGTGCCAGGCCACCACGTCCAGCGGCGAGTGGTCGAGCTGGGTCACCCAGAAACGACCGGAGAACTTGGCCACCAGCTCGTACTCGCCTTCGAGATCTTCGTAGCTCGCCACGGGGCTCTGGAAGTCGCGGGGGTTGGCCAGGCCGTTGGCGCCGATGGGGCCGAGGCCGGGCAGTTCCAGCGGGCTGCCGTAGTTCTCGCAGATGTAGCCGCGGGCGGCGTCTGAGCCTTCCGCCAGGCGCACCTGGAACTTGATGCCGCGGGGAATCACCGCGATCTCGCCGCCCTTGACCTGAAGCTCGCCCAGCTCGGTGCGCAGGCGCAGGGTGCCCAGCTGCGGAACGATCAGCAGCTCGCCGTCGGCGTTGTAGAAGAAGCGCTCGGTCATATCCCGGTTGAAGGCGTAGACGTGCACGCCGCAGCCGGCCTGGGTGCCGGCATCGCCGTTGACTGCGATGCTCAACAGGCCGTCGACAAAATCGGTGGGCTCGGCGGGCACGGGCAACGGGTCCCAGCGCATCTGATTGGGATCGGCGGCGGGCTTGGCCAGCGGTGCCGTGGCCACGCCTTCTACGGCGAGCGGACGATAGGCGCTCTGTACCACCGAGGGACGGATGCGATAGAGCCAGCTGCGCAGGTTCTGGTGACGCGGGGCGGTGAAGGCCGAGCCGGTGTACTGCTCGGCGTAGAGCCCATAGGCACAGCGCTGGGGCGAGTTCTGGCCGATTGGCAGGGCGCCGGGCAGCGCCTCGGTGGAGAAATGGTTGCGAAAGCCGCTCTGGTACTCAAGCGTCTCGGTCGTCATGGGGAGTATCCTCGTCATCCGTGCTGTTCTTGTTGCCGGGCTTCGGTCTCGGTGGCTCTGGGCTCGGCGGCCTGGGTGGCGATCTCCAGTGCCTCTTCGAGCACCTGCTGGTCGCCGATATGGTTGGCCAGCAGCAGGATCAGCCGGGCGTTGATGCGTTCGCTCTGCGCCTCGTCGCGTTCACGGTGCGCCTCGGTCAGCGCGGCGTAGAAGGCGTCCGGGTCGGTGAAGTTGGGGTTGAGTTCAAGCCGTGGCATGGCGGCCTCCCTGATGGTCGGGGCGATCTTCGGAAACGGCGGCAAGGTTGGCGCCCAGGGCGCGGTCCATCGCGGCACCCACCGCCCTGGCCGAGACCTCGGGCCAGCGGGCGGTCACGTGCTGGTCGGGCCGCAGCAGGTAGCCGGCGCCGGCCGTGAGGCCATAGCGCTCCCCGATCAGGTTCTCGGCGTCCTCGACCGTCACGCTGCGGGGCAGCTCGGAGAGGGCGTGAGGCGTGGGTCCGACGATGACCAGGTCGAGGTCGTCGCGCTCATCCAGCAGCGACTGCAGTTCGGCCTGCAGGCTCTCGGCCCGGGCGCTGTTGACGCGACCATCGAGCAGCAGCACGAAGCGGTTGCCCAGCTGGTTGAGCAGCCAGGCGCTCTGCCCGGCGAGTCGGATCGGCGCATCCTTGGCCGGGCTGCCGGGGCGCAGCTCAAGCGGGAAACCTTCGCCGCCGGTGTCGTTGAGCGGCGAACCGTCGTAGCGGCAGGGCACCGACAGCCGGCCGCTGTTCACCAGGCTGCGGGCGAAGGGGTAGTGCTCGGCCAGTTCCAGGGTGGTGTCGCGGAACACGCGGCTGATGCGGCTCTTGGGCGTGATGAAGTCGGTGGCGCGGGTCGAGTTGAGGATGTTCTCGGCGGCACCGTGCTGGCGCTCGTCGTTGTAGGTCTCAAGCAGCGCCTCGGGGGCCCGGCCCCTGAGTACCCGGGCCAGTTTCCAGGCCAGGTTCTCGGTGCTCTGCAGCGCACCGTTGGCGCCACGGGCGCCGAAGGGCGAGACCTGGTGGGCGGCATCGCCCATGAAGAACACCCGGTTGTGAATATAGTCGTCCATCTTGCGGCAGCGGAAGGTGTAGACGCTGGCCCATTCCAGTTCGAACTCCACGTCCTCGCCGAGCATCGCCTGCACGCGGGGGCGGATGTTCTCCTCCTTCTTCTCCTCTTCCGGGTCGGCGTCCCAGCCCAGCTGGAAGTCGATGCGCCAGACGTTGTCCGGCTGCTTGTGCAGCAGCACCGACTGGTTGGGGTGGAAGGGCGGGTCGAACCAGAACCAGCGCTCGGTGGGGAAGTCCGCCTTCATGATCACGTCGGCGATCAGGAAGTGGTCCTGGAAGATCTGGCCGCGGCTCTCCAGGCCCAGCATGTCGCGGATCTTGCTGTTGGCACCGTCGGCCACCAGCAGGTAGTCGCAGGAGAGGCGGTAGTCGCCGTCCTCGGTGCTGACCACGATTTCGCTGCGCTCGGGTCGGCTGTCTACCTCGATGACCTTGTGCTTCCAGCGCAGTTCGATGAGGTCGGAGAGTTCGTCTGCCCGGTCGACCAGGTACTCTTCGAAGTAGTACTGCTGCAGGTTGATGAAGGCCGGCATGCGGTGGCCCTCCTCCGGCAGCAGGTTGAAGTCGTATACCTCGCGTTCCTGGAAGAACACGCGGCCATGCTGCCAGGTCACGCCCTTGTCGATCATCGGCTGGCCGCAGCCCAGGCGATCGAGGATCTCCAGGGTACGCTTGGCGAAGCAGATCGCCCGGGAGCCGACGCTGACGGTATTGTTGTCGTCCAGCACGACGCTGGCGATGCCCTGCTGGGCCAGGTCGATGGCCATGGCCAGGCCGGTGGGGCCGGCGCCCACGATCACTACCGGGCAGTGGCGTACGTCATCGCGGTCGAGTTCCGGTGGGCGTCGATACGGGTAGACGGGATTCTTGTAGGTGGTTGGCATGGCTCCTCCGACCGCGACTGTTTCCGGCGGCAGGCCTGTGCGAGGGCGTGGTGGACCCCTCCCTGGGCGCTACCGATTCCTTCCCTGGAATCGGGCCCTCGTCAGGCCTGTCGCCGGCGACGCGCATCTTGAACGTTGGGAAAGCAGAGCGTTACTGGTTCTCGACCACTTCCTGCAGCGAGTGCCACATGGCGGTATCGCGCTCGGCGGTCCAGATCCGCGGATCCGGATACTCGCCGCCCGCCTCGTCATAGCAGCGGGTGATGTCGAAGGGCACGCAGTGATCGAAGATCACCCAGTGGCCGTACTTCGGCTTGAGCAGGGCGTAGGTCTCGGCATAGCACTCGGAGAGCGTCTTGCCGGCGGCTTTGCCCGCCTTGACGCTTTCATACATGTCATTGAGGAAGTCGCGGGTACCCTGGATGGCTTCCTGGCACTGCTCGGGGGTCTGCAGCGCCTCACCGCGGCCCGGCACCAGCTTCTGCGGGGCCATTGCCTGAAGGCGGTCGAGGGTGGCCGGCCAGTATTCGTGATAAGCGTCGCCGGTGTAGGGCGTGGCGCCATATTCGACCAGGTCGCCGGAGAACATCACCTTCTCCTCGGGCAGCCAGACGATGGTATCGCCCTTGGTGTGGCCGCGGCCCAGATGAATGATGCGCACCTCGCGCTTGCCCATGTACACCGTCAGTTCCTCCTGGAAGACGATATTCGGCCAGGTCAGGCCGGGCACGGAGTCCACCCCCTTGAACAGGCGCGGGAAGCGGCCGACCTCGGATTCATAGTCCTGCTGGCCGCGCTCGACGATCAGGTCGTAGGTATGCTGGCTGGCGTAGATGTTCTCGGCGTCGTAGGCGGAGGCGCCCAGCACTCGCACGGCGTGGTAGTGGGTCAGAACCACGTGCTTGATCGGCAGGTCCGTGATTTCGCGGATCCGGCGGATCACGTCCTGGGCCATGATCGGAGTGGCCTGGGTATCGATCACCATCACGCTGTCGTCGCCGATGATGACACCACTATTGGGGTCGCCCTCGGCGGTATAGGCGTAAAGGCCTTCGGCCAGCTTGGTAAAGCTGATCTGCTTCTCTTCAGTATCGGCGTGCGAGGCGAATTTCTTGCTCATGGTTCCTCTCCAGTGTCTCGTCGGGGGCGCCTGATCAGGGGATAGATGACAGCAGCTCTCGACCCGATCGGCGTGTCAGGTTGAACCGAGCATAGTTGCTTTTGAAACTATATGTCCAGTTGTCCTGAAATTGGTTTCAGACACTGTCGCCGTGAAAATGGGAAAAACTTGCCTAAGATCATGGATTTCTTTAGTTTTTAATACCTAAGTCTAATACGAATTTTCGCCAAACTAGTTGCAGGGGAGAGTAACTGCGGTCATGGTGACAGCGGAGAATACGAAGACTGAAAGCTCTTGGCCGATGGCTTCCAGAGCCCAGTCGACAAGACCGTAATTCGGCGCATGTCGCCCCGTGACGACGTAGGAGCACAACATGAACAAGACAACTCGCCTGATTGCCGGCGCCCTGGCGACGCTCGGCCTGGGTCTCGGTACCCCGGCTCTGGCCCAGACAACTATTACCGTGAGTACCTGGGGTGGCCCCAACCATGGTGTCAACACCATCGTCTGGCCGTCCTGGAAAGCATGGATCGAAGAGGCCACCGAAGGTCGCGTGACCGTTGAAGTCGTGCATGACATGGGGCCCCCGGCGGCACAGATGGAGATCGTTGCCGACGGCATCGCCGATGCCAGCTGGATTTTCCACGCCCACATGGCAGGACGTTTCCTGGCCACGCAGCTGCCGGAATTCCCCACCTTCGAGGAGTTCTCCTCCGAGGACGCCGCTGCTGCCTACTGGCACACTCATCAGGAGCACCTGGCCCAGGCCAATGAGCACCGCGGGATCGACGTGATGGCCATGGGCGTGCATGGCCCCGGTCAGATCTTCACCCGTGACCAGGTCGACGACCTGGACGGCCTGGCCGGCAAGCGCCTGCGTGTCGGCGGCGGTGTAATGAGCGGCCTGGCCGATGCCATGGGCGTGACCGGCGTGGCACTTCCGCCCACCGGCGTCTACGAAGCGGCCTCCCAGGGCGTGGTCGACGGCGCCATGCTGACCCTGGAAAGCCTGCGCAGCTTCCGGGTCGCCGAAGTGGCCCCCCATGCCCTGACCGTGGACGGCGGCTTCTATCGCGGCAGCTTCGCCATCATCATGAACCCGATGATCTGGAACCAGATATCCGACGAGGATCGCGAGGCGATCGAGTCGGTTTCCGGCGAACACCTGTCGCGCCTGTTCGGCTACATGATGGATGTCTCCGACGAAAGCGGCGTCGAGTTCGCCAATGAGCGTGGCCAGACCTTTACCCAGGTGCCCGAGGAGGATATCGAGCGGCTGCGTGGCGTGACCGAGGAGCTGATCGCCGCATGGGCCGCCGATGTGGAAGATCGCGGTGTCGACGCCGATGCCGCGCTTGAGCACTTCCGTGAGCAGCTTGCCCTGGCCGCCGAGAGCGAAGGCATCGCCGACCGCGTGGTACGCCAGTAACGTTCCGGCTAGCGGAGACTTTTCATGCCGACCCTGTCGACATTCTGGTTACGGGCCGGCCGTATCATGCAGCTGGGGCTGGAGGGGGTGGCGGGAGCCACCCTCTTCGCCATGATGCTGCTGACCACGGCGGACGTGATCGGTCGCTATTTCTTCAATTCGCCGATTCTCGGCACCGTCGAACTGACCCAGCTGATGCTGGCGGCCGTGGTGTTCCTGTCGCTGCCGGTGGTGTGCTGGCGCCAGGAGCACGTCAGCGTCGACCTGCTCGATGCCATCTTTCCCGCACGGCTGGTGTGGGTGCGTGAGGTGATCGTCAACCTGATCGTCACCGGCGCGCTGTGGGTCATGGCTCGCCGGGTCTGGGCGCTGGGCGAGCGTGCCATGGAATGGGGAGACGTCACCGAGTTCCTGCGTATCCCCAACGGTTACCTGATCTATCTGATTTCCATCATGCTGGCAGCGTCGGCGCTGCTGACGCTGCTGCGAGCCGTGCTCTACTTCCTCGAGGGTATCAAGGTACTCGAGCGTGGCGGCCCGCTCAGTCCTGAGAAAGGCAAGGGAGGCGATACATGATTGAAGCACTCTACGGGTTCGCCGCCCTGCTGCTGCTGGCGTTCCTGCGCGTGCCGCTGGCCTTTGCCATGGGCATCGTCGGCTTCGGAGGCTTCTACTACCTGACCGGCAACTGGAACGCCGCCGAGGCCATGGCCGCGCGCCGGGTGGTGGACACCGCCATGGACTATGGCCTGTCGGTGATCCCGCTGTTCATCCTGATGGGCAACTTCGTCTCCCACGCCGGGCTTTCGGATGCCCTGTTCCGTGCCTCCAACGGTTTTCTGGGTCACCGCAAGGGTGGCCAGGCGATGGCCACCATCGTTGCCTGCGGCGGCTTCAGCGCCATCTGCGGCTCGAGTCTCGCCACCTGCGCCACCATGGGGCGCGTGGCCATGCCCCAGATGCGCAAGTATGGCTACAAGGACTCGCTGGCCGCAGCCTCCATTGCCGCCGGCGGCACCCTGGGGATCCTGATTCCGCCCAGCGTGATGCTGGTGATCTACGGTATCCTCACCGAGACCAGTATCCGCGAGCTGTTCGCTGCCGGCTTCATTCCCGGCGTGCTGGGGATATTTCTCTACCTGGGGGCGGTGAAATGGGTCATGTGGCGCGACCCGGACGCGGGCCCTGCCGGCGAGAGGGTGCCCTGGCCCGAGCGCATGAAGGCACTCAAGAGCGTGGGCAGTACCCTGGCGCTGTTCGTGCTGGTGATCGGTGGCATCTACCTGGGCGTGTTCACCCCCACCGAGGCGGCCGGCATCGGTGCCATGGGCGCCTTCCTCATCGCCCTGGCGCGGCGAGCGCTGACGCCCCAGGTACTGATGAACGTGCTGATGGACACCGTGCGCACCACTGCCATGTTGTTCGCCGTGATTCTTACCGCCCTCATCTTTGCCAACTTCATCAACCGGGCGGGCCTGCCCAGCGATCTGCTGGCCTTTGTCAATGCGCTGGATATCGCGCCCTTCATGGTGATCCTGGTGATACTCGCCATCTATATCCTGCTGGGCTGCGTGTTCGAGAGCATGTCGATGCTGCTGCTCACCGTGCCGGTCTTCTTCCCGGTGGTGGCGGGCCTGGGTTACGACCTGGTGTGGTTCGGCATCCTGGTGGTGATCGTGATCGAGATCAGCCTGATCACGCCGCCAGTGGGGATGAACGTCTTCGTGCTGCGGGCGGTGCTGCCGGATGTCTCCACGGGAACGATCTTCCGCGGCGTGACGCCGTTCTGGGTGGCCGGCATGGTTCGTGCGTTGCTGGTGCTGCTGTTCCCGGCTATTGTGCTGTTCCTGCCGCAACTGCTCTATTGATTTCGCTATTGATGTCAGACCGGGCGTGGGATGAGGAGAGCCGCGATGAACATGGAAGACACCCAAGCCGATAGCGCCAGGGATGGTGCCGTCGGTACTGAAGGGCCGTCGACAAAGCCTGAGCTGGATCTCAACCAGTTCCTGCCCTATCGACTCAATAGCCTGGCCGACCGCATCAGCCAGGCGTTGGCCGAGCTCTATGCGGAGCGCTACCAGCTCAATATCGCCCAGTGGCGTGTATTGGCCTGGCTCAGCCACTGCGACGAGCTGACGGCGAAGAAGGTATGCGCCTACACCAACATGGACAAGGCCCGCGTCTCTCGGGCCATCCAGGCCCTGGAGGACCGGGGACTGATCAGCCGCACGCCGTCGCCCCGGGATCAGCGGCTGCACGACCTGCATCTCACCCCGGCGGGCCAGGCACTGCTGACCGAGCTGATTCCCGCGGCCCAGGCCTGGGAAGCCGAACTGGTCGCGACCCTCACCGCGGGCGAGTATCGCGACCTGCTCAACGTGATGCGCAAGCTGGAACGGCAGCTGGAGCGGATTGGCTAAAAGGGCTGGTCGTGTCGGTTATGGCGTGGCACAGGAGGGAGCCGCGTTTTCCAGCGGCATCACCGGCCGCAGGTAGAATTGTCCGCCCATGTTGCAGCGCGTGCGCCCCTCGCCGCTGAAGTCGACGAAGCAGTCCTGTTGGGAGTGCCCGCCGGCACTTGCCTGGTTCCAGAACCAGCCAGCCGGCGTGTCCGGGAAGGCGTCGAGGTCGATAGCCATGGGCGCCTGTCCCTGACGCTCTTCCGGAGGCTGCATCAGTCCACGCAGCTCATGGAAGCGGGGCAAGCGCCAAGGGCAGTTTGGGCTTGCCAGCGCCTGGATTCGTGACTGTGCCTCACTCCAGCTGAAGCGCTCGGCTTCGCCCAGGCATCGCCCGTCCTGGTATTGTTGACCCAGGCTGCAGCGCATCCAGGCGAGTTGCTGGCGCTTGTCGATGACCACGCCATGAGGTTCGCTTTCATCGCTGGACGCGCTGCTGCCCCAGGCGACACCGCACGCTGCCAGAAGCACTCCCGCAACCATCACCCGAGTGAGCAGGCTCATGCCTCTACCGTCATCTCGGAAGGAACGCGCCCGCCAAGACGGGCAGTGATTTCCGCGGCGGTTTCACGCACCAGCTCGCCGAGCTCCACCAGGCGAGATTCGGGAATGCGCGCCACCGGGCCGGAAACCGAGATCGCCGCCAGCGGTGTGCCATGCTCGTTGTGTACGCAGGCCGCCACGCAGTGCAGGCCGATGGCGTGCTCCTCGCGGTCGCAGGCGTAGCCCTGCTGGCGGATCTCGGCCAGGCCGGCCCGCAGGGAGTCGGGCGTGTGCAGGGTGTTCTCGGTCACCCGGGACAGGCCCCGCTCGGCCAGCACGCGTTCGAACTCGTCATCGGGGAGCCAGGCCATGAGCGCCTTGCCGACTCCCGAGGCATGCAGAGGCGCCCGGGAGCCGAGGCGGGTGATCATGCGCATCATCTGTGGCCATTCGCTCTGGGCCAGGAATACCGCCGTGGCACCATCGCGGATGCCCAGGTTGGCGGTTTCGCCGGTCTGGGCGGTCAGGCGGCGCAGGAAGGGCCGGCTGGTGGCTACGAAGTCCCGGGCCTCCAGGAAGCTGTTGCCGATCCGGAAGGTCTTGACGTCGATCTTCCACACGCCGAGCTCGTTGTCCTGGGTGATGAAGCCCTGGCTCTGCAGGGCCTGGAGCAGCCGATGGGTGGTGGAGGGCGCCAGGTCGACCATCTCGGCCAGCTCGGACAAGGCGAGGCCCCCCGGGGTTGCCGCCAGCCGCTCGAGCAGGTTGAGCCCGCGCACCAGCGATTGGCTATGGCCACTGGTACTCTTGCCGGGACCTGGCGGCCGTCCCGCCGTTCTGCGTTTGACTTCACTCACCTGCATGGTCTCCAAATTCTCGGTGGGCCTTGTGTTGGCACACGTAGCAGCCAGGGTCAGGCCTTCTTGTCGAAATGAAAGCAGCTCTCAGGATACCCGCTCCGTTTCACCTTGTCGCGGCGACGGAAAAGCCTTCCATTCTCTCTTTCCCACGTCTTTTCAGCGATGCCGCCAGATCGGCGGGCGTTTCTCGATGAAGGCATCGATGCCCTCGGCCACATCTTCGGCCATCATGTTGCAGGCCATGGTGTCGCCGGCGAAGGCGTAGGCCTCATCCAGCGGCATCTGCAGCTGGCGCTGGAACATGGCCTTGCCGGTGCGCACCGCCACGGCACTCTTGGCGCAGATGCTGTCGGTCAGTCCACCGAGAACCTCATCCAGCGCGCCCTCCTCGGCGACCCGGTTGATCAAGCCCCAGTCCAGGGCCTGGTCGGCGTCGATGAAGTCGCCAGTGAAGAGCATCTCCTGGGCGCGCTTGCGACCGACGCTGCGCGAGAGCGCCACTGCCGGGGTGGCGCAGAAAAGCCCCACGTTGATACCCGATACGGCAAAGCGGGCCGAGCGGACCGCCACGGCCAGATCGCAGCTGGCCACCAGTTGGCAGCCGGCGGCGGTAGCGATGCCCTGGACCCGGGCGATCACCGGCACCGGCAGGCTGACGATGCGCTGCATGACCTCACCACAATGCGCGAATAGCGATCGGTAGTAGGCTTCGTCGGGGTTGGCGCGCATCTGCTTGAGATCGTGACCGGCACAGAAGGCCTTGCCGGTGGCGGCGATGACTACGCAGCGCACCGTGTCATCCTCGGCCAGACTGGAGAGTTCATTATCCAGTGCTGCCAGCATCTCCTCGGAAAGCGCATTGAACTGGCGCGGACGATTCATCGTCAGGGTGGCGACCCCGCCCTCGTCGCGGCGGATCAGCGGCATGTCGTCATCAGTCGTCTGCATTGATATATCCTAGAGTGGGCCCGCCACCAGCCTAGCCCGTCACGACCGTCTTTCGTCATGCCTGCGACCAAAGACGGTGCCGCCAGGAGACCATCATGATCGAACCGAACTCCCGCCATCCGGACGCTACCTCACTGCATAAAGGGCTGCCCGAGACCGGCAACCGTCTGCTGGCCGATGTGAGCCTGCCCGCTGCCGTCATTCATGAGGCGGCACTGGCCCACAACCTGGCCTGGATGCAGCGTTTCTGCGAGGCCCACGGGGCGCGGCTGGCTCCCCATGGCAAGACCACCATGACACCGGCGCTTTTTCATCGGCAGCTGCAAGCGGGAGCCTGGGGTATCACCCTGGCAACGGCCGCGCAGTGTCGAGCAGCCTTTGCCCACGGTGTCCGGCGTTTACTGATGGCCAACCAGCTCGTCGGTGAGGCCAACATGGCCATTGTTGCCGGATTGATCGAAGCCGGTGCCGACTTCTACTGCGTGGTCGACAGTGCCGAGAACGTTCGTCAACTGGGGCGCTATTTCGCGGCCCGTGGCCTGTGCCTGCAGGTGCTGATCGAGCTGGGTGTCGACGGGGCTCGCTGTGGCTGTCGTGGTCAGAACGAGGTGATGGCACTGGGCGAACTGGTGGAGAGCGAGCAGGCCCTGGTGCTGTCGGGATTGGAGGGCTTTGAGGGCGTGGTCCATGGCGACGACCAGGAGTCCCAGGTGCGCGGGTATGCCTGGCAGCTGGTAGAAGCCGCCCAGGCCCTGGACCACGATGGGCTGATTGAGAATCCCCATCCCTTGATCACGGCATCCGGGTCGGTCTGGTATGACCTGGTAGCCGAGGTCTTTCTGGAGGCTGGGCTAGGCAGCCACTTTGTCCCGGTCCTTCGCCCCGGCTGCTATGTGGTACACGACCACGGCATCTATCGCTCGGCCCAGCATGCGGTGCTGGGGCGGAGACCCGGTATCGATCAGGGCCTCCGGCCGGCACTGGAAGTCTATGCCCAGGTGGTGTCGCTACCCGAACCTGGCTTGGCCATTCTCGGTCTTGGCAAGCGTGATATCGGCCATGACCAGATGCCCGAGCCGCTGCGCCGCCATCGAGAGGGTGGCAGCATCGGTGACATTCGCTCGGTGGCGGGGTGGCGTATCACCAAATTGATGGACCAGCATGCCTTTGTCACATTGCCCCATGACGAGCGGGATGAGCCGCGCCATGATCCGGTCAGGGTCGGTGACATTGTCGCCCTGGGGATTTCACACCCCTGTCTGACTTTCGACAAGTGGCGTCGGCTATGCCGGGTGGACGAGCGCCTCGAGGTTATCGAAGTGATGGAAACCTGCTTCTAGGAGCCTGCCGCCTCACGCAGGGCCTTGAGCCGCGCCAGTCGGTCGCCGAACAGATAGGCGCCCAGGGCCAGCAGGATGATCAGTGCGCCCAGCAGCATGGTGGGCGAGGGCTGCTCCTGGTTCAGCGCCATGCCCAGGCCGAGCGCCAGGATCGGCGTGATCAGTGTCACCAGCGCCACGGTGGCAGCTGGCAGCCGCGAGAGAATCAGGAAGTAGCAGAGAAACCCCAGCAGCGAGCCGAACAGGGCGAGATAGAGGACCGACCACAGGCCGCGGGTGGTGAGCGGCACCGCAAGGGGCTCGCCGCTGGCAAGCCACAGCACGAAGAAGCACGGCAGGCTGAGCGCCAGGGCGCCGAGGGTCTGCTCTAGGGGACCTAGCCCGGCGGCAACGCGTTGAACGGCGATGCCGCTGCCGCTGAACAGCGTTACTGCCACCAGCATCAGTGCCAGCGCCAGGAACTGGTCCTGCCCCAGCGCCAGGCTATCGGCGAAGACCACCGCCAGGCCCACCACGCCCAGGGCGCAGCCCAGCCAGTGCCAGCGCTTCAGCTTGGTGGCCCCCGGCAGCACCTGCAGGATGAGTCCGGAAATCAGTGGCGCCATGCCGAACATCACCGACATCAGCCCCGACGGCAGCGTCATGGAGGCGTGATAGCTCAACGCCATGGCCCCGAATACCCCGGGGACGGCGGCGGCATAGCTGGTCATGGCCCGGCGGTCCAGCCGCAGCCGCTCACGGCGCAGGAACAGTACCACCGCCAGCCCCGCCAGCAGGGCGATCAGCATGCGCAGCAGTACGCTGCCGACCGGCGCGCCCGCTTCGGCGCTCCATTTGATGGTCAGTGGCGTGGTGGCCCACACCAGCACCACGATCAGGTAAGCGACTCCGGTCGGCATGCAATCATCCTTGCTGCTGCCCATGGGCAGGATATTATTCGGATAGTAACCATTAGCACAAAAAACACCGCTGCGTCATACGACGCAGCGGTGTTGTCGGTCTGGAGCCTGTCGGACTTAACGCTGAGCTGCTGCCTGGGCTTGCGGCGCTAGCCGGCCTCAATCCTGAAAGTTGGTCTCGGAGTAGAGCACCCGTACCTTGAGCGTGTGCTCGACCTGGCGCAGGGCTTCCAGTGCCTGGGGGCCATAGGCCTTGTCCACGTCGATGACCACGTAGCCGACCTTCTCGTTGGTCTGCAGGTACTGGCCGGAGATGTTGATATTGCTCTCGGAGAGGACGCGGTTGATCTCGGAGAGCACGCCCGGCACGTTTTCGTGGATATGCAGCACGCGATGCTTGTCCGGGTGCGCCGGCAGGGCCACCTCGGGGAAGTTGACCGAGGTGACGGTGGTGCCGTTGTCGGAGTAAGTGATCAGCTTCTCGGAGACCTCGATGCCGATGTTCTCCTGGGCTTCCAGCGTGGAGCCGCCCACGTGCGGCGTGAGAATCACGTTGTCCAGGCCACGCAGGGGGCTGACGAACTCCTCGTCGTTACCCTTGGGTTCCACCGGGAAGACGTCGATGGCGGCGCCGTAGAGCCGGCCCTCCTTCAGTGCCTCGGCCAGATCCTCGATCACTACCACGCTGCCGCGGGAAGCGTTGATCAGGATGCCACTGCGCTTCATCAGCGCCAGCTGCTCCCTGGCGATCATCCACTTGGTGGAGGGCAGTTCCGGCACGTGCAGGCTGACCACGTCGGCACGGGCCAGCAGCTCTTCCAGGCTGGCCACCTGGTTGGCGTTACCCATGCCGAGCTTGGTCACCACATCGTAGAAGATGACGTTGAAGCCCAGCGATTCCGCCAGCACCGAGAGCTGGGCACCGATATTGCCGTAGCCGACGATACCCAGGGTCTTGCCGCGGGCCTCATGGGAATTCTTGGCGCTCTTCAGCCAGCCGCCCTGATGGGCATGGGCGTTCTTCTGGGGAATGCCGCGAAGCAGCATGATCGCCTCGGCCAGCACCAGCTCCGCCACTGAACGCGTGTTGGAGTAGGGCGCATTGAACACCGGGATACCACGGATCAGCGCCGAGGTCAGGTCGACCTGATTGGTGCCGATGCAGAAACAGCCCACGGCCGCGAGCTTCTCGGCCGCCTCGAACACACGCGAGTTGAGCTGGGTGCGCGAGCGAATGCCGATGAAATGAACGTCCCGTACCTTCTCGACCAGCGTCGCCTCGTCCAGCGAGGTCGCCACGTGTTCGATGTTGGTGTAACCGGCGTTCAGGAAATTGTCCACCGCGCTCTGGTGGACGCCCTCGAGCAGCAGGATTTTGATCTTGCTCTTGTCCAGGGACGTTTTGGCCATGGTCGAATCAACCCCTTCTTCGGTGCGAGCCGCATGCGGTGACGGGACAGCCGTGCCGCGACAGTAGTGAGCCTGAAGGCCTGCCGAACAGCGAGGAAAGGGCATTGGCAGGCTTGAAACAGGGCGCTTATGGTAGCACAGCCGCTTCGGGTGAAGATGAAAATGCTGCGCCGCGAAGATGAGCGCGCTGCAGGTTGTTGCGGGCGGCAGACGAACACCGGGGGAGAGCGTGTATACTGTGGCCCCTATAGATAGCGGTGATGGGCTGGGACTTTCCATGGCAGAGCGAGACAAGCAACCGTCGTCAGAGACGATGGCGAGCGATGAGGCCGGTGCCGACTTCGCCACCACCGTCGAGCGACTGGAACAGTTGGTGGAGCGGCTGGAGTCCGGCGAGCTGTCGCTGGAGGGCTCGCTTGCTGCCTTCGAGCAGGGAGTGCGCCTGACCCGCGACGCCCAGCGTCGCCTCGACGAGGCCGAACTGCGGGTGCGAACCCTGGTCGAGGGCCCGGAAGGCGGCGTCGACTTCGACAGTTTCAGTGCGCCATCCGAGGAGGAGGCCGATAGTGAACGCTGACCCCTTCGCGGTGCGTCTGGCCGCCGATCGTGCCCGGGTGGACGCCTTCCTGGCGCGCGCCTTCGATGCGCGCCAGACCGCCGCCCCTCGCCTGGATGAGGCCATGCGGCATGGGCTGCTGGTGGGCGGCAAGCGGCTGCGTCCGGTGCTGGTCTACCTGGCCGGCCGTGCGCTGGGTGCCGCCGACGCTGACCTGGATCCCTCGGCCGCTGCGGTGGAGCTGGTTCACGCTTACTCGCTGGTACATGACGACCTGCCCGCCATGGACGACGATGACTTGCGCCGCGGCCAGCCCACGGTACATCGCGCCTATGACGAGGCCACGGCGATATTGGCCGGCGATGCCCTGCAGACCCTTGCCTTCGAGGTGCTGGCCAGTGCCGCCCATCCGCGGCTGCCCGCACTGATGCTGACACTCGCCCGGGCCGCCGGCCGCGACGGCATGGTTGGCGGACAGGCGCTGGACCTGGCGGCCGTTGGCGGCCACCCTGACGTCGAGGCCCTTGCCACCATGCATGCCCACAAGACCGGTGCGCTGATTCGTGCCGCGGTACGCATGGGAGCGCTGACGGCGGTGGTCGAGAGCGACCCTCGGGTAGCGGCACTGGAACATTACGCCCAAGCCCTTGGCCTGGCTTTCCAGATACACGACGACGTCCTCGACGTGACCGGTGATACCCGTACGCTGGGCAAGGCCTCCGGCGCCGATGCAGCCCGCGACAAGCCCACCTACCCGGCGCTGCTGGGGCTGGATGGCGCTCGCACCCGGGCCTTGGAGCTGACCGAGGAGGCCCTGGCAGCCCTGGCGCCGCTGGGCGAGGCGAATGCACCGCTGGCCGAGCTGGCCCGCTACATGATCGAACGAGACCACTGAGGAGGCGTTGAAAGCGGTGATTCAGCGATTCCCTGACAGACAGAAGCCTACATGAAGCTCTACGACGAAATTCCCGGCGAGCGCCCGGTGACACCGCTGCTCGACACGCTGGATTCCCCGGCGGCGCTACGGGCGATGAACGCCGGCCAGCTGGCGCAGCTGGCCGATGAGCTACGTGCCTACCTGCTCTACAGCGTCGGGGTGTCCGGTGGCCATTTTGGCGCCGGGCTGGGCGTAGTGGAACTCACCGTGGCGCTGCATCACGCCCTGGAGACGCCCCACGATCGGCTGGTGTGGGACGTGGGCCATCAGGCCTACCCGCACAAGATCTTGACGGGTCGGCGGGAGGCGATGACCAGCATACGACAGTATGGTGGCCTGGCCGCCTTCCCGCGCCGTGCGGAGTCGAAGTACGACACCTTCGGCGTTGGTCATTCCAGCACCTCGATCTCGGCGGCGCTGGGCATGGCCCTGGCAGCGCGCACTCGCGGCGAGACGCGGCGCGTCTGTGCGGTGATCGGCGACGGCGCCCTGACCGCGGGCATGGCCTTCGAGGCACTGGCCCATGCCGGGCACGTGGACGCCAACATGCTCGTGGTGCTCAATGACAACGAGATGTCGATCTCCGAGAATGTCGGCGGCATCGCCAGCTACCTGGCGAGCATTCTCTCGAGCAAGCCCTACCTGGCCATCCGCGAAGAGAGCAAGCGGGTGTTGTCGCATCTGCCGGGTGCGCTGGAGCTGGCGCGGCGCACCGAAGAGCACATGAAGGGCATGGTCAGCCCGGCCACGCTGTTCGAGGAGATGGGTTTCAACTATATCGGCCCCCTCGACGGCCACGACCTGCCCACCCTGGTCCAGACCCTGCGCAACATCCGTGACCTGGAGGGTCCCCAGTTTCTCCACGTCAAGACCCGCAAGGGTCGCGGCTTCCTGCCCGGCGAGGCGGACCCCATTGGCTACCACGCCATCACAAAGCTGGAAAAGAGCGAGCTGGAGAAGAGCGGTGGCGTGGCGAGCAAGCCCGCTGCACCGGCCAAGAAAAAATCGCCCAAGTACTGCAACGTCTTCGGCAACTGGATGTGCGACATGGCGGCCAGCGATTCACGGTTGATCGGCATCACTCCCGCGATGCGCGAAGGCTCCGACCTGATCCGCTTCTCGAAGGAATACCCCGAGCGCTACTACGACGTGGCTATTGCCGAGCAGCATGCGGTGACGCTTGCCGCCGGCATGGCCTGCGAGGGCATGAAACCGGTGGTGGCGATCTACTCCACCTTCCTGCAGCGGGGCTACGACCAGCTGATCCACGATGTGGCGGTGCAGGGGCTCGATGTCACCTTCGCCATCGACCGGGCCGGCCTGGTCGGCGAGGACGGCCCCACCCATCACGGCAGCATGGATCTCTCCTACCTGCGCTGCGTGCCCGGCCTGGTGGTACTGGCGCCCGCCGACGAGGCCGAGTGCCGCGCCATGCTCAGCGCCGCCTACCACTACCCCGGCCCCGCCGCGGTGCGCTACCCCCGCGGCAGCGGCCCCGGCGTGGCGATCCCGGCGAACCTGGTGCCGCTGGAGATCGGCAAGGCGGAGCATCGGCGCGAGGCCGGCAGCGACGGCAGTCGTATCGCACTGCTGGCCTTCGGCAGTCTCAACGGCCCCGCCGCTGCGGTGGCCGAAGCGCTGAACGCCACCCATATCAACATGCGCTCCATCAAGCCGCTGGACCGGGAGGCCATCCTGGCCGCCGCCGACGAGCACGACCTGCTGGTAACCCTGGAAGAGAACGTCGTGGCAGGCGGTGCCGGCAGCGCCGTCAACGAACTGCTTGCCGCCGAGGGGGTGCAGGTGGAACTCCTCAACCTCGGCCTTCCCGACGCCTTCGTCGAACACGGCAAGCCCGCTGAACTGCTTGCCGAATGCAGACTGGACGCGCCGGGTATCGAAGCGGCGATTCGCGCGCGTCTCGGCTAATCGAACCAACCATAGTGCATACCAAGCCGGCCTTATTGGCCGGTTTTTATTGAATTAACGTTGAATAATGATGGTTAAGCAGTGAGCAATAAAAGCTCGCAAATGGTGCATGGCTATGTAAGGTTAGGTAATCAATGCTCTTGACTGCCTTGCTTGCCCATGCCTGAAGGCACGAAGACACCTGCAATTGGTTGCATCGATGATTGAGGGAGGTAGCTTTAGCTCGCGACTGGCGGAGGTGCCATGGTTAGATGGATAAAAATCGGTATCGGCAGTTGCAGGCGTGTGCAGCGAAGGGCAGGAAACGACCCAAAGCGGACTAAGGCGTTGAGATGCCTATGCCATCCTTGGAGTCGCTACGTTCACGGCGAGTGTGAATATTTACCGCTTAGCTTTTACGGGGACATGTGTTGATAAGTAAAGTCAAGATTTATGGCTACCGCGTTTACGACCAGTTCATATTGGAGCCTAACCAGAGTCTAAATTTAATAGTCGGCGCAAACGAGGCCGGAAAATCGACGCTCATGGAAGCGATAACGCTGGCTCTGACAGGACGTGTAAATGGTCGTTATGCCTCGGAAGAACTCAATCCATACTGGTTTAACACGACCATGGTTAACGACTTTGTTTGCAAGCTGCAAAGTGGGATGAACCCCTCACTACCAGAAATACGAATTGAGTTGTTCTTCGACGATCGTGCAGAGCTGCAGCAGTTATGCGGGGCAATCAATACTGATGTGCCAACCACCGCTTGCCCTGGTGTTGCCATTAGGGTATATCCAAATCCAGATTATTCTTCAGAAATTGATGAGTGGAAGAAAAGTCCGTCGAATCTTCTGCCAGTAGAATACTACGCTCTGGATTGGCGGTCTTTTGCCGACGAAAAGATTACGCGCCGTCCAAAGCTTCTATCAACGGCAGTGATTGATTCACGCACTATACGGTCGTTATCTGGCGTTGATTATCACTTGCGCCAAATTCTTGGCGATCATCTAGAGCCAGCGGAGCGAGCAGAGATATCGCTAGCCTTTAGGCAAATGAAAGCTTCAATGTCAGAAACCTCGCTGAGTGGCATCAACGATCGTTTAGGTGGGCTCCATGCCGCCCTTCATGACCGGCCAATGGCATTGGCTATGGATCAAAGCGCTCGAACTTCGTGGGAGAGCTCAGTCATCCCTCATGTCGATAATGTGCCGTTTTCTATGTCGGGACAAGGTCAACAAGCAGCTATCAAGATATCGCTGGCAATGAGTCGTCATTCAGGGGTGACAAACTTTGTGATGGTTGAGGAGCCCGAGAATCACCTTACACATACTAGCCTTACGACCCTGATTTCGCGTATACGCTCTTTGGCGAGCGATGAACAGCAACTTTTCGTGACAACCCATAGCTCTTTCGTTCTCAACCGCTTGGGACTCGATGCTCTCTTGCTTGTGGAGAACAGCCTGCAAAGCAGAATTCCCGATTTAGATCCAGAGACTGTTTCGTACTTCCAGAAACTTCCAGGTTACGACACCCTTCGTATGATACTGGCCAAAAAAGTTGTGCTAGTGGAAGGGCCCTCGGATGAAATAATTTTCGAACGTATTTTTAGTGATTTGCACGGGAAACAACCGATGGAGTGTGGAATTGATGTGCTTAGTATGCGCGGCTTGTCGCTGAGGCGCTGCCTAGAGTTATGTGCATCACTAGACAAAAAGGTAGCTGCACTACGAGATAATGACGGGGCCTCTCCAGCAGAGTTGCGTCAGGGTGTTAAGGTATGGTTGAAGGAAAGTAGGCGCGAAATATTTATTGGCGAAGTTGATCACGGTGAAACACTTGAGCCTCAGCTGATTCACCAGAATGGTGAGGCTTCGCTGAGAAAAATTCTTGGAATTAGAGCGGATGCAGACCTTGCGACCTGGATGAAGCGAGAAAAGACGGAGGGTGCAATCAGAATTGCAAGTACAGCGCAGGTCGTTCAGCCACCGGACTATATGGTGCATGCAGCTCGTTTTATCTATGACTAATTATCTAACGCTTGCGGTTGCCGGATCGCGAAAGACACAAGGCGTGGTCGAACACTGTGCATCGCTTTCTAGCGATCGACGCGTATTGGTTTTGACGTATACGCAAACTAATCAGGCAGAGTTGCGTAGTCGACTCGCGCAGCATGCCGGCGGCCACCTTGGAGTGGAGGTGTTGGGATGGTTTACTTTTCTTTTGCGACATTTTGCTCGTCCGTTCTTGCCATTTAAATTCCCTTCCGAGAGAGTACTTGGCTTTAATTTCGATGGCCGCCCCCACAGAATGGCAAAGGGCAAGAGTCGCTTTATCGATTCGAAAGGTGCTATCTATGGTTGCGAATTGGGTCGCTTATCTCATGAGCTAGTTTCGGCTAGTGCGGGAAAACTAGTGCAGCGACTGGAATGTCTCTACGATGAAATTCTAATAGATGAAGTGCAGGACCTCAGTGCTTATGACTGGGAAATCATTGACGTTCTGCTCTCTTCATCAGTTGATATGCGGATGGTTGGCGATATTCGCCAATCTGTGCTCGCGACGAATCCTCGTAGCAGAATGAACAAGAAATATGCTTACGCCGAAGCGATAAAATGGTTTCGCGAGCGTGAGGGAGAAGGGCTGTTAGAGATCGAAGAGAACGCAATTACTTGGCGTTGCCATCCTAACATTGCTACATTTTCCGACACAATTTTCGACCCAAGCTGGTCGTTTCCGGCAACTGAGTCAAGAAATGAAAAGGTGACAGGACATGATGGCGTGTTCCTCATCGAAAGCAAGCATATCGATGAATATATCGACAATTTCAAACCGCAATGTCTGCGTAGTACGGCAAATTCCGGTAAAGCCTATAGTCTCGACTATTTGAATTTCAAGCTCGCAAAGGGGACGACTCATGAGCGCGTTTTAATAGTGCCGACGAGTGATATCGCCAAGTTTTTGCGTACGGGCGCCTACTTGCCTCCCACGCCTGCAGCTAGTTTCTACGTCGCTGTGACACGGGCGGCACAAAGCGTGGCGATTGTCATGGACAATCCAGGTGGGTCTACTCTTCCCTATTGGCAACCTTAGCGTAAAGGCCTGCTTTTAAAGCCCGCTATTGGCCGATAGACGAAGTATAGGCTAAGCTGTTATGGAGCCTAAGTGCCTGATGCCTTATATTTTAATGCCGAGGCAGTGCTGAGAAGAATTGCACATGATGTTGCTCTTTTCTTTGAGTATATTAGAAGGTTGTAGTTGGTTTTTTCAGATTTTAGTATTTAAAATGTAAAATAATTCGTAGGCAGCATTACGTTAGGCAAAAATTGCTACTGGAGAGGCCAGATGTCATTGCTACCAAACTCGTCCAGCACCGAAATAAAAGCGCCGCGCTCGATAGAAGCATACATGGCCGCTTATGAAGCACTTCGGCCTGTCTCGGAGCTTGATGCGCGCGCCACCTTAACTCTAATAACGTCGCTTGCTCTCATCGGACTCAGCTTAGCAAGCCAGAAGCCGGATAGTGTCCAGGTTTTGGGGTTCAATCTTCAAACTGAACATTGGTTACTACTGGCTTTTCCGCTAGCTGCCGTAGTATTTTATGCAACTACGCAGCTGATGATTGCGTGGTTGATCGAGAAACATTACAAGCGCTATATGCTTCATGGCCCAATTAACTCTATGAGAGAGGAGCTTCGTTTAATTCATCTCCAGTATCTTGATAAGCTTGCGAATTTTCAAGATGAATCTGAGCGGATGTCGGAGAAAAGAAGGGATATCTGGGCCTGGTATAAATCAAAAATTCGAGTTCTAAATGATAAGGAAAAGGAGCTTTTTGATAGTAATTCTGCCGAGGAGTATGATGATAGGAGAGAGTCTCTTTCTAAGGCGAGAAAAAAAATTGAGACGCAGCTAAAGTTGAGGATGGATAAAGCGGGTGTTACCGAATTTGACTATGAGGTTAAGGATTACCTTGAACGTCGATTTGACAAGGGGGTTCCAAGCATGGAGGAGGTTCTTGCCAGTAAGGTCTTGGAGCATATAAGGAGAATATTCTGGCTTCAAAGAATCCGAGTTGCTCTTGGATTTTATCTGCCGCTGGCAATTGCATTTTTTTCGATAGTGACTCTGGCTGTTGCTGCAGTTTTTCCTTCCTGGCTTTCACGCACTTCCCTAACTTTATGACGGTCTATGTTACACAGATTTCTGCCGCCTAAAGGCGGCATCTTTATAAGTTCTCACTGATCGTCCGCTTCTGGCCGATTCCTGCCACTGGGCTGAGGGTATATCTCAGTGACGGAGAAAGAGCCGGCTGGTTTCTTGCTTTCTGTGCCACGCTATTGTTGGTGCTCTCTCCAAGGTTGGCAACACCGCTGTCGCGAGCTAAAGCTACCTCCTACAGCGTTCTTTTCTTATGTGGTGCCGCGTCATGGCGAAAATTGTCTCTATCGAACCACCGCCGTCTCCGCCTGTCGTGCGCTAACGTGTCCTCCTGCAATTGTCTTAGGCAATCAAGGGGGCGGGCTGTCGATTAGGTCGTATCCCATACGACTACTGGATGCTAGGGCAAGTCGTGAGAATCAGTTTATGCAAAGCGGGCCCATCGGCCCACCAGTTCGGAGGGCGTATGTTTGATCATGTCAAATTCGGCGTCAGCGACTATGCGGCAAGTAAAGCCTTCTTCTTGAAAGCCCTCGAACCACTCGGGGTGGTGGGGGGAGCGGAAGGAGACCCGTCATACGGTGTGGAGCTTTGCGGAAGGGGCGATTCGTCGCTGTGTCTGAATCAAGCCAAGGAGAAGCCTGCTCCTCTTCACATCGCGTTCGTCGCTGACACTCGTCAACAGGTCGAGGCATTCTATCGTGCAGCCTTGGAGGCAGGGGGCAAGGACAACGGCGCTCCCGGTCTGCGTCCGCACTATCATCCAAACTATTATGCGGCCTTCGTCATCGCTCCGGATGGGCATAACATCGAGGCCGTTTGCCATCAGCCGGAGGCCTGAGTAGCGGGTGGTGCGCCAAGCGGCAATGCCGTGAAAGGCAGTCTGCGCGTTTACCGGACTGTCGATTGCGTGGTGTCTCGTTCGACGACTGGGTGCGAAAGCAAACCAGGAGGATGAGTTGATGCGTAAAGTGATTGTCGGTGCCATGGTTTCACTGGATGGCGTCATGCAGGCGCCTGGCGGGCCGCATGAAGACCCGACCAGTGGCTTCCGCTACGGCGGCTGGGTCGCACCGCTGGTGGACGAGGTGTTCGGAGAAGAGATGGATAAGCTGTTCCGTCAGCCGTTCGACCTGCTGCTTGGCCGCAAGACGTATGAGATCTTCGCCGCGCACTGGCCGTATGCGGAGGAAGGGCCTGATGACTTCATCGCCAGAACCTTCAATTCGATCAAGAAGTACGTGGCGACTCGAAAGGGCCTGGATTTGACCTGGAAGGAGTCGGTGGCCCTCCGTGACGCGGCATCGGGTGTCGCCAGGCTGAAGCAGGAAGACGGACCGGCACTTCTCACCCAAGGCAGCACTGCGCTGGTCCAGACGCTGCTGCAGAGCGACCTCGTCGATGAAATCAATACGTTCACGTTCCCCGTCGTTTTAGGGAAGGGCAAGAAGCTCTTCGATGATGCGGTAAAGCCAGCAGCGTACGAGCTTGCGGCCAGTCGCGTGTCGCCCAACGGTATTGTGATCGCGAAGCATATACGCGAGGGCGTGGTGAAAACGGGGGATTTTGCCATGGATCCGCCAACTGCGGCGGAGGTCGCGCGGCGCGAGAAGGTGCAGTGGGAAGGTTAGCGAGCGATTAGCCAGGGTGGGCAGCACTCCGGTCACCGAACCGTCGGGCCGGAGCTGAAGCCACCTCCATCAGCGCTTGTCTCTTATGTGGCGCATGGCTGCTATGCCAGCATCGCCGTCGTTGGCTATTCCGTGGTTCTCACGTCATAGACACATTGCCCCGCCACGAACGTCTGCTGCGGCTGAAGTTCGCTGTCGAGAAGCGTTACATCGGCGTCGAAGCCGGTAGCGATACGTCCCTTTCTGGCGTGTAAACCGAGTACCCGAGCCACGTTCGTGGAAATCAGACCCAAGGCCGATTCGAGCGGCAGCACACCTTCACGAACGAGACGTTGCCAATCCGCAATCAGTGTCGTGTTCTTGGCCACCTTCATCCCCAGGTACGTCCCGTTGGTATCGAATTCTGGCAAACTGCCATTGCAATCGGAGCTCATGGTGATGAGTTCGGGGGGAACCCCACGGGCCAATAAGCGAGATACCGCATCAAAGGCGGAGAGTCCATCGCCGGCATCTTCAAAGGCAGTGACATCGACAGTTGCATTGAATGCTAGTGCATAGTCCGCGGCTTCCTCGAGCAGTGCAGCGTAGCGATTTACATGGGTTGGGATCACTTGATCGGCGGGAATTTCGGTCTCGGATAGCAATCTGCGCAGCGGTTCGAGTCCCCGCTTTCCGTCACCGATATGGAAATGGCAGATACCCCGCTTGCCGGCCAGCATGGCGCCAACGCGAGTATCACTGACGATACGTTCGATTTCATCCTGCCGTGGCTGGCTAGATCGATGGTCCGAGATGGCGATTTCGCCGAGGCCTATGACTTCAGGAATCCACGCCAGGTCGCGTTGAATGTCGCCGGTCAGCGTGGGGGGCGGAACGCGATACGCACCGGTATACATGAAGGCCGATATGCCTTCGGCACCAAGCCCACGCACCTTGGCCAGCAGGTCTGCCGGGGAGCGGCTGATGCTGTCGGTGCCAAGCACACCCACCACCGTGCCAATTCCCATCGACGCGATTTCCCGGGCCGTAATTTCCGGGCAGCGGGTACCGCAACCGCCTTCGCCGCCGCCCCCGGTGACATGCACATGCTGGTCGATGAAGGCGGGGACGGCGATAAGATGATGCGCGTCCACCACATGGATAGGCCAGCCCCTGGGGATGTCGAGATCGCGTCCCAGGGCTGTGATTCTCCCCCCTGCCATGAGGATGTCGGTTTGCTCGAGCCGTTCGGGCGAGTTAATACCACCGACGCGCAATAGCGTCATGAGCCCGGCTTTACATACATCGCTGGGTATCATGTTCGTCCACCTGCGTCGCTATCCGCGGTTGGGGTATCCGGCAAGAACCGCCGCCCGCGCAGGCGTTCGGTGGCACTCTCGATATCCTCGATCAGTAGAACCAGTAGATCGCCCTCCCTGGCCTCGTCGAACGCTCTGTCGACGGCGTGACGTTCGTCCATGATTACCTCGACGCGGCAGGTGCCAGACTCCGATTCTGCCCCAGCGCGCAGCAGGCCGACGGTTTCACCGACGGGGCGGCCCCGAGGCGCCGTTTCACAAAGCAAGACGATGTCATGCATGCTGGCCAACTGAGCTCCCAGGGCATAAAGGTCTTCATCACGACGATTACCCGGGGCGCTGGCCACGCTGATGCGCCGCTGAGCAGGGATACGGCTGACGAGTTCGCTCAGGGCTTTCAGCGCCGGCACGTTATGGCCGTAGTCGATCAGCACTTTTATGTCCCCGGCGTCGATAAAATTGGTGCGTCCCGGATTCTGCCCCGGCGTCGGGTGAAACGTCTGCAGGCCCAGTTGGATATCGGCAATGCTCAGCCCCAGCGCGTAGGCTGCGGCGCTGGCGGCCAGGGCATTGGCAACATTGAAACGGGCATGGCCTTCGAAGGTAATCGGGGTATCCCCTACCGAGATGATGGAGGCTTCGACATTCCCTTGGCGCATCACGATGCACTCGTCATGAACCGTGAATGCGACCCCATGGTCTTGCACATGCTCACGGACAGGCTCTGAGTCGGAATCCAGAGAGAAGTAGATCACCTTCCCTCTGGCCCATTCCCTGCTTGCCAGCACACGCGGATCATCGGCATTGAGCACGGCCGTCCCTTCCTGGTGGACCGCGTCGATCACCACGGTCTTGCAACGCGCGAGCTCATCCAGGGTATGGATGTCGTTTTCCCCGAGATGATCACTCTCAATATTCAGCAGCACGCCGACCTGGCATTCATCGAAACCCAACCCGCGACGCATGATGCCGCCCCGCGCCACTTCCAACACGGCATACTCGACGGTTGGCTCGCGCAGAACGGTCACGGCCGCCTGTGGTCCGCTGTAATCTCCCCGCATGATGACGTGGTTGTCGATCTCTATGGCCCCAGTGCAGGCCGTGCCGACACAGCCTCCCGCTTGACGGAGCAGGTGAGAGATCAAACGTACCGTTGTCGTTTTTCCGTTGGTTCCGGTCACCGCAACAATGGGTATGCGACCGGTGTCTTCTTTATCTGGAAATAGCATCTCGATGACGTGATGACCGACATCCCGGCCCGTGCCATGGGTCGGTGAAAGGTGCATGCGAAATCCCGGACCCGCGTTGACTTCGACCACTGCGGCAGACTGCTCCTCCAAGGGCACCGTCAGAGTCTCGGCGAGCAGGTCGATCCCGATGATATCGAGTCCGACCAGGCGGGCGATGCGCTCTGCTGCGTATTTCACTTCAGGGTGAACATCCTCGGTGACATCCGTTGCAGTTCCCCCGGTGCTCAGGTTCGCCGTCGACTTCAGATAGATGACCTTGCCTGTCGCGATGACGCTCTCCAAGCTAAGATTCTGCTGTGCTATCAGCCGATGGGAATGTTCGTCCAGCTGAATCTGTGTCAGCAGGTTTTCATGGCCGATACCGCGACGCGGGTCCCGGTTCTCCCTGTCTATCAGCGCCTGCAGTGTCGTCTGACCATCGATGAGCCGCGCCACGGCCTTGCGCAGCTGCTCCATGACGCCGCGCCGAGTCCATGACGTCCTGGCCAAGTGCTACGGTTCCACCAATCCGGTGAACGTGGTGCGGGCAACCGTCAAGGGCCTCGCTTCCATGCAGTCGCCGGACGACATCGCCGCCAAGCGCGGCCTGTCTGTCGGCGTATGTATCGGGTACGTCGCCCGGCTGTAGTGGCAGTAACTCTTTCTTGGCCGGCTTGGCCAGCGCCGCTTCGATCGCTTCGATATAGGCGCTGAGCTTCACCGGGTCGTTGTTGCCGATGTTGAATAGCCGGTAGGGTGCGCTGCTGGTCGCGGGATCCGGCTGGCTGCTATCCCAGTTCGCGTTGGGCTCGGCGATCTGGTCACTGGCACGAATCACCCCTTCGACGATGTCGTCCACGTAGGTGAAGTCACGGGTGTGGTTACCGTGGTTGAAGACCGGGATCGGCTCATCGGCCAGAATGTTCTTGGTGAACTTGAATAGCGCCATGTCCGGCCGGCCCCAAGGCCCATAAACCGTGAAAAAGCGCAGGCCTGTGGTTGGCAGGCCGAACAGGTGGCTGTAGCTGTGCGCCATCATCTCGTTAGCTTTCTTGGTCGCAGCGTAGAATTGCAGAGGGTGGTTGGCCCCTTCATGCTCAGAGAACGGCATCTTGGTGTTGGCCCCATAAACGCTGCTGGTACTGGCATAGGTCAGGTGTTGAACCTTGGCATAGCGGCAAGCCTCCAGGATATTGGTAAACGCGACGACATTGCTCTCTACGTAGCTGTGCGGATTCTCCAATGAATAGCGAACGCCCGCTTGAGCGGCCAGGTGGATCACTCGATCAAACGCATGCTCGGCAAAAATAGCATTGACCCTGGGCTGATCTGCCAAATTGTCACGGATGAAGTGGTAGTCGCTTCCCGTGTTCGCCGCCGTTTCTTCAAGTATCGCTAGCCGCGCTTCTTTAATGGCGGGATCGTAGTAATCATTGACACTATCGTAACCAACGACACTATCGCCACGCTCGAGAAGACGCTTGGCAGTGTGGAAGCCGATAAAACCGGCATTACCCGTTACAAGTACTTTCATGAGCTCACAACCTGAGTATTTACTAGCGATAATTATAGAAGTAATAGCCATAGTGGCCGGAGGCCGTCGATGCCTTGCGCTCCATGGCATTCAGGATGGCGCCCTGCACTACCAGACCGTTGCCTTCCAGGCGCCGCTTGGCTGCCATGATCTCGCGCACCGGGTTGGTTTCGAACCGCGCCACAAGCAAGGTGGTATCACACTGCTTTCCGACGACGCTGGCATCGGTCACAGCCAGTACCGGCGGTGTATCAACAATAATTAGATCGAACTGTTGACTCAGTTCCTCCATGGCTATGGCAAAACGTGGCTGCATCAGCAGTTCGGAGGGATTGGGCGGCGCCGTGCCTCGAGTGATGAGCCAGTAGTTTTCCATTCCAGTCGGCTGGATGATTTCCTCCAGCGGTATTTGGCCTGCCAGATAGTCGGCTAGGCCGTTTTCGCTCGCCTTGCCAAAGGCGTGGTGAATGTGGCCTTTGCGCAGGTCGGCGTCCACAATCAATACCCTTTTTCCCGCCTGGGCGCTGACAGCACCGAGATTGATACTGACGAAGCTCTTGCCTACACCCGGGCTGGGGCCAGTGATCATCAACCGATTGTTACGCCCTTCGAGCATGGCGAAGTGCAGGCTGGTTCGCAGGCCACGCAGGGCCTCAAGTGCCAGGTCAGAAGGTTCTCGCTCCGCCAGGACTCCCACCACAATGTCTTGAGCGGGCTTTCGGCGTTTACGCTTGACCCGGCGTGCCAGCTTGTTCTGCGCACTGGATAGCGGGATGGTGGCATACACAGGGAGTCCGGCAGACTCGATCTGCTCGGGGGAGTCGACGCCGCGGCGCAAGAGTTCACGCAGTAATACGACGCCGATCGCCAGAATCAAGCCCAGCAGCGTTGCCAGGATAGTGGTCCTCGCCCTGTTGGGCGACACTTGGCCAGAGATTTCAGCGCGGTCTATGATTCGAATGTTACCGATAGTGCCGGCCCGGGCGACCTGAAGTTCCTGCATCTTGTTGAGGACGTTCACATAAATTGCCTGGGTGACTTCCACATCGCGTGTCCGACGCACAACTTCTTGCTGGGCAGCCGGCAGTTCATTGACGCGAGCATTGAGCTCGGCACGATCCTGTTCGATCTGGCTCTTCTGCCGGAGCAGTGCCTGATAGCTGGGGTGACTTGGTGTATAGCGCTGGGCCAGCTCCGCTTCCTGAAACTCAAGCTCATTCAGCCGGGTGTCGAGCTCGATGTAGCGCTGAATGGCTGCCTGAGCTTCGCTGCTGAGGTCCACGCTATCGAGGTTGGCGCGATATTCGTTGAGATTCTGCTCTGCGCTTACCAGTTGTTCACGAAGTTCGGGAGCCTGCTGCTCCAGGAACTCCAGGCTCTGTTGCGCCTGTGCCGACTGACGCTCAACGTTCTGTGTGAGGAAGGTTTCCGCCACTGCATCAAGGGTACGGGTGATCTCCTGAGTATCCGGTCCGACCATGGTCATGCGCAGCATTCCTGTCGGTGTCCCTCGGCCTCCGGCTTCCACTACCTGCAAGCGACTACCGATGGAGCGGATTGCAGAATTGCGGTGCCGCTTGAGCAGTTGAAACCGCGCACCGACAGCAGCATCGAAGCCGTCGATCGTCAACTCAAGGTCGCCATCTAGGAATATTTCCGGCTGACCAATGCGTCCATTACCCACAGCCTCGCCATTGACCAGCACGCGGTAACGATCGTCGAGGATACGCTCAACCAGAATCTGCTGGCCCCGGCGCCGGTCGGACAACTCGAAACGAGGAACATCGATACTTTCATTGCCCCATATATGCGGCTGTCCATCCATGAAGCCGGGGCGCGGTATATTGCGGCGCAAAACGAAATTTCCGATCACCGGCAGCTCGACGGGCCGGATGATTATGTCCTGTCCAAGCCAGTCCACAACCTGCCCCAGCACCATGCGGGACTGCAGAATCTGCAGCTCTGCCGGTGTATTCAGGCTCTCTGTGCCAATGATGTTGCCCACATCGCCCAACGGACTGACGCTCGAACGGCGCTCTACCTGCACAAGCGCATCCGATTGGTAAATCGGCGTCGCCAACATACCGTGAACGAAGCCGACCACGGCAAATAGGCCAGTAACGAATATGATCAACCATTTATGATCGATCAGGACACCAAACATGCGTCCCAGATCGATGGTTTCCTCGGCGGGGGCTTGAGTCACTTGTTTATCAGACATTGCGCTCTACTTCAGACAGTTGAGAAAGATATTGGGGCAACACGTTTCATAGTCTCGACACCCAACCATCGGTTGCTTGCAACAACATCCGATGCACATGCTTGAACACATCATGACTTTTACGATACGGATCGGGGATATCACGCCCATCGCCATCCTCCAGCCACTTCCCGAGTCGCATGGTCTTGCCTAGCATTTCTGGCCAGCGGTTGGCAATTTCCCGACGTTGCCCATCGCTCATCACCAGCACCAGATCTGCGTTGGTCATCATATCGTCGTCGAGCAGGCGCGCCTGATGTCCTGCGACATCGAGGCCATCTGCCATGGCCAGCTGCAACGCCTTGGGATCTACCCCCTGCCCCACCAAGGCGCCGAGGCCCGCTGACTCAAACCGACGCTCAGGCAAGCGCTTGCGGAGCATCGCCGCAGCCACAGGGCTGCGGCAGATATTGCCCGTACAGACAATGAGGATGTGATCGAACATTCTCAGAGCAACTCATCCAGATTGGCAGTGGAGCCGCGGATGTCGCCTGGCAGACCGATGGATGGCAGCAGCAAGCTAATCACACGGTTCCAGCGAGCCAGCGGTGCCGCAGTGACATAGACAATATCTTGCGGCTCCAGCGGAAAGGCGCCTGCCAATGCAAAAGCCGTGGCATCGTTGACATCGAGCTGATAAACCGTTGCCAGTTTTTCGCTTGTCTCCGGCTGGCGACGCAGTACGAAGATACCCGAGGCATTGGCAGTGACTTCATTGATGCCGCCCGCTCGTGAGATGGCATCCGAAAGCGACAAACGCTCGCGATTCATCGGCAAGTTACCCGGCGAACGCACCTGCCCCATCATGGCGATTCCCTGATTCTCGGCAGTGGGGACGTGAATGATGTCGCCATCCTGTAACAGCCGATTCTGCCTCTGGTCCCCTTCGCTGAGCAGCGCGTACAAAGACAGTCGCTCCTCCTCGCCTTCGCGAATGAAAGTGAGATCATGCCAAAAAGCGTCAGAGGTAGGGCCACCCACTTCACTGATGGCATCAATGATTGTCATCGGCACATTGGTGATCGGCAGAACGCCAGGGGAGCCTACCGCACCAGTAACATAGATTTTCTTGGAGTTGAACGCTGCCACGAACACATCGACCTGAGGATCTGTAAGGAATTGGGAAAGGCCGCGAGTCATCTGTAAGCGGATCTGATCGGTGTTCTTGCCCGCCACATTAATACGCCCCAAGAACGGATAGAAAATTGTCCCATCGGCGCGCACCTGATTCCCGACCTCTGCGGGGCTGCGTTCCGCACCGGCAGGAATCGTCAGTTCAGGATGATCGTAAACCACGATGCTCAACACATCACCAGGTCCAACAACATAATCGTAGTCAGCAATCTGGCTACGCAGTGTGTACGGCATGGGGCTAACCCTTCGCTCGGCTCGCTCCAGGGAATTGATAATTTCAGGCGTGATGGGTTCGATATCAACCAGATGCTCCAGTTCCGGTGCTGGGCCCGTGTCGTAGTCCATGTGCCCGCCGGGGGCGATAGCACAGCCTCCGAGCGTCAACATGGCGGTGAGAATCAATATCTGGCGTGTAGCAATCAAAGTGCGCATTGGCCGTTCCCCCATTTTTTCAATTGTATGTGGCGCCCTGGCCTTGGCGATCTCGTCCAGGCACGCTACCGCCCCGAGGTGTGCGGCGCATCCCCGAGGCCTGAAGCGTCACTACGCTTATTCTTTCCTTTAGTGGTTCCCTCAAGGCCAAGGCAATTCTCAAAAGCCCGGCCCTGCCTTACAATTCGCTACGAGTCAGGACGTCTCAATATCCAGCAATTGCCCCGGCAACAACTTTTCCAAGGCGGTAAATTAGTGTCAGCTGAATCTACGCTCCTTTGCCTGCTACCCTCGGCATAACGGCAACAGACGGCCAGTCGCTAACTACCCTCCACTAGCCCGGGCTGTGCTAGCGCCCTTTGGGTGAATAGAAGGCCACACTGGCTGTAACCGGTTTACCGCTGCTTCCCCCCTCTTCCCGAGACGTGCTTGTTTCTTGCCAGTTGGTGGACATCTCGACCTGTGATGGCGATTTTCCTCCTTTCGACAAGACTGTTTCAGACATGCCAGGACTGGGAGTCGTATCGGTGCTTCGCGCTTGTGGCTCGAAATCGATAACATCAGACTGGGGGTGGTACTGGGTCGGCGCTTCCATCAGCACGCGACGAATGCTGTCTGCATCCTGATTCTTACAGGCTGTGTGCAAGGATGAGAGAATCGGCTCTAGTTCCTCCCAACTTAGTGAAGCTTCGTTGGCCGTCATGATCCGAGGATGACGCGTCTTGCCTACAGCCTCGGTCACGAGAAGTTCTTCATAGAGCTTCTCGCCAGGGCGCAGCCCAGTGAAAATGATAGAGATATCACCCTTTTTTTCTCCTTCTGCCAGTCCCTGACCCACCGGACATCCCTTACGCAAAACCTGCGGGGAGGATGGGTTCGACTGGGGGAAGTGTGGCTCGAGGCCAGTCAGGCGCACCATCCGTGTTGCCAACTCGACGATCCTGACCGGCTTGCCCATGTCGAGAACAAACACATCGCCACCCCGGGCCATGCCTCCGGCCTGTATCACCAACTGAGCTGCCTCTGGAATTGTCATGAAGTAACGTGTGATTTCTGGGTGGGTGACAGTGATAGGGCCACCCATTTCGATCTGCTTGCGGAAGAGAGGTACAACGGAGCCAGACGATCCCAGCACGTTTCCGAATCTCACCATGGAGAAGCGGGTCTTTTGCTGCAAGGCGGCCATCGACTGGCAGACTAGCTCTGCCATTCGCTTGCTGGCACCCATAACATTGGTAGGCCTGACCGCTTTGTCGGTAGAGATTAATACCATGTCGTCGACACCTGCAGCGATGGCTGCCTTGGCTACTGCCAAGGTGCCGAATACGTTGTTTAGCACCCCCTCCCCGGGGTTATATTCAAC
This sequence comes from Halomonas chromatireducens, assembly GCF_001545155.1. Lineage (NCBI taxonomy): Bacteria > Pseudomonadati > Pseudomonadota > Gammaproteobacteria > Oceanospirillales > Halomonadaceae > Halomonas > Halomonas chromatireducens. Next base: position 1,001,586 of record NZ_CP014226.1, on the reverse strand, counting down.
CATTGGCACATGCTTATAAGCTGCGGCATGGTAGATGGTGCTAACCCCAAAATAATCCAGCAACCCTTTAATGCGATCACCATTTTGTACTGATGCCAGGATAGGTTTGAAAACGACCTCTATCGACTCAGCTGCTGCGATGCGCTGTAGATCGTTTTCAATACGGTAAAGTGAAAATTCCGAGGCATCGACCAGCAGCAGTTTACTTGGATGCTGCCGGAGAATTTGGCGACAGAGCTCACTGCCAATTGAGCCTCCAGCACCAGTAACCATGACGACCTTTCCTGCTATATTCGCCACCATGAGAGTCTGGTCGGGAGGCACCGGGTCTCGGCCCAACAAGTCCTCGACCGCCACGTCGCGCAGCTCGTTGAACTTAGCTTTACCGGAAATGACATCCGCCATGTCAGGAATTGTCTGAACCGGGATGGATAGCGGCTCCAGCGACTCAATGATATCCTGACGACGGGAGCGAGTGGCTTCCGGCACCGCTAACAGCAATTTTTCGACGCCATAGCTATTGATTACACGGTTAGTGTCGTCTGGGGCATACACTCTAAGCCCCTGAACATGAGTTCCCTGCAACTTCGGCGCATAATCGACGAATCCGACCGGCTCGTAGTCCCGCCCATGGTGAAGCGACATCACCAACTGCCTGCCTGCAGCCCCTGCACCGTAGATCAGCACCCGCGTCTTGAGGCGCTGTTGACCGCGTTGATACAGCAGGCGCAACGCTAGTCGTACACCACCGATGGTCATCAGCGCTAGCATGATGTAGATAAAGGGCACAGACCGCGGGACAGGTAGACTAAACACAGTGCTGACGACACCCAGCGTCAAGGCCGAACCCATGACCCCGGCCATTACGGCCTGGAAGGCCTTGAGACCCATATAACGAATGATGGCACGGTAGAAACCTAATCTCATGAAGATGATTAAACTAACCGGCACCACCACAGGTAATGCCATCCACACTGCAGGATCCGTAAGGAAACGCGTTGAGTCCAGCCGCAGCAGCATCGCAGTAAAGAAACTGACCACAATTAGAAAAGAATCGGCCAGGAGCTGGATAGTCTGCTTATGACGCCGTGGCAGGCTAAACAGCTTTTTAAGTAGTTGTGCCATTCTCTATCCCTTTTCTTGGCCAAACCAGCCCCAGGCCCATCCTGAACCCTTTGAAGCGCCAGTCACATCAAAATAACGATTGACACATTCAATGTAACATTGAGTATCGAACAATACGACTTGAGCACAACCTTAATAACGTAATCCCCACCCCCTTACAGAAATGATGTTTTCGCCACATTTAGACAATGCCGAAAGCTGATTGCCAACCACAGTGCCACATTACGTATCGGATGAGGTTGAGCGCAACATTAACCCCTTAATACCGACACACCTTATGAATATAAAAGTCAGGCACCACACCAATCTCAGACGATTCATAGAATTGATGCCACACTAATGTTCCGCTCTCAGCATCAGAAGCGAACAATAAAAACATTAACTCTCTAATACCGGCATTCCCAGGAAACTGGCCACCACACCAAATTCACGAGAACTCTACATGGCGAACCCCTGATCCTGGGCAACACTTGATCCTGTTTGGCTAACCACAGTTTCACACTACGTATCCGACGCTATTTAACTCAACCTTAATAGCATCAACCTAACTTGCTTAGAAAATTGGTCATCGCACCAAGCTCAGGTGATGCTTGGTCATGGGTGAGGTTTCGGCTCAGCGTGGCCGCAGGCAGGCTAGTGGGGTATGCTAGCCCGTGTCATTGTGTGCCGAGGCACAGACAATCGTAGACCATAGTCGACCAAGGCATAGCACGCTCTAGGTCAACTGCCCCATGATGACCACATTTTGTTACAGTCAACGCAAGGTGCCTGTTTAGACCGATGGACGCTCAGTACAAGCCCCAAGAGACCGAACGTGACGCCCAGAAGTTCTGGGACGAAAACCAGTGCTTCAAGGCGGTGGAGGACACCGGCCGCGAGAAGTTCTACTGCCTGTCGATGTTTCCCTACCCCAGCGGCAAGCTCCATATGGGGCATGTGCGTAACTACACCATCGGTGACGTGGTTTCTCGCTATCAGCGCATGCAGGGCAAGAATGTGATGCAGCCCATGGGCTGGGACGCCTTTGGCATGCCGGCCGAGAACGCGGCGATCCAGAATCGGGTGCCACCGGCAAAGTGGACCTATGACAACATCGACTACATGCGCAACCAGCTCCAGGCACTAGGCTTCGCCTACGACTGGAGCCGTGAGTTCGCCACCTGCGATACCGACTACTACCGCTGGGAGCAGTGGTTTTTCACCAAGCTGGTGGAAAAAGGGCTGGTCTACAAGAAGATGTCCACCGTCAACTGGGACCCGGTGGACCAGACGGTGCTGGCCAATGAACAGGTCATCGAGGGCCGCGGCTGGCGCTCCGGCGCCCTGGTCGAGCGGAAGGAGATTCCCCTGTGGTTTCTCAAGATCACCGACTATGCCGAGGAGTTGCTGGCCGATCTCGACACTATCGAGTGGCCCGAGCAGGTCAAGACCATGCAACGCAACTGGATCGGCAAGTCACGGGGGGTCGAACTCAGCTTCGACATCAAGGCAGCCGATGGCAGTGGTGCTGAAGCGCTCTTGGTCTACACCACCCGCCCCGACACGCTGATGGGGGTGACCTACGTGGCAGTGGCGGCCGGTCATCCGCTGGCCAAGTCGGCTGCCAGGGACAGCGTCGAGCTGGCCGCCTTCTGCGAAGAGTGCGCCCGTGGCGGAACCTCCGAAGCGGCGCTGGCCACCATGGAGAAGAAGGGCATGCCCACCGGGCATGTTGCGGTGCATCCGCTGACCGGAAGAGAAGTGCCGGTCTACGTGGCTAATTTCGTCCTTATGGAATACGGCACCGGTGCGGTTATGGCGGTGCCCGGCCATGACCAGCGCGACTGGGAATTCGCCACCAAGTATGGCCTCCCGATCGAAGCGGTGATCGCCGACGAGAATGGTCAGGCACCGGACCTCTCCAAAGGAGCCCTGGAAGAGTACGGCATGGTAATCAACTCCGGTGAATTCGACGGCCTCGATTTCGCACAGGCCTTCGATGCCATCGCCGCCAGGCTCGAGTCCCTCGGCCGCGGCGAGGTGAAGACCAACTATCGCCTTCGCGACTGGGGCGTTGCCCGCCAGCGTTACTGGGGCGCACCGATCCCGGTAAAATACGGTCCCGAGGGCCAGACCGTGCCGCTCTCCGACGAGGAACTGCCGGTCGCCCTGCCCATGGAGGTCACCGTCGATGCCAGCGGCTCGCCGCTGAAGCGCATGCCTGAGTTCTCGGACCTGGGAGACGGCTGGGTGCGCGAGACCGACACCTTCGATACTTTCATGGAGTCCTCCTGGTACTTCGCGCGCTTCTGCTGTGCCGATAACCACGATGCCATGCTCGACGAGCGTGCCGACTACTGGCTGCCGGTGGATCTCTATATCGGCGGCATCGAGCACGCCATCCTGCATCTGCTCTATGCGCGCTTCTTCACCAAGCTGATGCGCGACCTGGGCCTGATAAAGGTCGACGAGCCCTTCCAGCGCCTGCTCACCCAGGGCATGGTGATCGCCGAGACCTTCTATCGCTCGACGCCCAACGGCGGCAAGGAATGGTTCAACCCCGCCGACGTGGAGGTCAAGCGCGATGAAAAGGGCCGCCCAATCAGCGCAGTGCTGATCGAAGACGGCCAGCCGGTGGAGATGGGCGGCATCGAGAAGATGTCGAAGTCGAAGAACAACGGCGTCGACCCGCAGTCGATGATCGACCGCTTCGGCGCCGATACCGTGCGCCTGTTCATGATGTTTGCCGCGCCGCCCGAGCAGTCACTGGAGTGGTCCGATTCTGGTGTGGAAGGCGCCAGCCGCTTCCTGAAGCGACTCTGGCGAATCGTTTTTGAACACCTCGAGGCCGGGGCGCCAGGCACGCTGGATAGTGCCTCGCTCGACGATGCCCAGCGTGAGCTGCGCCGCAAGACCCATGAGACGATCAAGAAGGCCAGCGACGACATCGGCCGTCGCACCACCTTCAATACGGCCATCGCTGCGGTCATGGAGCTTTCCAATGCATTGGGCCGCTTTCAGGCTGACAGCAACAGCACCTCCCCCCAAGGCCTGGCCGTGGCACGGGAAGCCATCGAGGCCTGTGTACTGCTGCTCTCACCGATAACGCCGCACGCCTGTCACGCTCTTTGGCACAGCCTTGGCCATGAGGAAGCGGCCATCGACGCTTCCTGGCCGCAGCTGGATGAATCAGCCCTGGCTCGCGATACCCTGGAGCTGGTAGTGCAGGTCAACGGCAAACTGCGGGCACGCATCGAGTCACCGGCAGACGCCGACAAGGCCGATATCGAGGCTCAGGCGCTCTCCGCGGAGAACGTTCAGCGTCACATAGAGGGAAAGACGGTCCGCAAGGTGATCGTGGTACCCGGTAAGCTGGTCAATATCGTTGTGGCGTAACGCCCCCAGGAGTCGATCAATGCAGCGACGCACCTTCCTCGGGTTATTGCTGACCGGCAGCGCCAGTCTCGGCCTCACAGGCTGTGGCTATCGTCTGAGAGGTCTCGATGCGACCGGCCCGGCCCTCAGCGAGATCGCCATCGCCGGTAGCGAGAGCGACCTTGTCGGAATGGTGCGGGAAAGGCTGGAATCCGGCGATACCCGTGTGCATGCCCAGGCGCCACTGGTTTTGAACCTGGGTGCCGAGGCGTTCCGTGAACGCCCCCTCGGCATCCAGGGAACGGGGCCCCGCGAGGTGGAAATGGAGCTCCGGGTGCCCTACTCGGTTCAGCGGCAATCCGATGGGGCCTATCGACTGCCTCAGCGGCAGATCGAGGTCGTTACCCGCTTTACAGTCAGCGATGACAACTTGTTGGCTCAGGAGGATATCCGCGAAGAGGCACGGCAGGAGCTGCGCCGCGATGCTACCCGCCGGCTGCTGGACGAGCTGCGTTCTCTGGAATGACGAAAAAACGATGAAGGTCTTTGCCGACAAGCTTGCCGATGCGCTGGCCAAGAAACTCCCCCCGGTGGTCATCGTCGCCGGTGAGGAGCCTCTACAACACATGGAAGCCTGCGATGCCGTCAGGGCGGCGGCCCGCTCCCGCGGCATCGAAGAGCGCGATATCCTGAATGTTGAAGCCAACTTTGCCTGGGGCAGGCTGCGTGAAACTGCCGCCAGCCTGTCACTATTCGCTTCCAGCAAGCTGATCGAACTCAGGCTGGGCTCAAGCAGCTTGGGGCAGGAAGGCGCTAAGGCTTTGAAGGAGCACGCTGGAGAGCTCCAGGGCAGCGATGATGTGCTGCTCATCGCCATGGGCAAGCTCGACTATCGTCAGCAGAAGAGTGCCTGGTTTCAGGCGCTCGACAAGGTTGGCCTGTTCGTTCCGGTATGGCCGGTGGACCCTTCCCGTCTAGGCTACTGGCTGCGGGATCGCGCCGAGCGATACCAACTGTCCCTCGAGCTCGATGCCGCCCGCATGCTGGGTGAGCGTACCGAAGGCAACCTGCTGGCCGCCGACCAGGAATTGCAGAAACTCTCCTTGCTGCTACCCAAGGGCACCCGTATCGGTCCCACCGAGATCACCGGAGGCGTCGAAAACAGCGCCCGCTACGACGTCTTCACGCTGATGGATGCCTGCCTGAAGGGAGAGCGCGAGCGGGTCTCGCGCATCATTCGCGGGCTGCGTGGCGAAGGTGTCGAGCCGCCGATCGTACTCTGGGCACTGACCCGGGAGCTGCGCACCCTGCTCTCTCTTCATCAGCATCTGTACCAGGGCCAGAGCTTCGAACACGCCTGCAAGGCCCAGAAACCCGCCATCTTCGACAAGCGTCGACCGGCCTATCAGCAGGCCATCGCGCGACTGCCTATGAAGCGGTTGCACAAGCTCCTGCTCCTGGCCCAACGCCTGGACCTGGCGATCAAGGGTGCCAGCCCTCTGCCACTGTGGAACGGCCTGCACGATCTGGCCCTGACCCTGGCCGGCGGCCGTGGCCTACTCGCGGAACTCCCCTCCTCATATCGTGTGGGTTAACGCCTCGATTTAAAGCGTTAACTCTGCGTCAGATATTCGCCCCGAAATACTGCGATCATCCCACTGAAAACCCTGCCTGGGAGCCACCTGCATGAGCCGTCCCTTACGCCTGACGCTTTCACTGGTCGCCCTGACGACCTGCTTGTTCGTGGCGCTCGCCATGGCGCCCGTCCAAGCCTCCGCTGCCGCCCCCAGTGAACTCACCCCGTCACAGGATGAGACGCCGATTCTCACGCTGCACAGCGACGGCGAGCGCCGTCCGGTCAGTCGCGCCGAAATCGAGTCATCCCCCCTCCATGAGGTGACACTTCAGCATTTCGAAGGCCCCCAGGGGAGCTTCGCGGGCGTGTGGCTGGACGACTTTCTCACCTCCCAGAACCTTGACGTTTCCGCCACGCTGCGGCTTATCGCCCACGATGACTATACGGTCTTCATCTCCCCCCAGGATCGTGAAGAGACGCGCTACCTGCTCGCCACGCGACTGGATGGTGATCCCCTGACGCTCGAGGAGTTCGGCCCCACCATGCTGATCGTACCCGCCGATGCCCAGGCCGTTGAAGTCGGCACGGCGAGCATGACGCACTGGATCTGGTCGATTCGAGACATCCAGGTCCAATGAGCCAACGCCATTACCGCGCCCTGAGCTGGCAGATGGCCTTGGGGTTCACCCTGCTGGCGGGCGTCTGTGCCCTGGCCATAGGGTTCTACATGATCAATGCTCGCCAGCACGTGGGGGCCAACTACGCGGCACTGGTCGCCGATGTGGTGCGGGCCCAGCAGCACCCTGTTTTGCTTCGCCACACGTTGGACAGACTACAGTCACCGACACCGCAGTTAGACCAGGAGCGCCTCGAGAATCTGCTGTGGCGCATACCCCAGCATATCGACGGTGTCACCTATGGCCTGGAAAGAAGCCAACTTGATTCAGGGGCCTATGCCTCGGCGCTAGACAGGCTGCGTCGTGTAGAAGAGCAGATGCCGGAGCTGCAACACCACATCGATGACGTACTGGGGGGAGCCGCCCCGGATGGACTAACGCGACTCGGCTACGTGATCGAGAACGAGCTGTCATGGGCCTATAGCGAGCTCAACGAGCTCATCCACGTCGCAGCCGCCGAGCAGCGATTAACAATGGAACGACTCACCTGGGCAATCGGTGCCCTGGTCGTACTGGTGTTGATGGTGGTCGGCGGGCTCATGCTCGCCCTGCTACGTCTGCACAGGGAACGAGAAGCCGTGAAACGTCTCAGCCTGGCCGACGAGCTGACCGGACTTGGCAACCGGCGCTATCTTCTTGAAGTCGCAGGTCGTCTTCATGAGCAGAGCCTGCGCAACAACCAGCCGCTGAGCATAGCGCTGCTCGACCTTGATCTCTTCAAAGAGCTCAATGACAGCCTGGGGCATCCAGCCGGTGATAGAGTGCTGAAGGCCTTTGCCAACGCTATCCAGGAAGAGATACGCCAGGCCGATTTTGTGGCCCGGATCGGCGGCGAGGAGTTTTGCATTCTGATGCCCGACACACCGTCGGAAGGGGCTTTTGAACTCGCTGAACGCATTCGACACCATATCGCTGGGCTCACCGAACCGACACTCGGCGCGCCGACGACACTCACCGTCAGCCTGGGCCTGGCCACGGGACAGGGGCAGGGTTCACACTTCGACTCGCTCTACTCACGCGCCGACAAGGCACTCTACAGAGCCAAGGCGAATGGGCGAAACTGCACACGTGTCGCCTGAGCCGGCCAATTTACATGATGCAAGAGCATGAAATATCACGGCCTTTCTGCTTATACTAAGAAGGCATCGTTGGAGTGCAGGACGCATCCCACTCGCCGTGACAGCGATACGGATCATTCAAGAGCCGGAAGCCCAAACCAAAAAGAAGGAAGATCGCCATGAAAAGACTCTACCGTTATCTCAGCCCGCTGCTGATCATCGCCATGCTGCTGGGAAGTATTTCCGTCGCCACGGCCGCCCCCGTGCCTGCCAGTGATCTTGTGACCACCCAGGCAGCCCTCAGTGCCGAGCGGCCCGATGCCGATCGCGAGCGCATTCACGAGATTCTCTCCCGGGCCGACGTCCAGGAACAGCTGATTGCTCAGGGTGTGGACCTTGATGAAGTGGAAGCTCGTGTAGCCGCTCTTTCCGATGAAGAGGCACGCCAAATGGCCGAGCAACTCGAGCAGCTGCCGGCGGGTGCCAGTGTCGTCGGTGCATTGCTGTTCGTCTTCGTCGTATTGCTGGTTACCGATATTCTCGGTCTCACCAACGTATTCCCCTTCACGCGTTGACAGGAAGCGTTATGACAGCTCGCCGATTCAGGCAGCTCTTGAACGCCCGCTTTGCGGGCGTTCTGCTGTCGGCCCTCTCGATGATGCTCGCTGGGTGTGCCACCAGCCCGCAGCTGGCCGATGCCACGGAAGCTTCCCTTCCCATGCGGGCGAATATCGAAGGCGTACCATTCCATGCCCAGCAGGAGTACCAGTGTGGCCCGGCCTCGCTTGCCATGGTGCTCAACAGCCAGGGTGTGGATGTGGCGGTGGACACCCTGATTCCACAGGTCTTCATCCCGGACCGGGAGGGCAGCGTTCAGCCGGAAATGCTGGCGACCACCCGCCGCCATGGCCTCATACCCTACGTACTGAACAATAGTTTCGATGCTCTTCTTATCGAGATCGCGGCTGGCCATCCGGTAGTGGTAATGCAAAACCTGGCACTTCCTGCCTGGCCCATGTGGCATTACGCCGTGGCCATCGGCTACGATCGAGAGGCCGAGGAGCTGATCCTGCACAGTGGCGAGGAACCCGAGCGCATCGAGTCCTTCCGCCGCTTCGATGCCACCTGGGCACGAAGTGATCGCTGGGCTTTCGTTGCACTGCCAGCGGGGCAGCTTCCAGAGGCGATCGGCGCATATCGTGCCCTCGATGCGATCGCCTCCTTTGAGCAGGTACAGGGGGCGCAGGCGGCACTACCCGCCTGGGAAGCCTTGGTCAGCCGCTTTCCAACGTCCGCCATGGGACACTTCGCGCTGGGCAATGCTCGCCATGGGATCGGCGACATGCCGGGTGCCATTGATGCCTTCCGCGAGGCTGTTCATCATGATGATGAATTTGCCGTGGCATGGCTCAACCTGGGGCTGTCACTGAAGAACCAAGGCAGCGACGAGGAAGCCCAGCGTGCCTTATCGAGAGCGGCGGATATTCCCGGCCAGTGGCAGGCACAGGCCCAAGAGGCATTGAAGACGTACTAGATCGTCATTGGTCACAGGAAGAATCAGATCATGAGCTACGACATTGTCCTCAAGCGCATTTATAGCCCTGCCGAGACGGAGGATGGCGCCCGAGTGCTGGTGGATCGCCTCTGGCCTCGCGGCAAGCGCCGCGAGAGCCTGGCCCTCACGGAGTGGTATCGGGACGCTTCGCCCTCCACCTTGCTCAGGCGCCAGTATCATCAGGACGAGATCAGCGAAACCGTCTTCGCTGCACGCTACCGAGGCGAGCTTCGCGATGACCCTGCCTGCCTGATGCCCCTGATGCGCCATGCCCGACGCGGGCGCTTGACGCTGCTTTCGGCTGCCCGCCATCTTGACGACTCCCACCTGCCACTGCTGCGGGATGCTCTGCTCCAGGCCCTGCAGGACGAGGATGTCGCCGATTGCGAACCGGCCTCGCCACCGTGCTTTGCCCATCAGGTTGACCCGGAGAACTGAAAACGGCGCCCTTGGGCGCCGTTTTCACTTGCGTGGACTCTGACCAGGATCAGAACACCCGATTGAGACCATTCTGCGCCGCCACCCGATAGGCCTCGGCCATGGTGGGGTAGTTGAAGGTGGTGTTGACGAAATACTTCAAGGTGTTGGCCTCGCCCTTCTGCTGCATGATCGCCTGGCCGATATGGACGATCTCCGAGGCCTGGTCACCAAAGCAGTGGATGCCGTAGATCTCCAGGGTGTCCTGGTGGAACAGGATCTTGAGCATCCCGACGGTATCCCCGGTAATCTGCGCACGGGCCGTATCCTTGAAGAAGGCCTGCGCCACTTCATAGGGCACCCGGGCCTCGGTCAGTTCCCGCTCGGTACGGCCGAAGGAGCTGATCTCCGGGATGGTGTAGATCCCCGTGGGCACCTCGTTGACGTAGCGATAGTCCCTGTCGAGCAGCTCGTCGCAGGCGTTGAGACCCTGGTCGTAGGCAGCGCTTGCCAGGCTCGGCCAGCCGATCACGTCACCGGCGGCATAGATGTGGGGGATCGCGGTGCGGTAGTGATCATCCACCTGCAGCTGACCTCGGCCATTGGCCTCCAGTCCGATATTCTCTAGCCCGAGTTCATCGGTATTGCCAGTTCGTCCGTTGGCCCAGAGGAAGGCGTCGGCGCGCAGCTTCTTGCCCGACTTGAGGTAGACCGTAACGCCGGACTCATCGCCCTCGACGCGCTCATACTCTTCGTGGTGACGAATCAGCACCCCGTGCTTGCGCAGGTGATAAGAGAGCGCGTCACTGATCTCATCGTCAAGAAAGGAGAGCAGGCTGTCACGGTTATTGATCAGGTCGACCTTGACGCCCAGGCCGGAGAAGATCGAGGCATATTCGCAGCCGATGACACCGGCACCGAAGATGATCAGCGTTCGGGGAGTATGCGACAGGCTGAGGATAGTGTCGGATTCGTAGATACGCGGGTGACGGAAGTTGATATCCGCTGGCCGATAGGGGCGTGAGCCGGTGGCAATAACGATTTTCTGGGCGACAAGTTCTTCCAGCGCCTCCTGCCGATCACGAATCAGCAGCGTATGCTCATCCTTGAAACGTGCCACACCGCTGAACAGGTCGATCCGATTTCGGGCGTAGAATCGGGTGCGCATTTCGACCTGCTGGTCGATGGTGACCCGTGAGCGTTCCATGACCCTGGGAAAAGAGAACCAGCGAGGCTCACCGATATCGCGAAACATGCGATTGGTATTGAAGGCCATGATCTGTTTGACCTGGTGGCGCAGCGCCTTGGAGGGAATCGTGCCCCAGTGGGTACAGTTGCCGCCCACCACCGGCTGCTTCTCCACGACCGCAACTCGCTTGCCGTGCTTGGCAGCATTGATAGCCGCACTCTCACCGGCGGGGCCGGTCCCGATTACCACCACGTCATAGTTATGAACTGCCATGGACTCTCGCTTCTCCTTTTCCCTAGCATATTGGTTGAGGATGGCAATCAGCGCCGGGTTGCATCGTACCCCAGGTCGGCGCCGCGGCTTTCATCACTCTTGCGACGAGCGCTGCGGCTGTTCTTGCGGTTCTCCTCCTCGCAGATCTCATCCTTGCCACCGCAAACCTCGCAGCCGTCCTTTAGGCCCAGGTTATTGAGCCCGCCGCAGGAGCCGGCTATGGGCTTGCGCCCCATGATCACGCCAATCGCCATGGCAGCCATGACGAGCAGCATGAAACCGAGAACCAAGAAGAAAATGTTCATGTCGCGCTCCTCACAATTAGTGCTCGAGCCACGGCTCCATTGCCGCGGTGTAGAGAATTTCAACACCCTGTGGTGTCTTGACAACGAGCCGGGCGGCACTATCCATCCCCAGCACCTGGCTCATCGTCGTATTCTGCTGGTCGGCGGCCATCAGTAACAGCGCCTGACGCGATGCCTCGCTGGCAGTGTCGGCCACCACGCTGATTCCCAAGGTTCTGGGCAGAGCAGGTATTGTCACGGGGGTGGGCCTGACCTGTCGATGCACCAGTGCAGCACCTGTGAGGTTGATTCGAGGCCCCGCGCCCTGCTCCGGCAGTCCCGCATGCTCGAGAGATAGCCACCAGCCTCCTCCGGGTGGCAGCCCGCGGGTGCGAATCACACCGCCAACCTCGACCATCATGTTTTCGACATCATGATCGGTAAGCCATTCCGTAAGATGATCGACGGCAAGCGCGTGTAATAGACGTTCCAATTCGTCGCCAAGTGATATGGGAGGCGCAAACGGTAGCCGCGCAGCGCCGGAAAAGGCGGCTGCAAGCGACCCCATAAGGGCATCTCGCTGCTGCTGGAGGTGTGCTAGCTCACTTTGTATGCCGACCGCAATACGTTCCCGCTCTTGTGCATCGAGATCGGCATACAGGGTGATATGGTAACCCGTGCCCAGGGCAGTACCCTGGTACAGCTGCTCCTGAAGCTGGCTGCGACAGGCGCTCAGTAGCGCCATGGGCAGCATCATCAGGAGGAACATGAACAGGGCTGGCCCACCATGGGCCAGCCCTGAAAATCGCCGTGAAGCGAGTGAGATCATCCGCCGAAGTCATCCAGCAGGATGTTCTCGGGCTCCACCCCCAGGTCAAGCAATAGCTTGATCACAGACGCGTTCATCATGGGCGGCCCGCACATGTAGTACTCGCAGTCCTCAGGTGCCGGATGGTCCTTGAGGTAGTTGTCGTACAGCACGTTGTGGATGAAACCGGTCGGGCCTTCCCAGTTATCCTCGGGTAGCGGGTCGGAGAGTGCCAGGTGCCACTCGAAGTTGGGGAACTCCTCGGCCAACTGGTCGTACTCCTCGTTGTAGAACGTCTCGCGCCAGGAGCGGGCACCGTACCAGAACGAGATCTTCCGCTGGGATTTCAGGCGCTTGAGCTGATCGAAGATGTGGCTACGCATGGGCGCCATGCCGGCACCGCCGCCGACGAAGATCATTTCCGCGTCGGTCTCCTTGGCGAAGAACTCACCGAAGGGCCCCATCACCGTTACCTTGTCTCCCGCCTTGAGGCTGAAGACATAGGTCGACATCAGGCCCGGCGGATGGCTGGTGTTGGGCGGCGGCGTGGCGATACGGATATTGAACTTGAGGATCCCCACCTCTTCCGGATAGTTCGCCATGGAGTAGGCGCGGATGACCTCCTCGTTGCTCTTGTGGGAGAGCTTGAACAGGTCGAATTTCTCCCAGTCGCCCCGATACTCCTCCTCGATATCGAAGTCGGAGAACTTGATATCGTAGGGCGGCGCCACCAGCTGAACGTAACCGCCGGCACGGAAATCGACGTTCTCGCCTTCGGGTAGCTTGAGGTTGAGCTCCTTGATGAAGGTGGCAACGTTCGGGTTGGAGATGACATCGCACTCCCACTTCTTGACGCCGAAGACCTCCTCGGGCACCTCCACCTTCATGTCCTGCTTCACCGGTACCTGGCAGGAGAGGCGCCAGCCGTCCTTCTTCTCGCGCATGGTGAAGTGGGACTCTTCGGTGGGCAGGATGGCACCGCCGCCCTCTTCTACGCGGCACTTGCACTGGGCGCAGGAGCCACCGCCGCCGCAGGCCGACGACAGGAAAATGCCGTTGGCGGCCAGGGTATCGAGCAGCTTGCCCCCGGCTTGGGTAGTCAGGGTGTGCTCGGGGTCGCCATTGACCTCGATGGTCACGTCCCCGGTGCTCACGAGCTTACTGCGAGCTGCCAGGATCACCCCCGTCAGACTGATAACGATCAGGGTGAACATGAACACACCGAGCAAGATGACAGATGTTGCAACCATGTCGGTTTCCTATTTGCTGTGAGTAACCTGATTCCCGGCGACGGATAACGTCGCCGGAAACGCGCCCTGGCTCAGAGCTGAATGCCGGAGAAGGACATGAAGCCCAGCGACATCAAACCCACGGTGATGAAGGTAATGCCCAGGCCCTGCAGGCCAGCGGGCACATCGCTGTACTTGAGCCTCTCGCGCAGACCCGCCAGAGCCGTGATCGCCAGCGCCCAGCCCACACCGGAGCCGAAACCATAGACCACGGACTCGCCGAAGTTGTAGTTGCGCTCGACCATGAACAGCACGCCACCAAGGATGGCGCAGTTCACGGTGATCAGCGGCAGGAACACACCCAGGGCGTTGTAGAGCACAGGCACATACTTGTCGAGGAACATCTCGAGAATCTGAACCAGGGCGGCGATGACGCCGATATAGCTCAGCAGCCCCAGGAAAGAGAGGTCGACGTTCTCGGTACCGGCGATACCCGTCCAGGTGAGTGCCCCTTCCGCCAACAGGCCATTGTAAATGACGTTGTTGACCGGCACGGAGATGGTCAGCACCACGATGACCGCGATCCCCAGGCCGAAGGCTGCCGAGACCTTCTTGGACACCGCCAGGAAGGTACACATGCCCAGGAAGAACGCCAGGGCCAGGTTCTCGACGAAGACCGAGGCAACGAACAGACTAATATAGTGTTCCATGTTACACGGCCTCCTTGGGTTCGGTGTTGTGCTTCATCTTGAACTCGTTCTCCTCCACCTGCTCGGGGTGCGCTTCACGAATGATCCAGATCATCAGACCAATAATGAAGAACGCCGAGGGCGGCAGCAGAAGCAGGCCATTGGGCACGTACCAGCCCCCGTCCTGAACGGGCTGCAGAATGGTGAAACCGAATATGCTGCCAGAGCCGAACAGCTCGCGCACGAAGCCGACGAACATCAGTACCAGACCATAGCCCAGGCCATTGCCGACACCGTCGATGAAGGACATCTTCGGGTTGTTCTGCATGGCGAAGCCTTCGGCACGGCCCATGATGATGCAGTTGGTGATGATCAGGCCGACGAAGACAGACAGCTGCTTGGACATTTCATAGGCAAACGCCTTGAGTACCTGATCCACCACGATGACCAACGATGCGATGATGGTCATCTGCACGATGATACGGATCGATGAGGGTATGTGATGTCGAATCAGCGATACGAACAGGTTGGAGAAGGCACAGACGAAGATGACAGCCAGGGTCATGACCAGCGAAACACTCATGCTGGTGGTGACCGCCAGCGCCGAGCAGATGCCAAGCACCTGCAGGGCGATGGGGTTGTTCTTCGTCAGCGGCGCCGTAAGTACGCTCTTGGGAGTTGCATCCGCCATGATCAGGCTCCTTCCGCTTCGAGTTCGACGTCGGCTTCCTGAGCCTCTTCCTGGTCGATTCCTGCACGGAATTTCGCCAGGTACTCACCAAAACCTTCCGGGCTCAGCCAGAACTGCAGCATGTTGGTGACGCCATTGGCCGTCAGCGTGGCGCCGGAGAGACCATCAACCTGATGCTCTCCGGTTCCTGCACCGCGGGCTACGCGAATGGCAGGCTGGACACTCTGTTCGTCAGCGTAGATCTCCTTGCCCTGCCACTGAGCCTGCCAGCGCGGGTTGTTGACCTCGGCACCCAGCCCCGGGGTCTCGCTGTGCTCGTAGTAGGTGATGCCGACAATAGTGTTGCCGTCGCCCTCAATGGACATGTAGCCGCGCATCAGCCCCCACAGGCCCTGACCTCGAATCGGTACGATGATCTGCTCGGGATCATCGGGGTCGCCGACCAGGTAGACGGTGGCGTAGTTCTCGACCCGGGACAGGCCGGCAATGTCGCGATCCCCGGAGAGAGTACGACCGGTGGCCGGATCACGGGCCGCCTGGAAGTGGTCGAAGGTCTCCGGATCAAACTGATCGGTATATTCACCGGTACGCATATCCACCACGCGGGGCGTGATTTCGGCGAAGGCAGCCTCCACGTCAATGCCGCGTTCATAGAGGTTGGCAACGCGCAGGATATTAGTCTTGCGGTCGAGTTCCTCATTGAGCTGCTGCATGGGACGCAGCGCCACGGCAGCGGTGGAGACGATGACCGAACACACGATGCAGAGTGCGAACGCCACCGTCAGGATCTTCTTGATGGAGTTATTGCTCTGTGCCATCAGGCAGTCTCCTCGGCCGGTACACCGGTGCGCTGCAAGCGGCGCTTGATGTTGGCCTGAACAAAGAAGTGATCGATCAACGGCGCGAACAGGTTGGCAAACAGGATCGCCAACATGATGCCCTCGGGGAAGGCCGGGTTGACCACACGGATCAGTACGGTCATTACCCCGATCAGCGCACCGAAGATCAGCCTTCCCTGGTTGGTCATGGAGGCGGATACCGGATCAGTGGCCATGAAGACCATGCCGAAGGCGAAGCCGCCGACCACCAGGTGCCAATACCAGGGCATGGCGAACATCGGGTTGGTGTCGGAGCCGATCAGATTGAACAACGCACTGGTCGCCACCATGCCGAGGAAGACCCCGAGCATGATTCGCCACGAAGCGATCTTGGTCCACAGCAGGATGGCCGCGCCGATGAAGATGGCCAGCGTGGATGTCTCACCGATCGACCCCGGGATGAAGCCCAGGAAGGCGTCCCACCAGGTGAACTCAGTGGTCAGTGCAGCCATGCCCTCCTGGAAGGCCAGGGAGAGGGCCGTTGCACCTGTGTAACCATCGGCCGCCACCCACACCGCATCGCCGGAGATCTGGGCCGGGTACGCGAAGTAGAGGAAAGCACGGCCGGTCAGCGCCGGGTTGAGGAAGTTCTTTCCGGTGCCGCCGAAGATTTCCTTGCCGATCACGATACCGAAGGTGATGCCCAGGGCGACCTGCCACAGCGGGATATCAACCGGCAGGATCAATGCGTAGAGCACCGAGGAGACGAAGAAGCCTTCGTTGACCTCGTGGCCACGCTTGACGGCGAAGAGCACTTCCCAGAACCCGCCAACCACGAAGGTCACGAGATAGATCGGCAGGAAGTAGGTCGCACCCAGCACGATATTCGACCAGAAGCTGCCCGGGTCGTGGCCGGCGGTCAGCGTCATCATGATCGCCTCGCGCCAGCCCGCCATGGAGGCGTAGCCTTCGGCAATCGCCATGTTGGACTGCCAGCCGGCATTCCACATGCCGAAGAACATGGCCGGGAAGGTACAGGCCCAGACCGTGATCATGATGCGCTTGAGATCGATACCGTCACGCACGTGGGCCGTGGTCTTGGCCACGCTCGGGGGCGCATAGAAGATGGTGTCGACCGCTTCGTACAGCGGATACATCTTCTCGTACTTGCCACCCTTGTGGAAATGCGGTTCGAGATTGTCGAGTGTCTGTCGGATACCCATCATCAGGCCTCTTTCTCGATCATGGTGAGGTTGTCACGCAGGATGGGACCGTATTCATACTTGCCTGGGCACGCATAGGTGCACAGCGCCAGGTCCTCTTCATCCAGCTCCAGGCACCCGAGCTGCATGGCCACCTCGATGTCGCCGACGATCAGGGAACGCAACAGCTGGGTCGGCAGGATATCCAGCGGCATGAGCCCCTCGTAGACCCCAACCGGCACCATGGCACGCTCGGAGCCGTTGGTCGACGTCGTGGGGGCGTAGTTGCGCAACCCCGTGAACTTCGACAGATAGATACCCATGACCGAGTGGCGATTGAACCCTGGAGACAGCCACCCCATGAACTGGCGCTTGTTGCCCTCTTCCAGCATGGTGAACTGGTTGTGGAAGCGACCCAGGTAACGCAGCGACCCTTCACAGGCAAAGCCTGAAAAGACCGAGCCGGAGATCACGCGCGTCTCATCGGGTTCGATGACTTCACCGGTCAGCAGTTCCTCGGTGCTGGCCCCGATACGGGTCCGCAGCAGTCGTGGGTTCTCGGCCCGGGGACCGCCTACCGCAACGACACGGCTCATGTCGAGCCTGCCCTCAGCGAACAGCTTGCCGAAGGCGATCACATCCTGATAGCCGATGTGCCATACCCGCTTGTGCAGGGCGACCGGCGACAGGAAGTGGATATGCGTGCCGACAAGCCCCGCGGGATGGGGGCCGGAGAAGGTCTCGACCTGAACGCCAGCGACGTTGCCCCCGGGGATTTGCGCATCCGGGGCGGTGCAGAGATAGACCTTGCCCTCGGTCAAGCGCGCAAGCACCTTGAGGCCGTCCTCGAAGGCTTCAGGCTGCTCGTTGATGATCCCGGCAGGATCCGGACAGAGCGGGTGGGTATCGATTGCGGTGACGAAGATATCGGCCGGAATGCCGTCGAGGGCCGGGCTGCGCGAATAGGGGCGTGTCCGCAACGCGGTCCACATCCCCGACTCGACCAGCTGGTCGACCACGGCCTGGCGATCCAGGCTCTCGAGCTTATCGCGACCATGGGCAGTGAATGACACCGCCTCTTCGGTCTCGTCGACCTTGATGACCACCGAGAGCAGCCTGCGCTTCTCTCCGCGATTGATGGCGATGACTTCGCCGGCAGCCGGTGCCGTGAAGCGCACACCCTCGTTTTTCTTGTCGGTGAAGAGCAGTTGGCCCAGCTTCACCTTGTCCCCTTCCCGGACCTCCATGGTCGGCTTCATGCCAACATAGTCGGTACCCAGGAGTGCCACGTGGCGCACCGGCCGCGCATCTTCGATGCGCGGCTCGGGCGCCCCCATGATGGGGAGATCCAGGCCTTTCTTGACTTCGATCATAGTCTCGCCCAGTTGATGGATCGGATATACGAAGGAAAGGGGTTCGAATGGATTCGAATTCTTATTAGCGTCAGTACGTTACCAGTCAGGCCCGAAGGAGCTTCGGACCACCCCGAAAAATCCACGGTATTATAAAGACAAGCGTGCTCAAAGGCCACACGACCTATGGTCGCAAACCGCCAAAGAACACACGCAGGGCGGAACGAACCCAGGGTAAAGAAGACGTTGAAAGTGCCTCATACCGAGCCGCCGCGCGGCCTGGGAAGCCTGCACCGGCACATGAAGGGGTGCCGGCGCAGATGAGGCAAAGATGACCTGCGTCATGGCATTCCCGACCGCAGGGGTCGGGAAAGGGGGACGACTCGGCTTCGGCGCTCAGCCCCGGGCGCGAGGCAACTTGAGAAAATGCACGTTGGAAATGTGCTGCAGGATGCGCACCACCTGGCAGCTGTAGCCGAACTCATTGTCGTACCACACGTAAAGCACCGCGTGGCGGCCGTTGGCGATGGTGGCCTTGGCATCCACGATCCCGGCATGACGGTTACCGACGAAATCGGATGACACTACCTCCGGTGAATCCACGTAGTCGATCTGCTTCTGGTAGGCAGAGTCGATGGACATGCGACGCAGGTAGTCGTTGAGAGCCTCCGCATCGGTTTCCTTCTCCAGGGTCAGGTTGAGGATCGCCATGGAGACATTGGGCGTAGGAACACGGATGGCGTTGCCGGTCAACTTGCCGCCGAGCTCGGGAAGCGCCTTGGCCACGGCCTTGGCGGCGCCGGTTTCGGTCAACACCATGTTGAGCGGCGCACTGCGCCCGCGCCGGTCGCCCTTGTGATAGTTGTCGATCAGGTTCTGGTCGTTGGTGTAGGCATGCACCGTCTCGACATGGCCATGTTCAATGCCATATTCGTCGTTGAGCACCTTGAGCACCGGCACGATGGCATTGGTGGTGCATGACGCTGCCGACAAGATCGTATCCTCGTCGTTGATGTCACCATCGTTGATGCCGAAGACGATGTTCTTGATATCGCCCTTGCCCGGCGCGGTGAGAAGTGCCTTGGCTACTCCTTTGCACTGGAGGTGCTGGCCCAGGCCAGCCTCATCGCGCCAGATACCCGTATTGTCCACCACCACGGCATTGCTGATGCCGTAGACGGTGTAGTCGACATCGGCCGGAGAGTCGGCGTAGATCACCTGGATGACGTTGCCATTGGCGGTGATGGTGCGGGCCTCGACGTCGACGCTGATGGTGCCGTCAAAGGGACCGTGGACGGAGTCGCGACGCAGCAGGCTTGCCCGCTTCTCGAGATCCTTGGCGATATCGCCACGGCCGCGCACGACGATGGCGCGCAGACGCAGCAGGTTGCCTCCGCCGGCTTTCTCGACCAGCACGCGCGCAAGGATCCGGCCAATGCGACCAAAGCCGTAGAGCACGACATCCTTCGACTCACCGTTGTTGCCATTGGCATCGCGCCGATCGACGATCTCGCTGAGCTCCTCACGCAGGAAGGCCTTGGCATCACCCCCGCCGCGCTGCTTGAAGGCCACGCCCAGCTTGCCCACGTCCACATGGGCGGGTCCCAGGTTTAGTTCGGTCATGGCCTGGACCAGCGGGAACGTATCCTGAACGGAAAGCTCCGTCCCCTCGACCTTCCTGACGAAGCGGTGGTCCTTCAGGATGCGAATCACCGAGCGGTTGAACAGCGACCGTCCATAGAGGGTGGTGACCACATTGTTGTGACGGTATAGGCTGCCGATCAGCGGAATCATCTGCTCGGCGAGGGCCTGGTTGTCGTGCCAATCCTGAAAAACGGTGTCGAGGGGTTGCTGACTCACGTGAAGCCTCTCTGATGATCTGGAATTCATACGCATTATCACGTCAGCCATCGGGCGGAGCAATCGCAGGATGGTCGCAGGCGCTGTAGGGGGATTACAGAAATGGCGGGGTGACTACAAGGCAATCCTCGGGCTGGTATGATCCCCTGTGTCGATTTCAAGGCCCGCGCGGTCTCGATACTCGCACCCAGCCCGTTCCATCGGCCCGACCAGAGAGCCTAACGATAGTGCCTGACGACACCATGTCCCATTTCTCACTGCTCGATCCGCCACGCCCCAGGTGTCTCCGAGACACCCTCTTCTGGCACACCCCTCCCGGCAGCGGCACCGCCCTGGCCCTGGCTCACCTTGCCGAGGACGCCCCCCTGCTGGTGGTAACCGCCGATACCGCCGGCGCCCAGCGCCTCGAGAACGACCTGCGCTTCTTCTCCACCACGCCGGTACTGCCCTTTCCCGACTGGGAGACCCTGCCCTACGACAGCTTTTCACCCCATCAGGACATCGTCTCGGCAAGGCTGCGCACCCTGCGCCGGCTGCAGGACGGCACGCACGGCATCGTCCTGGTGGCAATCAACACCCTGATGCAGCGCCTCCCGCCGGTCGAGTACATCGCCGGCCGAGTACTGACGCTGGAAGTGGGCATGCGCCTCGACCGGGAGGGCTTTCGCGAAAGCCTGTCCCGGGCCGGTTACCGGGCGGTCGAGACCGTATACGAACCCGGCGAGTACGCCCTGCGCGGCGCCCTGATCGACCTCTTTCCCATGGGCAGCGAGTCTCCGCTGCGCATCGACCTGTTCGATGACGAGATCGATACGCTGAGACACTTCGACCCGGACACCCAGCGCAGCCGGGAAAAGGTCGATGGCGTGGAACTCCTGCCGGCGCACGAATACTCGCTGGCACGCTCAGCCATTGCCTGTTTCCGCGAAGGCTTCGAGACCCTGTTCGACGTGGATCCACGCCAGTGCCCGCTGTATGTGGATGCACTCAAGGGCATACCCTCCCCCGGGCTGGAGCAGTACCTGCCGCTTTTTTTCGAAAATACCGCAACCCTGTTCGAACACCTGGCGGAGGGAACCCGTGTAGCGCTGCTGCCGGGAGTGTTTGATGCTGCAGAACATCACTGGGCGGCCATAGAGAGCCGCTACGAGAATCTCGGGGTGGACCCCACACGCCCCCTGCTACCACCTCATCGCGCCTTCGTGCCGGTTGCTGAGGCGTTTGCGGCCATCAAGCAGCACCCCCGGGTCGAGATTACCGACGACCCTGACCACCGCCACGCCCTGCTGCCCGCGGCCAAGGCGCCTCCATCGGTACCCATCAACGCAAGGGCGAAGCAGCCGCTAGCCGCCCTTGAGGCGTTCCTGGCCCAGAACCCCGACACCAGGACGCTGTTCGTCGCCGAATCCCGGGGCCGTCGCGAAGCCCTGGAAGAGACGCTGGCCCCGCTGCACCTCCAGCTTCCGCATGCGGCCGATTTTCATAGCTTTCTTGACGGTGATAGCCGCCTGGCGATCACCGAAGGCGAGATCGACGCCGGCCTGTGGCTGGAGCGCCCCGACCTTGCCGTGATCAGCGAGACCGAGCTCCTCGGTGACGTGGTGCGCCAGAGCCGCCGCCGGGAAAAGGCGACCGATGCCAACGAGCTGGCCGTTCGTCACCTCTCCGAGCTGCGCCCCGGCGCCCCCGTCGTCCACCAGACCCACGGTGTCGGACGCTACCGCGGCCTGGAGACCCTGGAAGCCGGCGGCCAGGCAGCCGAGTTCGTCGCGCTGGAATACGCCGAAGGCGCCAGGCTGTATGTGCCCGTGGACAGCCTGCATCTGATCTCCCGCTACGCTGGCGCCGACGACGAACTGGCTCCGCTGCATCGGCTCGGCTCCGACCACTGGGACAAGGCACGCCGCCGTGCCGCCGAGAAGATACGCGACACGGCAGCCGAGCTGCTCGATGTCTATGCCCGCCGCGAGGCGCGCGAAGGGTTTGCCTGCACCCCACCGGATGACGAGTACAGCCGCTTCGCCGCGAGCTTCCCCTTCGAGGAGACCCCGGACCAGCGTGCCGCCATCGCCGCGGTCATCGGCGACATGACGGCCCCTCGCCCCATGGATCGGGTGGTCTGCGGCGACGTCGGCTTCGGCAAGACGGAGGTCGCCATGCGCGCCGCCTTCCTCGCCGTACAGTCAGGCCGCCAGGTGGTGGTGCTGGTGCCCACCACCCTGCTCGCCCGCCAGCACTATGAGAACTTCCGTGACCGCTTCGCCGACACCGCCGTGCAGATCGAGCTGATCTCGCGCTTCACCGCCGGCAAGGGCCAGGCCGAGTCGCTTCAGCGCATCGAGTCCGGCAAGGCCGATATCGTCATCGGCACTCACAAGCTGCTGTCTAAGTCGATGAAACTGCCTAACATGGGACTTATTATCATCGACGAGGAGCACCGCTTCGGCGTTTCACAGAAGGAGCGGCTCAAGAACCTGCGTGCAGAAGTGGACATCCTTACGCTGACCGCCACGCCCATCCCGCGCACCCTGAACATGGCCATGAGCGGGATCCGCGATCTCTCCATCATCGCCACCCCTCCCGCTCGCCGTCTGTCGGTGAAGACTTTTGTCCAGCAGCGCGACGAGTCAGTGATCAAGGAGGCGATCCTGCGCGAGATACTGCGTGGCGGCCAGGTCTACTTCCTGCACAACGAGGTAAAGACCATCGAGATCGCCGCCGAGAAGGTGCGCGAACTGGTGCCAGAAGCGCGGGTGGCAGTGGCCCATGGACAATTGCCGGAACGCGCACTCGAGCGAGTGATGTCCGACTTCTACCACAAACGTTTCAACGTGCTGGTCTGTTCCACCATTATCGAGACCGGCATCGACGTGCCCAGTGCCAATACCATCGTCATCGAGCGCGCCGACCGTTTCGGCCTAGCCCAGCTCCATCAGTTGCGCGGCCGGGTCGGGCGCAGCCACCACCAGGCCTATGCCTACCTGCTCGCTCCCCCACCGCGCACCATGACCCGTGATGCGGCCAAGCGCCTTGAGGCAATCGCCGGAGCAGAGGACCTTGGGGCCGGCTTCACCCTGGCCAGCCACGACATGGAAATCCGCGGCGCCGGTGAACTACTCGGCGAAGAACAGAGCGGCCAAATGGAGGCGATCGGCTTCATCCAGGAAGGCAAGGCCGAACAGGCGCTGGAGAGTATACGCGACATGCTCTCGCCCCAGGCGAACGTGCTGCGTGGGGGAAAGCGGCAGACGATAGATGCCGAGGAGCTGGTGCCCGGCGACATCGTGATGGTGGAGAGCGGCGACCGGATACCGGCGGATCTGCGTCTCATCGAAGCAAAGCGCCTGCGTACCGAAGAGGCGGCGCTGACCGGGGAGTCCACGCCGGTCGACAAGCAGACCGAACCGGTAGAGGAAAACGCCGACCTCGCCGAGCGAAGCGCCATGGCCTACGCCAGCACCATCGTGGCCCAGGGTACGGCGGTGGGTCTCGTGGTGGAAACCGGGACCCGAACCGAAATCGGTCGTATCTCGGAGATGCTGCGCGATGTGGAGCAGCTCAAGACCCCCTTGCTGCGCCAGCTGGACCGGGCCGGGCGGGTGCTGGCCATCTTCATCCTGGGTGCCGCCGCTCTGACCGCAACGTTCGGCGTGATCATTCATGACCAGGCCATCAGCGCCATGTTCATGGCCGCGGTAGGCCTCGCGGTTGCCGCCATCCCCGAAGGGCTACCCGCCATCGTGACCATCACCCTCGCGCTGGGGGTGCAGGCCATGGCCAAGCGCAACGCCATCATTCGCCGGCTGCCTGCAGTGGAGACCCTGGGCTCGATCTCCACCATCTTCTCCGACAAGACCGGCACCCTCACCCGCAACGAGATGACGGCACAGGCCATCTGGCTGCCCGAAGGCGAGTTTCGTCTTTCCGGCATCGGCTTCAAGCCGGAGGGCGAGCTGCAACTCGCCCCGAGGGACAAGGAGAGTGACGAGGAGGGTGAGACGATCTCACTGGACGATTACCCCGCCCTGGCTCACTTCCTCAAGGTCGGCGTGTTGTGCAATGACGCCGAGCTGGCCAAGGAAGAGGAGCGCTGGACGATCCACGGCGACCCCACCGAGGGAGCCCTCGTCGTGGCTGCCGCCAAGGGCGATGTCGATACCCACGAGCTTCGTGAGGAACACCCCCGCAAGGATGCCATTCCCTTCGAGTCCGAACGCAAGTACATGGCCACCCTCAACGACCTGGATGGCAGTCGTCTGCTGGTCAAGGGCGCACCGGACCGGCTGCTGGAAATGTGCCACAAGGTGCGCGGTGACGATGGCGATAACGACCTCGACCACCAGGAGTGGGAGGACCGTATCCATGCCCTCTCGTCCCGGGGGCTTCGGGTACTGGCACTGGCAGAAAAGGATGGCGAAGGCATCTCCGGCGAACTCAGCGACGAACACGCGGAAGAGGGCCTGGTGCTGCTTGGCCTGGTGGGGCTGCTGGACCCCCCACGGGAAGCAGCGATCGAGGCGGTCAAGCAGTGCCTGCAAGCCGGCATTCGCCCGGTCATGGTGACAGGTGACCATGCCGTGACTGCCCGTGCCATCGCCGACCAGCTTGGCTTCGCCCAGACCGAGGAGGCGGTGAGCGGGCGCGAGCTGGAATCCATGAGCGACGAGGAGCTCGAAAAGAAGATTCTGAAAGTGGATGTCTTCGCCCGCGCCGCGCCGGAGCACAAGCTGCGCCTGGTCAAGGCGATGCAGGCCCAGGGCGGCATCTGCGCCATGACCGGCGACGGGGTCAACGATGGCCCTGCCCTCAAGCGTGCCGACGTCGGCGTTGCCATGGGCATCCAGGGCACAGAGGCCGCCAAGGAGGCCGCCGAGATGGTGCTGGCCGATGACAACTTCGCCACCATCGTCAATGCCATCGAAGAGGGACGGAAGGTCTACGACAACATTCGCAAGACCATCACCTTTATCCTGCCCACCAACGGCGGCCAGGGCCTGGCGATCATGCTCGCCGTGCTCGGGGGAACCATGCTGCCGGTGACGCCGCTGCAGGCGTTGTGGGTCAACATGGTGGTGGCGGTGACCCTGGGCCTGGCCCTGGCCTTCGAGAAGGCCGAGCCGGATATCATGCAGCGTCAGCCACGGGATCCATCGGCGGCACTGCTCGAGCAGTCGCTTGATGTCGGCTGCCGGAACATGGCCCTCGATGACATAGCCATCGATCAGCGCCGTATGACAGGAGGAGAGTTCCGGGGTGACACCGTGTTCCATCTTTACCGAGCGCATATCGCGGGTCTTGTGCTGGCGAACCTCGAAGCCCTCCTCTCGGAGGTGATCGGCCCAGTCGGTACAACAGCCACAGTTGGGATCCTGGTACATCTCGACCACCGAACNGGAAGCGTCATGCGATTCGAAGAGACTTCGTAGCTGGCTGGCATCCATGAGCCCCAGATCGGTATCGCTCACACGGACCTCCAATTTTTCCAGTGAGTCCGTATAGAGTGTGGGAAATATCTGGGATATGACAAGTGCATACGAAAAATGCCGCCTGGCGCAGAGCGCCAGGCGGCATTTCAAGTATTCGATGGTGGAGCCTAGCGGGATCGAACCGCTGACCTCAACACTGCCAGTGTTGCGCTCTCCCAGCTGAGCTAAGGCCCCACGTGTACTCTCGCAAGAACGAGGCGAATGATACCGACCACTGTTTTCCCCGTCAACCTTGCTCGTCAGTTTTCGCGCCTCGTTGACGGTAACGTTTAGTACCGGCGCCAAGTCAATTTCCCTTGGCCAACGAGTGTGGCAAGCTTGGTGGTTTAATGACCATACGCTCTCTTCACGGACGGCTCTCTTCACGGGCGCTTCCGTGATCAACAGCAATGACGAGGAACGTCAGCCTTGATCAAGGTTCTCATTGTCGATGACCACCATCTGGTTCGTACCAGTCTCGCTCGCCTGCTGGATGAGGAGGAGGACATCGACGTTGTCGGAGAAGCTGCCAGCGGCGAGGAGGCTATCACGCTGAGCCGCAAGCTCGACCCGGACGTGGTGCTGATGGATCTGCGCATGCCGGGAATTGGCGGACTCGAAGCGACGCGCAAGATCATGCGTAACAGCGCTGATATCCGCGTCCTGGCCCTGACCGGCTTCATGGAAGACAACTTCGCCCAGCGTCTGCTCGAGGCAGGAGCCGGGGGCTTTATCAGCAAGGATACCCAGGTACCGGATATGGTCGATGCCATCCGCAGCGTATTTGCCGGCCACCGCTATATCAGCCCGGACATCGCTCAACGCCTGGTGTTGTCACGCTTCGACTCGGAAGAGAACCCCTTCGATCAGCTCTCTCAGCGCGAGCTGCAGGTGGCGATGATGATCGTCAACTGCCAACGAGTCTCGGAAATATCGGATCGGCTCTTCCTCAGCCCGAAAACCGTCAACACCTATCGCTACCGAATCTTTGAAAAGCTGGGCGTGCAGACCGACGTCGAACTCACCCACCTGGGCCTGAAACATGGTCTGGTCGATGGGTTCGATACCGTCAACTGATTCGAACGATCTGGTAAGCTTGGGACTCACGCTCCAGCCAGTGCCAAGATGACTTTCGACTCTCGACAGTTTCTCGCCCACCTGACCCAGGCACCGGGCATCTATCGCATGCTCGACGAGCAAGGCGAAACCCTCTACGTCGGCAAGGCCAAGCGGCTGAAGGCCCGCTTGTCGAGTTACTTTCGTGGCACCCTCAACGCCAAGACACAGGCCATGGTCGGTCGTATCGCGGACGTTCAGGTCACCGTGACCCGCAGCGAGATCGAGGCGCTACTGCTTGAGCAGACCCTGATCAAGGAGCTGCGTCCGCCCTACAACATCCTGCTTCGCGACGACAAGTCCTATCCCTTCGTCTTCGTCACCGACCGCCACCCCTACCCGGCGCTTGAGTACAAGCGGGCCAGGCGGCGCCACGAGGACGGCCGCTATCTCGGACCCTACCCCAGCAGCGGCGCGGTACGCGAAAGCCTGTCGCTGATGCAGAAGATCTTTCGCATTCGCAACTGCGAGGACAGCGTCTTCGCGCACCGCACCCGACCCTGCCTGCAGTATCAGATCCAACGCTGCAGCGCCCCCTGTGTCGGCTATATCAGCGAGGCAGACTATCGACGCGACCTGGAGCACGCCGTGATGTGCCTGGAAGGTCGCAGTGAACAAGTCACCGGCGAGCTGAGCGAGGCCATGGAGGCTGCCAGCCGGGAGCTGGCCTTCGAGGACGCCGCCCGCCTGCGCGACCAGGTACAGCATCTACGCCAGCTCCAGCAGCGCCAGTTCGTCGACACCGGGGGCGGCGACGCCGACGTCTTCGCCTTGGCGGAACGCGAGGACTCGCTG
This sequence comes from Halomonas chromatireducens, assembly GCF_001545155.1. Taxonomy (NCBI): domain Bacteria; kingdom Pseudomonadati; phylum Pseudomonadota; class Gammaproteobacteria; order Oceanospirillales; family Halomonadaceae; genus Halomonas; species Halomonas chromatireducens. The sequence continues at coordinate 974,053 of NZ_CP014226.1, read as the reverse complement.
TGCATCTCCGTGCTGGCGGTGCGTCAGGGGCGCCTGCTGGGTGCCCGCCACCACAAGCCCGGCAACAGCCTGGGCCTGGCGACATCCGACCTGCTGGCCGAATTCGTCAGCCAGTACTATCTCGGCCAGGGCAGGGAAATCCCCCGGGAGGTGATCACCAGCCTGGCGCTTGCCGATGCCGATATCCTGGAAAGTGGCCTTTCGGCTCGCGCCGAGCGCCGAGTTCGCCTGACACACAGCGTACGCGGCCATCGCCAGCAATGGCTCGAACTCGCTCGCACCAACGCCGAGCAGCAATTGGCTGGCCAATTGGCCAGCCAGGCCCAGCTGACCCACCGCTTCGATGCGCTGCGTGATGCCCTGGCGCTGTCCCAGGTGCCGCAGCGGCTGGAGTGCTTCGACATCAGCCACAGCCATGGCGAGGCCACCGTGGCCTCCTGCGTGGTATTCGACCAGAATGGGCCACGCAAATCGGACTACCGGCGTTTCAATATCGACGGCGTAGCAGCCGGTGACGACTATGCCGCCATGCGCCAGGCCCTGAGCCGCCGCTTTCGCAGACTCGCCGAGGGAGAGGGTGTGACGCCGGATATCCTGCTGGTGGATGGCGGCAAGGGCCAGCTGAATCAGGCCCGCGAGGTGCTGTCCGAGCTGGGACTCGAGCATATCCTGCTGCTGGGGGTAGCCAAGGGCCACACTCGCCGTGCCGGCCTGGAAACCCTGTTCGTGGAAACTGTCGATCGCACCCTCGACCTGGACGGAACCTCACCGGCCCTGCACCTTATTCAAAATGTCCGTGATGAAGCCCATCGGTTTGCCATAACAGGGCATCGCAGCCGGCGCGACAAGACAAGACGCAGCTCCACACTGGAAGATATCGAAGGCATCGGCCCCAAGCGCCGACGGGAACTGCTGCGGTTCTTTGGCGGCTTGCAGGGCGTAAAGCAGGCCAGCCGGGAGGAGCTGGCCAGGGTCCCCGGGATCAGCGCCTCCCTCGCAGACACGATTCATCGATCGCTGCATGGATGAAAGGACCCACTGCGGATAGAATGGTGGCCTTCTCGGTAACCCTGACCTCAGGCAAGGATCCCCCTGTCAATGAACATCCCCAACATCCTGACGCTGGCTAGAATCGCCTTCATCCCGCTGCTGGTGGTGTTCTTCTATCTACCCTTCTCCTGGAGCATGCCGGTTGGCGCCGGCCTTTTTGCCCTGGCCGCGGTAACGGACTGGCTTGATGGCTATCTGGCACGCCGCTGGGACCAGGCCACTCCCTTCGGTGCCTTCCTCGACCCGGTGGCTGACAAGCTGATGGTCGCCGTTGCCCTCGCCCTGCTGATCGAACGCTTCGACAGCATGTGGTTGACGCTGCCGGCACTGGTGATCATCGGTCGCGAGATCGTGATCTCGGCGCTGCGGGAGTGGATGGCCGAAATGGGTAAGCGCGGCAGCGTCGCTGTCTCCTGGCTGGGCAAGGTCAAGACCACCCTGCAGATGGTCGCCCTTCTGCTGCTGTTGGCTTTTCCGCCGGGCACCCAGCTCGCCCTTCTCGGCATTGCCACGCTCTACGTCGCCGCCATCCTGACCCTCTGGTCCATGGTGCTTTACCTGCGTTCCGCCTGGCCCCACCTGAGCCGATCCATGTAGCAGGCAAGGCCAACAAGTGATTGACAGAAACGACCTTATCCGTATAATTCGCTCTCGAGTCGAGCGGGAATAGCTCAGTGGTAGAGCATCGCCTTGCCAAGGCGAGGGTCGGGAGTTCGAATCTCCTTTCCCGCTCCAGTTTCTTTTTCCAAATTCGAATGTGCCAAGGCTCGGCCCGAGAGCCGGGGCGAACCCCCTATGGGACGCCATACAGTCTGATGTATCCAGGCAATACCGATAAGCGGGAATAGCTCAGTGGTAGAGCATCGCCTTGCCAAGGCGAGGGTCGGGAGTTCGAATCTCCTTTCCCGCTCCAATCTCTTCGGGTAATGCCTTGGAACAAGGTTCCCAAGAGAAGCGGTATCGAGGGTCGTGAGCCGGTGCGCCGGTCCGATCGATCTCCTTTCCCGCTCCATACGACTCATTGAGGCTGGATGGCAGAGTGGTTATGCAGCGGACTGCAACTCCGTGTACGCCGGTTCGATTCCGACTCCAGCCTCCATTATTCCCTTCAGTTGTCTGCTCGAACCCCGTGCCGCCCGGATGGCGAAATTGGTAGACGCAAGAGACTTAAAATCTCTCGGTGGCAACACCGTGCCGGTTCGAGCCCGGCTCCGGGCACCAGACTCTTCGCTATCCCGTTCCTCTACCGGTATCATCGGACGTTAACGAGCCGATTCGGCTGATGCAACAGGTTCCAGCGAGACCCCGCATGCCCCGTAGCGAACATGACGTACTGATTGTCGGCGGTGGCGTTGCCGGCCTTACCCTGGCCTTGCACGCGGCCGGCAGCCGTCGCGTCACCCTGGTTCGTCCCGCAAGCGACGATCAGAGCGCCAGCCGCTGGGCACAAGGCGGCATTGCCGCCGTGCTTTCTCCCCAGGATGACTTCAGCGCTCATATTGCCGACACCCTGGTGGCAGGCGCCGGCCTGTGCGACGAAGGCGCCGTGCGCTTCACCGTCGAACAGGGACCAAGTGCTATCGAGTGGCTGCTTTCCCTTGGCGTGCCCTTTACCCGCGACCCGGATCCCGCCTCTCTCTATCCTTATCACCTTACAAGGGAAGGGGGACATGGGGCGCGACGCATCATCCATGCCGAGGATGCCACCGGGCGCGCGGTACTCGACACCTTGATGGCAAACACGCTGGCCCACCCCGACATCACGATACGAGACGACCTCACCGCCATCGGACTGCTGGCCGATAGCCGTGGTCAGTGCCGCGGCGCGCGCTGTCTGGCTAGCCATGGCGAGGCCACCGAACTGCTGGCGGCCGACACCATTCTGGCAACGGGAGGCGCCAGCGGCCTCTATCGGCATACCACCAGCCCCAACCCCGCCAGTGGCGAAGGCATGCTGATGGCCGCCGAACTTGGCGCCGAATTGATGAACCTGGAGTTCCAGCAGTTCCACCCCACCTGTCTCTACGATCCGGAAGGCAGCCCTTTCCTGATCAGCGAGGCGGTGAGAGGAGAAGGCGGTCACCTGCTGAATGCGCAAGGTGAACGCTTCATGCCTGCGCTCGACCCCCGCGCGGAGCTGGCCCCCCGGGATATCGTCGCCCGCGCCATCGACGCCGAAATGCAGCGCACCGGCTCCCCCCATGTCTGGCTAGACATACGCCACCTGGGGGAACACGCAATACGCCACCATTTTCCCACCATACACTCGCATTGCCTTGGTCGCGGCCTGGATATTCCTCAACAGCCGATACCGGTGGTGCCTGCCGCTCACTATAGCTGTGGCGGGATCGCCACCAACCTGGATGGTGCCTCTACCGTCCCGCACCTCTACGCCATCGGTGAAGCAGCATGCACCGGGTTGCATGGCGCCAATCGCATGGCCAGCAATTCACTGCTGGAGTGCCTGGTATTCGCTCGCAGCTGCGCGGCATGCCTGGCTGAAACTCCACCACCGCTAGAGGCGCCGCTGGCGGAGTGGCAACCGGGCCGGCAGACCGTCGATCTCGAGCAGGTTCGTCGATGGCGTTTGACCATGCGCGATATCATGACCCATCGCGTTGCCATCGTGCGACGGGACCAGGGCCTTGAGGCCGCGGCGCACGAGCTTGGCGAATTGAGTGCCGAGGTGGGAAAAATGGTGGCCGAGTCAGTACCGAGCGCGCCTCTTGCCAGCCTGTGGCATGCGCTGAGGCTGGCCAGAATGAGCGTGAACGCTGCCAGAAACCGCCGCGAGTCTCGCGGCCTGCACTTCAATCCCGACTGTCCACAACCAGCCCGGCACCCACGGCCTTCCCGCCTGCATCTCAGCGATCTGGAGCAGGCGGGAAAAGACCGCTAAGAAGCAAGCAGTACTGGAAGCGGTCAAGCAGAGAGAACCAGCCAGCGGCGCAGTTGGCGAAGCGCTTCCGGGGAACTGCTGTCCGGCCATAACCAGAGACTGCGCCCATCGATTTCGAGCGCTATCAGCCAGGGACCTAGATAGCGGCAGCGCAGTGCGACATCATGACGCTCGACGCCCGCCTCGGGCCACCAGTTCCAACGACAGCCGCTTTTTCCCTCAGGCACGATATTCAGCCGACCGCAGACACGACCATGCTCAAGCCGCCATGCCACCAGCAACATCCAGGCAAGGCCCAGCCCCGCCAGCCAGGCATTACCAAAACCCACCAGCATAGCCATCAGCATCAGTGCCAATAGCGCATGAACCCACCGCGCTAGCCTAGACGGGACGACGCGGATCGTTATCGGCGTTCTCGGCATGTTCCTGAATCAGCCGCACAATTCGATGAAAGGCGGGATCTTCCGGCTGCTCGCGCCGCATCAGCCAGGCGAACAGATCCTGATCCTCGCCTTCGATCAGCAGCCGGTAGGCCTTCTGGTCCTCTGCGTCCAGGTGATCGAAACAGTGCTCGAGAAAGGGAATCAACAGCAGGTCCAGCTCCCACATGCCGCGACGGGAGTGCCAGTAGAGCTGCTTGCGCAGGGCCGCCGCTTCAGGGGTTGTCACTTGGTCATCCGGATTCGTCGTGTCGCTCAACGTCGGCCTCGACTGTGCAGGTAAGTGGATTGTCAGTATACCGGAGCCATCAAAACGGGACAGCCTAGCGAGACGGTTTCGACACACTCCTTGACCATGGTCGTAGTGCGTTGTTTTATCTCGGTTTGCACAGTATGCTGATCAAAGAAGAATAAAGCCACCCAGGTCCAACCGGATCCGGGAACTGCTTGGAGATCACCGATGACCAAATCCGAATTGATCGAGCAGATTGCAATGCATCAACCGGAGCTTTCGATCAAGGAAGTCGAATCTGCGGTTCGCCTGATCCTCGATGACATCACCGACACCCTGGCAGAGGGCGGGCGCGTGGAAATTCGTGGGTTCGGCAGCTTTTCGCTGCACTATCGCGAGCCACGAGTCGGCCGCAACCCCAAGACTGGCGAGCCAGTCGCGCTCGAGGGCAAGTTCGTGCCACACTTTAAACCGGGCAAGGAGCTTCGCGAGCAGGTCAATGCCAGCCGCGCCCTCGGCTACTAACCGAATTCATCACAAGGGATACCCACATGCGTTGGCTAAAAGGCCTTATCCTGGCCCTCATTCTGCTGGCGGTGCTACTGGTTGGCATTCTGTTCGCCGTGAACAACCAACAGACCGTGCCGCTCAATCTTATCTGGATGGAACTGCCGGCCGTGTCGCTATCGGTCTGGCTGCTGGCTGCCCTGGTCTGTGGCGTAATACTAGGCATGCTGGCCATGACCGGCGTATGGCTGAGACTGCGTACGGCGCTATCCCGTGCCCAGCGACAAAATCGGCAACAGCGCAAGGAGCTCGACCGGCTGCGTGTGCAGGAGCTCAAGGAACTGCCCTAAATGCCCGATGTCCTGCTGCTGGCCCTGTTGGTGGCAGCCGTTGCCATAGGCTGGTGGCTTGGCCGGCGTGAAAGGCGCGGCTACCGCGACGATGACACGCCGGCGTCACTGTCTCGGGATTACTTCGTTGGCCTGAACTATCTGCTCAACGAGGAGCCGGATCGCGCCATCGAGACTTTTGTCGGCGCACTCGAAGTCAACAGCGAAACGATCGATACCCATATCACCCTGGGCAACCTCTTCCGCACCCGGGGTGAAGCCGATCGCGCCGTCAAGATTCACCAGAACCTGCTGGCCAGGCCGACACTCACGTCCGCACAGAGCGATCAGGTCCAGCTCGAGCTCTCGCGTGACTTTTTCAACCTCGGCCTCCTCGACCGAGCCGAGCGATTGCTTCAGCAGCTGATTCGAGAATCCAGCCACGACGATGTTCGCCACGCCGCCAAGCGCCTGCTGGCCGACCTTTTCGATCGCGAAGGCGAGTGGCAGGCCGCCTTCGACGTGGCCCACCCAACACTGACCCGCCAGCATGACGACCTCCGCCGTGCCGCTGCCCACTGGCTTTGCGAACTGGCTGAACAGGAGCGCCGCTCCGCCAGCCCGGGACTGGCCAGAAAGCATTTGCGACTGGCCCTCTCCGTCGATGCGAAGTGCGTTCGCGCCAACCTGCTGCTGGCAGCCATGGCGCAGGACACCGGCCACTACCGGGATGCCATTCGCCTGTTGATGCGCATACCCGACCAGGACCTGGACTTCATTCCCACGGTGCTGGAACCCTTGCGCCACGCCTATCAACTGCTGGGTGATGAGGATGGGCTTGTCACCCGCCTGGAAGGCCTGCTGGACCGCGCCCACTTTACCAGTCTGATCATCATGCTTGCCGAGACGCAGCGAAGGCGACTCGGCAACCAGGCCGCCATCGATCTGGTCAGCGAACTGCTCAATCACTCGCCAAGCCTGGGAGCGCTCGACTACCTGCTCGATCTCTACCAGCACCAGCAACAGGAGCGGGATACGCCCGATAGCCGTATCCAGCTGCTCAAGCAACACACCCACACCCTGCTCCAGGCACGACCGCGACACCGCTGTGGACGCTGTGGTTTCGACGGCGAGCCACTACATTGGCAATGTCCCCGCTGTCGCAGTTGGGGCACTACTCGCCCCATTACAGGCATCGAGGGAGAGTAACTCGCCACCCTGCAGGGATCAGGCAACCAGCTCTTGCTCAATGGCCTCCAGGGCCGCCATGGGATCCTTGGCCCGGGTTACTGGCCGACCAATGACAAGATGCGTACTGCCTGCGGCCATGGCCTCGCGTGGTGTCATGATTCGCCGCTGATCATCCGCTGCAGCGAAGCTCGGGCGAATACCGGGAGTCACCTTGAGAAAGCGGTCTCCACACAATTCGCGCAGACGAGCCGACTCCTGAGCCGAGCAGACGACCCCGTCCATCCCGCTATCCATGGCCAGCCGCGCCAGCCTCTCGACCTGTTCGCCAGGCGCCTGAGTGACGCCTACCTCCTGAAGGTCCGTTGTTTCCATGCTGGTCAAGACCGTCACCGCAATCAGATGTGTGGTCAAACCATGGCGCTCGAGCCGCTCTCGGGCGGCCTCCATCATACGTCGCCCGCCCCCGGCATGGACATTGACCATCCAGACTCCCTGCTCGGCAGCCGCCTGCACGGCGCCAGCCACGGTATTGGGAATGTCGTGGAACTTGAGATCCAGAAAGACCTGAAAGCCTCGTCCATGCAGCGCCTCGACCACATCCGGGCCACTACGGGTAAACAACTCCTTGCCCACCTTGACCCGACAACGTGTTGGATCGAGTCGGTCGGCCAGGCACAAGGCTGCATCAAGCGAGGGTTGATCCAGGGCGATGATCAGCGGCGAGTCACTAGACACAATAGGGGCTCCAGTCGGCGTCTTGGTTGAATGCAGGGAGTATATCAGCCCTATGACTAACCGTTCCCCAACGCCTGGACTATGCTCAAGTCCAAGGAGGAAAAGAGACAGGATAAAGGCCTGCGGTCTTGCCTGAAGGCCCGGGAGGATAATATGACCAGCGACCCTCGAATCGGCCCCATCACCCTGCCCCATAGCCGGGCCCGGCGAGTGCTCGAATCACTGCTGGAAGACTCCGGCATCACATTGAATGGCGATGCTCCCTGGGACCCAAGGATATACCACCCTGACTTTTGCTCCCGAATACTCCGCCAAGGCTCACTGGGTCTTGGCGAGTCCTACATGGATGGCTGGTGGGAGTGTGAACGCCTCGACGAGCTGGCCCAGCGCCTGTTGCTTCATGGCCTCGGGGAACGTGCCCGCCCCCCCTCCGACCGGCTGATGTATCGCCTTCAGGCTGGCCTGCTGAACCTTCAGAGCAAGGCACGCGCCTATATGGTCGGAGAAGCCCACTATGATCTGGGCAATGATCTCTTCGAGCGCATGCTCGATCCCACCATGTGTTACTCCTGCGGCTACTGGAAGGAAGCCGATTCCCTGCACGAAGCGCAGTTGGCCAAGCTGGAGCTGGCCTGTCACAAGCTCGAACTGCAGCCCGGCATGCGGGTGCTTGATATCGGCTGCGGATGGGGGAGCTTCGCCAGGCATGCAGCCATGAACTATGGCGTTTCCGTCACCGGGATCACCATATCCCGGGAACAAGCCGACCTGGCCCAGCTACGCTGCGCAGGCCTGCCCGTGGAGGTTCATCTCGCGGATTATCGCGATCTCCAGGGCAGGTACGACCGCATCGTTTCAATCGGCATGTTCGAGCACGTGGGGCATCGTAACTATCGTGCCTATTTCGAGACCGTCGGGAGGGTGCTGGCGGATGAAGGACTCTTCCTGCTCCATACCATCGGCTCGAACAGCTCGCATATCACCGTCGACCCCTGGATCGATCGCTATATCTTTCCCAATGGCGTCCTGCCCTCTGCCTGCCAGGTGGCAGATGCCAGCGAAGAACTCTTGCTGATGGAGGATTGGCAAAACTTCGGGCCAGACTATGACTCGACCCTGATGGCCTGGCTGAAGAACCTCGAGCATTACTGGCCAGAGCTTGCCAAGCGCTACAGCGAGCGCACACACCGAATGTTCCGTTACTATCTCTCTGTATGCGCAGGCGCCTTCCGTGCCAGGGACCTGCAGCTATGGCAGATCGTATTCTCACGCGACCGTACCTGTCGTTATGACGCCCCGCGGTGAGGCAGACGGCGAATGGCCCTCTTACAACCCCTGTCGTCAATTTCCTACAGCAACAGCCAGATGATTTACTCATCGTTACAACGTATATTAGGCGTTCAAAAACGGCTCAGCCTTTGAAACCAGCGCTTTCGAGCGCCTCGGTTTTCCTTGTGTATTGAGCCCACACAAAATAATGACAGACCTGCACGCAGCAGGGACTACAGGACGCCCGCATGACCGAAGAGAACGCCATGTCGGGTGGGGGGCTGGGGCTGGAGCTGCCTGGCAACGTTCGTGACTTTACCGAACGACTGCCCGGCGTCATCTTCCAGTTTCATCGTGGCCTAGATGGCCACATGCACTTCCCCTACCTCGCCGGGAACGGTACCAGCCTGCCCGGTATCGACCGTGATGCTCTGGGCCAGGACGCACGGCACATGCTCGACCGTCTCTATGACGACGACTATCCCAAGCTGATGGCTGCTATCGAACGCTCGGCGCGATGGCGCGTTCCCATCGCAACCAAGTTTCGCATTCGTCTGGCCCATGGCCGAACCCGATGGGTGGCACTTCGCGCTCAGCCAGAGGATGCCCAGAGCGGCGTACTCTGGTATGGCCTGATGATCGATATCACTGAGCAGATGGTGGAAGAAGCACGCCTGCGCCGACTGTCGGATACCGACGATCTGACCGGGCTGGCCAACCGCCGAAAGCTGATGGTCCGACTCGCCGAAGAGATCTCGAGATGCAACCGGCATGGCTCACCCCTGTCTCTGATGCTCATCGATCTCGACCACTTCAAGCGCGTCAATGATACCTGGGGGCACCTCCAGGGTGATCAGGTGCTGATCGAGCTCGCCAGGCTTTGCCGTAAGCTGCTGCGCGAAGAAGACACCATCGCTCGGCTCGGCGGCGAGGAGTTCGCCGTGGTCCTGCCGGCCACCCCCCTTGTCCGTAGCCTCCCGCTTGCCGAGCGGCTGCGACATCGCATCGGCGAACACCCCTTTGGCATCGAGCCCGGTCAGATCACCGTCAGCATTGGCCTGGCCGAATACCGCCCAGGAGAGCCTCGCGACGTTCTCATTGAACGCGCCGATCGCTGCCTGTATGCGGCCAAGCACCAGGGGCGCAATCGGGTAGAGAGCTGACCTGGACCTCAACGGCGCTGGTCACGTTGCTGGAAAAAACGCATCAGCCCATGCACCGGCAAATACAGCACCAGTGGCCAAACCAGCATCAACAACACCAAATAGACGGGTAAAGGCAGGATATCCTGTTGCATCCCGAAAGGACCCTGTACCCAATTGATGTTTCGTTCGGCCTCGGTGAACAGAAAGGTCAGAGGAATCACCACCCAGGTAAGCAGCGTCTGCCAGATCAAGGCGCGGGGAAGCGCGTACTGGTCGATCCCAAGGGCAGCGATTTCCGCAAGTACCGGGGGGCCAGTGTGATCACGCCCAACCTGGCCGAGTTCGAAGGTGTGGTCGGTCACTGCCGCGACGACGCCGAGCTGGCTGCCCGGGGCGAGGCGCTGTGCGTGGAGCTCGAACTCGAGGCCCTGCTGATCACCCGCAGCGAGAAGGGCATGACGCTGATCCGGGCCGGGCACNCAATCTCAAGGTAGTCAGCATTAATGTCGATGACGCCCCGGAAATCGCCGCCGAACAGGGCGTTCGTGGCGTTCCCACCGTGATGCTGTTCAAGTCGGGCTCCAAGGTCGCCTCGCTGGTCGGTGCCCAATCCAAGTCACAGCTGGCACAGTTCATCGATCAGAACGCCTGACTCCAGGCGGAGCCCCGTTCCCCTTCGCCCCGGCCTGGCCGGGGCGAATCGTGTCCGGCTCAGACAACGTCGGTCAGATAGCTTCGAGCAAATGGCTTCAAACGAATCACTTCGGTTAGGTGATCTCGTCGCGCTCGGAAACGCTCGGCTCCTCCCCGAAGCCTTTCGCGGCGACGACCGGCTCTTTTCCAGGCCCCAGCAGATAAGCAATCCAGCGCGTCTCGGGGTGGCTGTCCAGGGCAATCTTCAGCGTCATGGTCAGCACCACCGACAGCAGCATGCCCACCACACCCAGCATCCAGCCCCACACCACCAGCGACAGGAAGGCAACAAGAGTCGACAACCCCAATGCCCGTCCCATCATTCGCGGCTCCACCAGGTTGCCGAGTGTGAAGTTGATCACCAGATAGGCCATCGCCAGCATGAAGGCATCCGCCACCCCACCGTGCTGTGACACCAGCAGCAGCAGTACGGGGGGGAAGGCGGCCAGCGCCGAGCCGATGTTGGGGATATAGTTGAGGGCAAAGGCCAAGACCCCCCAAAGCAACGGGAAGTCCACTCCCATTACCACGCAGGCCAGCCAGGCCAGCACACCGGTCACCAGGCTGATGACCGTCTTGACCGCCAGGTAGCGCTTGAGTGTCTGGCTGAACTCCTCGAAACGCTGCAGGCTAGGCGCCGGATCATCCAGCGCCAGGGAAACCTTGGCACGAAAATTGAGCGTCTCGTACAGCATAAAGATTACCAGCAGCGCTATCAGGACGCTCTGCACGAACAGGTTTCCCAGTCCACCCAGCAGGGTAGGCAGCCAGGCGCTGCCGTCCTCGACTTCCACCAACCCCGCCAACAGGTCGGGGTCGATGGCCAGACCCATGGAAGCCATGCTGTCGAGAAGATCCAGATAGCGCTCGTAGAGCCGCGACTCGATTCCGGGCAGCGCCTGAATGAAAGTGCTGAAGGAATTGACTACCAGCAGCCCGACCAGGGAGAGGAAGCCACCGATCACCAGCAGGGTGATCAGGACCGCCAGGCGCAGGCTCACCCCCCAACGATGCAACCAGTTCACCGGAGCGGTGCAGATCACCGCAATGAACAGTGCCAATAGCAAAGGCACGATCAAGTCAGCTCCTGCCCTGATGCCGGCAATGATGATCACCAGTGCAGCCAAGGCCAGCGTCAGCGTGAGAGGATAGCTGTAATTCGAGTCACTGTTGCGGCGAAGCATGACCTGTCCCTGTCTGGCGTGTGTAGTCATCATGGCGCCTGTGGGGCGGCGACACAAATGGCCCGTTCACCAGGCGGGTACACGCTGAACGCGGACACTCGACATAATCTGCGCTGTTACGGAACCTTACTCGCCGCCACATCTCGAATCGAACAGCGTCACCCATCAATCACCCTGGCACGCTCATCCCTACAGCACCGCGGCAAGGAGGCTTCATGCCCCGTTCACTTCTCTCAACCTGCCTGTTGGCAGGCGCACTGGTCGCCATGACTCCTTTCAGCGCCATGGCCGTACACGCCGATGACATTCGCTCGCGGCTCGATGTCCAGGCCGAGGCCCAACTGGAAGTGGTGCCTGACCGCGCCACGCTCAATGCCAGACTATGGGAGCGAACTCCGGCTGTGCCCCGGGACGAGGAATCCACCTCTGATCCCGCCGCATTGCGAGAGGCACGTGACCGACTCGAGGAGCGCGCCGCCGTGCTGATTCGCACCCTGGAGGAGGCCGGTGTCGAGCGTGATGCGATCAGTGCCGGTTCGCTGAACGTCCAGCCCGAATACCTCCCCGGCGCCCGAACCAGTGAAGGCGAGCGTGAAACTCTGGTACGAACGCGCCTCGAACGCCCCTTCGAGGTGAAGGTGGCCGACCTGGAGCGCCTGCCCCTGTTGCTCGATGCACTGACCGAAGCCGGGGTCAATGCCCTGGACGGCGTGATGTACGACCTCGCCGACCGCGACGCCGCCACCGATGAAGCGCTGGTAATGGCGCTGGAGAAGGCGCGCCACAAGGCCGAGTTGATGGCCTCCACCCTGGGTGTGACGCTGGGGCCGGTGATCACTGTGAGCGAGACCCAGTCGCCGATCTTCGCCCCGCGCATGATGGCCATGAGTGCCGATATGCGTGAAAGTGCACCCCAGGCGGAGTATCGCCCCGGCACCGTCACCATCGACGCCGGGGTCAGCGTTAGCTGGACGATCGAACCGGAGTCATAAGCCCAAACGAAAACACCCCATCGATGCCAATCGGTGGGGTGTTTCATTTGCCGCACCAAGCATACGGCCGTATGCCTAGGCGCCTGTCGGATTTGACCGATCGTCGCGAGGGATTTGACTTCGGATCTCGCAGTAGATCAGCGTCAAGTGCGACAGGTTTCTAGGTGTTAATTGTCTCGACGCCGCCCATGAAGGGCCGCAACGCCTCGGGCACGGTGATCGAGCCGTCGGCGTTCTGGTGGTTCTCCATCACGGCGATCAGGCAGCGCCCCACCGCCAGGCCGGAACCGTTGAGGGTGTGCAGCAGCTGCGGCTTCTTCTGCTCGGGGTGGCGGAAACGCGCCTGCATGCGCCGCGCCTGGAAGTCCTCGCAGTTGGAGACTGAGGATATCTCGCGATAGGTCTCCTGGCTGGGCAACCACACTTCCAGGTCATAGGTCTTGGCCGCACCGAAACCCATGTCTCCGGTGCATAGGGTCACCACCCGGTAGGGGAGCTCGAGTGCCTGCAGGATCGCTTCGGCATGGCCGCGCATCTCTTCCAGCGCCACATAGCTCTGCTCGGGCTCGACCATCTGCACCATCTCGACCTTGTCGAACTGGTGCTGGCGAATCATGCCCCGGGTGTCGCGGCCATGGGAGCCCGCCTCGCTGCGGAAGCACGGCGTATGGGCGGTGAGCTTCACCGGCAGCGCCTTGTGGGGCAGGATCTCGTCACGGGCGAAGTTGGTCAGCGGCACTTCCGCGGTGGGAATCAGGTGATAGCCCCGCTCGTCGTCCAGCCGGAAGAGATCCTCGCCGAACTTGGGCAGCTGGCCGGTGCCGTACAGCGACGCCTCGTTGACCATAAAGGGGACGTAGCACTCCTCGTAGCCATGCTCCAGGGTCTGCTTGTCGAGCATGAACTGGGTCAGGGCGCGATGCAGGCGGGCGATGGGGCCGCGCATCACCGCGAAACGGGCGCCGGTCAACTTGGTTGCCAGCTCGAAGTCGAGGTTGCCCAGGAGGCCGCCCAGATCCACGTGATCCCTCACCGTGAAGTCGTAGGTCTTGGGTGTGCCCCAGCGATGCAGTTCGACGTTTTCCTCTTCGCTCTCACCCTCCGGCACGCTCTCGTGGGGCAGATTGGGCAGGCCGCTGATCAGCTCGTCCCATTCCGCCTGCACCTCGGCAAGCCGAGCCTTGGCCGCATCGAGCCGATCGCCCAGATCGCTGACCTCGGCCAGCAGCGGCTGGATGTCCTCGCCTTGGGCCTTGGCCTGGCCGATCGACTTGGAGCGGGTGTTGCGCTCGTTTTGCAGGGTCTCGGTCTCGGTCTGGATCTCACGGCGCCGGGACTCCAACGCCTCGAGTCGCATAGTGTCTAGCGTGAAGCCACGCTTGGCCAGTCGTTGTGCGACCATCTCGAGGTCGCTGCGCAGCAGTTTGGGATCGAGCATGGAATCCAGTCCGTCGCATTGGGTGAAATCGGCCGCCCATTGTAGGCAAAAGGGCGGCCGTGTGCCATGCAACAGCCGTTTGCCGGGATGCGCACCACCGCCCTCTCAGGGTAAAGTAGCGGCATCCCTTCTACCTGTCCTGCCACGCCACGACAGCGAAAACGACCGAATACGACACCATGATCTCACGACTGGACACCGCTCAATCGAGCACCCTTGCCGGCCTCGACGCCCGCTACCTACGCTTTCTCGACGTACTCAAGGCGCGGGGCTTCGAGGGCGACATCGCCCCGGACTATGCCAGCCGCACGGTGCAGGCCACCGATAACTCGATCTACCAGCGCCTGCCACAGGCAGTGCTGTTTCCGCGCCACGCCGCGGATCTCGAGCTGATCGCCCGGCTGGCCGGCGAAGCGGCGCACCGCCAGGTCGTGCTGACACCCCGGGGTGGCGGCACCGGCACCAACGGCCAGTCGCTCACCGACGGCCTGGTGGTGGATGTCTCCCGACACATGAACCAGATACTGGAGATCGACGTCGAGAACCGCCGGGCAAGGGTCCAGGCCGGGGTGGTCAAGGACCAGCTCAATGCCGCGTTGAGACCCCACGGGCTGTTTTTCGCACCGGATCTCTCCACCTCCAACCGCGCCACCATCGGCGGCATGATCTCCACCGACGCCAGCGGCCAGGGCAGCTGCGAGTATGGCAAGACACGCGATCACGTACTCGAGCTCGACACCCTACTGCTGGGCGGTGAACGCCTGCTTAGCCGACCCATCGCCGAGGCCGAACTGGAGACGCTGTGCCACCACAGCGGGGTGATCGGCAACGCCTACCGCACCGCCCGGGAGATCATCGATGACCAGGGAAAGCTGATCGCTGCCAAGTTCCCGCCACTCAACCGCTGCCTGACGGGCTATGATCTGGCGCACTTGAGAGATGCGGAAGGTCGCCTCGACATGAACAGCCTGCTGTGCGGCTCGGAAGGTTCGCTGGGTTTCCTCAACGAGGCCGTGCTCAACGTACTACCGATTCCGAAGCACTCGACCCTGGTCAACGTGCGCTACGCCGGCTTCATGGACGCCCTGCGCGATGCTAAGGCGCTGATGGCTTCCGCAGCCAAGCCCACCTCCATCGAGACGGTGGACGACAAGGTGCTGACGCTGGCCATGGAGGACTTCGTCTGGGACAGCGTGGCCGAGTTCTTTCCCAGCGCGGATAGCGCCAAGGACAGCAACACCGCCACCGCAACGCAGCAAGCCGCAGCCATTCGTGGCATCAACCTGGTCGAGTTCAACGACGACGACCCCAAGCGGCTCACCGAGCGTGTCGCTGCCTTCTGTCGCCATCTGGAAGCGGATGCAAGCGTGCCGCGCCTGGGCTACACACTGGCCGAGGGCCGCCCCCAGATCCAGAAAGTCTACGGCATGCGCAAGCGCGCCGTAGGCCTGCTGGGCAATGCCAGGGTCGATGAAAAGGGCGAGAAGCGCCCGATTCCCTTCGTCGAGGATACCGCGGTGCCGCCGGAAAGGCTGGCGGACTATATCGCCGAGTTCCGCGTCCTGCTCGATGCTCGCGGCCTGGCATACGGCATGTTCGGCCATGTGGACGCCGGCGTGCTGCACGTGCGCCCGGCCATCGACATGAAGGACCCCGTCCAGGAACAACTGATTCGAGAGATCTCCGATGAAGTCGCCGAACTGACCCACAAGTACGGCGGGCTGCTGTGGGGCGAGCACGGCAAGGGGGTACGCTCGGAGTACGCACCAAAATTCTTCGGCGAGCTTTACCCCAGCCTGCAGCGGGTCAAGGCCGCTTTCGACCCTCACAATCAGCTCAATCCCGGCAAGATCGCCACGCCTATGTTGATCCCGCCCGAACCCGCGGGAATGGCGCTTGATACCCCGGCCGAGCCCTCTGAGGAGGCATTTGATATCTCGCCCGAAGCGGTAGAGGCGCAGCCGGTCAACCTGATCGACCCGGGCTTGCTGACAATCGATGGTGTGCCCACCCGAGGCCAGCTCGATCGCCAGATCGACGAACGTGTGTGGCAATCCCATGCCGCCACGGTGTACTGCAACGGCAACGGCGCCTGCTACAACTACGACCCCAATGACGCCATGTGCCCCTCGTGGAAGGCCACCCGCGACCGCGTCCATTCGCCCAAGGGCCGTGCCAGTCTGATCCGCGAGTGGCTGCGCCTGCAGGGCAACGCCGGCATCGACCTGGTGGAACAGGCACACCAGCAGCGCGCCGAAGGCTCCCTGGGGTTTCTCAAGCGCCTGCCGGCCCGAATACGCAATACCGTCAAGCGCCGTGAGGAGGCCGACTTCTCCCATGAAGTCTATGACGCCATGGCCGGCTGCCTGGCGTGCAAGTCCTGCGCTGGCCAGTGTCCGGTGAAGGTCAACGTACCCGAATCGCGCTCGCTCTTCCTCGAAGCCTACCACGCTCGCTACCTGCGTCCTGTGCGCGACTACCTGATTGGCGGCCTGGAGTTCTTCGCGCCGGCACTGGCATCGGTCGCACCGCTGTACAACGCCGCACTGAACACCCGCCTGGTCGAGCGACTATTGGCCGGCCCCATCGGCATGGTCGACAGCCCACGGCTATCCCGGGCGAGACTGAAGCAGCAGCTGGCAGCCTGGGGGATTAGCGAAGCCACGCCGATTTCTCTAGGGCTTCTGACCGAAGCGCAGAAGGCCCGAAGCGTGGTCATTGTGCAGGACGCCTTCACCAGCTTCTTTGAGGCCGATGTGGCGCTGGATATCGTCGAGCTACTCTCGCGCCTGGACATCCGGGTGTTCGTCGCCCCCTATTCGCCGAACGGCAAGCCGCTGAATGTGCAGGGCTTCATGGGCGCCTTCACGCGCACCGCCGAAAAACAGGCCCGCCGGCTTCGTGCATTGGCCGAGTTCGGCGTGCAGCTGGTGGGCATCGACCCGGCCATGACCCTGACCTACCGCCAGGAGTACGTGAAGGCACTCGCGCCCGATAGCGTACCCGAGGTGCTGATGCTACAGGAATGGCTGGTGGCTCAGGGCCAGCGACTGGTGCCGCCGGGGCTGAGCCAGCAGTTGGAAGCCCTGGCTGATCCCGGTTACCGGCTGCTGTCCCACTGCACCGAGAAGAGCAACGCCCCCGGCAGTCCCAAGGCGTGGCAGCAGGTATTCGCCGCCTTTGGCTTCGAACTAGAGTTGCTCAGTACCGGTTGCTGCGGCATGTCCGGCACCTACGGGCACGAAGCGCGCAACCTGGAGACCTCGAAGACCATCTATGCCCAGTCGTGGCAGCCAGTCGTGGAAGGCGAAGCCAGCCCCGGCAGGCTGCTGGCTACTGGCTACTCCTGTCGCAGCCAGGCGAAGCGCCTTTCAGACACCGGCTTGCCCCACCCACTCCAGGGGCTGCTGAACCAGCTGCGCCAGTTAAGTTGGTAAATGAACAGGTAAAGCAGAGGCAAACAGAGAGGTCGGCGGGCTGACTCGCTGGCCTCCATCGACCAGCCAGTTACGAACAGGAGGCAGAATGTCCCGCACCCTGATCATCCTCGGACTTTGCAGCGTTGCCATCGGGCTGCTCTGGCCCTGGCTCTCCAAGCTACCCCTCGGCCAACTGCCCGGCGACATTGCGATTCGGCGAGAGAGCTTTTCGTTTTATTTCCCCATTACGACAATGATCCTGATCAGCGTGGTGCTCTCGCTGATCATGTGGCTATCGAGCAGGTGACCTGCGCTGCAACGCCTTGATTCGCCGTGAGAGGCAGCTCCTGTGTGAGTCTAAAATCAACCACCAAAGTATGCTTGGTAATTCACATTCAGCAGCGAATCGTCCTCCCCCATGGACATCAAGAAGATTCTTATCTTTCGATTGCCGTCGATCCAGCCCACTTTCGCTTGTCGCATGGCACCTGCCTGTATCATTTCTGAATCGACTTCTTGTCCATATCGATCGCGCATTATTTCCGTCAATGAATCAACCAACGGCAGCATGGAATCGAAATCACGCGTGTTATTCAGCTTCAATGTCACTTGAGAAAGCTGACCATTAACAAAGAAAAAACGCTGTGTGAAGGTCTCGTCCGCCAGCTCGACGTCATCTCGGCGCACGGCTTCAACCGCACGGGTCGCCAGGCGACCTCCCTCTTCTTCGTCTAAACGGTAAGCGTCATCAATGACACGCATTACCTCTTTAATCGTCATCCCAGCACTGGCAGGCCCCCAAAGCTCCGCTGATAACGCTGGATTAGGCAGCAAAAACAGCACCAAGATGCCAGCAATTAACTTCTTCATCAGTGACCCTTTCATATTATCCGCAGGGAGAGATGCCCGCAAAATTGTCGAGCATTGGCTCATCACCGCTATTGGCGAGCATGGCAAATTGGCGTTGTCGGGGGATCAGCGAGTGAGTGGTAGCTCACCAACCATAAGAGCAACGTGGTGGCTGCCCTTATGGTTGGTATAAAAATGGCTTAGAAGAAAAGTCGCCTCAGCGCTTCGCCGGGGTCATCTTCGCGCATGAAGGCCTCGCCGACGAGGAAACCATTTACGTCGTACTCGCGCATGCGCAACATGTCACTGCGGGTATTGATGCCGGACTCGGTCACCACGGTGACGCCCGCCGGGATATGCCCCAGCATGTCCAGCGTGGTTTCCAGGCGAGTCTCGAAGGTGTGCAGATTGCGGTTATTGATGCCCACCAGGTCGATTCCCAACTTGAGCGCGCGCTCCAGCTCATGCACGTCATGCACTTCCACCAGCACATCCATGCCCAGCAGCACCGCCTGCTGGTATAGATCGGCCATGCGAACGTCATCCAGGGCGGCAACGATCAGCAGGATACAGTCCGCGCCAATAGCGCGTGCTTCGCTGACCTGATAGCCGTGAATGATGAAGTCCTTTCGAATCACCGGCAGATCACACGCCTCGCGTGCCTCGACAAGGAAGTCTTCATGGCCCTGGAAGAAGTCGGCATCGGTGAGTACCGAGAGGCAAGAGGCACCACCGACGGCATATTGTCTGGCGATCTCACCGGGCTGGAAATCTTCACGGATGACACCCCGTGAGGGGGAGGCCTTCTTGATCTCGGCGATCACTGCCGGGTCGCCCTCATCGATGTTCTGGGTCAGCGCTGCAATGAAGCCGCGGGGGGCCTCCTGCCGCTCGGCCAGCGCCAATAGCTCGGCCTCCGGCACGGCACGCTGCCGCTCGGCGACTTCCTCGTCCTTGCGGGCCAGGATGCGGGTCAGGATGGTAGGGGGTGCGTCCTGCGTCGGGCTCATGGTGATGTCTCATTGCGGGCGGCACTGGCCGCGGATAAAGCCGGTAGGCGGACTATCTTACCTATCACCCGCGCGACATTGAAAGAGAGACTGCCCAAGTCGGCTGCCTGCGCGCTCTTCTGCCCCCCCATCACCCGGGCCTCTTCTCCATCCAAGCACAGTCACCGGTGTGCGCTGGCGGCAACGGGGGGCACGTGCCAGAATCCACCGATGGAAACCACGCCGACATTTCATGAGGCCTTCACCAGCGTTTGGCCCTGGGCCTCGCCGCTGCCGGGCGTTCGCCTGGTCGCCACACGCTTCGATCCCACGCGTATTGGCAAGCAGGGAGCCGGGCGCGATCTCTCCGATTCTGGCTCCAGCTACGAGGGCATCGCCCTGCCTCCCCCTCTGCAAGGCGCCATCGCCAAGCGGCGCGCCGAGTTCATTGCCGGGCGCCTGTGCGCAAGGCGAGCTCTATGGCTCCTGGACGGCCGGAACGCGACGCCAGGCATGAACGAAGACCGATCCCCCTGCTGGCCTGGCANGCCACACGCTTCGATCCCACGCGTATTGGCAAGCAGGGAGCCGGGCGCGATCACTCCGATTCTGGCTCCAGCTACGAGGGCATCGCCCTGCCTCCCCCTCTGCAAGGCGCCATCGCCAAGCGGCGCGCCGAGTTCATTGCCGGGCGCCTGTGCGCAAGGCGAGCTCTATGGCTCCTGGACGGCCGGAACGCGACGCCAGGCATGAACGAAGACCGATCCCCCTGCTGGCCTGTTGACTGCGTAGGCGCCATTACCCATAACGATGGCTGGGCCGCTGCGCTGGTTGCCCCCAGGCAGGCCTATCTGGGGCTCGGCCTGGACGCCGAGCGGCTGCTGGATGCAGCCCAGGCCCTTCGCCTGGCCAGGCGCGTGCTTACCCCAGAGGAGGTTGCTCGCCTCGAGCGGTTACCCGAGTCAGAGGCTGGCCTGATGGTTACCGCGACCTTTTCCCTCAAGGAGAGCCTGTTCAAGGCCCTCTATCCGGTGGTGGGCCAGATGTTCCACTTCCAAGCCGCCGAGCTGGTGTCTTGGCACGGCGTCGGCGCAGCTCGCCTGCGCTTGCTCAACAATCTGGGCTCAGGCTGGACGGCCGGGCGCGAGGTCGTCGGCGAAGCCTGCCTGCATGAAGGTCGCCTTCTCAGCCTGGTATCACTGCCCGCCCGTGTCCACGACTCATTCGGCACTTGAGCACATCTCACCCTCTGACACGCCTCATTCCCCCGGGCTTCGCCGGGCCATCAGGGAAGCAGAACACGGGTGAAATCGGCCAGTTCCTTCATTTTCTCCAATGGTAATTTGGAGGCCTGGGCATCCTGGGCCATCATCACGCCCTCTTTCAGCGTGTCGGCAATATCCGCGCAGTAGAGCGCAGCGCCGGCATTGAGTGCGACGATGTCCGCCGCCAGCCCCTCACCCACCAGAGCCTCGCGGACCAGGCGCAGGCTGTCCTCGGCGCTGACCACCTTGAGCGACGTCATGTCATGACGCTCGATACCCAGCTCCTCGGGGGTGATCGTGTAGCGGCGGATCACGCCATCCTTCAGCTCTGCCACCTGGGTCGGTGCGGCCAGCGAGATCTCGTCCAGCCCATCCTCGGCGTGTACCACCATGACATGGCGGCTGCCGAGATACTGCAGTACCTCGGCCATCAGTGGAACCAGCTCTGGTGAGTAGACACCCAGCAGCTGATTGGGAGCGCCGGCGGGGTTGGTGAGGGGCCCCAGGATATTGAACAGGGTGCGCACGCCCATTTCCCGGCGCGGCCCGACAGCAAAGCGCATGGCCGGATGATGGTTGGGGGCAAACATGAAACCGACGCCCACCTGTTCGATACAGCGCCCTACCTGGTCCGGCTTCAGATCCAGGTGGATACCCGCCACGTCGAAGAGGTCGGCGCTGCCGGAAGAGGACGATACGCTGCGATTGCCGTGCTTGGCCACATGGGCGCCACCGGCGGCAGCCACGAAACTGGCGGCGGTCGACACATTGAACAGGTTGGCGCCATCCCCGCCGGTACCGACGATATCGACAACGTTCTCGGCCGAGACCCTGACCCGCTTCATGAGCTCACGCATGACCTGGGCCGCCGCGCCGATCTCTTCGGCGGTCTCACCTTTCATGGCCAAACCAACCAGCAGGCCGCCTATCTGGGCATCGGTAGCCTCGCCGGTCATGATCTGCTGCATCACCGAGTGAGTCTCGTCGAAGCTCAGGTTCTCGCGGCGCATCACCGCGCCAATGGCCTCTCGCATCTGCATGGAGGAAACTCCTCTGTCTCTGTCGGGCGCGGATCAGCGACGCTTCAGGAAGTTGGCCAGCAGCTCATGCCCCTGGCGGGTAAGGATCGACTCAGGGTGGAACTGCACCCCTTCGATGTCCAGTTGGCGATGACGCAGGCCCATGATCAAACCCGGCGTCACGTCGTCCTCGTCGGTCCAGGCGGTTACCTCGATACACTCGGGCAGGCTGTCGGCCGCCACCACTAGGGAGTGATAGCGGGTCACCTCCAGCGGATCATCCAGCCCTTCGAAGACACCCTGGCCATGGTGATGGATCCGGGAGGTCTTGCCGTGCATCACCTGGGGTGCCCGCACGACCTCGCCGCCATAGACCTGGCCGATCGCCTGATGGCCCAGGCAGATACCGAGAATCGGCAGGCGACCGGCAAAATGGCGAATTGCCGCCATGGAAATGCCTGCCTCGTTGGGCGTGCAGGGTCCGGGGGAAATGACCAGGTGGCTGGGTGCAAGCGCCTCGATCTCTTCCAGGGTGATGGCATCGTTGCGATGGGTGACCACGTCGGCCCCCAGTTCACCCAGATACTGCACCACATTGAAAGTGAAGCTGTCGTAGTTGTCGATCATCAGCACGGACATGGCGGTATAGAGTCCTGTTCTATTGCAGCTGACCAGTGGCCAGGCAGAGGTTACCCAGATCGAATGCGTCGGTCATGCCAGCCGTGCAGAGCCACCAGGTACAAAAATGCCGCCCGGACGGCGGCATGGTCATTCAAGACACAGGTATGCCGCCCCGCTTCAGGAGCGCCACCACGTCCGGCTAGAATGAATGTAATCTGGCGATGTCATACCGCAATAGTGCCGTTGTGCCGGGCTGGCTGTCAATCCACCGAATCACGCCCGCGCCCCGCCACAACGACCGCCTGTTTACACGGCGCGGCTAGCCAGCCCAGTCCGCAGTCTCTATTATCGAGTCCATGCGCTGCCGCAAAAAGGAGATTTACGATGCGCCCATCCCGCCATGCCCTGCTCTGGCTGGCTCTCCCCCTGGCTGCCATGGCAGGCACCAGCCAGGCAGTAGCATCCCCCAAGGTGGTAGCCACCTTCTCGATCCTCGGCGATCTTGTAGCCCAGGTCGGGGGCGATGACATTCGCCTGGTGACGCTCACCCCGCCCGGAGCCGAAGTCCACGAGTGGGAGCTGACCCCCAATAACTTCATCGCCCTGGAAGACGCCAAGCTGGTTTTCTACAACGGCTACCAGTTGGAACAGTGGATGCGCCAGGTGCATGCTACCGTAGGCAACCAGGCCCCTCTTGTCCCACTGGCGGAAGCGTCGGAGTACCCCACCCTGCCCATCGTCACCGGCGACTACAGCGGCGAACCCGACCCCCACCTGTGGATGGATCCACGTGCGGCAGCAGCCTATGTACAAGTCATTGCCGAGACGCTGGCCGAGCTGCACCCCGACGCCGCCGACAATTTCCATGCCCGCGCCGAAACGGCGCGCGATATTCTAGCTGCACTGCATAAGGAAATTACGAAAATCCTCGCCGACATTCCCGAAGAGCAGCGTCTACTGATAACCAGCGAGGCCGCCTTCGTCTACTTTGCCGATGCCTATGGGTTCCGTCATGACGGTATCTGGGGCACCAATGCCGAGACCGAAGGCTCCCCCCAGCAGATGATGCGAATCATCGATCTGGTCAACGAGGCGCAACCTGCCTCACTGTTCTGGGAAAGCACCATTTCCGATCGATACGTCAGCAGTATCGCTTCCGATACCGGCCTTGCCGTGTCCGGCCCGCTCTACGTCGACTCACTGAGTGAACCGGATGGAGAGGCAGCCAACTACGTTTCGCTCATGAAGCACAACGCCTCACTGATCCGCACTGCACTGCTCGGCGACGAGGAGATCGCGGACGACAAAGAAGAAGACCATGAGAGTCGCGATGAGGAGGACGAAGAGAAGGACGACGAAAAGTCGGATTCGGAAGCGTAACTTATAGCGGACTCATCACACTGAGTCATTGTATGCGGCGGCCCCAGAGGCCGCCGCACTTCGTAGGAAGCGCCACCAGGCGCCATGCCCCGTTAGACGCTCACAGGTTATCCAGCCCCTTCTCGGCCATGGCCACGGCGCGGAAGATCGCCCGACCCTTGTTGAGTGTTTCCTGCCACTCCATCTCGGGCACCGAGTCCGCGACGACCCCAGCCCCGGCCTGTACATGCAATTCGCCGTCCTTGATCACCGCCGTGCGGATCGCAATCGCGGTGTCCATGTTGCCATGCCAGGAGAGATAGCCTACTGCTCCCGAGTAGATGCCTCGCTTGACCGGCTCCAGCTCGTCGATGATCTCCATGGCGCGGATCTTAGGCGCGCCGGAAAGCGTGCCCGCCGGGAAGGTGGCACGCAGCACGTCCATGGCCGTCAGGCCCGGCTTCAGCCGCCCAGTGACATTGGAGACGATGTGCATCACGTGGGAGTAGCGCTCCACCGCCATCTGGTCGGTCACCACCACCGAGCCGGTCTCGCTGATGCGCCCTACGTCATTGCGCCCCAGGTCGATGAGCATCAGGTGCTCGGCGACCTCCTTGGGGTCACCCAGCAAATCGGCCTCAAGCGCCCGGTCCTCCTCTTCGGTCCTGCCCCGAACCCGGGTGCCGGCAATCGGACGTACCGTCACCTCTCCATCCTCCAGGCGAGTGAGGATCTCCGGAGAGGAGCCCACCACGTGGTGGTCATCGAGGTTGAAAAAGAACATGTAGGGTGAAGGGTTGAGGCTTCGCAGGGCACGGTAGAGGTCAAGCGGCGACGCCTGGTAGGGAATCGACATGCGCTGGGACGGCACGCACTGCATGACGTCACCGGCCAGCACATACTCCTTGATCGTCTCCACCGCTGCCTTGAAACCCGCCTCGGTGAAGCCGGAAGTGAAGTGCCCCTCCTCCACCGCGCTGCGGCCAGTGCCGGGGCTGATGGTGTTGAGCGTGGCACTGCGCAGGCGCACCTCAAGCCGCTGCAACCGCTCCACCGCCGCCTCATAGGCGTCCGACGCCGCAGGGTCGGCATGGGTCCAGAGCGTCAGCCGGCCCGAGAGATTGTCGAACACCACCAGATCATCACAGACCATCAGCAGGATGTCAGGGACACCCAGCGGATCGGCCTTGGCAGCCACATGGGGCCCACGCAGCCGCGGTTCGATATAGCGGATGGTGTCGTAGCCGAAGTAGCCCACCAGGCCACCATCGAAGCGGGGCTGATCGTCCAGCCGAGGCACCTTGAAGCCGGCATGAAACTGCTCGATCCAGTCGAGCGGGTCCTCCACCTCGGCCATGCCCTGCTGCTCGCCGTTGATGATATGGCTGACGGTAAATCCGCGAACCTCGATTCGCTCCTGGCAGGGCAGCCCGATGATGGAGTAGCGGCCCCACTTCTCACCACCCTGCACGGACTCCAGCAGGAAGGTCCAGGGCTCGTCGGCCAGCTTCAGGTAGGTGGAGAGCGGCGTGTCGAGATCGGCCAGCACCTCGCGGGTTACCGGAATGCGGTTGTAGCCGGCAGCCGCCAGCTCGCGGAAACGTTCGAGAGTCATCATGCCCGGGTCCTTGGTGGTGGTGACTAGCTGGTGGTGACTAAACGAGTTCTTTCAGCGTTTCGATCAGGGCGTCAGGAAGACTATTCTGCACCGGTTCGCCATGATTGTAACCGTAGGGAACCGCCAGGGTGCGAAAACCGGCCGCGCGACCGGCGGCGATGTCATGACGGGAATCACCTACCATCAGGCAGGTCGAAGGAGGCAGGTCGAAGTGAGCGGCCACGTGAAGCAGCGGGGCTGGATCCGGTTTCTTCTGCGGCAGGCTGTCGCCGCCCAGGCAGAGCGCAAAATGCCGCTCGAGGCCGAACTGAGCCAGGATCGGCTCGATAAAGGCGTAGGGCTTGTTGGTGACCAGCGTCAGAATCCGGCCGCCTGCCTGCAGGGCATCCAGCGCTTCACACACTCCGGGATAGAGCCGAGTACGCGCCCCTGGGTCCCGGCCGTAGTGATACAGAAAGCGTCGGTGCCCGGCTTCGAGTGATTCGACCTCGGGCGGCTCGCCCAAGGCATCGGTCAGCGCTCGCTCCACCAGCTTTTGCGCCCCGTTGCCAACCCACCTCGTTACCTTCACCTCGCCGGCCGGTGGAAGGTCGAGCTCTTCCAGCACCTTGTCGACGGCAGCGGCCAGGTCGGGCACGGAGTCGATCAGGGTGCCATCCAGATCGAAGCTGATCAGCCGGATATCTTTCAGAATGGGGTGCATGGTGCTTCCTCGCTGTCCTGCCGGTTCTTGATCCAGCTGCGCTTGCCCACCGCCGAGAGCCGCTTGACCTCCGCCTCGAGCCGCAGCGCATCTCCGTGGCTGCCCACCGGCTCCTGATGCACCAGCGTAAGCGGCCCACGCCCGCGCAGGGCCTTGGCGCCCCGCCCCGCCTCATGTTGAGCCACGCGCCGGGCGACGTCGGTGGTGATCCCGGTATAGAGCGCGCCTTGGAGTGTCTCGAGCATGTAGAGGTACCACAGCGGGGCCTGGGCACCTTCGTTCACCGCGGAGCGACTCCGGCCAGCTGCTCGCGGAAGTCGCGGAGCACGCTGTCGTAGCGATGCGGGTCGGCAGCGTTGGCGGCCTTGAAGATCGCGGAGCCGGCCACGAAGGTATCGGCACCGGCCGCAGCGATCTCGGCAATGTTGTCGACCTTGACCCCACCGTCGATCTCGAGGCGAATCGCCCGCCCCGAGGCGTCGATGCGTTGGCGTGCCGCGCGCAGCTTGTCCAGGGTGCCCGGCAGGAAGGCCTGGCCGCCGAAGCCCGGGTTGACGCTCATCAGCAGGATCATGTCGACCTTGTCCATCACGTGGTCGAGGAAGGAGAGCGGTGTCGCCGGGTTGAACACCAGCCCCGCCTTGCAGCCGCCATCGCGAATCAGCTGCAACGAGCGGTCGATATGGTCCGAGGCCTCCGGGTGGAAGGTGATGTAGGTGGCGCCGGCGTCGATGAAGTCGCCGATCAGCCTATCAACCGGCTTGACCATCAGGTGAGCATCGATGGGCGCGGTGACGCCATGCTTGCGCAGCGCCTCGCAGACCATGGGCCCAATGGTCAGGTTGGGTACGTAGTGGTTGTCCATGACGTCGAAATGGACGATATCGGCCCCGGAGGCCAGCACGTTGTCCACTTCCTCGCCCAGCCGGGCGAAGTCGGCGGAGAGAATGGAGGGGGCAATGAGAAAATCGCGGATCGCGTCGGTCATGGCAAGTCCAGGCTATCGCTCGGAAAGAGTGGTCCGCATTCTAGCAGGAACCGCCAGGGACGGGGGAATGGGGCACCGCGGCGAAGAAAACCGCCACAGTCATATTTCTAAAACGAATAAAAAACCTTATTGTAATTCCTCATTGTCAGAATTAACCTTAGCCCACTGTTCCCTTATTGGAGTGTCTCGCATGCATCTGCTGTCCACCGTTCGCCGCACCGCACTAGCCGTTGCCCTGGGTGTCAGCCTTGCCACCCCGGCCCTGGCCGCCGAGCGCGAGATTCTTAACTCCTCCTATGACATCGCCCGCGAGCTCTTCTCCGCCATCAACCCGGAATTCCGCGACTGGTGGCAGGCCGAGCAGGGCGAGGAAATCGCCATCCAGCAATCCCACGGCGGCTCCTCCGCCCAGGCCCGTGCCATCCTGCAGGGGCTGCGTGCCGACGTGGTGACCTACAATCAGGTGACTGACGTCCAGGTGCTCGCCGATGCCGGACTGGTGGCCGGGGACTGGCAGGAACTGCTGCCCAATAACGCCTCGCCCTACTACTCCACCACGGCGTTCCTGGTACGCAAGGACAACCCTAAGGGCATCGAGAGCTGGGACGACCTGGTGCGTGAAGACGTCAGGATGGTCTTCCCCAACCCCAAGACCTCAGGTAATGGCCGCTACACCTACCTGGCCGCCTGGGGCTTTGCCCAGCAGCACTTCGATGGCGATGAAGAGCAGATCCATGACTTCATGCGCACCTTCCTGCGCAACGTGGCAGTCTTCGACACCGGTGGCCGCGGCGCCACCACCACTTTCATCGAGCGTGGCATCGGCGACGTGCTGATCAGCTTCGAATCCGAGGTGAACAACATCCGCGGCGAGTACGGTCGTGACGACTACGAGGTGATCGTGCCGCCGGTCAGCATCCTGGCCGAATTCCCGGTGGCGGTGGTCGAGCCCAATGCCGAGCGCAACGGCACCCAGGACCTGGCCCAGGCCTATGTCGAGTACCTCTACAGCGAAGAGGCCCAGCGCATGCTGGCCGGCTTCAACTACCGCGTCCATCACGAGGCGGTCGTGGAGGAGTTCGCCGACCAGTTCCCCGAGACCGATCTGCTGCGGGTCGAGGATATCGTCGGTAGCTGGGAGCAGGCCATGGACGAGCACTTCGCTGGCGGCGCCCTGCTGGATCAGCTACAGCGCCGCAGATGATCACACTCGCGACTCGCGCCGGCAGTACCCCCAAGCGGGTGCTGCCGGGCTTCGGCCTTTCGCTCGGCATCAGCCTGATGTTCATCTCGCTGGTGCTGCTGCTGCCGCTGACCGGGCTGTTCGGTCAGCTGGCAGGGCTCAGCCTGGCCGAGTACTGGGAAATCATCACCGAAGGCCGGGTGGTGGCCAGCTACATGGTCACCATCGGCGCGGCTGCGGTGGCCGCCTTGGTCAACGGCGCCTTCGGGCTGCTGCTCGCCTGGGTGCTGGTGCGCTACGAATTCCCCGGCAAGCGCCTGCTCGACGCGCTGATGGACCTGCCCTTCGCCCTGCCCACCGCCGTCGCCGGCATCACCCTGGCAACGCTCTACTCCAGCAACGGCTGGATGGGGCGGCTGCTGGAGCCGCTAGGCTTCCAGGTCGCCTACACCTGGGTGGGTATCGCTCTGGCCATGTCCTTCACCAGCATTCCCTTCGTGGTGCGCACGGTACAGCCGGTCCTGGAGGACCTGCCCCATGAAGTGGATGAGGCCGCCTTGACCCTCGGCGCCTCGGACGGCACGGCCTTTCGCCGCGTGATCCTGCCGCACCTGTGGCCGGCCCTGGTCACCGGCACCGGGCTCGCCTTCGTGCGCTCGCTGGGTGAGTTCGGCGCCATCATCTTCATCGCCGGCAACATGCCCTACGAGACCGAGATCACCGCGCTGATGATCTTCGTGAAGCTGCAGGAGTACGACTATGTCGGCGCCTCGGCCATCGCCTCGGTGGTGCTGTTCGTCTCGCTGGCCCTGCTGCTGGTGATCAATATCTGGCAGGGCCGCTTCATCAAGCGACTGCATGGGGGGGCGGGCTGATGCAACGGATCGGTGATGCGCCCCGGGTCCGGCGCCTGCTCGTTTTCCTGGCCGTGGCCCTGTCGGCGCTGTTCCTGCTGCTGCCGCTGGTAGCCATCTTCGCCCAGGCCTTCGCCCAGGGGGTGGGGGTGTTCTGGACCAACGTCAGCAATGAATACACCGTAGCGGCCATCGGCCTTACCCTGTTCATCGCCCTGCTGACGATTCCCGTCTGCCTGGTGTTCGGCGTGGCGCTGGCATGGCTGGTCACCCGCTTTCGCTTTCCCGGCCGGCGGATCCTGCAGACCCTGATCGATATCCCCTTTGCGGTCTCGCCTGTGGTCGCCGGGCTGATCTACCTGCTGCTCTATGGCCGAACCGGCTGGCTCGGCAGCTGGCTCGACGGCTACGACATCCAACTGATGTTCGCCTGGCCCGGCATCCTGATGGTGACCATCTTCGTCACCTGCCCCTTCGTGGCCCGGGAGCTGATACCGCTGATGCAGGCCCAGGGCTCCCGGGAAGAGGAAGCCGCCGTGACCCTCGGGGCACCGGGCTGGACTATCTTTCGCCGGGTGACGCTGCCCAACATCCGCTGGGCACTGCTCTACGGCGTGATACTGACCAATGCCCGTGCGGTGGGAGAATTCGGCGCCGTGTCGGTGGTCTCCGGGGCCATCCGGGGCCAGACCAACACCCTGCCGCTGCACCTGGAGCAGCTCTACCAGGACTACAACACCGTGGGCGCCTTCGCCAGCGCATCGCTGCTGGCCTTCATCGCCCTGCTCACGCTGGTTGCCAAGGCCAGCCTGGAATGGCGCGCTGCGCGCCGGGAGGTTCACGCATGAGCATCCGCCTTCAGAATATCGCCAAGCACTTCGGCACGAGCCGCGCCCTGGAGCCAGTGAACCTGGACATCCGCGACGGTGAGCTGATCGGCCTGCTGGGACCCTCCGGCTCCGGCAAGACCACCCTGCTGCGTATCATTGCCGGCCTGGAGAGCGCCGATCGCGAACCCGCCGGCCGCATCCTGTTCGGCAATCGCGATGTCACCAACCTGCACGTGCGCGACAGGCGCATCGGCTTCGTCTTTCAGCACTATGCGCTGTTTCGCCACATGACCGTGTTCGACAACGTGGCATTCGGTCTTACCGTGATGCCACGCAAGAGCCGGCCCACCAGCGGCGAGATCCGCGCCCGGGTGCATCGACTGCTGGAAATGGTCAAGCTCGAGGAGCTGGCGAACCGTTACCCTGCACAGCTCTCCGGCGGCCAGCAACAGCGCGTCTCGCTGGCCAGGGCGCTTGCCCTGCGTCCCGAGGTGCTGCTGCTCGACGAGCCCTTCGGTGCGCTGGATGCCAAGGTGCGTCAGGAGCTTCGCCGCTGGCTGCGCCACCTGCACGATGAACTCAACTTCACTAGCGTCTTCGTTACCCACGACCAGGAAGAGGCACTGGAACTATCCGACCGTGTGGTGGTGATGAGCAATGGCCGTATCGAGCAGATCGATACCCCGGACACCCTCTATCGGACGCCGACCAACCGCTTCGTGTTCGAGTTCCTGGGTGATGTGAACCACCTGGAAGGCTCGGTACGGGATGGTGTCCTGACCTGTGGCGATGCCCGACTGGCCGTGGACCTGCCCGACGGAGCGGAAGAGCTGCTGCTGCGTCCCCACGAGGTGGAGCTGGTGGAAACCGCCACGGCCAAGGCGCATCTGCCGGTCACCGTGACGGCGATCTCGCCGGTGGGTGCCGAAGTCAGGGTGGAATTAGAGGCCGACTGGCTGGGAGAGCCCTGGCTGGCGACCGTGCGCCATGCCGATTACGAGCGCCTGCGCCTGACCCGCGGCATGCGACTGTTCGCGGTGCCGCGGCGCTGGCACCGATTTCCCGACGAGCGCAGCACGCCTGAAAGCAAGCGCCTAGAGGCCGCCTGAACCGGCCGATGGCCCGATAGGTTCACTCGACGTTGGGCTGGCGGCACCAGGCCATGAGGGTTTCGCTCTCGCCGCTCAGCGGTTCGAGTCGATCCTCCACCGATTGAAAGCCGAGCCTGCGGTAGAACGAGACGGCACGCACGTTGCGCGAATAGACGCACAGGGTGATTCGCTCACGGCACGTCATGGCATGGGCCATCAAGTGCGTGCCGTGGCCGAAGCGCTGGAAGTCCGGGTCGATGAACAGCGCCTCGAGGTGATCACCATTGAGGGCCGCGAAGCCGATGATGCTGCCACCCAGTTCCAGTACGTGCGTCTCGGCGCCAGGCAGATAGCGCGTGGCCATGTCATGGGCGCGACGCTGCCAGAACTCGGCGGGAATGAAGTCGTGGGCCAGCTGCGAGGCGCGCAACCAGATATCGACGAGGTGCGGCATGTCCTCCTTGGCTGCGGGTCGAATCATAAGCGCTCTCCCTGAGTGGAACCCTATTGTAACCGCTCTGCCATTGTCGCGCTCAACGCTGTTGCGGTTGGCCTCGTCGCGGATATACTCGCCATCTGTGCCAGCTCAAGGCGATGCGCTCGATCTTTATGAGCCCCTTTACCTAGCCATTTTCCGTCGCCTTCCTCCATCATCACTCAGGAGAACCCTAGATGATTCGACGACCTTTTCGCCTTACGACGCTGCGTACAGCTGCCCTGCTGCTGGCTAGCGCCCTGCTGGCAGGCTGTGCCAGTCCACACTATCTGCAGTTGGATCCACAGCGCACCGCCGCGGTCCCGGCCAGCGGCAGCGGCCAGGCCATCACGGTAATGGCGGTGGATGACCGCGATGGAGAGGTAATCGGCACCCGGAGCGGAAGTGCCATGGCGACATCCACCATCACCGTCAGCGCCCATGAGCTGGTGCCGCGTCTCCAGCGCGAAGCCGAGCGCGCGGTGCGGGAGATGGGCTTCTCGCCCACCACGGAGCCGGCGGAGGGGCGGCCCAGCCTGACCCTCACCCTGCTTCACCTGGGGTATGAGCGGGGCGAGAGCCGGCCGGTCATCGACGAGGCCCGCCTGGAGGCAGTCTTCGAAGCCAGGGCGGTCAACGGTGGCAACACCTATACCGGCACCTACACCTCGCGCCGCACCCAGAGCTATGCACTTCGTCCGGATCGCGACACCAATGCGCGCATGCTCAACGACCTGCTGAGCGACGGCCTCGATCGCGCCTTCCGCGACCCGGAACTGGGCCAGCTGCTGGCACGCTGAACGAGCCACTGTATCTCCCTCGCATCTCTTCCTGCCAAACCAGAAGCGGGCGCCCAAATGGGCGCCCGCCTGGTTTAACCTGCTCTCTAGAGGTCCCCGCTCCCGCTAGACGGCGGGACCCCGGCGCACCATCGCCCAGACACTTTCACGAAAACCGCTCCCCTCTTCGGGCTCCCCATCCTCCAGGTGAGTAACCAGAAAGTTGGGCTCGAAGAGTTCGCGCACCTCGTCGGCACAGACACTGAACGGCGGACCGCCGCCCTCGTCGCCTGGGGCGCGCATCAGGCTGATCACCAACCCACGCGCGCTGGGCGGGATCAGTTGGGCGAGGTGAAAGGCATAGCGCTGGCGGGTCGCCGGCGGCAATGCGATCAGCGCCGCCCGGTCGTAGAAGGCGTCGATCTCGGCCGCCTGCTCGATGTGGAAATGAAAGAAATCGCCACACCACAGCTCGACGCTGCCCTGGCGGCAGATCGCGAAGGGCTCCTGCCGATAGCGGGAAATCTCACCGGTACCTTCGGCGACAAACTGTTCGACCGCTTCCTCGGCCAGCTCAATGCCCAGCACCGGATGATCGTGCTGGGCAAGCCAGCGCATGTCGAGACTCTTGCCGCAAAGAGGCACCAGCACCTTGGTGCCTGGCTTCGCCCCGAGCAGTGGCCAGTGCTCAATCAGCGCCGGATGCACCTGTGGACGATGAAACCCGATGCGCCCTTCCCGCCAACGTTCTAGCCAATTCAGGGCCATAGCCTCTCCTTCAAGCTCAATGGCATCAGAACCAGCGGTCGCGCTTGCGTTTCTTGCGTGGCAGATGCGGAATGATCAGTCCCACCAACAGGCCGGCGCCAGCCACCCCGCCGCCATACATGAAGTAGCGTATCAGCAGGTCCTCTTCCTGGGTGTCCAGTCGAGCCTGCAATTGACGTATGGTCTGGCGTGACCGGTCGGCTTCGCTGTCGAGCTG
Organism: Halomonas chromatireducens; assembly: GCF_001545155.1. Taxonomy (NCBI): domain Bacteria; kingdom Pseudomonadati; phylum Pseudomonadota; class Gammaproteobacteria; order Oceanospirillales; family Halomonadaceae; genus Halomonas; species Halomonas chromatireducens. Next base: position 940,922 of record NZ_CP014226.1, on the reverse strand, counting down.
GCGATTGCTCGCCTCCAGCTCGGCAATGCGCTGCTCGCGGACCTCCAGGGTCTCGGTCATCGCCGAGACCCTCTCCTCCCAGGTCTCGTTGATGCCGCCAAGCTCCTCTTCCAGATCGGCCACCTGCCTTTCAAGCGCCGGCAACTGCTGGCGCGCACTCGGCTCCTCCTGCAATTCACCGCTGAGCACCCATACGGTATTGCCCTCGGTGTTGCGCACCCGGCTGTAGTTCCCGCTGGTTTCAAGCACGCTCACCGGCTCACCGGAGGTCAGGGTGCCGACAATGCGGTAGCCATCGGTCGGTCCGCTGCGAACATAGGTGGTGAGTTCGTCGGATACCCAATGGGTAGCGTCCGTATTCTGCTGGGCGTGCAGCGGCAGGGCCATCAGCCCCAGTGTGACGCCCGCCATGAGGGTCTTGAATCTATGCATTGTCATGCCGTTGTCCTGCTATCGAAGGCTCGTGCGGCAGCTGCTGCGCCGCGACCTGTATGCCGCCGTCGAACCTCCCGTTCGCACTGCGGCCGATGAGACCATTGTTGAAGAGGGCTATCCACAGCTTCTGTGGATAAGTCCCGGGAAAAACGCGGGAAAGACCCTGCTACCTGTTGCCCCACATGGCCCCGGGTCGAACTGGTCACTTCATGACCAGTTCGACCCGGAGCCGTTAGCCCCCTTCTAACTCTCCCCCCTGGGCGGCGGCATCGGCGCCCGGGGAAACTCGGCGATACGTCCTTCGCTCTTGACTGCCCGAGCCGGCCCCTCACGCTCCACTTCGTCGATACGGACGATGGAGTTGATCGGCAGGTAGCTGCGGGTCACACCATCGAAGGTGTGGCGCAGCTTGTCGGCCGAGGGATCCACCACCAGCTTCGAGCGGTCCTGGAAGACGAATTCCTCGATCTCGATGAATCCCCAGAGGTCGCTTTGGAATATCTCGCGGGCGTAGAGTTCCCACACTTCACCTTGTTGGTGAAAAACCACCCGATAGATTGGCTTGGCCGCCATAAGGCCGTCATTCCTTCCCGTTCGATTGACCGTTGTGCGCCCGAGTTTCAAGGCGCACGCCTGCAGACTCGCAAGCGTAACACAGTCGATGGACGACGAGACCACCACGCTGGCCCCACTGCCCCTGGTTCCGTATAATGCTCCCATCTTCGAGAACGGCCCGGCAGGCTGGCCGAGCCGCATTCCCGCGACACTCCACTCACCGGTGACGCAAGCGTCGGGCAACCGATCGCGATCCTATTCTTATGGCGAAGAAACTCTTCATCAAGACCCACGGCTGCCAGATGAACGAGTACGACTCCGCTCGCATGGCGGATCTGCTCGGCGAATCCCATCAGTTGGAACTGACCGACGACGAAGGCGACGCCGACGTCATCCTTCTCAATACCTGCTCGATTCGCGAGAAGGCCCAGGAGAAGGTCTTCCACCAGCTCGGTCGCTGGAAGAAACTCAAGGAGGCCAATCCCGACCTGGTGATCGGCGTGGGGGGCTGCGTGGCCAGTCAGGAAGGGGAGGCTCTGCGCAAGCGCGCCCCCCATGTCGACATGGTCTTCGGCCCCCAGACCCTGCACCGTGTCCCGGCCATGCTCGATTCCCGGCGCAACGATCAGATTTCCGTGGTCGACGTCACCTTCCCGGAGATCGAGAAGTTCGATCACCTGCCCAGCCCCAGCTCGGACGGGGCCACCGCCTTCGTCTCGGTCATGGAAGGCTGTTCCAAGTACTGCACCTTCTGTGTCGTGCCCTATACCCGCGGCGAGGAAGTCTCACGCCCCTTCGAGTCGGTCATGGACGAGGTCATCCACCTGGCCGATCAGGGGGTACGCGAGATCAACCTGCTGGGACAGAACGTCAATGCCTACCGCGGGGAGAACCAGCTTGGTGACGAGATCGACCTGGCCGAGCTGATCGCCTGCGTGGCGGCGGTGGAAGGCATCGATCGCGTCCGCTTCACCACGTCTCACCCGGTGGAGTTCACCGACAGCCTGATCGAGGCCTATGGCGAGATACCGGAACTGGTCAGCCACCTGCACCTGCCGGTACAGGCCGGCTCCGACCGTATTCTGGCAGCGATGAAGCGCGGCCACACCGTCGAGGAGTACGTGGAGAAGCTGGAGCGCATCCGCAAGTTGCGCCCCGATATCAGCTTCTCGTCGGACTTCATCATCGGCTTCCCCGGCGAGACCGAAGCGGATTTTGAAGCGACCATGGACCTGATCCATCGCATCGGCTTCGACCACTCCTTCAGCTTCGTCTATTCGGCACGCCCCGGCACACCGGCGGCAAGCCTCGCCGACGATACTCCCGAGAGCGTCAAGAAGCAGCGCCTGGCGATTCTTCAGGAGCGTATCATCCAGCAGGCCATGCAGATCAGCCGGCGCATGGTGGGGTCGACCCAGCGGATTCTGGTCACCGGTTTCTCGCCGAGGGATCCAGGCCAGCTCTCAGGGCGTACCGAGAACAATCGGGTGGTCAATTTCCGTGCCGCCAACCCCACCGAGCTGATCGGCCACTTCGTCGACGTGACCATCACAGAAGCGCTACCCAACTCGTTACGTGGCGAGCTGCACTCACCGGCACTACACTGAGCATTCTGTCATTGCCCCGGCCTTCGCCGGGGCAGTAAGCTGAGCCCACATTCGCAACGCATGGATCCCCCTGTCTTGAGCCAGCCAACTTCTCAGGCGAACCGCATCATCACATTGAGTCTCGAACCCAATGACCCCCAGCGTCTGGCCAATCTCTGCGGTCAGCGCGATGAGCACCTCAAACTGGTCGAGGAACGACTCGGCGTCACCCTTCGCAATCGTGGCAACGTGTTTCAGCTGGCAGGGCCCGGACATCGAGTCAAGGCGGCCGCCAACGTACTGGAACACCTCTATCGCGAAGCCGAAGCCAGTGACCTGGCACCAGACACCGTGCATCTCTTCCTTCAGGAGTCCGGCCTCGAGGCGCTGGATGAAGAAGAGGGACACGAAGACGGCGACGTCCTGCTGCGCACGCCCAAGGTGCTGATCAAGCCCCGCGGCCAGAACCAGCAGAGCTACGTTTCGAGCATTCGCGCCCATGACATCAACTTCGGCATCGGTCCGGCCGGCACCGGCAAGACCTACCTGGCCGTCGCTGCAGCGGTTGAAGCCTTGAATCATCAGGAGGTGCGCCGCATCCTGCTGGTGCGCCCGGCCGTGGAGGCTGGTGAAAAGCTCGGCTTCCTGCCCGGCGATCTGGCCCAGAAAATCGATCCCTACCTGCGCCCGCTCTATGACGCTCTCTACGAGATGCTCGGCTTCGAACAGGTCGGCAAGCTCATCGAGCGGCAGGTGATCGAGATTGCCCCACTGGCCTACATGCGTGGGCGCACCCTGAACAACGCCTTCATCATTCTCGACGAAAGCCAGAACACCACTCGCGAGCAGATGAAGATGTTCCTGACCCGTATCGGTTTCGGTTCAACTGCCGTGATCACCGGGGACGTCACCCAGGTCGACCTGCCCCGAGGGTCGAGCTCCGGCTTGATCCAGGTGCTGGAAGTGTTGCGGGGAACGCCCGGTATTGGAGTCACTCACTTCGCGGCCAAGGATGTGGTGCGCCATCCGCTGGTACAGCGCATCATCGAGGCCTACGAGGGCTTCGAGGCCGAGCAGGAGGTGCAGGAGCGTGCCCGGGCCGAGGCCCGCACCCGTGAGCGCGAGTCGCTGCGTCAGGAGCGCGAGCGCCACAGGGGCAGCAAGGACTACGGCGAGACATGAGTTCCCATGCGGTAGTCGACCGTCAGATCGCCTCCACGGGCAGCGGCTTGCCGGTGCAGTCGGCGCTACAGGCCTGGGTCGATGCCGTACTGGCTCACTTCCCGGGAGAGCGTCGCACCGAGGTCACTATCCGCATCGTCGATGCCGACGAAGGCCGGGCGCTCAACCGGGACTATCGCGGCCACGACCGGCCCACCAACGTGCTCTCCTTCCCTTTCGAAGCGCCCCCCGGCATCGAACTGCCGCTGCTCGGGGACCTGGTGATTTGTCACCCGGTGGTTCAACAGGAAGCCCTCGAGCAGGACAAGCGGCTGGAAGATCACTACGCTCATCTGGTGGTCCATGGCACACTGCATCTGCTCGGGCATGACCATATTGACGAGTCGGAAGCCGACACCATGGAGCAGCTGGAGCGCGATATCCTGGCGACCTTTTCCATTGCCGACCCGTATCTACCGGTTCAGGTCATGAGTGGTGGCAATGGCGAGCGACACTTCGATAGCGAGGACGAGAGACTCGACCCATGAGTGAAGACCGATCGAACGGCCAGGGCGGAAAGTCCTGGCTAGAGAAACTACTCGGCGCCCTCTCGGGTGACAATGATGGTCCCAGTTCACGGGAAGAGCTGATGGAGTTCCTGCGCCAGGCCGGCACTCGTCTGAAGTTGGAGCAGGACGCGATGATGATCATCGAGGGGGCCCTGAACATCAGCGACCAGCAGGTGCGCGAAGTGCTGATACCCCGCTCCCAGGTCGCGGCCATTGCCGCCGACCAGCCGCCGGACGAATACCTGGCGCTGATCGACGAGACGGGACACTCCCGTTACCCGGTCATCGGCGAGAACCTTGATGAAATCAAGGGGCTGCTACTGGTCAAGGACCTGCTGCGCTTGCTCAACTGCCCGGACGAGGAGCGCGATAACTTCCGTATCGAGGATATCCTGCGGCCCGCCATGTTCGTACCGGAGTCCAAGCGACTCAACAGCCTGCTCAAGGAGTTTCGCGACACCCACAATCACATGGCGGTGGTAGTCGACGAATATGGCGGTACTGCCGGCATCGTGACCATCGAGGACATTCTCGAGCAGATCGTCGGCGATATCGAAGACGAGCACGATACCGACGAGGAAGACGATATCCGCGACCTGGGCGAAGGTCGCTATGCCATTCGCGCCCTGACGCCGATCGAGGATTTCAACGAGCGCTTCGGCACCGACTTTTCCGACGACGAGTTCGATACCGTCGGCGGCCTGGTCATGCAGCGCTTCGGCCACCTGCCCGGGCGCGGTGAACATGCCGAGCTGGGCGGCTGGCGTTTCACCGTACTCAACGCCGACAATCGTCGCATCCGCCTGCTGGAGGCAGCTCAAAACAGTGACGCAATCACGGAAGAATAGGCAAGCCAGGATGCCACGACTAACCATGACGGAACTTCGCCTTTCCCCGGTAGCCGCCTATCTGCTGGCGGTGATCGCCGGCGTGCTCACCACACTGACCGCCTCCCCGTTCGAACTCTGGTGGCTAGGCCCGGTCGCCGCTGGGCTGATGGTCGTGGGCATTCATTACCTGTCACCCCTCCAGGCCGCGTTGAAGGGCTGGTGCTATGGGGTCGGTCTGTTCGGCTCCGGCGCTTCCTGGGTCTATGTGTCGATTCACGACTACGGCTACACCGGGGTGCCGTTGGCGCTGTTCCTGACCACCCTGTTCGTCTGCTCCATGGCGTTGTTCTTTGCCGCCACCCTCTGGCTCTATCGCCGGCTGACAGGCCCTCGCCTCGCTTTCCTCACCTTTGCCGGCGCCTGGGTGCTCGGTGAGTGGCTGCGCACCTGGCTGTTCACCGGATTCCCCTGGCTGCTTCTCGGCAGCGCCCATGTGGACTCCCCGCTGGCCCCCTGGGCACCGATAGGCGGCGTCTACCTGCTCTCGCTGCTGACGGTGCTCACCGGCACCCTCGGGGTCGAATTCCTGCGTCGCCGCTGGTGGGCCGCAGCACCCGTGGCTGTGTTCTGGTTGGCCCCGTTGATCCTGCCGACTCAATGGACATCACCCGCCGGCGAACCCCTGCGCATCGCCCTGTTGCAGGGTAACCTGGACCAGCTGATCAAATGGACGCCAGAAGGTCAGCGCATCGCAGCCAATACCTATCTGGAGATGACTCGGGAACAGGCCGACGATATCGACCTGATCATCTGGCCGGAAGCGGCCTTGCCGATGTTCGAGGACGAAGCAATGCAGATTCTGGCGCGCGCGCAGTCCACCATGCCGCCAGGCAGCGCCCTGCTGACAGGCATCCTGCAACGCGAACAGCGTGGGCTCTACTACAACAGCGTGATCGGCGTCGGCAATACGGAAGGCGAGTACCGCAAGGCGCATCTGGTGCCCTTCGGCGAGTATCTGCCGCTGGAGCGCTGGCTGCGTGGAACCATCGCCTTCTTCGCCCTGCCGATGCCGGCCATGACCCAAGGTCCTGATAGACAGCCTCCAATCAAGGCCGTGGGCACCACCATCGGCAATGCGATCTGCTACGAGATCATCTACGCCGACCTTGTGGCCGATCGGGCCCGTGATTCCGAGCTGCTGCTGACGGTATCCAATGACACCTGGTTCGGCGAGTCGATCGGTCCGCTGCAGCATCTGCAAATGGCCCGCCTGCGCGCCCTCGAGAATGGCCGCTATGTGGTGCGCGCCACCAGCAATGGCGTCACCGTGATCGTCGACCCCCAGGGCCGCATCACCGCCCGAGCCCCCCAGTTCGAGACCACCTACCTCACCGGGGAAGCCACGCCGATGCAGGGCCTCACGCCATTCACCCGCACCGGCAGCTGGCCAGTCTGGCTGCTCGCCATCTTGCTGGTATTGCCGGGGCTTTGGCTGAAACGTCGTGCCTATGTGACTGCCAAAGCCTGAGGGTGGTGACGTCAATTCCTGCCATGGCAGGCAATCACCACCCTGTCGGAGGTAGCTTTAGCTCGCGACCGCGGTGTTGCCAACGCTGGCGATAGCCACTGCCCTTGCAGCCTCCGCCGGGGCGCCTGCCGGCGCCAGTCGCGATGGAAACCAGCGCTCCAACAGCTGATTTTTCCTGCCATGGCAGGCAATCACCACCCTGTTGGAGGAAGCTTTAGCTCGCGACCGCGGTGCTACCAACGCTGGCGATAGCCACTCACCTTGCAGCCTCCGCCAAGGCGCCTGCCGGCGCCAGTAGCGATGGAAACCAGCGCTCCAACAGCTGATTTTTCCTGCCATGGCAGGCAATCGCCACCCTGTTGGAGGAAGCTTTAGCTCGCGTTCATCCGGACCGACGCTAAATCGTCATCCAAAAAAAACGTGGCCCGCTCAAAGGCGGGCCACGCTGACTCCTTCTCGTCGATGCCTGCCGATTACTCCTTCGGCGGCACTTCCCCCAGCACCTCGGGAATGGTCATGCGCACGTAGCGCCCCGGCGCTTCCTCGAGCAGCGACAGTTCGCCCTCGCCCGGCTGGCGTGCCGGCACCATCTTCTGCAGATCGGCGTAGCCACCCTCGGTCATCCACTGCTGCCAGTGCGGCCACCAGGAACCTTCCTGAGGTTCGGCGCCGGCCAGCCACTCCTCATGACTATCGGGCAACTCGCTATTGGTCCAGTAGCCGTACTTGTTCTTGTGCGGCGGGTTCACGATACCGGCGATATGGCCGGAACCACCCAGCACGAACGTGGTCGGCCCCTTGGGCAGCAGCGCCCCGTAGTAGGTGCTGTTCCACTTGGCGATATGGTCGTCGCGGGTCGAGATAAAATAGCTCGGCGTGGAAACCTTGCGCAGGTCGATCTTGACCCCATCCAACTCAATACCACCGGGCTGCACCAACCGATTTTCCAGGTACATGTTACGCAGATACCAGCCGTGCGTTGCCGCCGGCAGGTTGGTTCCATCGGTATTCCAGTAGAGCAGGTCGAATGGTGCGGGGTTCTCGCCCTTCAGGTAGTTGCTGATATAGAACGACCAGAAGAGATCGTTCTCGCGCAACAGGTTGAAGGTATAGGCCATGGAGCGGCCATCGAGATAGCCATCATTCTCGAGCCGAGCCTCGATACCGGCCAGGATCGGCTCACTCAGGAGCACGCCGATCTCGCCCGGGTCGCGGAAATCCTGCAGCGTGGCCATGTAGGTCACTGACTTGACCTTGCGACCGCGGCGGGTACTGGTGAGATAGGCTACCGTCGATGCCGCCAGGGTTCCACCGACACAGTAACTGAGAAGGTTGACCGATTTTTCGCCACAGGCCTGCTCGATGGCCTCCATGGCGGCGACCGGCCCCATCTGCATATAGTCGGCCCAGGTCAGATCCCCCTGCTCGGACCCCGGGTTGCGCCAGGAAATCAGGAACACGGTGTGTCCCTGATCCACCAGCCACTTGACCATGGAGTTATCCTGACGGAGGTCGAGAATATAGTACTTGTTGATCCAGGGCGGCACGACCAGTAGCGGCGTCTTGAAGACCGTCTCGGTCGTCGGCGTGTACTGAAGCAACTGAATCAGTTCGTTCTCGTAAACCACATGGCCCGGTGTCACGGCGATGTTATCACCCACCTCGAAGGCGCTGCGATCGGTCATGCTCACATTCAGACCATCGGCGGAATTGGCCAGGTCATGCCTCAGTCGGGTCAGACCATCTACCAGGTTCTGGCCGCGTGTCTCCATGGTGCGCCGCATGACTTCGGGGTTGGTAGAGATGAAGTTGGTCGGCGCCATGGCGTTGACCAGTTGGCGCGCATAGAAAGCCAGATTGCGCTTCTGTTGCTCGGGCAGCCCCTCAAGGCGCTCAATCAGCTCTTCGACCATGCGCGAGAACAGCAGGTACTGCTGCATGATCGCCTGGTAGAAGGGGTCATTGCTCCAGGCCTCGTCGTTGAAGCGCCGATCACCCCGCGGGGGTGTTATCAGGGGCTCGACCGGCTCGCCATGGACAGAACGTATGCTGTTCTCCCACAGCTGCCATTGATCCTGAACCAGACGCGCCTGTGTTTGCCACAGCAACATCGGGTCACGCATCAGTGACTCTGCGCCGGCCTTGAAGGCTTCCCGCATATCGCTATGAATGGTGTCGGCCGCCGCATCGGGCGCCATTCGTGCAAGCAGGTCCTGCATCAATGCCTGATACTGCTGCCCCATTTCCTGCAGCTGCGTATTCCACTCTTCCCACTCGGCTTGAGATGGACCTTCCGACCCTGACAGCATTGCCCACTCCTGATCATCGACTCACGGCGTAACTTCAACGAGCCGCCTCCACAACATCCTGCAGGAGGACGCTGTGGAGGCGGCAGCGTCGCCCGGGACTCCAGGCGACACAGGGATATTTTCAGCTTTTGCGCGAAGACTGGCTGGTTGCCTTGGCCGGGGCATCCGCCTTGCCCGAGCCTGCCGGCTTGGCACTCTCGCCACTCTCGCGCGCCTGGTCGGCCAGCTGCTGGCCGGCCTCGCTAAGCAGCTTCTCCAGCTCAGAGCGGAATTCCTGGCTCATCTCGTTCAACGCCTGGGCATCCTCCATCATCTGCTTGGAGAGTTCGCTCATCATTTCGGCCTGCTGAGCGCCGAACTGCTGGAGATCCTCCGCATCACTGATTTCCGAGGCACTGCGCATGCGCTCGGTACCCAGCTGACTGTAGCGTTTCATGGCCTCCAACTGATACTCGGTCATCTTTTCCATATTGCCGAGCATCAGCGAGTTCAGCTTGCGCATGGGCTCGAAGAAGCGGCGCGTCTGCTGATTGAAATTGTCGATCATCTTGTCCTGCATGGTGGTAACCTCCTGTGGACCTGAAGTCATGCGGGCGCAGCGCCAATCCCCCTTCGCCAATCACCCTTCGCTATTACTGAACGGCAAACTTCGCGGCATGAATGCTGCACTGCACAAAGCGTAGTCTGCCACGCCCTTGGTTGCAACTTAATGTAGCTCATTCCAAGGTCGCACAACTGCCGATTTCGCACTTGGAAGCCATTGTCCTGGCCGGGTCACTCACTGCGCTGCGACCTCGAGCGAGCACTCGCCGTACCTGCCCGCTTGCTGCTCTTCTTAGCCTCGGCCGGCTCTGGCTTCTGCTCGCCCTTGGCCGCTGCCTTTTCCTTTCTTGCTCCGGCTCTTTCCTCTTCGGATTCTGCTTGGTCCGCCTTGCCGCTACTGGCCTTGCGCAGCATATCCAGCATCATTTGCTGGTAGGTGCCGAAGCTGGCAAGCCCTTGAGACAACCCCTGGGTCATGCCCTGAGAAAGTCCCTGAGATAGCCCCTGCTGCTGCAGAAAAGGCTGCATAAGGCTCATGGGGTCGTAGCCTTCGACCCCAGCCTCCATCTGCTTGTGAATCCGGTTCAGCAAATCCTGCTGGAAAGCCTCGACATCGGGCAGGCCCAGGGAGCGGCGGAACTCGTCAGGGGTCAGGTCGAACTCGACGTTGATCTTCATGGCGGTACTCGGCTCAAGTGGTTTATTGAGTGTAGCAGCCAGCCAGGCCCAGCGGGCCTAGCCCGGAATCCGATTCAGCGCAGCACCGGCGTGGTGACGCGCACGTCGGTATTCTGCGCGCGGTGACGCAGCAGGTGGTCCATCAAGGTCAGCGCCATCATGGCTTCGGCGATCGGCGTGGCACGAATGCCCACGCAGGGGTCGTGGCGTCCCTTGGTGATCACTTCGACCGCCTGGCCATGCAAGTCGATGGAGCGCCCCGGCGTGGTGATGCTCGAGGTCGGCTTGAGCGCCAGATGCGCGACCAGCTGCTGTCCCGAGGAGATGCCGCCGAGCACGCCGCCGGCGTGATTGGAGAGAAACCCCTCCGGCGTCATTTCATCGCGGTGCTCACTGCCCCGCTGCGCCACGGCGGCGAAGCCGTCGCCGATCTCCACACCCTTGACGGCATTGATGCTCATCAAGCCATGCGCCAGCTCGGCATCAAGCCGGTCGAAGACAGGCTCACCAAGCCCCGGAGGCAGGCCATCGGCCACCACGGTGATCTTCGCACCCACCGAATCCTGGGCTCGACGCAGCTCATCCATGAAGGCCTCGAGCTCAGGCACCCTGTCCGGGTCGGGACAAAAGAAGGGGTTGTCATGTACCGCCTCCCAGCTCTTGAAGGCGATCTCGATGGGGCCGAGCTGGCTCATGTAGCCGCGCACTACGATGCCTTGGGTGGCCAGGTACTTCTTGGCGATCCCCCCTGCCGCCACCCGCATGGCGGTTTCCCGGGCACTGGAGCGGCCACCGCCCCGGTAGTCACGAATACCGTACTTGTGATGGTAGCTATAGTCGGCGTGGGCGGGGCGGAACTGATCCTTGATGTTCGAGTAGTCCTTGGAACGCTGATCGGTGTTCTCGATCAGCAGCCCGATGGAGGTGCCGGTGGTCACCCCCTCGAACACGCCGGAGAGGATCTTCACCTGGTCGGGCTCGCGGCGCTGTGTGGTGTGACGTGACGTGCCGGGGCGCCGACGGTCCAGGTCCTGCTGCAGGTCGGCCTCGGTCAACGGCAGGCCCGGCGGGCACCCGTCGACGATGGCGCCAAGGGCCGGCCCATGGCTCTCGCCGAAGGTAGTGACGGTAAACAGCTTGCCGAATGTGTTGCCGGACATGGGCGTGCCTCCTGAGTGATTCTATGGATGATCGCTGTCAGCGATCAGGCGAAGGACGCCGCATGGGCGTCGAGTTCCGCGGCAGAGAGAGCGAAGACGCCCTGGCCGCCACGCTCGAAGTCGAGCCACAGGAAAGGCACCTCGGGAAAGGCGGCCTCCAGGTGGCGGTCCGAATTGCCCACTTCGACGATCAGTACACCGTCCTCGGTGAGATGCTCACGGGCCTGGCGCAGGATACGCCGGACGATATCGAGCCCGTCATGTCCCGCTTCCAGCGCCAGGCTCGGCTCATGGCGAAACTCGGAGGGCATGGTGGCCAGGTCACGGGCATCCACGTAGGGAGGGTTGGAGACGATCAGGTCGTAGCGCTGGCCGCCGAGGCCGTCGAATACATCCGACAGCACGGCCCGCACCCTGGCACCCACCTCATGACGCTGGATGTTCTGCTTGGCCACCGCCAGCGCTTCCGGGCTGATATCGGCCAGGTCGACGTCGCAGGTGGGCAGGTGCAGCGCCGTGGCGATACCGATGCAGCCCGACCCGGTACAGAGGTCGAGCACCCGGGTCGGCGGTTGATCCGGAAACCACGCCTCGAACCCCGATTCGATGAGCTCGGCAATCGGCGAACGGGGGATCAACACTCTTTCGTCCACGTGGAAGGGAAAGCCGGCGAAGAAGGCTTCGCCCAGAAGATACGGCAGCGGGCGCCGGGTGGTGATGCGTTCGCGTACCAGGGCCACGATACGCAGGCGCTCCATGGGCAGCAGCCGCGCATCCAGCACCGCCGGGTCGACGTTCCAGGGCAGGTGCAGCGAACCCAGCACCAAGGCGACCCCCTCGTCCCAGGGCGAATCGGTGCCGTGCCCGTGGAACAGGCCGGCCAGATGAAACTCGCTGACACTCCAGCGCAGGTAGTCGCGTAGCGTGACGAGGTCGGCGGACAGGGCCGCATCATCCAGGGTGAGCGTCGAACGGGAAACGGAAGAGGATTCGGCCACGTGGGTTCCTGTGGGATCGGTTGCTGACAGGGGTCGATTGTACCCGCGGTGGCCAACGGTTCACAGTCGCGCTCAGGCCGCTATACTGTGCGCCCCGAACCCTTCCCACGAGTAGCACATGAGCCGACGCCGACGCCCACCGGATGAAGACGATGTCAGCGCCTTTCGCCAGGCACTGCATGAAGCCGGCGTGAGGCGTATTGTCAGCGACCGTGCCGATCCCGGTCGACCACGTCGCAAGGATCCGTCGGCGGCCGAGCGGCGCGCCGCGGCGGTTGCCGCGGGGAACAGCGACACTGCCAGCCGAACCAGCGATGGCCGCGTGGAGCCCGTGCGCCCATCGGAGCCGCTCGATTTTGCCCTGTCCGACCTGCCCCACCGCACTCGCACCCAGCTAAAGCGGGGGCGCATTGCCTGGGAGGCGGGGCTCGACCTGCACGGCCTTACGCTGGACGAGGCACGCTGCGAACTGGAGGGGTTTCTGCGTGACGCTGCCGCCAGTCGCATGCGCTGCGTGCTGATCGTGCATGGCAAGGCGTGGGGCAGCACCGCCGACTACCCCGTGATCAAGAGCCATGTGAACGCCTGGTTGCGCGAATGGCCGGCGGTACTCGCCTTCTGCTCGGCCCTGGATGCCGATGGGGGCACCGGCGCGGTTTATGTCCTGTTACGCCGCCGTGGCCAGGATGCCTAGCAGACTCACACGCCGCCTCCCGATTCACGTTCCGCCGGCATCTGGGGCGGCTGAACGACCATTCCTGGGCTTCCCCCATGGGATCGACCTTCGTATTGGTCCAGCGCCTGCAGGGTGAGGTGCCGCCCGAGCCTTATCAGGGCGTCGGCACGATGGAACTCGAAGGCGCCACAGACCGTCTTGGGGACTTCGATGAGGATATCCGGGGGATAACCTGCCACCTTGTATTTCGCCAATGCCGCCTGGGTGATGTCGAAGGAGGCCAGGATCATGTCCAGCCGCCCCCAGGCGCGACGACCAGTGGAGGCCTTCCCCGCCCCGGCTTCACTCTCGTCGCCCCCCCCGCCGTTGCCCAGCCCATCCAGAAAACGGCGGGTCGCACCGCGCACATCCATCCAGCCGCTCAGCGACGAGTCATTCTCTGATACCTCTTCGTCAACGCCCCGCTCTGACGGCAGCAGGTCCTCCAGAGTCACCGGCTGCGGGCTATGGGCAGTGACATTCACCGCCAGAATGAGGTCGGCATGGGCCGATACGGTCGGGATGATCGGCAAAGGGTTGAGCAGGCCGCCATCTACCAGTGTCTGGGCACCAATATGCACCGGGGTGATCACCCCCGGGATGGCGATGGAGGCGCGCATGGCACGCAGCAGAGAGCCCGACTGGAACCACACTTCACGCTGACGTGCCAGGTCGGTGGCCACCGCGGTGAAGGGAATCGGCAGGTCCTCGATCTGGATGTCACCCATCAGGCCCTGCAGCTTGCTCATCACCTTGCTGGCCCGCATGGCTCCCATGGGGCTCCAGGTGACATCCACCAGCTTCAGCACATCGAAATAGTCGAGTTGGCAGACCCATTCGCGATAGGCATCGAGCTCTCCCGCCGCATAGACACCCCCGATGACCGCGCCCATGGAGCAGCCGGAGATTGCCACGACTTCGTAGCCACGGGCCTCCAGCACATCGATCACGCCGATATGGGCATAGCCCCGTGCGCCTCCGCTTCCAAGGGTCAAGGCGACACGCTTACCGGTCTTCGCTGCCATCGAACCACTCATATTGCACCACTCCTGATGTCGCTCCCTGTTACGCGCCCGCTTCCATTGCCTGCCATTCGAGGATGGCTCCCGCTACTGTCGCTACCGCACCGGGCTCCAGGTGCAGATGGTGTCCCCCGGGCAATATCCGCCTGGTCAATGTCGGAACCGCCGATCGTGCGGCGGCAGCCGACTCCCGCCCGCCGAGTATGCCACTCTCGCCTTCGATCAACAGCACCGGCGCCTGGATGGACCCGAGCAGGGCCAGGACCTGTTCCGGCGTCAGGCGCACCGGCGAGGGCCAGAGCAGGCGACCGTCGGTGCGCAACCGCACATGACCGTCGCCTTCGTCATTCAGGTTGCGCGCCACCACCGGGGCGGCCGTTTCGGCATCGATGGGCGTCACTCCACCCGCTACCCGTGCCGCAACGGCAGTCTCGACATCAGGGTAGCGTGGTGGGGCCGATAGGGAACGACGACTGGCGCGCAGCCCTTTGCGCAGCTGTTGTGCAGCATCGCCGGCTGGAGTGGTGAGCGCTCCCAGGCCATCGATCAACACCAGTCGACTGATACGTTCAGGCAGTGCCGCCGCGACCAGGCAGGACACCACTGCTCCCATGGAGTGAGCCAGCAGGGTGGTTTGCTCCAAGCCAAGCTCATCGGCGGCATCCAGCAGGTCGTGGCAGTAGTCCCACAGCGCATAGTCGCCGGCGACATGTTGCGAATGACCGTGTCCGCTGAAGTCGATGGCAACGATGCGGATCCCTAGTTGGCGTACCAGAAGGGGCGCCAGCCGCGAGAAGCTCGCCGCGTTATCCAGCCAGCCGTGGAGTGCCAACCAGGTCGGCACCTCCTCTGGACCCCAGCACAATCCCGCGAGCCGCCCACCGGCCAGGCTAATGTCTCTTGGATCGCTCATGCCGAGTTCTCCAGCAAGTCATCCAGCATTGCCAGCAATGCCTGTCGCGTCTCCTCGGGGTGCTCCATGGGAAACATGTGCGTACCCGGTACCAGAGCCAGCTTGATCCGGTGCCGTTCAAGCCGACGTCGTCGCGCCGGGGTGATCAGGTCGGAATCGCTACCGGCGAGCAGCCCAAAAGGCACTTGCAGGCGCCGTGGAAGGCGGGTCAAGTGGTCCGGAAGCTGGCGGAATATCTCGGTCTCGATGGCTGGATCATAGACCAGCTCGGCCGTTCCATCATCGCGCAGCCGGGTGCCTCCCTCAACATAGTCATGCAGCGCATCGGGCGTGAAGCGCCGGAACAGGCCACGACGACGCAGGTGATTGGCCATGGCCTCACGGTCGGGCCACGCCAATGGCGGGCTCCTGACTATGGGTGAGATGATCGAGCAGCTCATCGCGCAGTGCCAGCCAGTTGTGGCCGACCGGGTAGTCGGGATGATGACCCAGGCGATCGACCGGATGAACGTCGAAGCGCTCGTGTAGCGGTGCGAGCAGGCTGCGGTAGCTCATGCCGGGAAAGCCGTTGGCATGGGCGAAGATCAATCGCGGTCGTTGGCTAGCGGGGGAAGCGGTCATGGTGGAATCCAGTGTCAAGCAAGACGTAAAGTCTATGGCGATAGCAGGCTAACGGGTTTACCCTATTTCGCCAAGTCGATCTGAAGTGTCCCCTAAGGAATCGCTGAACAAATCATCGAGCGAGATGAAGCGCAAGGCGCACGGAGCACAGGAACCGGAGCATATGGGGTATATGTGAGGATTCCGAGCACCGCGCAACGCAGCGATTCGCTCGTGTAGGCATTTGTTCAGTGTTTCCTGGAACCCAAGCCCTATCGGAGTCTCCCCATGCCAGCGCCGCGCCCCCCGCGTGATACCCGGATCCGTAACCGAATTTTCTGGATCACCGTGATTGCCGCCGTGACGGTCGGCCTTTGGCTGGCTCGCTGAATGGAACTGATCGACGTCTTCTTCGGCACCCTGGAAGTCACGCTGCCGGTCTTCGTCATGGTCTTCATCGGCCTGGGCCTGAAGCGTGCCGGCTGGATCGATCAGCCCTTTATCAATACCGCTTCGCTACTGGTCTTCAAGGGCACCATGCCGATGCTGATCTTTCTCAGCATCATCAAGGCCGACCTGGACGCTACCCTGAACCCGCTGCTGCTCGGCTTCTTTGCCCTGGCCACCCTGGGCAATTTCCTGTTCAGCTGGGGCTGGGCGATCCTGCGGGTGCCTCATGCCGACCGTGGCGTCTATGTCCAGGGCGCCTTCCGCGGCAACTGCGGCATCGTCGGGCTCGCCCTCGCCGCAGGCATGTACGGTGACTATGGCCTCTCCGCCGGCGGCCTGCTGCTGGGGGTGGTGATTCTTACCTACAACGCCTTTTCGGTGATTGCCCTGGCCGCCTACCAGCCCCATCAGCGCACCAACTGGCGCAGTATCGCCTCGCACATCGCACACAATCCGCTGATTCTGGCAGTGGTAGTGGCTGTGCCGGTGGCCGCCCTCGAACTGCGCCTTCCCGGCTGGCTGATGACCTCAGGGGAGTATTTTGCCTCGTTGACCCTGCCCCTGGCGCTGGTCTGTATCGGCGCCACCCTCTCCCTGGGCTCGATCCGGGCATCGGGACGCCTGGCCACTGGCGCCAGCCTGATGAAAATGATCACGATACCGGTACTGGCCACCAGTGCCGCCTGGCTGGTCGGCTTCGAAGGGCGCGAACTCGGTGTGCTCTTCCTGTTTTTCGCCAGTCCCACGGCAGCGGCTGCCTTTGTAATGGCCAAGGCGATGGGCGGCAACGCCGTGCTGACCGCCAATATCATCGCCCTCACTACGCTGATGGCAAGCGTGACCATCACGCTAGGGGTGTTTGGCCTGCGTCTCGCCGGGCTGATCTAAGCGTTGCCGTCATCGTCTAGCCACCGCTGCGGATCACAACCTCGAACTGCTCGAGCCCGCCGCCCTCGCCGACGGCTTCCCTGGGCATGGGGTTGGCGTGGGCGCGCTTGAAGTCATCGCCGCCGACCCAGGCGTGAAAGGCCTCCTGGCTCTCCCACTCGGTCTCCACCACATAGGGGGCCTGATTGCCCAATGGCCGAAGCACACGCATGGCCAGAAAGCCCGGCTGCTTGTCGATTTCGCCGGCTCGAGCACGAAAGCGCGCTTCGAATGCCCCCTCATGGCCGGGGTTGACGAAGACGCGATTGTTGACGACGAAAGTCATGGCAGTTCTCCATTGATTCAGGGCCGCTCATCTGGCCAGGTAACGTCGTTTGGCGCCATGAAGCGCAGTAGCCTGGCGCAGCCCGCCGCCCACACCTCGGCTTCGAGCTCGGCCACGGCCGCCGTGGGAAAGCCCAGCCCGCGGTCACTTCGCCCCTCGACCAGCAGCCCTGTCACGGCACCCACCAGCGGCATATGGCTGACCAGCACGAACGGCCCTCGGCCGGTCTGCTCCAGCAGCCAGTCAATCACCGCCTCGGGGGGATCGTCCGGCGTGACGATACCCAGGGTCTGAATCTCACATCCCAGGCTGGCCGCCACATGCACCGCCGTCTGTTGCGCTCGCCGATACGGGCTGGCGAGTATTCGCGCCTGGGCCAGCTCCTGATACTGCAGCCAGTCTGCCATGCGCGCAGCTTCAGCATGGCCACGAACGGTGAGCGTGCGCTCGGCATCGACGCTGCCCGGGCCGGCCTCACCATGGCGCATGATCAGCAGGCGCTTACTCATTGCCCGCTCCCATGCCTGCTGGCGTCCGGCTGGTCGTCGGCGGCCTCGACCCGCCGGTGGGCCCGCTGCACGTCCTCCCGTGAGAGCAGAAATTCCACATCGCTGCTCTGCTCCCCCCGCATCAGCATGCGCGCCATTTCGCGCGCCGGCACGCCCTGGAACAGCACTTGGTAGAGCCCTTCGGCCAGGGGCATGTAGACACCGGCCTCGCGAGCCTTGTCGCGCACCAGGCGCACCGTGTTGACCCCCTCGGCTACCTGACCCAGAGCCGCCACCGCCTCATCGAGGGATTTTCCCTGGCCCAGCGCATAGCCGACTCGGTAGTTGCGCGACAGGTCCGACGAGCAGGTGACGATCAGGTCACCCACGCCGGCAAGGCCGAGGAACGTCATGGGATTGGCCCCCTGGTCCACCGCAAAACGCCCCATCTCGGCCAGCGCCCGGGTCATGAGCATGCTGCGTGTGTTCTCGCCCATGCCCAGCGCGGCGGCCATACCGGCGGCGATCGCATAGATATTCTTTAACGCCCCGCCCAGCTCAACGCCGTAGCGGTCGTTGCTGGCATAGACCCTGAAGTAGTCACAGCTCAGCGCCTGCTGCACCCGGGTACGAGTCAGCGGGTCGTCGCTGGCCACTACCGTGGCGGTGAGCTGTTTCTGGGCGATTTCGGTGGCCAAGTTAGGGCCCGAGATCACCCCGATATGGGTAAAGCCCGTCTCCTCCTGAAGGATCTGGCTCATCAGCTTGAAGCCCTCCTCCTGAATACCCTTGGTCGTACTCACCAGGATCTGGTCGGAGCGAAGCCAGGGGCGTGCCTGCCGCACGACGTCACGAAAGGCCTTGGAGGGAATCGCCACCAGCACCAGTTCCGCCCGCTCGAGCACTGCCTGCATATCACTCGATGCCTTGACCGCCGGGTTGATGGCAAAGTCGGGCAGGTAGCGGCCGTTTCGGTGTTCACGGTTGATCTGTTCCACCAGATCGATGTCGCGTAGCCACTGACACACTTCTGCCCCGTTGTCGGCAGCAATGCTGGCAAGTGCAGTACCGAAACTGCCCCCGCCCAGCACCGCCACCCGCATGGGTTCATCGGACATGTTCACCCCTGAAAAGTCGGGTAGAGAGAAGAGTGTAACGAAAAGCGCCCCCTTCGGGGGCGCCTGATGCCTAGCATAGCACCGGGCCGGCGATACCGGCCCGGGCGATATCGCCTCAGTCGATCAAGGAGAGCAGCGAATCGATGCTCTCACGGGCATCGCCATAGAACATCCGCGTGTTCTCCTTGTAGAAGAGCGGGTTCTCGATGCCCGAATAGCCCGTGCCCTGGCCACGCTTGCAGACGAAGACGACCGAGGACTTCCAGACCTCAAGCACCGGCATGCCGGCGATGGGGCTGTTGGGGTCGTCCTGGGCGGCAGGGTTGACGATATCGTTGGAGCCGATGACGATCGTGACGTCGGTCTTGGGGAAATCATCGTTGATCTCGTCCATTTCCAGCACGATATCGTAGGGCACCCTGGCCTCGGCCAGCAGTACGTTCATGTGCCCTGGCAGACGCCCGGCCACCGGGTGTATGGCGAAGCGTACCTCCTTACCTGCCGAGCGCAGCTTGCGCACCAGCTCGCTCACCGCGTTCTGGGCCTGGGCCACGGCCATGCCGTAGCCAGGCACGATAACCACGCTGTCGGCGTTATTCAGTGAACTGGCCACGCCCGCGGCATCGATGGCCACCTGCTCGCCCTCGATCTCGGCAGCCGGCCCCTGGGTGCCACCACCGAAGCCACCGAGAATGACGCTGACGAAGTTGCGGTTCATCGCCTTGCACATGATGTAGGAGAGAATGGCCCCGGAGGAACCCACCAGCGCCCCCGTGACGATCAGCAGATCGTTGGAGAGGGTGAAGCCGATCGCTGCCGCCGCCCAGCCCGAGTAGCTGTTGAGCATCGACACCACCACCGGCATATCGGCACCGCCGATACCCATGATCAGGTGCCAGCCGATGAAGAAGGCCAGCGCCGCGAGAATCAGCAGGGTCCAGAAGCCGGCACCGTTGAGGTAGAGAATCGCCAACAGCAGACTGAATGCGGCCGCTCCCGCATTGAGCATATGGCCGCCGGGCAGCTTATGTGGCTTGCCGTCCACCTTGCCGGCCAGCTTGCCGAAGGCCACCACCGAACCGGTGAAGGTCACCGCACCGA
Organism: Halomonas chromatireducens; assembly: GCF_001545155.1. Lineage (NCBI taxonomy): Bacteria > Pseudomonadati > Pseudomonadota > Gammaproteobacteria > Oceanospirillales > Halomonadaceae > Halomonas > Halomonas chromatireducens. Next base: position 920,950 of record NZ_CP014226.1, on the reverse strand, counting down.
TGAAGATGGCGAACACCACCTCGAGCTGCAGGAAGGTGAGTTCATCCGATGCCTTGGTCGCCACCAGGGCGGCAAAGGCCGAAAACTCCTGGTAGCCGGCACCGAGTGCCTGTGCCGCCAGTACCCGACGCCGCTCGAGATCGGCGTTCCAGGCGACGAACACCGCCGCCAGGCCGACGAAGCTGTGCAGCGCCGCCACCAGCTGGGGCATTTCGGTCATGGCCACCCGCGTGGCCACTTTCCAACCAATCACCGAGCCGATCGCGATCATCGGGATCATCAGCCAGTAGTTGCCGATGCCCGGACCGAAAGCGGTGAAAAGCACCGCCACCGCCATGCCGACGATGCCGTACCAGACGGCACGCTTGGCTTTTTCCTGATTGCTCAGTCCACCCAGGGAGAGCACGAAGAGAACGCTTGCCGCAATGGCTGCGGCAGAAACAAAACCTTGACCCAACATGTCGTTACTCCGCCGCTCAGGACTTCTGGAACATGGCCAGCATCCGGCGTGTCACCAGGAAGCCACCCACTATATTGATGGTCGCGATCAGTACCGAGATCGCCGCAAGCAATACCACCACCCAGTTGCCCGATCCAATCTGCAGGACCGCCCCGAGAATGATGATCCCGGAAATGGCATTGGTCACCGCCATCAGCGGCGTATGCAGCGAATGGCTGACATTCCAGATCACCTGGAAACCGACGAAGCAGGCCAGCACGAAAACGATGAAGTGTTGCATGAACGAGGCCGGGGCAATCTGGCCAAGCAGCAGCATCAATGCGCCCCCGACGCCAAGCAACGTCACCTGTCGTTTGGTCTGCACCTTGAAGGTGGCAAGCTCTGTGGCCTTCTTCTCCTCCGGTGTCGGCACCTTCTCCTTGGGCTTGGGCTTGGCGGCGGCAATCGCCTTGACCTTGGGGGGCGGCGGCGGGAAGGTAACCTCACCCTGATGAGTGACCGTCGCCCCTCGGATCACGTCATCTTCCATGTCATGGACGATGGCACCATCCTTTTCAGGCGTCAGGTCGGTGAGCATGTGACGGATGTTGGTCGAGTAAAGCAACGATGACTGGGTCGCCATGCGCGAAGGGAAGTCGGTAAAGCCGACGATGGTCACGCCATTGTCGCTGACCACCTTCTCGTTGGGCTTGGTGAGGTCGCAGTTGCCGCCCTTCTCGGCGGCCAGGTCGACAATGACCGACCCCGGCTTCATGGCCTTGACCATGTCCTCCAGCCACAGCTTGGGCGCTGGCTTGCCGGGAATCAACGCCGTGGTGATGACAATATCGACCTCTGGCGCCTGCTCACGGAACAGCGCCAGCTGCTTCTCGCGGAACTCGGGGCTTGACGGTGCGGCATAGCCGCCGGTGCCGGAGCCATCCTGGGAATCCTCGAAGTCGAGAAACAGGAACTCGGCGCCCATCGATTCGATCTGCTCGGCAACCTCGGGGCGCACGTCGAAGGAGCGAACCACCGCACCGAGGCTCGTTGCAGTACCAATGGCGGCGAGACCCGCCACACCAGCGCCGATGACCAGCACCTTGGCCGGTGGCACTTTCCCGGCGGCAGTGACCTGGCCGGTGAAAAAGCGGCCGAAATTGTTGCCCGCCTCGATCACCGACCGATAGCCGGCGATATTGGCCATGGACGACAGGGCATCCATCTTCTGGGCCCGAGAGATTCGCGGGACCATGTCCATGGCGACCACGGTGGCCCCCCTCGCCCGGCAGCGCTCCAGCAGCGCCTCGTTCTGGGCCGGCCAGAAGAAGCTGATCAGCGTCTGGCCGTCCCGCAGCAGGTCGGCTTCTGCGTCGCTGGGCTCGCGCACCTTGATAACCACCTCGGCCTCGCGCCAAAGTGCCTCGGCGCTCTCCACCACTGCCACACCGGCGGAGCGATAGGCCTCGTCATCGAAACCGGCAGCGATGCCGGCTCCTGATTCGATCAGGCATTCGTGTCCAAGCTTGTGTATGAGCTGCGCACTGTCAGGGGTCAGCGCGACGCGTGCCTCCCCCTGGGCGAGCTCCTTGGGTGCACCAATCTTCACGTTGGATCTCCCTTATGGTTATCGAAGTTTCGGATAGGTCAAACTGACTATTCATACCTGACCATGCCGCAATGCACAACCGCAATGATGTCGATCGACAGCAACTGAATGTAGCACTATCCGGCTGAAATAATGGAAAAAACAGGATGTGACGTTGACGTAAAGGGCCGACCTGGCCGTGATCACAAACACGCACAGGCCGCCCGAAGGCGGCCTGTGACGTGGACCATCGATGGGGTATTGCCCTTGCGGAATCAGGCTATCAGCAGCGCATTGAGGCGCTTGACGTAGGCCGCCGGATCATCGAGATGACCGCCCTCGGCGATGATCGCCTGATCCAGCAGGATTCGCGCCAGGTCAGCGAAACGTTCGCCCTCCGCCGATTCGAGCCGGTCGACCAGCGCATGTTCCGGGTTGAGCTCGAGTATCGGCTTGACCTCAGGCACCTTCTGCCCGGCCGCCTCCATGATGCGACGCATCTGAAAGCCCATCTCATGCTCGGGCAGCACCACACAGGCCGGCGAATCGATCAGTCGATGGGTCACCTTGACCTCCTGGACCTCGTCCCCCAAGGCCTCCTTGACACGCTTGACCAGCGCCTCCTTGGCCTTGGCGGTCTCTTCCTGGGCCTTCTTCTCCTCTTCACCCTCGATCTCGCCAAGATCGAGATCACCCTTGGCCACGTCGAGCAGGGTCTTACCGTCGAAGTCGGTGAGGTGGCTCATCAGCCACTCGTCGATCCGATCGGAGAGCAGTAGCACCTCGATGCCCTTCTTGCGGAAGATCTCCAGGTGCGGGCTCGACTTGGCCGCATTGAAGCTGTCGGCCACGATGTAGTAAATCTTTGCCTGCCCTTCCTTCATGCGCTCGACGTAGTCGGCCAGTGACTGGTCCTGGGTGGCACTATCGGTATGCGTTGAGGAGAACCGTAGCAGCCCTGCGATCTTTTCACGGTTGGCGTAGTCCTCGGCCGGCCCTTCCTTAAGCACGGTGCCGAAGGTATTCCAGAAGGTCTGGTAGCTTTCCTTGTCCTTGGCCAGCTTCTTGAGCATGTCGAGCGCCCGCTTGGTCAGCGCACTCTTGATCTTCTCGACCTTGGGATCCTGCTGAAGCAGCTCACGGGAAACGTTGAGAGAGAGTTCGCGGGTATCGAGCACCCCCTTGATGAAACGCAGGTAGAGCGGCAGGAACTGCTCGGCATCGTCCATGATGAAGACGCGCTGCACATAGAGCTTCACGCCCCGGGAGCCATCCCGCTCGTAGAGGTCGAAGGGAGCACGCCCCGGCACGAAGAGCAGACTGGTGTACTCGAGCTTGCCCTCGACCTTGTTGTGGCTCCAGGTCAGCGGATCGCTGAAGTCATGGGCCACATGCTTGTAGAACGCCTTGTACTCGTCATCGGAGATCTCGCCCTTGGGCCGGGACCAGAGTGCGGTGGCCTCGTTGACGGTTTCCCAGGTGGTAACTTCGCTTCCCTCTATCTCATTGCCGTCGTCATCCTTGGCGGCCTCGATCCTGGGCATGCGTACCGGGACCTCGATATGATCGGAGTACTTGCGCACCAGCCCCTTGAGGCGGAAGTCGTCGGCAAACTCCTTGGCATCCGGCTTGAGGTGAAGCACGATTTCGGTACCGTGGCGCTCGTTCTCGATATCTGCAACGGTAAACTCGCCTTCTCCCCTGGAGCGCCACTCGACGCCCTCCGCCTTGTCAGTGCCGGCCTTGCGGGTTCGCACTGTCACCTCATCGGCGACGATAAAGCTGGAGTAGAAGCCCACGCCGAACTGGCCGATCAGCCTGGCATCCTTCTGCTGCTCGCCGGAGAGCTGCTTGAGGAACTCGGCGGTGCCGCTCCGAGCAATGGTACCCAGGTTGTGAATCACCTCGTCACGACTCATGCCGATGCCGTTGTCGCGTACCGTTACCGTGCCGGCCTTCTCGTCATGCGTGATCTCGATACGCAGTTCGCTATCGCCTTCATACAGCGCATCGTTGTCCAGCGCCGCATAGCGCAGTTTGTCGCAGGCATCGGCAGCGTTGGAAATCAGCTCGCGTAGAAATATCTCCCGGTTGGAATAGAGGGAGTGAATCATCAGGTGCAGCAGCTGCTTGACCTCAGTCTGGAAGCCGAGCGTTTCCTCGTGAGCGGTAGTGGACATGGATCGGTTACCTCATGGCTTGAACCAGCGGCGACGCCGCCATGGCGTCGCGCGTGTAGAACTGTTCAGCGATATGGGGTCCGAGGCGGGAATTTCAAGCGTCGGGGTGTTCTGTGGTGCTCAAGACGAAGTGCAGACGCGCCGTGGCCACAGGTTCATCTTCACGCTCCTGCCAGGCCTTGACCTGGACATTGGCCATGCGCCGTCCCTCCCGCAAAAGGCTGCAGCGAGCATGGGTCGGTATCACGCGGGCCGCGCGTAGATAATCAATGGAGAAGTCGACGATACGCGGCAACCGGGGTGTCCGCGTCGCGAGCATCAGGTCGAGGGTGCCGGCTGTCTCCATGAAGGCAGCCACCACCCCGCCGTGAACGGCAGGCAGCAGGATGTTGCCGATGTTGTGAGGGCGCGGTTCAAGATGAAAAACCATGCCGTCTCCCTCGGTGTCGGGCGATGCCGAAACGCCAATGAAGCGGGTATAGGGCACTCGCTCCAGCCAGGCGGCGACATCGCCTTCGGCCCGGGTTTTCTCCAGCCAGGCCGCATCGTGAAAGTCGTCAACCATCGTCGTTCGCTCCCTCATTGGCCCCGCTGAACAACGCCTCACCAAAGCCCGGCGGCGTGTTGCGAGGCCCCAGGCGCATGAAATTGCCAATGCCGCGGGCCACCGGCCGCTCGGGATCCTGCCAGAGCGTGCCTTCGGTGAAGACCACCGATTCTGTTACGGAGAGCACACGGGCACTGGCCATGATGGGACGACCCGCCAACGCCGGCCGGTAATGGTCGACGCGCAGGTCCAACGTCGGGCAGACCTCCGGCGAGGGCAGGCCGCAAAGCACCGCAGAGCCGCATACCGTATCCAGCAGCATGGTGAGTACGCCACCATGCACCAGCCCCCGCGTGGAATCGCCCAGCAGCTCGTCACGCCAGGGAAGCCGCATTGTCACCTCCGGGGGAACCACACTGATCACCTCGAGTCCCAATTCCTGGGTATGCGGGATGATAGAGACGAAGCGGGTCAGAGCGATTCGCCAGGCCTCGGGGTCACGGCGGACAACCTCGCCAGGCTGTATGTCTTGGGTCACATCCTACTCCTCACGATAGCCCAACAAGCGTTTGATAGGAACCTGTTCAGCCTAGCCCTCACGCTGTTTGCGCACAAGCATCTCACCGTTGAACGAAGCCAACCAACACCCTGGAAATCATCACCCAACCCCTACTCAAATATGCTCCAATGGGCGACGATACAGAGGTTCCGACTCAAGCCTTCCGGAGGCCGCCACCATGCGCCATCGCCACCTGCTAAACAGCGCCGCCGCCTGGTTTGCCGCGGCTGCCATCAGCCTGCCACTCGTTGCTCATGCCCAGCCGAGCGACAGCGCCATGCGTGAGGCACTGGAGGCGGCTCGCAACCAGCAGTGGAGCAGAATCAACAGCAGCACCATCAATGATCATGTGCTCTACGGCTATGTGGAGTATCACCGCCTGCGCGATCAACTGCCCCAGGCCGAGCCCAGCCAGATACTGGCGTTCATCGAGCGGCACAAGGACGCCCCCCTGGCCGAGTGGATGCGCGGCCAGGCCATCAGCCGCTACGGCAGCGCAGGTCGCTACGGTGCCGTCCTCGCCGTTGCCGATGGCGAGCCCGCAGGCGCCGAACGTCAATGCCATTACTATACGGCGCTGCTTGGCAGCGATCCCGAGGCTGCTGCGCAGGGTGGGCGAAAGCTGTGGCACGTGGGCAGCTCGCAATCGTCAGCCTGCGACCCCCTGTTCCGCCAACTGCGGGAAACGGGGGAGATCAGCGAAGTCGATATCTGGGAGCGCAAGATGCTGGCCTGGCAACAGGGCGAAAGCGGTCTTGCCAGCTACCTGGGTCGCCAGCTCGGCAGTCGTTGGCAGGAAGCCCGCGACGCCAAGGCCCGCCTGCAGGGGAATTACGCCGCCATCACCCAAGTACCCAACTGCATCGGCCCCGAGTGCCTCGGCAGCGGGGCGCTGTTTGCCGCTGCCATGCATGGCTTCACCCGTGCCGATACCGAAGCCGCCATGGAGGCATGGCGCAAGGTTGCCCCTTACCTGACCTTCGACGGCGAGCATCGCCATGCCATCGAGGAGGACCTGGCCTTCTACTCCCTGGTGCGCAACATCGACAATAACCGGGGCTGGGTGGACGATATTCTGCCCCGGGTGGGTACCGCGCGGGTACTCGAGTTGCGCGTGCGCCATGCCCTGAGCAGCCGGGACTGGTCCGGCGCACTCCGCTGGATCGAGGCAATGCCCGATGAGACCCGCGACAATAGTCGTTGGCAATACTGGAAGGCGCGGGCCCACGAACAGCTGGGTGACACGGAGCGTGCCCAGGTCGCCTATGCTCGCGCTGCCGACGGACGCAATTTCTTCGCCTTCGCCGCATCGGACCGTCTCAATCGCCCCTATTCCCTGAACCTCGAGCGCAATGGCTTCGACGAGGCGTATCGTCAGGAGGTCGCCCAGTGGCCAGCCGTGCAGCGTACGGAAGCCCTGCTGCGCATCGGCGAGGATGGCCTGGCCAACAGCGAGTGGCTGAATGCAGTGGCCATTGGAACACCCAGAGAGGCGCGGGCCCTCGCCGACTACGCCGCGCGCCGGGGCTGGCATGCTCGCCTTGTCCAGACCACCATCACCGGCCAGATGTGGGACGCGCTGGACTGGCGCTTTCCGGAAGCCTATCGGGATTACTTCCTGCGCTGGGGCAACAATACCGGCGTTGACCCTTACCTGCTGATGGGCATTGCGCGACGCGAAAGTGCCTACAATCCGACGGCGCTCTCCCCCGCTGGCGCCCGCGGGCTGATGCAGATAATGCCCGGCACCGCCACCCAGCTCAGCCGCCAGCTCGGCATCAGTGACCCCGGGTCTTACGGCGTGCTCGACCCGGAGCTCAACATCCGCTTGGGCAGCACCTATATTCGCGACATGACCGACCGCTATCGGGGCAATCGCCTGGCGGCAGCCGCGGCCTACAATGCCGGCCCCGGCCGGGTCGATCGCTGGCTGCGCGACTCGCCAGAGGAGTTCGACCTCTTCGTGGAGAGCATTCCCTTCCGCGAGACACGCGACTATGTCCAGGCGGTGCTCGCCTACCGGGTCATCTTCGAGAGCCTGGCCAACGGAGGCAGCACCGAGGGCGTTTCGATGCTCAGCTCGGCGGAAACCACGGTGCGCTACGACGGTTCGCTGCTGGCACGCAACTAGCCGGCGCCACTCGAACGACACTAGAATTACCCTTATTGGGCTCCGGTTGCATACCGGGGCCCAAGCGTTTGCAATCGCTCAAACGGGGTGACGCTCCAGCGCCAGCTTGATGCCAAACCCGATCAGTACCGCGCCGGTTGCTCCATTCAAGACGCGCGCAAAGAGGCGGCTTCCCAGCCAGCGCCCCGCACTGCCCACCGTCAAGACGATACCGATCTGCCACAGGTTGGCGATGATGAAATGCACGCCTGCCAGACACAATGACTTGATCAGGGCAGGGTCCGTCGGGGCGATGAATTGGGGCAGAAATGCCATGTAGAAGACAACGGTCTTGGGATTGAGCACGTTGGACAGCAGCCCTTCCCGAAGCGGCCGCCACACCGAGCGCGCCTCGCGCGCGCCCATCACGCCTTCAATTGGCAGGCCCTGGCCACGTCGTGCCGCCAGCAGACTGGCGATCCCCAGCCATATCAGGTAACCGGCTCCCGCCACCTTGAGCAGGCCGAAGGCCCATGCCGACTGCAGCAGGATCAGGGAAATCCCCAGCGCCGACACGGTGGCATGCACGAACAGGCCACAGCAGATCGCCACGCTGGTCAGCACACCATCACGCACGCCACCGCGAGCCGTGTTGCGGATCACCAGTAAAGTATCCACCCCGGGGCTGAGAGTCAGCAGAGTAATGGCAACCACAAATGGCCAGAACTGGGCATCCCACAACATGGCTCGAGCGCTCCCTGCCGATGCATTACCCGGGATCGGGCAACGGGGCGATTCTACGCCATCGCCTTACAAACCAACACCTGGCACTCAATGCCTCGATCGGGACAACACGTTCCGGGTAGCATGGCTGCGGCTTTGCCGTGGTCGTCAGAGAACCGCACCGGTTGGCTACGCGGTGCCGGCGGCCTCCCTGCAGCCAGCTTTTCGATCTGGTGCGTAGCGCCTCGCAGGCAGGCATGGGTCGGCTCAAGGACAGACTCGGTATGGCATATTTCATGCTCGGGATTCGCTGGACGCTCCGATTATTTCTATCTAAAGTTGTTTGGGCGGGCATGGTGGTTCGCCACTCATGCATTATCCGTTGCGTCGGAAAGCAAGTGGGAAGTCGTTAACAGTATGTCGAACTGTCGATAGACCCGAAGCGCACTTTTCTCGCCTTGCCCACGCACTTCGGGCCTCCGGTACTGCCGAGTGCCCTGCACGATCAATCAGTAAGTAAGGAAATCGACAATGGCAACTGGCACTGTCAAGTGGTTCAACGATACCAAGGGCTATGGCTTCATCTCTCCGGACGACGGTGGTGACGACCTGTTCGCCCACTTCTCCGAGATTCAGGCTGACGGCTTCAAGACCCTGCAGGATGGCCAAAAGGTTACCTTCGAGGTCACCCAGGGCAAGAAGGGCCTTCAGGCCTCCAACATCAAGCTCGCCGACTGAGGTACTGCTTCGGCAGGCGCATTGGCCTGGCTTCTGCTTGAAGACTGGCCCCCCAGACGAAAGGCCCGCCTGACGGCGGGCCTTTTTCATGGCATGACGCAGCACGGGCCCTCAATCCTCGATGTCGAACTGAGGCGCTTCACTCTGCGGGTCGCGCCGCTCGGCTTCTTCGAACTGTTCGTCGAGTTGGCGCCGCGCTTCCTCGAAGCGACGCTCGGTTTCCTCCAGCATGGCATCGATATCCGACTGCGTCGTTTCGCCTCGCCGCTCCGCTTCCTCGTCGATGGCCGAAGGGGAGTCGCCGGTATCATCGTCCTGCATGGGTTCGATCGTCGAGCGAAAGTCCGTCGACTCTTCCATCGGCTCCAGTGCCGGCGAATCTCGCTCAACCTCTTCATACTGTTCATCAATACGCCGCTGTGCCTCCTCGAAGCGACGCTCGGTGTCCTCCAGGATGGCATCGATATCCGAGCTGGTAGGCTCACCCGGCAGGGCGCCCCCTTCATCCAAGGTTGCAGCCGGTGATTCACCCAACGTCTCGGCATCCGCTTCTATGTCGTCGCCCGGCTCTATGGGAGCAGCGTCCTCCGGTGTGGCCTCTTCCTCTGTCACGGGCGCCTCTTCGGTCGCCGCTTCCGTATCGTCGGGCATGGTATCTTCCAGTGTCTCGCCCGCGGGAATCTCCGTCTCCTCGACCTCGGGTGCCCCGGCCTCGTCTTCCGTATCGCCACAGCCAGCCAGGCCCAGCGCAAGGGTCAGCCCTACCGCGGCAAGCTTCCAGGGGGTCTTCGCCATTCAAGTATCTCCAGTCAATGTGAGGCCGTCAGGAAAAGAGATCCATTGCAGCAAAGCCCTGACGAACCTGCAAGTCGAGAGCACGTGCCCTGTGATAATAGGTTGGACAGCGCATCGACAAAACGATCCCTTTTCAGCGGGTAGAGCCAGGTATCAATCAGCGGCTGTCGCCGGCAATGGGCAGCCCATTGACCAGGCAACCGCCCGCAACATCTCAGCCTCAGGCGGCGCAATACGACCGTCGTGGAACACGCAGCGCGCCATGGCATCCAGCAGCAGAATCTTGTCGTCGTCCGGCAACTGCAGCAGCTTTTCCACTGCCTGATCCAGCTCCGCCGGACCCGCCAACCGGTCCATGTAAGCTGGCGCGATCGGCAACGCCTGAAGAGCGGACTGAAAAGCCTCCCTGGCCTCAGCCTCTTCCACATCCCCCGCCTTGGCCAGGCTCGACAGCAAACGTGCAATGGGAGCCTCCAGCGCAGCCAGCTGAAGATGACGGTGTCGACGGTAACGTGGCCCTTCGATTCCCACAAGCACGATACGATGCAGCGCCCACTGCAGGGCACCGGGGTGCGTCTCCTCGGCCATCAGCCGGGCAAGGCAGGTCCGGAAGCCGGCGAACTGAGCCGTGGTCAGCTGGCGCAGTACCGGTAAAGCCAGTTCGATCAGCGCCAGCCGCTGGCCAGGGGTCATGGCCGCCAGCGGAGGAGCCAGGCGGTCCAGCTCCACCAGCACCTCTGGTAGCGCCTGGTCCACCAGCGCCTGACGCTGGCGCTGGCGGCTGGATGGATCAACGCCCATCAATATGCCGTAGACCAACGCCCGGGCGGCATAGGGCTCATGGGCAGCCTCCAGCAGGCGGTCGTCCAGCCCATCCAAGGTCTGGCGTGCACGCAGGATATCCGCCGGGCCGGGCTGCCCGACCCGCTGCGAAAGGCCATGCGTACCGGCAGAGTGCGTCGTCGTGGGCCGAGACGACAGGGTATCAACGGCGGCTAGACCCGCCAGCCCGGCAGTCGACGGCATATCGCCGGGTTCACGCCTTTCGGCTGCCGGATCGTCACTGACCGGCCGCGGCTCCGGGAGGTTTCCATCCCAATCGGGCTCTAGTCGCTCGATACGCGTAGTCAGCGGCGGGTGGGTGGCGGTGAGCCCGCTCAGGCCGCGCAGGCCGCGACCGAAATAGAGATGACTGAACTCGGCTGCCTGAGTGGCCCGCAGCTCGGAGCCATGGGAGTGGGCCGCCAGGCGCTTCAGTGCCCGCGCCAGGCCTGCCGGATTGCGGGTGTACTGCACCGCGCTGGCATCCGCCAGGAACTCGCGCTGCCGGCTGACGGCAGCTTTGATGAGATTGCCGCAGAGCGTTCCCACGTAGCCCACTGCCATCAGAGCAATGCCCGCACCCAGCATTACTGCCTGGCCGTTACCGCGACGCGAGCTGCGCACCGCACGCCGACCGACCATGCCCCGCAGCAGCATGCGGCCGACCAGGCCAATCACCAGAATACCGTAGAGTAGCGCGACGAGGCGCATGTTGAGGCGCATGTCGCCGTGCAGGATATGGCTGAATTCATGGGCTATGACACCCTGGAGCTCGTCTCGATCGAGTGACTGGATAGCGCCACGGGTGACACCGATGGCGGCATCGTGGGGCGCGTGGCCCGCGGCAAAGGCGTTGATGGCGGACTCTTCCAGCACATAGACCGCCGGCACGGGCATGCCAGAGGCGATGGCCATCTCCTCCACCACATTGAGCAGTCGTTGCTCGTCGGTGTCATGGGTATTCGCATTGATCAGGCGTCCCCCCAACGCTTCGGCAACCGCAGAGCCGCCGCCCCGGAGCTGCCGGTGGCGCATCAGGCTTCCGACAGCCACCACTGCCACAACCCCAAGGGCGACACTGCCAAGCAACACCGGGTCGAACGCACGCGCCAGGGGATCGGCACCGGCTTGCCCGCCATCGAGCAGTGCCATGGCCACCGCCACGATCAGCACCGCCGCAGCCACCATACCGGCCACCGCCATGAGCAGCAGGAGTACCAGCCGTACCGTCAGCCGCCGCGCCTGGTCCTGGGCTCCGAAAAAGTCCATTCCTACTCCCGTCAGAAGCTGACCTTGGGTGCCGCCTGAATCTCGGCGCTATCCTCGAATTCGAGCAGGGCCGCATCCTCTCGATGCCCCAACGGACCTGCCAGCAGGATCGGAGGGAAACTCTGCTTGTAGGTGTTGTACTGCATGACCGCGTCATTGAAGGCCTGACGAGCAAAGGCGACCCGGTTCTCGGTGCTGGTGAGCGTCTCGGAGAGCTGGCGCATATTCTCGGATGCCTTGAGATCCGGGTATGCCTCCATGACCATGTTGAAGCGTCCAAGCGCAGCCCCCAGCGCCCCTTCGGCACCGGCCAGTTCGGCCATGGCTCCCGGCTCTCCGGGTTGTGCCGCGGCGTGCTTTAGGCCCGCCAGGGCCGTATTACGCGCCTCTGTGACAGCCTGGAGTGTCTCACGCTCATGGGCCATGTAGCCCTTGGCCGTCTCCACCAGATTGGGAATGAGGTCGTAACGACGCTTCAGCTGTACCTCGATCTGTGCAAAGGCATTCTGATAGCGGTTCTTCAAGGCCACCAACCGGTTGTAAATACTGACGCTGTAGATGACCAGCAGGCCCAGCACCACCAGCACGATGATCAACGAGACATTCATGGCTGCTCCTCTCCTTTTTGCGCGATGCGCGCGATCTCGTTCCGGACGAAAAACATAGTCTTGACCCTGATCAATTCACGACAAACCGGGCATTCCCACACAAGGCCATACGCGATGATATAATGTGGCCTCAGACGTATCATGTCGCCAGTGACCGTGGCACATCGCCAGTCATCCATCGAATCAGGCTAATGTTACTATCTGAAATGACAGGCTAGCCTGTCCACGCCCCGCTTAACAGCGACAAGACCGATTGTCGTATCAACGGAACATGCTCAGGGGAGCCGGTCTTGGCAGAGCAACTCAGGGATTTTCTCAAAGCGCTGGCCCATGCCATGCGTAACCTGTTGCCGATTATCATTGTGGTGGTCCTTTTTCAGGCACTGCTGTTGAGGCAATGGCCCGACAACGGGTTAAGCATGACGATCGGCCTGTTGATCGTTGCCGTTGGCGTCGCGCTGTTCCTGCAGGGGCTAGAACTGAGTATCTTCCCGGTGGGCAAGCGCCTGGCCAACCAGTTCGCTCGCCGCGGCTCGATGCCGATCCTGATGCTGTTCGGCTTTGCCATCGGATTCTCTGCGGTGGTGGCCGAGCCGGCGTTGATCGCTGTCGCCGATCAGGCCGCACAGATCAGCGATGGGCGGATCAACGCCCTGACGCTACGCCTGATCGTTGCCGGCTCCGTGGGGCTGGTGATGGCGCTCGGTGTGTTCCGAATCATTCTGGGCCACCCCCTGCACTGGTATATGATCGTGGGGTATATGCTGGTCGTCTTGGTGACGTTCTTCGCGCCCGAAGAAATCGTCGGCCTGGCCTACGACTCCGGCGGGGTGACCACCAATATCGTCACTGTGCCCCTTATAGCCGCCCTGGGCATTGGCCTCGCGGCCTCCATTCGTGGCCGCAGCTCACTGATCGATGGCTTCGGCCTGGTGGCGCTGGCCGTGATGGTGCCGATGATCAGCGTCCAGCTCTACGGCATCCTGGTCTACGCCGATCCGGGCAGCATCGCCAATAGCGCAGAGCTGGTCGCGCCCAGCAGCGACACAGAGCCCCCTTCCGGGCTGTTGGTCATGGTGCTCGATCTTTTCAGCATGTTGCGCGACGTGCTGCCGATCATTCTGGTGATCCTGTTCTTCCAATACGCCGTCCTCAAGCGTTCACTTGCCGATCCACTCAGGGTCAGCATTGGCTTCGCCCTGGTCATCATCGGTCTCTACGCCTTCGTGGTGGGTCTCAAGCTCGGCCTCTTCCCCATCGGCCAGAGCATGGCCTACCAATTGGTCACCCTCGATACCTGGCTCTGGGTCTATCTCTTCGCCTTCTGCATCGGTTTCGCCACCACCATGGCCGAACCGGCACTTATCGCCATTGGTCAGCAGGCCGAAGAGGCAGCAGCGGGCAAGATCCAGGGCAACGTGATCCGCCTGCTGGTGGCACTCGGCGTGGCCATTGGCATTACCATCGGTGTACATCGCATCATCACCGGCGACTCCATTCACCACTACATTATCGGTGGTTATACGCTGGTTATCCTGCTGACCGCCCTGGCGCCCCGGTATATCGTGGCTTTGGCCTTCGACCTGGGAGGCGTAACGACCTCCGAGGTGACCGTGCCCCTGGTAACGGCGCTCGGCATTGGCCTGGCCAGCCAGATCGATGGACGTAACGTACTGATCGACGGCTTCGGGCTGATCGCTTTCGCCTCGATCTTCCCTATCGTGACCGTTATGAGCTATGCCATCCTCATGGATTGGGTGGCCAAGTCTGGAGGCAAGAGGACATGAAGTTTTCGCTATTGGTTGCCATCGCTCCGGAGGATCTCGAGCAGGAGTGCATCGATGCCGCCACCGACGCGGGTGCCGTTGGCATGACCCTGATGTCAGGCCGAGGAATCGGTGGGGAGCGCAAGAAGACCTTCTTCGGCCTGACCTTCGAGGGCAGTCAAAGCATCATGCTGATGACGCTGGAGAAAGGGCTGTCGCTGAAGGTACTTAAGGCCATACGCCAGGTACTCAACGCTTCCGGCGATGACTCCAAGGGTTTGGTAATGACGCTGCCCGTGGAGCACCTCGGTGGCATCGACATGTCGCAGGTCAAGCGCTTCGAAGAGCGGCTCAGACACGACCACTGATTCAATAACAGACGGAGTGACAAGATGCTGGTCAAGGACATCATGATGCGCGACGTGGTGACGGTATCGCCCTTCGCCACCCTTCGCGACGCCCTGGGGTTGATGAAGCGCCACAACCTCAAAAGCCTGGTCGTCGAGCAGCAGGACCCCCACGACGCCTGGGGCCTGATCACCTACACCAATATCCTCAAGACCATCGTCGCCGAGAACGGTGATATCGACTTGATCAACGTCTATGACGTCTGCGCCAAGCCGGCCATCGGCGTCGGCGAGTCACTGGATGTGCGTCATGTCGCCAGCCTGATGACCGACAGCGTGGTGAAGCGGATTCTGGTGCTCGATGACAACAAGTTGGTGGGCCTGGTCACCATGGATGATATCGTAGGGACCGTTCTCGACATGATCGAGTAAGGCTACCGGAACGACACATGCAAGATTTCTTTACCTGGCTGGGCAAGACACTCGGCGAGATCATCCGTTTCATGGTGGATCTGCTGATCCACTTCTTCCAGAACCTGGGCGATGCCGCCCGTGGATTTTTCCACGGCCTCTCCGCTTCGCTAGGCGTCCCGACTACCCTGGTGAGCCTGTTGATCCTGGTTCTCGGCCTGTGGCTGCTCTATCTGGGCCTGCGCGCCCTGCTGCGCCGGCGCCTGGTGGCGACCCTGATCTGGGGGCTGCTCGGCGTCACGGTGTTGAGCTGGCTGATCAACTGAGCCTTCTCCGCCCGAAGCAACAGCACCACCCGAAACAGCAGCGCCGCCCCATGGGCGGCGCTGTGGTTCGTGCCAGGTTTAGCGACCGATTGCCGGCCTTCAAGCCAGCGCTTTTTCCACCACCTCATAGACGTTCGGCGAGAGCTCCTCGGCGCGAATACGCTCGAGCTCACCCTTCATCAAGTCCTGGCGGGTCTCGTCGAAGCGCTGCCAGCGGGTCAGCGGAGTGATCAGCCGTGCGGCGATCTCCGGGTTGAGTCGATTCAGCTCGATCACCACATCGGCGAGCAGTCGGTAGCCCTCTCCATCGATACGATGAAAGTTGACGCGGTTCTGGTTGGCGAAAGTTCCGACCAGGGCACGCACCCTGTTGGGATTCTTCAATGAGAAGGCCGGATGGTCCATCAGGTACCTGACACGGTCCAGCGCATCCGACTGAGGGCGGGTGACCTGAATGCTGAACCACTGGTCCATTACCAGCGGGTCGTGCGCCCATTTCTCACCGAAGGCTCGCAAAGCCGGGTCGGCCAGGTCCGTGCGGCTGCTGTGAGTGAGCAGGGTCAGGGCATGACGCACGTCGGTCATGTTGTGATCGGCACGGAACTGCGCCTGGGCCGATTCGATGCCCTGCTCATCCTCTATCGCCATCAAGTAGTTAAGGGCAACGTTCTTGAGGCTACGCTGGCCAATCTGCTCCGGTTCGGGAGCATAGGGAGCATCCGAGCGATTCGCCTCGAAAAGCGCCATGAATTCATCGCGAAGGGTGACAGCCAGGGATTGCTTGACGAAGGTGCGCGCCGCATGGATGGCATCCACATCCACCAGCGGCTGCTGTTCGGCGATATAAGCTTCGGAGGGAAGGGTCAACATCTCGGCAAGCACCGCCTTGTCGTCGCCGCCACGCTCAAGCAGGGCCCGGAAGGCCTCGACAACACGAGGATCCATCACCTTCTCGACACCATTGCGGTGTGCAGCAATCAAGTCATCCAGCGCCAGCATGGCCAGTCGCTGGCCGGCATCCCAGCGATTAAAACCGTCGGAGTCACTGGCCATGAGGAATGCCAGGTCTTCGCGACTGTAGTGGAAGCGCAGCTGAACCGGCGCAGAGAAGCCGCGCAGCAAGGAGGGCACCGGCGCCTCGGAAACGTCAGTGAAGATGAACGTCTGTTCGTCTTCACATAGATGAATCACCGCATCACTACCCAGCGAATCACCGTTCAACGTCAAGGGCAAGTCACGACCGCTCTTGGTACCTACCAGGCCCATACGCAGCGGAATGTGCAGCGGCTTTTTCTCAGGTTGGCCGGGGGTGGCCGGGGTACGCTGGCGCAGGGTCAGGTGGTATTCGGCATTGGCATAGTCGTACTCACCGTGGGCATCGATCTCCGGCGTCCCGGCCTGAGAGTACCAGCGCATGAACTGGGACAGGTCAAGCCCCGATGCCTCTGCCATGCAGCCTACGAAATCCTCGATGGTTACCGCCTGCCCGTCGAAGCGTCCAAAGTAGAGATCACTGCCGCGGCGAAAAGCTTCCCAGCCCACCAGATTGCGCAGCATGCGGACCACCTCTGCCCCCTTTTCATAAATAGTCAGGGTGTAGAAATTGGTGATCTCTATGTAATGATCAGGGCGTATCGGATGCGCCGTAGGCCCGGCATCCTCGGCAAACTGGGCCGTGCGGAAGAAGGAGACGTCCTCGATGCGCTTGACCGGCGCCGAATTGACATCGGCAGAGAAGCATTGATCACGGAAGACGGTGAATCCCTCCTTCAGCGAGAGCTGGAACCAGTCACGACAGGTCACCCGGTTCCCTGACCAATTGTGGAAGTATTCGTGGGCAACGATCCCCTCGACCCGCTGGAAGGCGGCATCGGTGGCGGTATGGGGATGGGTGAGCACCGCTGCCGAGTTGAAGATGTTGAGTCCCTTGTTCTCCATGGCGCCCATATTGAAGTCGTTGACCGCCACGATCATGAACAGGTCCAGGTCGTACTCACGCCCGTAGGTCTCTTCATCCCACGTCATGGCCCGCTTCAGTGACGCCATGGCATGGTCGGTCTTGTCGAGGTTCTCCTCCTCGACCCATATCTGCAGCGCCACCTCGCGCCCGCTCATGGTGGTAAAGCTGTCTTCTACTTTCTGGAGATCCCCGGCAACCAGGGCGAACAGATAGCAGGGCTTGGGGTGTGGATCCTCCCAGGTCACGAAATGGCGCCCACTCGGCAGCTCACCGCGCTCCACCGGATTGCCGTTCGAAAGCAATACCGGCTCACGGGTTGCGTCGCCTATCACCGTGGTGGAAAAGGTCGCCATGACATCGGGTCGGTCCAGGTAATAGGTGATGCGACGGAAGCCCTCTGCCTCACACTGGGTACAGTACATGCCGTTGGAGAGGTAGAGTCCCTCGAGCGCGGTATTTTCCTGCGGGGCGATTTCCACCTCGGTATCCAGCAGGAAACGCTCCGGCACCCGGTGTACGATCAGACCGGTTGCCGTGAGCGCATACTCATCCTGTTCCAGTGGCTGACCATCGATGGCGATGGACTTGAGCACGAGCTGCTCGCCATCGAGTTCAAGGGCGGCGCCGGCTTCTCGTTCCGGATGGCGCTCCAGGTGCAGGCGAGCCTTGACCCGGGTGGCATCGGGCTTGAGATCGAAGGTCAGTTCGGTGTGAGTGGCACGGTAGGCAGGCGGCCGATAGTCGCTGAGATAGGTCGGCTTGGGTTCAGACATCGCGGAAAGGCTCCTGACGGGAATCGACGACCATTGTACGGGGGCCGGCTCCCGAACCTCAAAGGCAGCCGTCGATTCAGCGGCGAACAAGCTGCGCGGGGGGAGCGCCAAGCCCCCGAGGCTCGGGACGGCTGGCAATCCACAGGCCCAGCAGCACGAGCCCGGTAACAAGCGTCACTTTCAGCCAGACCACGCTGAGGGTGAACAGCAATACCAGGATCGAGAAGCTCAGCATGGCCCCAGCCAACCATTTGGCGTGGCGGGGAATGGCTCTCTCGCCCTCCCAGGCCACCACGGCCGGACCGAAGCGGGGATGCTCACGAATCCACAGCGCAAAACGCGGCGAACCGCGAGAGGCCGCCCAGACCGCCAGCAGCATGAAGCAGGTTGTCGGCATCAGCGGCACGAAGACACCGATGACACCGAGGCAGAAGCTGACCCAGGCCAGGGCAATGTATGCGGCACGGCGAAGCGAGTGCATGCGCTTCCTCCGGAAGTGAGGCGATCCTGTTGCTGACCATTGAAGCCCATCACTGCCACCGTGGCCAATCGCCTCTGCCTATGGCGAAAAAAGAGCCCGCCACTGGGCGAGCCCGATACTGTCATCAGCGACCGGCATTGACAACCGGGTTATCAGCCGTTTTCACTGAATAGGTATTTCACGGCGGGCCGGCTTGGCTTGTTCACTGCGCGGCACCCGCACCGTCAGCACCCCTTTATCGAATGAGGCCTGGATCTCCTCATCCCGGGCATCCGCCGGCAGGTCCAGTACGCGCCGGAAGCTGCCATAGGAGCGCTCGACACGATGTAACTGGTGCTCCTCCGTACGGCTCTCGTGGCGCTTCTCGCCTTCAATGACCAGGCGATGGTCATCCAGGGAGAGCGTGATGTCCTTCTCCTCTACCCCCGGCACCTCGACGCTGATCACGTATTCGCTGCCACGCTCGGCGATATCGAGCCGTGGCTGCAGCAGACCCGGCATGTCCCCAAGGCGACTTTCCAGGGACGGCATGCCGAACTGACGCATCACGCTGTCCATCCAGCGATCCAACTCCTGATGCATGCCCAGGAACGGCGTGAGCTCACCCCGCCGGGACTCAACCGTGGTTGGCGGAGCCGGGGTATCAGCGTTCTCGCTCTTGAACCAGTTCCAGGGAGAGAGCTTCTGCAGATTCATACGCCACCTCCTGTTTGCTCACTTCATATGTGACACAAATCGGAATACCCAATGCCGTCGGGCTGCCCCTTGACATTAGCAGAATTGGTGGCGAATGGCGGGATTTCAAGTTCGCTTTCACCCCGACTTGACCTGTATCAGATCACACTGCAGTAGGGTGGAGGATCCAGCATCGAATGTCGTGATGCGGCAAGGCAGCACGACACCAAGGCACTCGCTCAGTCCCGAAAGTTGTCGAACTGCAGCGCCAGGTCGGGGCCGCCCTCGCCCCGCAACAGGGCCATGACCTGCTGCAGGTCGTCGCGCTTCTTGCCGGTCACACGGACCTTGTCGCCCTGGATCTGGGCCTGGACCTTGAGCTTGCTATCCTTGATGCGCTTGACGATATCCTTGGCTTCCTTCTGCTCGAGCCCCTGCTTCAGGACGATCTGCTGGCGGGCCCGGACGCCGGAAAGCTCGGGGTCCTGGGGATCCATGCAGCGGGCATCGATACCCCGGGCAATGAGCCGGTTGCGCAGCACGTCGAGCATCTGCGTCAGCTGGAAATCGACCTCGGCCTCGAGCTGAACGGTGTCACCATTGAGTTCGAGGCTCGCCGTCACACCCTTGAAGTCGAAACGACCCTGGATCTCGCGATTGGCCTGGTCAACGGCGTTGCTGGCTTCGTGCTTGTCGAATTCGGAAACGATGTCGAAGGATGGCATGGTCAAGTCCCACTGGCCGATTATAAGGAGGGTGGAAACGCATTCTAGCAGTTGCAGGTTATATTCACCTATCACACCGCCGTCAGCGGCTTTTCCATCTGCCAGCCGGCGCATCCATCCTCATAGTAGTCTTCCAGCCAACGCTGCAGGGTGAAGCCCATGCGCCGATATAACGCCAGCGCAACCCGGTTGTCGGCACGCACCTCCAGAACCAGGCGCTCACCGCCGCACCGCCGCGCCTCCTGCTCCAGGGCCTCGAGCAATTGGCGACCGATTCCCATCCCACGCACCTCGGGATGTACGCAGAAGGAGTAGAGACGCACACGCTGACTGCTTCGGCGAAACAGCAGGATGCCATGGCCGAGCAGGCGGTTCTCGGCGTTCTCGACCAGCAGAATATGGGCATTGGCCCGATTGAGCAGGTGCCACAGTTGCCGACGGCTGAATTGATCACCCTCGAAGGCGACCTGCTCGAGACGAACGAGGGCGTCCAGATCCTTGGCCTGCGCCTCGCGCAACGTAACGGTCATGTCATGAATTCCGGTTTGGCAGCAACGGATTGTCGCTATGCATCGCACACTTGTCAGCAGCAGCGCTGGATGAAATTTTTTCAGGCTGCCAGCATCTTGTCCATAACCTCGGTCAAGGGCATGCTGAATGCCTCTCCCCGCCGCCCTACCTACCTCACCAGGAACCTCATGTGCCCGCTACGTATCGTCGTTGACCGCCTGGATGACTGGCGGCCCTATTACCCTACCGAGGATCTGGTCAGTGCCGACGATTTCCTGTCACTGGACCGACGGCATCGTACCAGCCGCGACGACCAGGACCGGGCCACTCATGTCATCAACCTTTGCAGTGAGTTGGACTATCTGGGGCGCGGCTACTACGTCTCGCTACTCGCCCAGGCCCGTGGGCAACGTGTCCTGCCCACCGTGGAGACGCTCAACGCACTGGCACGCAAGTCACTGACCGACTTGCAGCTGGACTCCCTGGCACCGCTGCTCGGCGAGCTGGCCAGCGAGGGGCAGCTTCTTGGAGACCAGGTGACGCTGCGCCTGCTTTTCGGCGAGTGTCGCGAGCCCGGGCTTGCCAGGCTGGCACGGCGCCTGTTCGAGCGCTTGCCCTGCCCGCTGCTGGAAGCCCGCCTGGTACGTCGTCACGATCTATGGCGCCTGTCACGGCTCAAGCCATTGCGGCTGCGCGACCTGACCGTCGATGAACAGGACCTGTTCGCCTCATCGCTCAATCGCCATTCGCTCAAGGTATGGCGCACGCCCAAGGCGCGTCGGCGCTATCGCTACGACCTGGCAATCCTTATCGATCCTCAGGAAGCCCTTCCACCAAGCAATCGCGGCGCGCTTCGGGCGTTCATCCGCGCGGGCCGCCGCATGGGAATCAATGTGTCGCTCATCACCCGCCGCGATATGAGCCGGCTTGCCGAATTCGACGGCCTGTTCATTCGCGAAACCACGGCGCTTGATCACCACACTTATCGCATGGCCCGGCTGGCTGAGCATGAAGGCCTGGTGGTGATCGATACCTCTCAGGACATCCTGCGCTGCACCAACAAGGTCTATCTGCATGCCCTGCTACGCGCCCGGGGGGTGCCTGCGCCGGAAGGCCGGCTATTGAAGCGCGGGGACCGGGGCCGCCTGGCCGAATCGCTGCAGGGCATGACCTTCCCACTGGTCTTGAAAATACCTGATGGCGCCTTTTCCCGCGGCGTGGTGAAGGTTTCGGACTCAGACCAACTGGAACGGGAGGCCACCAAGCTGTTCGACAGTTCCGCTCTGCTGCTGCTCCAGGAGTGGCTGCCTACCGAATATGACTGGCGCATCGGCGTGCTCGACGGCCAGGTTCTCTTCGCCAGTTGCTACTACATGTCGCGTGGCCATTGGCAGATCTATGACCATTCCGGTGAACGGATGAAAAGCGGCGGCTTCACCACCCACGATCCCGATGACGCGCCGCCCGCGGTACTTCAGGCTGCCCTCAAGGCCACTCGCCTGATCGGCAACGGCTTCTATGGTGTGGACATCAAGCAGGCCGGCGAGCGAGTCGTGGTCATCGAAGTCAATGACAACCCCAATGTGGATGCTGGCATAGAGGATGCCGTGCTGGGCAAGGCACTTTATGAGCGCATCATGCGCGTCTTCCTGACACGCATGGAAGCACGGCGACATCAGGCGGGCATCGTCAGCCTGCCTTGAAATGCGCCCCCCAAAAAGAACAAGCCGGCTTACGCCGGCTTGTTGCTTCTATTTCTGTATTCTCTTCCGATAACGACTAATTTCGATGTCGATCAAGCCTTACGACTGGCTACTCGCCGTCGAACGGGTTACGCAGCACGATGGTCTCGTTGCGGTCCGGCCCGGTGGAAATGATATCGATGGAAATACCCACCTTCTCTTCCAGGAAGCTGATATAGGAGCGAGCGTTCGCCGGCAGTTCTTCCACTCGCTTGATCCCGAGGGTCGATTCGCTCCAGCCCGGCAGGTCCTCGTAGACTGGCTCGAGGGCTTCGTAGCCTTCGGAATCCACCGGCGTGTCGAGTACCTCGCCGTCCTTGCCGCGATAGCCGACGCAAACCCGGATATTTTCCAGGCCGTCCAGCACATCCAGCTTGGTCAGGCAGATGCCGGAGACCGAGTTGATCTGCACGGCGTGCCGCAGGGCGACGGCATCGAACCAGCCACAGCGACGCGGGCGCCCGGTGGTGGCGCCGAACTCGTGCCCGCGCTCGGCCAGATGGCGGCCATGCTCGTCGAAGAGCTCCGTGGGAAAGGGTCCGGAGCCGACACGGGTGGTGTAAGCCTTGGTGATGCCCAGCACGTAATCGAGGTAGAGCGGCCCCACGCCGGAGCCGGTAGCGGTGCCGCCGGCAGTGGTATTGGAGCTGGTAACGAAGGGATAGGTACCGTGGTCGATATCGAGCAGTGAGCCCTGCGCACCTTCGAAGAGGATGTTTTCCCCAGCTCGGCGAAGCTCATGCACCAGGCCCACAGTGTCGCAGACCATGGGGCGCAGTTCCTCCACCATGACCATGGCTTCGTCGAGCACCTGCTGGAAATCCACCGCCTGCTCGCCGTGATAGTTCACCAGCACGAAGTTGTGATAGTCCAGGACCTCGCCCAGCTTGGAGGCAAAGCGCTCACGATGGAGCATATCCCCCAGGCGCAGACCGCGGCGCGCGACCTTGTCCTCGTAGGCGGGGCCGATACCGCGGCCGGTGGTGCCGATCTTGGCGACGCCACGCGCCTTCTCCCGCGCCAGGTCGAGACGGACATGGTAAGGCAGGATCAGCGGGCAGGCGGGCGAAAGACGCAACCGCTCGCGTACCGGAACCCCCTTCGCCTCGAGCTCGCGGATCTCCTTGATCAAGGCTTCCGGCGACAGCACCACGCCGTTGCCGATGACACAGGTCTTGTCCTTGCGCAGGATACCGGAAGGGATCAGGTGGAGAACGGTCTTCTCACCGTCGATGACCAGGGTATGGCCAGCATTGTGCCCCCCCTGGAAACGCACCACTGCAGAAGCGGATTCGGTCAGCAGGTCGACGACCTTGCCCTTGCCCTCGTCTCCCCACTGCGTGCCCAGTACGACTACGTTCTTGCCCATTGTGATCTCGTCTCTCGTGTCGGCGCCCCCACTGGGGCGCGTCCATGATCCGGCCCGCGGGCCGCGTTCGGTGACCGGCCCGCATTGCCGGTGTGGTCAAGTCTAAAGCGCCACTATCTGCCAGCGACCATCGCTATCTACCAACTGGTGGCTGCAACGATGTGCCTCAGGAGCGGTAGCCTGGCCCGGCAAGGCCTGAACCACGCGCTTGCCTTGCTCACGCAGTGTTGCGATCGCTTCTGCTATACCCTCGCCTTGCGCCGGTGCCCAGATGCCATCGCAAGCCGGCTCGCTCTGTACCAAACTGGCCAGCAGCTTGAGGTCCATGGAAAAACCGGTCGCCGGCCGCGCACGGCCAAAGGCCCTGCCGGTATCGTCATAGCGTCCGCCCTTGGCCAGCGCCTGGCCATAGCCGGGCACGAAGGCGGTAAACATCATGCCCGTGTGATAACGGTAGCCCCGTAGCTCGGCAAGATCGAAATAGAGGTCGACCTGAGGGTGGGCATCCCGCACACCCTGGTACAGCGCTCTCAACTGAGCCAGCGCCTCGGTTACCGCTACCGGAGCACCGGTAAAGTGATCAAGCGCCTCGTCCAGCACCTCCGGACCACCGTGCAGCTCGCCAAGTGCCATGAGCATTGCCGCCAATGCCGGATCCGACACGCTGGCACCGACCTGCTCCGACAGTGCCCCGGGAGACTTCAGTTCGAGTGCTTCGAACAGCGCCCGCTCCTGATCGCGATCGAGCTCGGCCGCCTCGACCAGGCTGCGATAAATCCCGATATGTCCCAGGGCCAGGTGCAGCTCCTCGGCGCCCGCCAGCCTGAGACTGGTCAACGCCAGCAGCAGGATTTCCAGGTCGGCTTCCAGGCCGGCATGACCAAACAGCTCCACACCTACCTGCACCGGGCTGCGCCCACCCTGATGCTGGTCGGCCTTGGCGCGCAGCACGTTGGTGCAGTAACAGAGCCTGGCCGGCCCCTGGTGCCGCATCGAATGGGCATCCATTCGAGCCACCTGGGGCGTCACGTCGGCACTGACCCCCATCATGCGGCCCGTCAACTGGTCGGTCAGCTTGAAAGTCTGCAGATCGAGGTCGGTGCCGGTACCGGTAAGCAGGGAGTCGAGGAACTCCACCGGCGGTGGCATTACCTGATCGTAACCCCAGCAGGGATAGAGATCGAGCAGCGCCCGGCGCAGCTCTTCCATGCGGCTCGCCTGAGGCGGCAGCACTTCGTCCATGCCGTCGGGCAGCAGCCAGCGGTCAGCAATGGTCATGTTGTCAATCCTGCAAGACAGTTGGAAGCGGGGCGAAAAGTATTTGCGTTGCCAAAGAATGCCCACAAAAAAACCGGGCCACGCCCGGTTCGAGGATTCTATCACGTTTGCCGGCGGGTTGAACCCCGCCGGGCGCCAGGATGAAAGCTCATGGAGGGGGCGGAAAGCCTGCCCCGCCCCTCCAACTCAGTCCTGATCTGGGAACGGCGACTTGAGATAGCGGAAGAAGTCGCTGGAGGGATCCAGCACCAGCATATCCTTTTCGCCATCGAAGCTATCACGATAGGCGTTCAGGCTGCGCCAGAAGGAGAAGAACTCCTGGTCCTGGCCGTAGGCTTCGGAGAAGATGCCTGCCGCTTCGGCATCACCTTCACCTCGAAGCGTTTCGGCACGCTCGGTGGCCTGTGCCAGAAGTACCTGGCGTCGGCGATCGGCGTTGGCGCGAATACGCTCGGCCTCTTCCTGGCCCTGGGCTCGCCATTCGCGAGCCTCCCGCTCACGTTCGGAGCGCATACGGTCATAGACAGCCGCCGACACGTCTTCCGGAAGGTCGATCCGCTTGACTCGAATGTCGAGTATCGAGACCCCCAGTTCTTCACGCATCAGGGAGTCGAGATCCTCGGTGGGCCGGATCATCAAGTCGTCGCGACGCTCGGCGATGATCTGCTGAAGGTCCAACCGGCCAAACTCGTTACGCAGGCTCTCGTCGACCCGCGGCTGGATCAGGCGGATCGCCATCAGCTCATCACCGGCAGTCGCCTCGTAGTAGCGGGTCGGATTGACCACCTGCCACTTGACGAAGGAGTCGACGATCACCGCCTTCTGTTCGAGGGTCAGGTAGCGGCTGGTATCGGTATCCAGCGTCAGCACCCGGGTATCGAACTTGCGTACGGTCTGGGTGATCGGGACCTTGAAGTGCAGTCCCGGCTGGATGTTCTCCTCTATGACCTCACCGAAGCGCAGCTTGACGGCACGTTCGGTCTCGTCGACCACATAGAGACTGTTACTGGCCAGCCAGGCAGCGGCCGCCAGAGTACCCACGATAATCAGTGAACGATTATTGATCATTTAGCGGCCCTCCCTGCGGATACCACTGTTGCTGCCGCCGCCCTGCGCGGAGGAGGTGGTGCGGAGCCGCTCCAGGACGCGCGGGTCCAGCTCGCCGCTCTCGCCACGGGCACTGTCACCTTCGCCATCTCCGCTGCGGGTTCCGCCGGGACGCTGGTCGAGGGGCAGATACATCAGCGGTGTCTCGTCGCTGACGTCGATCAGCACCTTCGGTGTCTCGCCGAAGACCTCGGCGATGGCATCCAGGTAGAGACGCTCACGCATGATTTCCGGTGCATTGCGGTACTGGACCAGCAGTGCATTGAAGCGGTTCGCCTGACCCTGAGCCTCGGCAACCACCGACTCACGATAACCCTGACCCTGTTCGACCAGGCGCTGCGCCTGACCCTGAGCGGCAGGTATGATGGCATTGGCGTAAGCCATGCCCTCGTTGATGGTCCGCTGACGATCCTCACGAGCCCTGATGACGTCATCGAAAGCATCAATGACGGGAGCCGGCGCCGAGGTGGACTCGATGTTGATGGTCTGCAGGCGTATACCGGTGCCATAGCTGTCCAGATACGACTGCAGGCGGCTGGCGACGGAGCTGCCGAGAATTTCACGTCCGGAAGTGAGGATCTCGATCATATCGGTGCCACCGACCACGTGACGCAGTGCGGAGTCCAGCGCATTCTCGATCGACAACTGCGGGTTGCGCACGTTGAGCACGAAGTCACGCGGATTGTTGACCTGATACTGGGCCGATATCTCGACCTCGACGATATTCTCGTCGCGGGTCAGCATCGCCTGTGATTGCGTCAGCGAGCGAACCCGGGTCACGTTGACCATGCGCACATCATCGATCAGGGGCGGATTCCAGTGCAGGCCGGGCGTGACCACGTCCTGGAACTTGCCGAAGCGCAGTACGACACCGCGCTCTGCCTGGTCGACCAGATAGAAGCCCGAGGCCCCCCAAATCGCCAGGGCAATGACGAGCAGCAGGCCGGGCAACGCCAGAGTATTGCGCGGCTTGCCGCTGCCCCCCTTGCCGCCCTTGCCACCGCCACCTTTGCCACCGCGACCACCCAGCATGCCATTGAGCTTGTCCTGAAACTTCTTCAGGGCTTCATCAAGGTCGGGTGGCCCCTGGTTACCGCCACGGTTTCCGCCCCCGCCGCCATTACCACCGCCGCGCCGGCCCCCTCCGCTCCAGGGGTCATGCTGGTTGCCACCACCACCAGGCTCATTCCAAGCCATACGTCGTCTCCACTCTGCGTTGCCTCCCCGCCACCGTCTTCTGGGTAGTGGGGGAGTCGGTTGCCATCCTGTCGTCGGCGCCAACGGCGCCTGGCTATTCTGTTTATGGGGAAGCCGGTCATCTGGCCAGAGAGCCCGAGGCTATCTGGCCTCCCATACCGGGCGTTCACACAGTTCAGGAGGAAGGTAATCCTCGGCCCGCTCATCCAGCCGAGACATCAGCTGCAGGAAGTCGCGCCGGGGAAGTCGCACTTTGAGTCCCACTCTGCCATCCGGTTCCTCGAAATGCTCTTCTCTGACTGCGCCAAGCTCATGCAGGCCCGCCCGCAGCCGCCCCTGTTCCGGAGAAAGTGTCAGTGAAAAGTCAATCACGTCATCGGCGAGGCACTCCGAAAGCGCCTCCTCCAACAAGTCGAGCCCCCGGCCCTCCTGCGCTGAAACCCAGACCACCTCCGGGCGGCCCTGGCCGTCACGCTCGATTCGCGGAGCGCTGTCGAGCAGATCGATCTTGTTCATTACCTTGAGCATCGGCACATCCAGGGCACCGATTTCATTCAGGACACCCTCGACCTCGCTGATATTGCGTTCGCGATCAGGGTCTGCGGCATCAATGACGTGTACCAGCAAGGTTGCCTCGGATGCCTCCTGGAGCGTGGCCTGAAACGCCTCTACCAACTTGTGTGGCAGGTGGCGGATAAAGCCGACGGTATCGGCTAGCACCACGGGGCCCACATCGCCGATTTCCAGGCGCCTCAACGTCGGATCGAGGGTAGCGAACAGCTGGTCTGCCGTATAGACCTTCGATTCGGTCAACGCATTGAATAGCGTCGACTTGCCGGCGTTGGTGTAACCGACCAGCGAAACGCTGGGTATCTCGGCCCGAGCCCGGGCACGTCGATTCTGGGCACGCTGAGTACGCACCTTGTCGAGGCGCTTGTGTATTGCCTTGATGCGCGCCCTCAGCAGACGCCGGTCAGTCTCCAACTGGGTCTCGCCGGGCCCACGCAGGCCAATGCCGCCCTTCTGTCGCTCCAGGTGAGTCCAGCCGCGCACCAGTCGGGTCGACATGTACTCCAGTTGCGCCAGCTCGACCTGCAGCTTGCCCTCATGCGTACGTGCCCGCTGGGCGAAGATATCGAGGATGAGCCCCGTGCGATCGAGAACGCGACACTTGAGCACTTGCTCGAGATTGCGTTCCTGGGAAGGGCTCAGGGCATGGTTGAAGATCACCAGTTCCGCGCCGTGAACGCTCAGCGTCTCGCGCAGCTCCTCGACCTTACCGCTGCCGATGAAGGTACGCGAATCGGGCCGTTGCCGGCTACCACTCAACAGGGTGGCAGGCTCGGCACCCGCCGAGCGCACGAGCTCCAGGAATTCACCTGGATCCTCGCGCTCACGCTCATCCTGAAAGTCCACATGAACCAGTACTGCCGTTTCGCCGGCATCGGGACGTTCAAAAAACAATCAATAACCTCACACGTTGCTTTCCGGCTGAGCCGCAGGGTCCTGCGGCGGCAGGCGTACATTACGCGATGGCACCACCGTGGAAATGGCATGTTTGTAGACCATCTGGCTGACGGTATTGCGCAGCAGTATGACGAACTGATCGAATGACTCGATCTGTCCCTGCAGCTTGATGCCGTTGACCAGGAAAATCGACACCGGAATGCGCTCCTTGCGCAGGATATTCAGGTACGGGTCTTGAAGGGATTGCCCTTTGGACATGCTACCTCTCCCTAAAACGTTCTCATGAGGGGTGGAAGTTGTGTTCTTGGGTTGTCTGCCTATAGCGGCATGACACCATGCCGGCTTGGCCTGGTCACCCGGCCACTCGAAGCCAACATCTTACGCTAAGAGCCGAATTCGCGCACGAATTTCAGGATTTCACTCAACGCGTCGTTACCTTGGGTATCGACCCAGTGTAGACCCGGCCAACCTCGCAGCCAGGTCAATTGGCGCTTTGCCAGTTGCCGCGTCGCAATAACGGTGCGCTGGCGCAGCAGCTCGATATCACCCTCGCCATCGAGCTTACCATCGAGATAGTCCCATACCTGACGATAGCCCACGCTCTTCATGGAGGGCAGGTCGGCATGCAGGTCGTCACGGGCACGCAGCGTTGCCACTTCCTCGACCAAGCCGTCCTCCAGCATGCCATCGAAGCGTTGGGCAATACGCTCGTGCAGGATATGACGTTCGAATGGCGTGACTCCTATCGACAACACCTTCCAGGGGAAGGTTTCAGGACGTTGCTCCCGCCAAAGATCAGTGAGGGTCTTATTCGTGGCCCGGTAAACCTCCAGGGCACGCATGAGACGCTGCGGATCATTGGGGTGTATGCGGCTGGCAGATTCCGGATCGATGCGCGACAGCGCTTCATGCAGGGCGGCGAGCCCATCCCGCTCGACCTCACGCAATAGCTCGGCGCGTATTGCCGGGTCGGCCGGCGGGAGGTTGGCCACGCCTTCGAGCAGGCGCTTGGCGTACATCATGGTGCCGCCCACCAGCAGCGGCACCCGGCCCGCTGCGGTAATTTGTCGCATCTCGCGAAGTGCGTCATCGCGAAAATCCGCCGCCGAATAGGGCTCGGCCGGATCGCGAATGTCGATCAATCGGTGTGGCGCCCGGGCTAGCTCCTGGGGCGAGGGCTTGGCGCTGCCGATATCCATGCCGCGGTAGACCATGGCCGAATCCATGCTGACCAGGTCACACTCGAGGCGCTCATGCAGCGCCATGGCCAGGTCGGTCTTGCCGGCGGCGGTGGGACCCATCAGAAGGATGGCGGGGGGGCGGGTATCTGGCAGTGACAAGGAGCTACTGTCCTCTCATAAAGAGCCGGTCGAGGTCCTTCATGCTCATCTCGGTCCAGGTGGGACGGCCGTGATTGCACTGGCCGCTGCGCTCGGTACGCTCCATGTCACGCAGCAGAGCGTTCATTTCCGCGATCGTCAGCCGCCGGTTGGCTCGCACGCTGCCATGGCAGGCCATGGTGGCCAGCAGCTCGTTGACGTGTGCCTCCAGGCGATCGGACCGGCCGTAGCGCTCCAGGTCGCTCAGCATGTCGCGAATCAACGGCTCGACATCGGCATCCATCAGCAGCGCCGGTACCTGGCGTACCAGCAAGGTCTCGGGGCCGGCCACATCGAGCTCCACGCCCAGGCGGGAGAAGGCGTCGCGCTCGGCCTCCGCGGTGGAGACTTCCGCGGCGCTGGCCGCCAGCGACACCGGCACCAGCAGCGGCTGGGCCTGCAGTCCACCATCATCCCCGGCCTCACCATGCACCTGATGCTTCATGCGCTCGTAGACGATGCGCTCATGGGCGGCATGCATGTCCACGATCATCAGGCCGCGCTCGGTCTCGGAGAGGATATAGACACCATGCAGCTGGGCAATGGCGTAGCCCAGCGGCGGCGCGCGGGTAGCATCCTCCTCGGGTAGCGATGGCCGCGCCGGCAGGGTCTCGGTGCCCGCAACCGCGGGCTGGCGCTCGGCAAGGGCCGCGCCACCACCGGCGTCTGGCGCCGCCGGCTGGGGGGTGAGCAGGCTCTCCTCATGTTCCGGATGCAGCGCCCGATAGCCATTCATGAAGGCCCGCACGCGATCCGGCGTCACCCTATCGCCGTCGCCGCCGGTCTGAGCGTGCAGCGCCAGGGGCTGCTGTTGCCAGCGCCCGCCGCTTTCGCGGACCTCGTGCCCGGCCGGGCTCGCCTCGTCGCTCGCCGACATGCCCTCGGCCACGTCGGCGGCTCGATCACCCTGCTCGCCGGGGCGCGCCTCGGCCAGGGCCCGATGCAGGCTCGAGAAGAGAAAATCATGCACCATGCGGCCGTCGCGGAAACGCACCTCATGCTTGGTGGGATGGACATTGACGTCCACCACCGTGGGGTCGACCTCGAGGTAGAGCACAAACACCGGATGGCGGCCATGAAACAGCACATCCCGATAGGCCTGGCGTATGGCGTGGGCCACCAGGCGGTCGCGCACCACACGGCCGTTGACGAAGAAATACTGCTGATCGGCCTGGGCCCGGGAGTGGGTAGGCAAGCCGACCCATCCCCATAGCCTGAGGTTGCCGGCTTCGAGATCCAGATGCAGGGCATTATCGAGAAAGCCCTTGCCGAGCAATGCACTGATACGCCGCTCGCGAGCCGCCGCATCCGGGCTGGCAGGCAGCTGATGCACGGTCTTCTGGTTGTGCCGAAGAACCCAGGCAATATCGAAACGCGACAGCGCCAGGCGACGAAATGCCTCCTCCACGTGGCCGTACTCGGTCTTCTCGGTACGCAGGAACTTGCGTCGCGCCGGCGTATTGAAGAAGAGGTCGCGAACCGTCAGGGAGGTCCCGCGGGGGTGCGGTGCCGGCGTGACCCGCGGCTCCATCTGGCGGCCCTCGGCGACCACACGCCAGCCGCTGCGGGGGTCGTCGTCGACGTTGGCCACCAGCTCAAGGCGCGACACCGAGCTGATCGAGGCCAGCGCCTCGCCACGAAAGCCCAGGCTGGCCACACCCTCGAGATCATCCAGTGAGGCGATCTTGCTGGTAGCATGACGCGACAGGGCCAGAGGCAGGTCCTCCTCGCCGATACCGCAGCCATCGTCGCGTACCCGAATCAGCCGGGTGCCGCCCGCCTCGAGTTCCACCTCGATCCGCCGACTGCCGGCGTCAATGGCATTCTCGACCAGCTCCTTGACCACCGATGCGGGACGCTCGACCACCTCGCCAGCGGCGATCTGGTTGGCCAGCCGCGGGTCGAGCACCCGTATGCGACGCACCTCGAGCGTTTCGTCAGCCATTTCGTCGGTGGTTGTCATGAGCGCGGGATCCTCAACACCTGTCCAACACGAATCACGTCTCCGTTGAGCTCGTTGGCCTGTTTCAGCTGCCCTACCGGTACGCCATGGCGTGCCGCAATCTGGGACAGGGTATCCCCCGGCTGAATGCGATACTCGTTACCTGAGGGAGTACGCTGGTTGTCCCGCTGCCAGGCAAGCAAGCTGGCGGGCGGCGGGTTACGTCGAAAGTGTTCGGCCAGGCCCGCGAAGATCGACTCGGCCAACTTCTGCTGGTGCCCCGCATCGCGCAGGCGTCGCTCCTCGTCGGGGTTGGAAATGAACCCCGTCTCGATCAGCAGGGAAGGGATATCCGGAGACTTCAGCACCATGAAGCCCGCCTGCTCCACCCGCGAACGGTGCAACCGGTTGACCCGCCCCAACTGATCCAGCACCTGGCCACCGATGGCCAGCGAATCGTTGAGCGTCGCGGTCATGGTGAGATCGAGCAGCACGCCCCGCAGCACCTCGTCCTTGTCGTTCAACGACAGGTTGCCATCCACGCCACCGATCAGGTCGGCCTGGTTCTCGCTTGCCGCCAGCCACTGGGCGGTTTCAGAAGTGGCACCCCGCTGGGAGAGGGCATACACCGAGCTGCCGCTCGGCCGGGGGCTGTTGAACGCATCGGCATGAATGGAGACGAAGAAGTCGGCCTTCTGCTCGCGCGCGATACGGGTGCGCTGGCGCAGGCCAATATAATAGTCTCCATCACGGATCATCACGGCACGGAAGCCCTCTGCACCATCCACCAGTCGCTGCAGACGACGGCTGATCTCCATGACCACATCCTTCTCGCGGGTGCCGCCAGGCCCGATGGCACCCGGGTCTTCCCCTCCGTGCCCGGGGTCAATGGCGATGATGATATCCCGGCGTGGGTGCGGTGCCGCCGGCTGTTGCGCCACCACTTCGGGATCTATGCGCGGCGCATCTGCCTCGGCGGAGCCGCTTCTGTGCCGGTTGGCGGCGATTTCCTGCTCTCGGATCATCGCCTCGATGGGATCGATCGGATTTTCCACGGCGCTTTCGCCCGGGTATTCCATGTCCACCACCAGGCGATGGCCATACTGGTCATTGGGCGGCAGCGTGAAGTGACGCGGCTCGACCGCCCGGGAGAGCTCCAGCACCACCCGAAGGCCGTTGCCGTCCCGCACCCCGCTGCGTACGGCAGTAATGGCACTGCCGTCCAGGTTCAATGAGGAAAGCTCGGTGTTGAGGCCGCTGTCATCGAGGTCGATCACCAGCCGCCGAGGGTCGTCGAGCAGGAAGATATCGGCCTCGGCATGGCCAGACAGGTCGAAGACCAGGCGGGCATGATCGGGAGCGGCCCAGAGTCGCACATTGTCGACCTGTGCCGACTGCGCCAGCGGGGCGAGCAGCAGCAGCGAAAACAGCACGGCAAATAGCGCGCAGTGCCGTAATAGCACTGTGGCAATTGGCTCTCTCGAGCGAAATAAGGAAGGCAGGGATCGGGTCTTCATCACTGTTTTTCGCGTTCCTGCTCGATAATTTCATCGTCCTCGCCCATCTCCTGCGACAACGTCATCAGGACGGAGCGCCCCAGGTCGGAGAAGGCTTCCAGGCTGGCGGTACGGCCCGGGTCGCTCAGGCTCAGGGTGATACACAAGTCCGGCTCCGGCAACCACCCCGCTCCCCGGCTTGGCCACTCGACAATGCACAGGGCGTCGTCGGCGAACAAGTCGCGGCCACCGATGAACTCCAGCTCCTCCGGGTCCCCCAGCCGATAGAGATCGAAATGGTAGAGACGCTTGCCACCGATTTCGTAAGGCTCCACCAGGGTGTAGGTCGGGCTCTTCACGGCCCCTTCGTGCCCATGGGCGCGCAGGACACCGCGGGTGAGCGTGGTCTTGCCCGCCCCCAGCTCACCCTCCAGATAGACACGACCGTGGCCGCCCAGAGCACGCCCCAGGCGCCTGCCTAAGGCGACCTGGCAGTCTTCGTTATCGAGTCGCACGCGCATCATCGCTACCTGCCTGGGGATAGATACCAAAATTGGCCTCTGGATTGATCAGACGTCGGGCATAGGATGCCAGATCGGCAGCAAGCAGACCACGCTCTCCGCCTTCTCTAGCCGCCAGATCGGCAGCCATGGCATGCACGACCACGCCCAGCCTTGCGGCACTCTCCAGCGGCACTCCCTGGGCCAGCAACGCGCCCAGGATCCCCGAGAGAACGTCCCCCATTCCCCCTGAAGCCATGCCAGGGTTGCCATAGGGGCAGACTGCCACCCCCATCGGCCCTGCTACCAGAGTGCCGGCACCCTTGAGTATGATCACCCCGCCGCGCCGACGCTGCAATTCGGCCGCTGCCGCCGGTCGGTCCGCCTCCACCTCGTCGGCACTGATGCCCAGCAGGCGAGCGGCCTCGCCGGGATGCGGTGTCAGTATCCAGTCGTCTCGCCGCTCTTCGGCCCAGCGGCCGGCAAGCAGATTGAGGCCG
Organism: Halomonas chromatireducens; assembly: GCF_001545155.1. Classification (NCBI taxonomy): domain Bacteria; kingdom Pseudomonadati; phylum Pseudomonadota; class Gammaproteobacteria; order Oceanospirillales; family Halomonadaceae; genus Halomonas; species Halomonas chromatireducens. The sequence continues at coordinate 886,621 of NZ_CP014226.1, read as the reverse complement.
TCGGCATCCACCACCAGAGGCAATCCTGACATCAGCGATGACTGGAGCATGCCCTGTCCCCAGGCGCCCTGCCCAAGCCCCGGCCCCACCACCACGATATCGGCACGGGCAGGAAGCTCACCGAGGTCGGCCGCCCCGCGCAGTCCATGGACCATGACCTCCGGGCAGTATGTCAGAGAAGCCGTGACATGCTCAGGCGCCGTGACCAAGCTGATCTTCCCGGCGCCCAGCCGGGCGGCGGCCTCGCTGGCCAGCAGTGCCGCACCGCCGAAGCCGGGTGCGCCTCCCACCACCAGCACATGACCCATGGCCCCCTTATGGGCATCTCGCGCCCGTGGCGGCAACAGGGCCGGAAGCAAGTCGCCGTTAAGCAGCCAGGCTGCCGGCCCTAGATCCCGGTGGGCCCCGGCATCAACGCCCAGCGCCCGAAAATGCACTTCGCCAGCCAGATCGGGAGCACGCCCGGTATGCAGGCCGATCTTGTCGCCGATAAAGGTGACCGTGCGAGTGGCCCGCACCGACACCCCAAGCACGGCCCCGGTATCCGCCGCCAGGCCTGACGGGATATCGATGGCCAGCACCGGCAGGCCGCAGGCGTTGATGGCCTCGATGGCATCGAGGAAGTCACCGCGCACCTCACCGCCAAGGCCGGTCCCCAGCAAGGCATCGACCACCACCTCGCCGGTGAAGTCCAGGCCCGGCTGCCATGGCACTATGCCGACCCCTGCAGCCGTGGCCATTTCGGCAGCCCGTGCCGCGTCGCCCTTCAGGCTCTCGGGCGCCTTGAGGACGATGCGCTGGACGTCGAGCCCCGCCACACCGGCAAGGGCCGCAAGCACGTGGCCGTCGCCGCCGTTGTTGCCGCCGCCACACAGCACCGTGATTCGTCTCACTCCCGGCCAGCGGGACTTGAGGCTCTGCCAGGCTGCCGTCGCCGCCCGCTGCATCAGCGCGAAACCCTCGATGCCCGCCGCAATGGTGCGACGGTCGAGTTCCTGGACCTGGGCGGCCCGGTACAGCGGCCTCAGCGTGGCCGAGCGTGTCATGTCGCTATGGCTCGCGGACATCCGGTGTCTCCCCTGCAAAGGATGCTTTATCATGGGAGTGTATGCGCAATGGCGCCTTCGCCAATCCCCCCAGCACGCATTTACCCGGTTTTTTCTCGATCATGACGCTTCCGGCTACCCTGGACGACAGCGCCCTCGCCGCCCTGGCCGACACCATCAAGACCTGGGGCCGGGAACTGGGCTTTCAGCAGGTAGGCATCACGGATGTCGACCTGGCTGACGACGAGCGCTACCTGCAGCGCTGGCTGGATGCCGGCCATCATGGCGAAATGGGCTTCATGGCCAAGCATGGCACCAAGCGCACTCGCCCGGAGGAGCTCATCCCAGGCACCATTCGTGTCGTCAGCGTCCGGCTCGACTACCTGCCCGCTGACGTGGAGAGCGCCAAGGTGCTGGGCCAGCCGGATACCGCCTACGTTTCGCGCTATGCCGTGGGCCGCGACTATCACAAGCTGATGCGCAAGCGCCTGGCCACTCTGGCAAAATGGATCGAGGAGAAGGCGGGACCCTATGGCTACCGCGCCTTCGTCGATTCGGCCCCGGTGATGGAACGAGCCCTGGCGCGCAAGGCGGGCCTCGGCTGGGTGGGCAAGAATGCCATGCTGCTCAACCCCAGGGCTGGCTCGCTGTTCTTTCTCGGCGAGCTTTACGTCGACCTGCCGCTGCCGGTGGATCCCCCCTTCGAGAGCGAACACTGCGGCAGCTGTAGTGCCTGCCGTACCGCCTGCCCCACCGGAGCCATCGTCGAAGACCGTGTGGTAGACGCCAGGGCCTGCATCTCCTATCTCACCATCGAGCTTTTCGGCGCCATCCCCGAGCGCTACCGCGAGGCCATGGGCAACCGGGTGTTTGGCTGCGATGACTGCCAACTGGTCTGCCCCTTCACCCGCTTCACCCACGCGACCCAGGAGGCGGACTTCGCCCCACGCCACGACCTGGACAGGGCCAGCCTGGTATCGCTGTTCGCCTGGGGGGAGGAGGAGTTCCTGGAGAAGACCGCCGGCAGTCCGATCCGGCGCATCGGCTACGAGCGCTGGTTGCGCAACCTGGCGGTGGGCCTGGGTAACGCACCCTGGAGCGAAACGGTGGAGGCTGCCCTGCGCGCCCGTCTCGCCTACCCTTCCGACCTGGTCCGCGAGCATGTGCGCTGGGCGCTGATGCGCCAGATAGAGAAGCGCCGGCAGTTAATTTCAAGACAGATCTAGAGTACGTCGTAGCATCCATGCTTGCTTGCGCCGTGACGAAACCGGACTTATGACTCCTCCGCATCCCTTTCACTTTCACTTCCCGCCAGCCGTAGAAACGTATTGCGATAGTGCGCCAGCTCGGCCACCGACTCACGAATATCATCCAGCGCCTGATGCGTATTGCGCTTCTGAAAGCCAGCCAGGGCTCTAGGGTTCCAGCGCTTGGCAAGCTCCTTGAGCGTCGAGACATCCAGGTTGCGGTAGTGGAAGAAGTCCAGCAGCTCCGGCATCTCCCGCTCCAGGAAGCGCCGGTCCTGATGCACGCTGTTACCGCACATCGGCGACGAACCCGGGGCAACATGGGCCTTGAGAAAATCCAGGGTCTGTCGCTGGGCCTCGGCGGTATCAATCGTGCTTTCGTTCACTCTTGCCACCAGCCCAGACTCGCCGTGGGTCTTCTGATTCCAGTCGTCCATCGCTGCCAGCAGGGCCTCGGACTGATGGACGGCAAGCACAGGGCCTTCGGCGATCAGGTTCAAGTCACCATCGGTGATCAGAGTGGCCACCTCGATGATGCGCTCGCGCTCCGGATCAAGCCCGGTCATTTCGAGATCGATCCACACCAGCAGATCCTGGCGCGGTTCAGTGGAATCATTCATGGGCAGCTCCAAAAAGCGGGCACAGCAGGACACGCCGGGCCACGCTGGTTACAATGCCATCATTGTAGCTATCTTCGGGTGCCCATGAGCAAACGCAAGTTGAGCCGCCAGCAACGCTGGCGTATCGAGAAGGTCCAGGCCGAACGCGCTCGCCGCTCCGAACAGCGCGATGCCCAGGATTCCCGGAAGCTCGCTGCCGGCGAATACGGCCCCGAGCAGCCCGGCCGCGTCATCGCCCATTTCGGGCGCACTCTGGACGTTCGCGGCGATGATGGCGGCGGCCCGGTACGCTGCCATCTGCGCGCCAACCTTGAAGGCCTGGTCACCGGCGACAGGGTCGTCTGGCGCGCCGCCCAGGACAGCAGCGGCAATGTCGTGGACGGCGTCGTGGTAGCCCGCTCCGAGCGACAGAACGTGCTGGAGCGGCCCGATGCCCGAGGTCAGCTCAAGCCCGTGGCCGCCAACATCGACCAGATCCTTATCGTCTTTGCCGTGGAGCCCGCACCCCACCCCAACCTGATCGACCGCTACCTGGTGGCCGCCGAGGCAACCGGTATCGCGCCGGTACTGGTGCTCAACAAGATCGACCTCCTGCCGGAGGATGGTGGCGAACTGACGGCACTGCTCCACCGCTACGAGACCCTGGGCTATGCCGTGGTGACATCTACCACGGCCCGGGAAGATGGCCTGGAGGCGCTGCATGCCTGCCTCGCCGAACGGACCTCGGTCTTCGTCGGACAGAGCGGCGTGGGCAAGTCGTCGCTCATCGACCGTCTGCTGCCGGAAGAGGAACTCCGCATCGGGGCGCTGTCGAAGGATTCACGCAAGGGCACCCACACCACCACCACAGCACGTCTCTATGATCTGCCCACCGCCGAAAAGGCCGAGCTGATCGACTCTCCCGGCATTCGTGAATTCGGGCTGGTCCACCTGGACGAACAGCAGGTCGCCGAAGGCTTCATCGAGTTTCGCGACCTGCTGGGGCGCTGTCGCTTTCGCGACTGTCGCCACCGACAGGAGCCGGGGTGCGCCCTGCTCGAAGCCGTGGAGCGCGGCGAAGTACACCCGGAACGCTTTGCCAGTTATCGCCGCATCGTCGAGAGCCTCAACGGACCTGAGCGTTTAGGATGGCTAAAGTGAAGTGATGATACGACACCGGCTGACACAAAGGCTGAACTGGAGGAGAGCGCTATGAGCTCTGAAGAGAATCTGCTGCCGCTGATCGTCGAACCCGAACAGCTTGCCGAGCACCTGGACGATCCTCAGCTACTGATCATCGACGTACCGCTAAAGGCCGAGAGCCACGACCAGGGGCACGTACCCGGCGCCGTGTTTCTCGACTTCCGCAAGCTCATGCGTGGCGAAGGCGACGTACCCTGCGAGGTGCCCAGCACCGATTCATTATCGCACCTCTTTTCAGAGCTTGGCCTGACCCGCGACACCCATGTGGTAGCCTATGACGATGAAGGCGGCGGCTGGGCCGGCCGGCTGCTGTGGACGCTGGAGTTGATCGGCCATACCCGCTATTCCTACCTCAACGGCGGCATTCACGCCTGGCGCCACGCTGGCCAACCCGTCTCCACCGAGCTACGCACGCCCTCTCCCAGCGAGTACGAGGCCGAGATCCTGCATCCCGAGGTGGCCATCGATCGAAGCGAACTGCAGGAGCGTCTCGGCGAGAAGGGCTTCGCCATCTGGGATGCCCGTTCGCCGGCGGAGTACCGTGGCGAGAAGGGCGAAAATCGCCAGCTTGGCCACATTCCCGGCGCGGTCAACATGGAGTGGACCGAGGCCATGGACAAGGAGCGTGCACTGCGCATTCGCGACTACGCCGAGCTGATTACCGAACTGGAAGCACTGGGCCTGACCCCGGACATGGAAGTGGTCACTCACTGCCAGAGCCACCACCGCAGCGGCTTCACCTGGCTGGTGGGCAAGGCACTGGGCTTCGAGAAGATCCGCGGCTACGCCGGCTCCTGGAAGGAGTGGGGCAACCGCGACGATACGCCGATAGAGAAATAAGCAGCCTGCAACCAAAGTGCCCGCGCGGGGCGAATCGCGACAATCGAGGACGAAACCCTGACTTTCGTGTGCCGGGCTGGAACAAGGTCCCTCTTGCCAGCCCTAAATCGATATACCGTCGATTTGCGCTAACCGGCCCACTCAAGCCAGCGCCCTCGCTAACGTCGCTTCGCTGCCCCACCCGGTCATCTCCACAGCCAGCCAACCGGAATCTTTACCTTGTCTCTCGCCAAGTTCTTTGCACTGATCCAGTACCCGATCCCCCACCACCTGCTCTCGCGACTGGTGGGTTGTCTCGCCGAATGCCGTGTCGCCTGGCTCAAGAATGCGCTGATCCGGGCCTTTATCAAGGTCTTCAAGGTGGACATGGGTGAGGCCGCCGAGCCCGACCCCACGGCCTACGCCACCTTCAACGACTTCTTCACCCGGGAACTGAAGCCGGAAGCCCGCCCCCTGGGCGAAGGGCTGCTCTCCCCCGCCGACGGCAACCTTTCCCAGTTCGGCCCCATCGAGGCGGACCGCCTGCTGCAGGCCAAGGGGCACCGCTTCTCGATGATCGACCTGCTCGGCGGTGACGCCGACGCTGCGCAACGTTACACCGGCGGCAGCTACGCCAATATCTACCTCTCGCCCAAGGACTATCATCGCGTACACATGCCGCTGGCCGGCACCCTGACCGAGATGGTCTATGTGCCGGGGCGGCTCTTCTCGGTCAACGCGGCCACGACGGAGCACGTGCCTAACCTGTTCGCCCGCAACGAGCGCCTGGTGTGCCACTTCGACACCGAATATGGACCCATGGTGGTGGTGCTGGTGGGCGCCATGATCGTCGCCGCCATCGAGACGGTATGGGCCGGGCAGGTCACACCGCTCTCGGGCCAGGTGCAGCGCATCCGCTTCGACGAGCCGATTCACCTCGAGCGCGGCGCGGAGATGGGACGCTTCAAGCTCGGCTCCACAGTGGTGATGGCCTTCGCCGGCCAGGTCGATTTCGACGATGCGCTGGCGCCCAAGTCCAAGGTTGCCATGGGCCAGTCGCTGGGAGTGTTTAAAAACTCATAGCGAGGAGCTACGAGGACAGGCCAAAGAGGAGGTCCGATGCCATGGGTGAGGAGCACTGCTCCGAACGGGCTGGCCATGGATGGCCAGCACCGGCCCTGCAAGCGGAGCAGGACGCGAGAGCGCCGCAGGGCATCGGTAGCGCCCAGGGAGGGGTTCACAGCGCCTCCTCGTCGGCCTGTCGTCGGATCAGCCCGAGCGGTCAAACTTCTGTGATAGTTCTTCAGCAGCTCGGCGTAGCGAAGGCCATGACCTCCGCTACGCTCGCCCTGCCCAGGGCGAGCTGGATCAGCCGATCCATGCCCAGCGCCACGCCGCTGCCTGACGTCATTCCGTGCTCAAGCGCCGCCAGCAGCCGCCGGTCGATATCGACTTCCGGCAGTCCCAGGCGCTTCCGGGCGGCATTGTCCTCGGCGAAGCGCGCGCGCTGCTCCTCGACGTCCGTCAGCTCGTCGTAGCCGTTGGCGAGCTCCAGCCCTGCCAGGTAGACCTCGAAGCGCGACGCCACCCAGGCACCGTCCTCGGGGTCACGATGGCGCCGGGCCAGGGCGGCCTGGGTGGCCGGGTAGTCCACTACCACGTCAAGCCCCTCCCGACCCAGGCCTGGCTCGACCACCAGGCTCATCAGCAGGTCGAGGCAGTCGTCACGGGGCGCGTCCTCCATGTCGAGACTGCCGCGCTCGCCGGCGATTCGACGCAGCGCATCGAGCTCCACGGTAAAGGGGTCGAACCCCAGCACATCCCGGAACAGCTCGCGGTAGCGCCGCCGGCGCAGTTGGCCCGTCTCATTCCCCAGTTCTGGGCCAAGCACGGCGCGGATCAGCGCTGTCGTCTCCCCGATCATCTCGTCGAGGGAGAAGCCCGGGCGGTACCACTCCAGCATGGTGAATTCGATGTTGTGGCGACTGCCCACCTCGCCGTCACGAAAGCTGCGCGCCAGCTGGAAGATCGGCCCTGAGCCTGCGGCCAGCAGCCGCTTCATATGGAACTCGGGAGACGTCTGCAGCCATAGCCTTTCCTGCCCCGCCGGCGTGGTTGCCATAAGCGACAGCGACGCCAGGTGCACGTCGGTGCTGCCGCCGTGTCCCAGCACCGGCGTCTCCACCTCCAGCACGCCGCGCGCGGCGAAGAACGTTCGCACCTCCCCCAGCAGCCGCGCCCGCTCGCGCAGCGTCTCGAGACTCGCCGTGGGTCGCCAGTCGGTTGTCATCACACCTTCTCCATAACGACGAAAGCCACGCCGGGAAAGCGTGGCCTACGTGGAAGCCGTAGCAGAGTGCGGCTGATCCGGCGACAGGCACTTCGCGGAGGCGCTGTGAACCCATCCCTGGGCGCTACATTTGTCATCCCTGACAAATGACCTCCGCTTCGACCTGTCCCCGGCGCCGCTAGCCATGGAGTCTCATTTCTTAGGCTCGTGAAACGTACTCGCCGCTGCGCGTATCAATTTTCAGCACTTCACCCTGGTTGATGAACAGCGGCACCCGGACCACGGCGCCGGAGGAGAGCGTGGCCGGTTTGGAGCCGCCCTGGGCGGTGTCGCCCTTGAGGCCCGGGTCGGTCTCGACCACTTCCAGCTCGATGAAGTTGGGCGGCGTCACGCTGATGGCGTTGTCGTTCCACAGGGTCACAGTATAGGCCACCTGCTCCTTGAGCCACTTGGCCGTGTCGCCCAAGGCCTTCTTCTCGACCGCATACTGCTCGAAGGAACCATCGGTCTTCATGAAGTGCCACATGTCGCCGTCGGAGTAGAGATACTCCATCTCCAGATCCATCACGTCGGCGCCCTCGAGGGATTCGCCCGACTTGAAGGTGCGCTCCCAGACGCGACCGGTGATCAGGTTGCGCAGCTTGACCCGGCTGAAGGCCTGGCCCTTGCCCGGTTTGACCAATTCATTCTCGACGATCGAACAGGGGTCGCCGTCCAGCATCACCTTCAGCCCGCCCTTGAATTCGTTGGTAGAATAGTTCGCCATATTGCCTCTCGAATGATCGAGCGCGTCGCAGCACGGTCTGGACGCGCGGATATGAAATCGACGAGGAACCAAGCCCTCGCCTATGTGACTGGTGTGCCGCATGATAACCCGAAGCCCCGCCCTTTTGCAGAGACAGGCGTCATCGCAACCCGATGTGACGCCCTTGATTCTGCGCTCAGCCTGGCAAGCCCAGCTCTCGGGCGCCATTCGCGACCCGCGGGAACTGTGCCGCCGCCTGGACCTCGACGACAGCTGGCTGCCGGGAGCAGAGCGCGGTCACGAGCTATTCGAGGTGCGCGTCCCGGAGGCCTTCCTGGCACGCATGCGCCACGGCGACCCGAACGACCCATTGCTACGCCAGGTGCTGCCGCTTGCCGCCGAAGGCGAGGCGATACCCGGTTACATCACCGACCCCCTGGCGGAAGCCGACCACACCCCGGCACGGGGACTGATCCACAAGTACACCGGCCGTGTCCTGCTGATCGCCAGCCCCACCTGTGCGGTGAACTGCCGGTACTGTTTCCGGCGCCACTTTCCCTACGAGCAGAACGCGCCCTCCCGCAGCCAGTGGGATGCCTCCCTCGAGTATCTACGTGGCGACACCACGATCAGCGAAGCGATCCTCTCCGGCGGCGACCCCCTGGCCGCCAGCGATCGCCAGCTTGCCTGGCTGGTGGAGCGGCTCGATGCCATCTCCCACCTGAAGCGGTTACGCATTCACACCCGGTTGCCGGTGGTGATTCCCGACCGGGTCGACGATGCCCTGCTCGGCTGGCTCTCGGCGACGCGCCTGCAGAAGGTGGTAGTGCTGCATATCAACCATGCCAACGAGATCGACGAAGCGGTGGTGGCAGCCTGCGAGCGGCTGAAAGGAGCAGGCGTCACACTGCTCAACCAGAGCGTGCTGCTGCGTGGGGTCAACGACAGTGTCGATGCCCTGGCCAGTCTCTCCGAGCGGCTCTTCGAGGCCGGTGTGCTGCCGTACTACCTGCATGTGCTCGACCCGGTGGCGGGCGCCGCCCACTTCGATGTGCCAGACGAAGAGGCCCGCGAGCTGGTCGCGGGCCTGAGGGAGAAACTGCCGGGCTTCCTGATGCCGCGGCTGGTGCGGGAGATTCCCGGCGAGACGAGCAAGACGCCGCTGTAAACGACGAATTTATGGACCAATTGGCAACAGTGGCACGAGCAGCGCCGGGGGCAGGCCGAAGCGGGGGTCCGATGCCATGGATGGCATCGGCAGCGCCCAGGGACGGGTTTACAGCGCCCCCGCGAAGGCCTGTCGCCGGATCAGCAGCGAGTTACTACTTCACTTCCTCCAGCGTCGCTGCTGTCACGTTGGCGGCCGGCGGCTGGGTGGAGGCGTACCGGTTGATGGCGCTGACCACCGCCTTCATGGACGCGGTCGTGATGCTCTCGTCGATACCGACACCGAACACCGCATCCCCCTCGATACGCACCTCCACGTAGGCGATCGCCTCGGCGTCCGAACCCTGGCCGCGGGAGTGCTCGTGGTAGTCGATGATCTCCACATCGTGGCCGGCAGCGGCCAGGGCCTTGATATAGGCGGCCAGCGGGCCATTGCCTTCGCCCTGGATGCTGCGGCGCTCGCCACGCTCCTCGATGGTTGCCTCGAGCCTCACCTTGGGGCTGTCCGGCTCGGAGGAGAGCCGGTGATTGATCAGCACCATGGGGTCACGCTTCTCGAGGTACTCGTCGGCAAAAGCCTGGTAGATCATCTGGGAGGTGATCTCCTTGGCCGTGCGGTCCGCGACCTCCTGCACCACGTGGCTGAATTCGATGGAGAGCCGACGCGGCAATTCGATGCCGTGCTCCTGCTCCAGCAGATAGGAGATGCCGCCCTTACCCGACTGGCTGTTGACGCGGATCACCGCCTCGTAGCTGCGGCCCACGTCGAGGGGATCGATAGGCAGGTAGGGCACTTCCCAGACAGCCTCGGGGTCGGCACGACGCTCTGCCATGCCTTTCTTGATCGCGTCCTGGTGGGAGCCGGAGAAGGCGGTGAATACCAGATCGCCCACATAGGGGTGGCGCGGGTGTACCGGCAGCTGATTGCAGTACTCCACCTCGCGCATGATCGGCGTGATGTTGGAGAAATCGAGGCCGGGATGAACGCCCTGGGTGTAGAGGTTCATGGCGAGGGTGACGATGTCGACGTTGCCGGTACGCTCACCGTTGCCGAACAGGGTACCCTCGACGCGATCGGCACCGGCCATCACGGTCAGCTCGGCCGCCGCCACGCCGGTGCCGCGGTCGTTGTGAGGATGCACGCTGACGATCAGGCTGTCACGGCTCTTCACGTTGCGGCAGAACCACTCCACCTGATCGGCATAGTTGTTGGGCGTGGCGGCCTCCACGGTGGCCGGCAGGTTGACGATCATCGGCTTCTCGGGGGTTGCGCCGTAGGCCACCATCACCGCCTCGACCACCTCCTTGGCGAAATCCATCTCGGTGGTGGTGAACAGCTCCGGCGAGTACTGGAAGCTCCAGTTGGTTTCGGGTGCTTCGCTCATGCGCTGACGGATCTGCGTGGTGGCGTCCACGGCGATGCCGATGCACTCCTCCTTGCTGACACCGAACACCACGCGACGAAATACCGGATCGGTTGCGTTATAGACGTGGACGATGGCGTTTTTGGCGCCCTTCAGGGATTCGAAGGTACGATCGATCAGGTGCGGCCGCGCCTGGGTCAATACCTGAATGGTCACGTCGTCGGGCACCTTGTCCTGCTCGATCAGGGCGCGAACGAAATCGAAATCGGTCTGGGATGCCGAGGGAAAGCCGACCTCAATCTCCTTGAAGCCGATCTTCACCAGCAGGTCGAAGAAGCGCTGCTTGCGTTCATGATCCATGGGATCGATCAGCGCCTGGTTACCATCGCGCAGGTCGACACTGCACCACAGCGGCGGTGGTTCAATACGTTTGCCAGGCCACTGGCGGGCGGGCAGATCGACGGCGACGAAGGGGCGGTACTTGGCGGCGGGGTTATCGAGCATCATGGCGGCATTCTCGCTGAGTAGGCGTTCTGGTGGTCAGTATACGGTTCGGCGTCATGGTTGTGTCAGGAGTACGGGCAGTCCGGCTGCACGGGGACGTGCAGTAACGGAAGCGCCCCGGCTGCACGAGGCATGCCGGGGCGCTGGAATCACTAGCACGTCGGAGTGCGCGAACGATCACGTCGGAAACGATCGCATCGGAACCACGGCGGCTACGGATAGAGACGGGGAGGAATGACATTTCGGTACCTCAACTGACCTGAACAAGACTTCGCGATGCACGGCATCGCCCGGCGCGTTTAAAGGCCGGTTAGTAGTCGTAGGTCAAGGCTGAGGTGACGAAATGAGAGTTTCATGCCTCTAGAAAATCAGTCTGGCGGCGGCTTGTCAAGCCTGACCATTCGTCTTCTTCTTCGATGGCGCGATTTCGGCCTCGCGCCACCACACCAGAAGCGCCTGCGGCGCCGACTCCTCGGCGACTACCTGGGACCAGAGGACCTCACCACCTTCATCCACCAGCGCCACGCAGAACCGACGACGATCGTTGCCGGCCTCCCTGTCGGGTATCCCGGACAACACCAGCAACAGGGACTGCAGTTCGCTGAGCTGCGCTTCGCTGCAGAGAGCGCAATGGACGCAGCGGGGACGAGCCAGCCCGGGGAAGTGGGCAACGCCACCCTGGCGACTCAGACGCAACACGTGACCAGGCCCCAGAGCGGGCGGCTCCCCCACGGGATTCTGTGTCACGGCAGCACGCCGACCGTGCGCCATGCTTCACGCACGGCCTCGACGACCTCGCTCGACGCGCCGAATCGCCTGGCGGCGTTATCCCGCGTCAGCCCGGCAAAGGTGGCGAAGTCGCTATTGCGTGCCAACCGTGGGTCGACCAGGGTGTCGTACCAGACCCATCCAGCACGCTCCCAGGCATAACCACCCAGGGCGATGGCAGCCAGATGGAAGGCGCGATTGGGAATGCCGGAGTTGATATGCACCCCGCCGTTGTCCTCATGAGTTTCGACCAGGTCATTCATATGACCGGGCTGAGGGTCTCTGCCAAGCAAGGGGTCGTCGTAGGCCGTTCCAGGCTCGGCCATGGAGCGCAGAGCCCGGCCGGCAACCCGCTCCGTGAACAGGCCCTCGCCGACAAGCCAATCGGCCTGCTCGACACGCTGCTCCCGCTGACGCTGCTTGACCAGGCTGCTGAAGACGTCCGACAGCGACTCGTTGAGGGCCCCGGCCTGATAGGCATACTCCAGCGCCGCCTCGTGCTGGATGACACCGTGGGTCAGCTCATGGGCGATGATATCGACGGCGATGGTGAAGCGGTTGAAGAGCTCCCCGTCACCGTCGCCGAAGACCATCTGCTTCCCGTCCCAGAAAGCGTTTTCGTACTCCTTGCCATAATGCACGGTAGCCAGCAACGCCATGCCCTGGTCATCAAGGGAGTGACGACCATAGACCTCCCAGAACAGACGATAGGTGGCCCCCAGCCCGTGGTAGGCCTCATCGATGGCCGGATCACCGCTGTCGCCCTGTCCTTCACGGCGCACCAGCTTGCCCGGCAACACCTGCTGCTGTTCGGCCGAATGAACATAGCGAGCCGGCTCGCCCCGACGCTGGCTGCCCGGAGGCAGCGTCACCGCCCCGGCGCGGGCGCGAAACCGGCTATCGACGAGCAGCGTGTGGCGTGCACATTCACGTAATCGTCCACTGCCGCCGGTGGCGATATGCTCGAGCAGATAGGGGGGCAGAAATGGTCTTGTCGGCGATGGTTTCGAAGCGCTCACACCTCCCTCCTGATTCCCTTCGGGGCCGGCCCACGCTATCAAGGCCTGGCCTGTTGTATTCAGTCCAGATCCTTCAAGATTAGGCGTTCATCCGTCCCTGCGCTCCAGCATCGCCTCCATTCGCGACAGCTGATCGCGAAGCTGCCGTACATCGTTGCGCAGACCATGCAACTCGGCGGCCTCACCCGTTCCACTCTCCAGCTCGATCGCCACGCTCTCCTTCTGCATCACATCCAGCACGATGCCGATCATCATGTTGAGAAAGATGAAGGCGTTGAGAAAGATGAAGGTAAGAAAGAACATCCGGGCGTTGGGGTAGTGCTCCATAGTCGGGTAAAGCACCGCCGTTGCCCAGCTCTCGAATGTGGCCACCTGGAAGAGGGTCAGCATCGCCAGCGAGATATTGCCCCAGAGCCGCTCGTCCACATCATGGAACAGGAAGCTGCCGATGGCACCGTAGATGTAGAAGATGATGAACATCAACAGCGCCACATAACCCATGCGTGGGATCGACTTGAACAGTGCCGCCATCAGCATGCGCAGTTCGGGGATCATCGATACCAGGCGCAGCACACGGAAGATGCGCAGCAGGCGGCGATAGCCGAGCACGGCATAGAGGGCGCGGCTGGCGTCCATGCCGATGAACCAGCATCCCTTGGCATCGCGGACATGGAGCTTGCCCATCATGTCGGGAAATTGTTTTCCCAGCGGCACGGGGTCGAAGTCCGACGCCTGGATATCCACCATCGTCACCCGCTGTGCCAGCGGATGACGGGATAGCCAGGCCACCTCCCGCTGGCACAGCGGGCAGTGGCCATCATGGTAGAGGGTCACGGGGGCCTTGGCGGCCAAGGGCTCGCTTCGGTGCATTTTGTTTACCTTAAGCTATCCAGTTAATATTAATTGTACAATTTTTCATCTTTGCACGCTCTTGCTGACAATGCGTGTCGGCAATCTCTTACAGAGAAAGGTATCCCAGGTTAATAGTGATCGCCCTTAGTAGCTGTCATAGTGAGGACATCGGGCAAGGAGGCTCACAGGGAAGACCGAGTCAGGAAGACTCATGTACCAAGGATGCTCAGGCAGGATGCTTGAGGCAGTGGAAAGGAAGCGAAGATTCAGCCCGGCCTTACAGCCGGGTTTCTTTTGTGTGGTTCATCCTTATACAACGACAGCGGGTAGCTCCTCCCGGCGCGTTGGGTACTGATCCAAAGATAGGGCCTCTATTCCAGGTATCAGGCTGAAGCGTTGTTGCAAAGCATGGCCAGAAATTCATGCTGTGGCATCGGTCGGCCAAACAGATAACCCTGATACAGACTGCATCCCAAACCGGCGAGAACCGAGCGCTGCATCTCCGTTTCTACCCCTTCGGCGATCACTGACATCTCCAGGCTTTTTGCCAGGGCGATGATGCTTGCAGCGATGGGCGTCGACTGTGTGTCGTGACTCAAATCGCGGACGAAAGCGACGTCTATCTTGAGCGTATCCAGGGGTAGCGACTTGAGATAGGCCATGGAGGAGTAGCCGGTCCCGAAGTCATCCAGTGCGAAGCTGATGCCCTCGCGCCGCAGCATGGTCATCTTCTCGATGGTTCCCTGCGGATCGCTGAGCAACAGGGATTCGGTAAGCTCCAGGGTCAAACACGCTGGGTCAGCGCGATGACCTTGAATAGCCGAGAGAACCTGATTCACGAAGTCTGGCTGCTGGAATTGACGCACGCTAACGTTCAGGGACAGCTTCAGCGCGCGTAGCGCTGGCTGCTGGCGCCACTCTCCCAGCAACCGGCACCCTTCCTGCAGGACCCAGTTGCCAAGTGGCAGGATCAGGCCACTCTCCTCAGCCAGCGGAATGAACACCCCAGGGGATATTTGGCCGCGGCTTGAATGCTGCCAACGGATCAGGGCTTCAGCGCCTACCACTCCATGCACGGCATCCACTTGGGGCTGCAGGTGCAGGTGGAAATCATCGCTGTCGATGGCGAGACGAAGCTCGCGCTCAAGAGCAAGGCGCTCCTCCAGCTCCTTCTCCAGCGCGGGGCAGAACAGCCGAGGGGAGCCATTGCGCTCGCGCTTGGCCTCCAGCATGGCCAGGCCGGCGCGCTTCAATAGGTGTGTGGTTCCTCCCCCCGGATGGGGCGAGAAGATCAGCATGCCGACATTGATTCGGCACGGATAGGTGTGGCCTTGGAGCTGGTAGTCCGCGGTAAGAGAGGCCATGACACGGTCGGTAAGGCGGTGTGCTTGATGTTCCGCAGTGGGCTGATCCCGCGTCGAAAGCGGGGTCAGAAGGGCAAATTCATTCCCATCTAGCCGTGCCACGAACAGATCGTTGCTGGCCCAGCCACGCAGACGAGCGGCCAACTGGCGAAGCATCTCGTCTCCGACGTCCTGTCCCAGACTATCATTGAGAAACTTGAAGCGGTCGATGTCGAACAGCACCAATAGAGCCAGTGAGTCGGCGGACCCGGGGAACTTCTTGGAGCCATCAAGTCGTTCTTGCAGGGCTCGGCGGTTGGGAAGCTCGGTCAGAAAATCATGGTAGGCAATATAGAGTATCCGCTGCTGGGCTTGCTGTTCGGCGGAGCGGTCACTGATCAGCGCTACGTAGTCCCGTTCTTCACTGTCGGCGTAGCGCACTTGGCTGACGCTCAGCCAGGCAGGAAAGGAGGTGCCATCGCGGTGCTGTGCCTCGATCAGACCGCTCCACTCGCCTTTCTCCGCCAGAGATTGCTGGATGCGCCGATTTAATACCTGGCTGTCATCGACATACGCCATCTCCCACAGAGAGCGCCCGGTCGTGTCCTGATGCTCCAATCCCAGCAGTTTTTCGAAAGCCTGGTTGCAGAGCCGAATGCGGGTCCGATCGTCGAATAGCACCACTCCATCGCGCAGTGCCGAGATAACTTCCAGTAGCTGGGTCCGTGTCATGTGTTGATGATGCTCACTGGCCTGCAGGCGACGCTGAACCCGAGAGGCGGCGATGGTAAGCAGCGCTGTCAGCAAGGCGCTGCCACTGATCAGGTAGATCAGCCAGTGTGACTCAGTCGATGAAGTTGCTGTGGCGCCCGGTAGTGGCACGAACCAGGCTGCCTGCATGGCCACGTAGTGCATGCCGCTGATGGCAAGCGATACACATAGCGCCGAGATGAGAGCGCCGGTCCTGGCACGCTGTTGGCCCCACTCCTGGCGGCACAGGCGGTAGGCATAGACGCTCAGGATGCCAAGGCCGATGGCCACGCCCAGTGAGACCAGGAACAGCCCAAGGGAGTGGTAGAGCTCGGCAGGCATGCGCATGGAGGCCATGCCGGTGTAGTGCATGAGCCCGATGCCGAGCCCCAGGCCGGCCCCGGCCAGCAGCGAGGTGCGGTGGGGCGGGATTTTCTGCCGGGACAGTACCAGCATGACCGCCAGGCTCCCCAGCATGGCGGGAATAATGGACAGCACGGTCAGGGCTGGTGCATGGGTGACGGTAAAATCAAGCTGATAGGCATGCATGCCAGTGAAATGCATGCTCCATACCCCAAGGCCCATTACGCTGGCTCCGGCAATCAGCCAGAGCCAGCGCCAACCTGCTCGCTTGAGCGTGCCGACGAGATTGATAATGTCCAGTCCGGTATAGGCGGCTGCCAGCGCGACAGCCCAGGAAACGAGCACGAGGGGAGCGTAATGCACGCCCTGAATGGCCCCCAGGGCATGGGGGTCGATCACGAGATGGGTAAATATCGTCATGCAGTATTCATCGGCAGCGCTCTCGTATTACTGAGGGGCAAAAAGAGTCATTGCATCTCCAGAAGTGCAAGGTGAATGCCCCGGGATTTCCAGATACCCATCACCCTGGCCTCGGGCGCGTAGCTTGTCCATTCATTCCGGTCCGGTGCGAGCGCTTTTGCTTACAGTACGTGTCGGTAATCTCTTACAGAAATGGTATCCCCGGGTAATAGTGATCTCCCTACGTAGCTGTCATAGTGAGCGCATCGGGCAAGGAGGCTCTACAGGGAAGGCCGAGTCAGGGAGACTCACGCACCAAGGGATGCTCAGGCAGGATGCTTGAGGTAGTGGAAAGGAAGCGAAGATTTAGCCCGGCCTCACGGCCGGGCTTCTTGTTATGTGGCTCTTGCCGCGGGAAGCTCTTCCCAGCGCGTCGAATAGCGCTGGGTGAGGTTATCGCAGCGCAGATGCCAGGCTGCGCCCTGGCAGTGATGCCATCCCCTTTTTAGCCTCGACATCAGACGACACCAATCGCGTAGTTGAAATCGCATAGCTGAATGCACGGCCGAGCTTGTGACCGCCGCGACCGATGCCCGGTCGGGACGATTTCATCGTGTGGCGCGAGGCTGGCGCCTGCTTGCCTAGAGCGGCTGCTTGGTCGGACGGATGATAATCTCGTTGACATCGACATACGCCGGCTGCTCGATGGCGTAGGTAATCGCCCGGGCGATGGCATCGGCATCGATGGCCATGTCGTATAGCTCATTCACGCCTTCGGCGGTTTTGGGATCGCTGATGGTGGACGTCAGTTCGGTGGCAATGGCCCCGGGAGAGATGTTGGTGGAGCGGATCTCCTCGCCGCCTTCCTGACGAATGCCCTCGGACAGCGCCTTGACGGCATACTTTGTCGCGCAGTATACCGCCGCCGAAGGGAAGACCACATGGCCGGCAACGGAGGAGAGGTTGATGATATGACCAGCATGCTGCTCGCGCATGGTCGGTAACACCGCGGCGATGCCGAAGAGCACGCCCTTGATGTTGACGTCGATCATCTGTTCCCACTCGTCGACCTTGAGCTGGTCGAGCGGTGACAGCGGCATCAGGCCGGCATTGTTGACCAATACGTCGATGCGGCCGTAAGTCTCCCTGGCCGCGGCGGCCAGCGCCTCGACCTGGTCGCGGTCGGTCACGTCGGTGACGCGGTAGATGGCCTCGCCGCCCTGGTTGACGATGACATCGACCAGTGACCTTAGCCGATCCTCACGGCGAGCTCCGAGGACGAGTTTGGCTCCGCCCTTGGCCAGGCGATGAGCTGTGGCTTCGCCGAGGCCGCTGCTGGCACCGGTAATGATGACGACCTTGCCATTGATCTCTGACATGGATGCGTCTCCTCTGGACTTGAATTGGCTGGTGTTGCGAATAGGGGGGAAGAGCCCCGACCGACGGCCGGGAGTTGGGAAACGGGGATTACGCCGGCTGCTCGGAGAGGCTCGGATAATCGATGTAGCCGCGCTCATCGCCACCGTAGAAGGTGCTGTCGTCCCACTCGTTGAGCGAGGCGCCGAGACGGAAGCGCTCGGGCAGGTCGGGGTTGGTGATGAAGGGACGCCCGAAGGTCACCAGATCGGTCTTGCCGGCGGCGATGCGTTCGCGGGCCTCCTCGGCGCTGTAGGCACCGTTACCGATATAGGCACGCGAAAAACTTTTCTGGATGGCCTCGATCACCGGTTCGGGACGCCCCCTTTCGTGGTTGCCCTGGAAGGAACCCTCGACCACCTCGATAAAAGCTATCCCGATGCCATTGAGGGACTTGGTCATGTGGAAGGTGGTCACGGCAAAAAAATCGACTTTACGTTAACGAATTCCTTCATACCAAAGCCGCCGTGTTCACGTCCGTATCCAGAATCCTTGACCCCGCCAAAGGGCATATTCGGATCAGCGGCCCCGAACGAGTTAATTCGGATCATGCCCGTGTCGAAGTAATTGCGGGCCAGCTTGATAGCATATTCCTCGTCTCTGGAAAAGATTCCTCCGCCCAGACCATAGCGGCTTTCATTCGCCAGTCGCATGGCGTCCTCGTCATCTTTGGCGCGGATGATCGACGCGACAGGCCCAAAGATTTCATCGTCGTAGGCTGGCATTCCGGGTGAGAGATTTGCCAGCACCGTGGCCGGATAATAGACACCCTTGCGGTCAGGCGCTTCTCCGCCGCACAGGAGTTTTGCACCCTTGGAGACGCTGGCGTCCACCTGCTCTTTAACCGTGTCAAACTGGTCCTGGCTGGAAAGCGGACCAAGCTGGGTATCCTTATCCGTGGGATCGCCCATGGTGATGCCTTTCATTTGAGCGACGAACGCATCGACAAAGGCGTCATAAGCCTTGTCGGCCACGATGAAACGCTTTGCGGAAACGCAGGTCTGTCCGTTGTTGTACAGCCGCCCCATGACCGAAAATTTCACCGCCGTTTCGATGTCGGCATCCTCAAGCACGAGGTAGGCGTCATTTGAGCCCAGTTCGAGTACCGTCTTCTTTAGCGCCGTGGCGGCCACAGCACCGACGTGTCGCCCGGCCCCGTCGCTGCCGGTCAGCGTAACACCACGGACCTTGGGGTGGGCGATGAGCTTGTCGCTGGTGTCGTGGTCGATCACGATGACCTGAAACAAGTCCTCGGGCAGGCCTGCCTCAATGCACAATTCACGCAGGCGCAGGCCAGACCCAGTGCAGATGCTGGCGTGTTTCAGAACACAGCCGTTGCCTGCCATCAGATTTCCCGCCAGCACGCGAATCGGCTGGTAAAGGGGAAAGTTCCAGGGCTGGATCGAATAGATGACGCCAAGCGGCTGATAGCTGACGATGCCGCGATTTCCATCGGGACCGTGCGTGCGCTCTTCATCGGCCAGCGTCTCGGGTCCGTTTTGAGCGGTGTAATCACAGATCGCCGCACAGAGCTCGATCTCAAGGTGCCCGTCGTTCACGAGCTTGCCGGTTTCGCTGGTCATCAAGGCGGCCAACTCATCGGCATTGTTGCGCAACTTTTGGCCGATCGTCTTCAGATATGGGGCACGTTCCTGATGAGTCAGTTCGCGCCATTTCAGAAAAGCCGCATGGCAGGCCTCGATCCGGTCCGTTGCCTCCTTTTCGGTCATGATGTCGTAGGTCTGAATGTCTTTTTGGGTCGCGGGATTAATGGTGGTGATTGTCGACATGGTCGCCTCCTCCTGTATTGATAGGGAAACGCAGGGCGGTGAAATGCGTCCTTTCCCTCGTCAACGTTGGTGCTGAACGGACCGCAAGCGTTTCGCATTTTCAATGGCGATGCTGCTGGTACCGCCGGTGATGATGCAAATCTAGCCATCAAGTTTCTTGGCTATGTCGTCCATTCGATATTTGAAGAAGTGGCCCCTCCTCTAAATGGGAAGAACGGCAAGCACGACTGGTCCGACGAGGATCCTGTCAGATAGGAGACATGCCGGGGAGTTTTCGGCTGCCGCACGCATCTCATCCAGGCATCGGCAACGTATAGGTCCGTTCTTTGCGCTCACTCTTTGTCGACGTGTTCCATGGCATATCGGTACTCACGCGCTGTTTGAGGATTGTCATTCGGAACTCAGATCTGATCACCACGCATCGGCAAGAGCGCTAAGCGCTATCTAGACCATCAGTTTTGTGGATAGCGATTGTCGCGTCTGTGCGGTATCACACTGAGCCAAGATCTCTGCTTGTATGGCGCATCAGCCAGACTCCAGATTGCTGCCGAAGCACCGTTCCCACGGTTACGCGGGGCGGCCGCCCCTAAGCCTGCCGGAGGTAGGATTCGGCCAACACCTGAAGGCCTGGGTGGCTACGCAGAACGGGCATGAACCCCCGCAAGAAATTGTCCAGGCAATGAAAGGTGTTCTACCCTGTTTTAAACGAGCATTAAACGCCATTGAGGCTGCGAGGGTAGCCCGAGGTTGCTCCATGCATCTTCGTCTCTCGCGACTAGTCCTCAGCGGGCAGGGTGGGAGCGAGACCGATGACCACATCATCGCAAGCGGGTCCGGTCATTTCGCTTCCCCAAGGTGGGGGAGCGTTGAGTGGAATTGGTGAGACGTTCTCGCCCGACGTATTTACGGGCACCGGAAACTTCACGATCCCGCTTTCATTACCCGAGGGTCGCAACGGCTTCCAGCCTCGTCTGAATCTGCTCTACAGCACAGGTAACGGCAACGGCCCTTTCGGACTCGGCTGGGACCTGGGGATCCCCGGTGTCAGCCGACGTACGGCCAAAGGGGTGCCGCGTTACGGGGACGCTGAAGACGTCTTCATCTTGTCGGGCGCCGAAGATCTCGTACCCGTTTCGGGTGATTTCCCCGACACGGTGCGATACCGGCCCCGCACGGAAGAATTGTTCGCGGACATCGCCTATCGCCGTGAAGCCGGGAGCCGCTACTGGGAGGTGCATACTCGCGATGGTCTGGTCAGTACCTATGGCACGCCCGGACGTGCCGCAAGCGAACCTGCCGTCATTGCTGATCCTGCCGATCCATCTAGAGTGTTCGCCTGGAAGCTGACGCGAACGGTTGATCCTTTTGGAAACGCCATCGAGTACGAGTACGAGCGCGACACTGGCAAGCAGGATGGCCATCACTGGGATCAGCTGTACCTGAAACGCATCCGGTATGTCGACTTCAGTGTGGAGAGCGATACTCGGTTTCTAGTGTGCGTCGCCTTCGATTACGCGGATCGACCAGACAGCTTCTCTGAGTACCGCGCGGGTTTCGAGATCCGCACCCGTAGGCGCTGCCGGCAGATCACGGTGAGCTCCCACGCTGACAAAGATAGGGCGATTCGCAGTTGGCGCTTTGTCTACTTGGATGAACGGATTGCGTTGGGCGAGTCCCAGGTCGCTGCGCTGCCTCGCAATGGCATTTCATTGTTGAGCCGGATAGAGGTCACTGGCCATGACGGCGACGACACGCAGGAGTTGCCTCCGCTGGAGTTCGGTTATACGGCGCTGGAGCCAGACGAGCGAGCATTCTTTCCCATACGAGGTCGAGCGCTTCCCGCGAAGTCACTGGCTAGCCCGGACTTGGAATTGGCCGACCTGTTCGGGAACGGGCTTCCGGATCTGTTCGAGCTCAGTGACTCCATTCGCTATTGGCGAAACCTCGGCAATGGACGCTTCGATCTTCCCCGCGAGATGAGCGAAGCGCCCGCAGGGCTACGCCTTGCGGATTCGGGTGTGCAGCTTATCGATGCCAATGGCAATGGAAGCGTTGACCTCCTGGTGACCTCGGGGCCGCTGGCCGGGTACTTCCCGATGGCACGTGGCGGCGCTTGGGATCGCCGTTCTTTCCGCAGCTATCCAAAGGCACCTAGCTTCAACCTTGAAGATCCTGAGGTGCAGCTCATCGATCTCAACGGCGATGGCGTCACGGACGCGGTGCGTTCGGGCGCGCGATTTGAATACTACTTCAACGACCCTCGGAAAGGGTGGACCCGCACCACGCAGGCTGAGCGGGGCGAGCTCGGTTCCTTCCCGAACGTCAAGTTCTCCGATCCGCGTGTGCGCTGGGCGGACATGACCGGTGATGGGCTGCAGGACATCGTCATGATTCATGACGGCAGCGTCGACTACTGGCCCAATCTCGGTCATGGCGAATGGGGCAGACGCGTCTCCATGCGCACCGGCCCGCGCTTCCCCCACGGCT
The DNA here is from genome assembly GCF_001545155.1 of Halomonas chromatireducens. Lineage (NCBI taxonomy): Bacteria > Pseudomonadati > Pseudomonadota > Gammaproteobacteria > Oceanospirillales > Halomonadaceae > Halomonas > Halomonas chromatireducens. The sequence continues at coordinate 864,450 of NZ_CP014226.1, read as the reverse complement.
ACGATCCGGAGCGGATCTTGATCGGCGACGTCGACGGCGACGGCGTGGCCGACATCGTCTACGTCGATGACGGCAAGGTATTGCTCTACATCAACCAGTGCGGCAACCGTTGGAGCGAGGCAACCATCATCACGGGAACCCCCGGGGCGGATGCCGACGTGCGTCTGGTCGATCTGCTCGGCAGCGGTATCAGTGGGCTTCTGTGGAGCCGGGACGCTCACGCGCCGGGTCGAACTTCGCTTCACTTCCTCGATTTCACCGCTGGGGTGAAACCCTACCTGTTGAACCACATCGATAACCACATTGGAGCGGTTACGCGTGTCGAGTATGCCCCGTCCACACGGTACTACCTGGACGACGAGCAGGATCCGCGAACTCGCTGGCGGACACCGCTTCCTTTTCCGGTGCCGGTGGTTGCAAGCGTTGAAGTAATCGATGCGATTTCGGGCGGTAAGCTGACCACCGAGTATCGTTACCATCATGGCTATTGGGACGGGGCTGAGCGGGAGTTCCGCGGTTTCGGTCGGGTCGATCAGCGCGACACGGAGGCGTTCGACCGGTTTGCGTCTTCCGGCCTGCATCCGGGCCGTCGCTTCGACATGGTGGAGCCGAAGATGTTCTCGCCACCGATCGAGAAGCGTACCTGGTTTCACCAGGGGCCTGTGGTTGAGCGGTCCGGCAGCTGGAGCGAATCCGATTATTCGCAGGAGTACTGGAAGGGTGATCCACCACTTCTGGACCATGCCGGACGAATGGCCGCCTTCCTCCAGTCATACAGTGCATGTCCCGACGAGCAGGCGTCGTCCGCCGACGCCGCCATCAAGCGGGACGCCCTCCGAGCGTTGCGCGGAAACGTTCTTCGCAGCGAGTTGTACGCTCTGGACGACTCTCCCCTGCAAGGCAAGCCGTACACGGTGAACGAGTATGCCTATGACCTGCGTGAAGAGGCCTGCCCTGACGACTGCAACTCAGAGCGAAGGCGGATCTTCTTCCCGCATCGGAAGATCGAGCGCACGACTCGGTGGGAGCGCGGCGACGATCCAATGACCCGCTTTATGTTCAGCGATGCCTACGACGACTTTGGTCAGCCGCAGCAGCAGACGAGCATCGCCATGCCTCGCCGCAAGGTGAAGAGGCGATCGCTGCGAGGCGCGAGCGTTGGCGCACTCGACGGTGACGACGTCAACGAAACCCGCGTTCTCGCCAGTCATACGCGCACCGACTACGCTGTGCCCGATGAAAATCTGTACATTCGCGACCGCATAGCCCACGAGCGCGGGTTCGAGATGAATGCGCCACCGGAGGTCGACGAGTCCGACCCGACGGATCTACAGCAGATACTCGTCGATCAGGCTTTCGCGGCCCGAAGCATCCACGAGCAGTTTCGCAGTTCGTCGGACCTGCGCCTTATCCGCCACCTTGTGCATCACTATGATGGCGAGGCATTCATCGGACGCGAAGCCGGGGAGCTCGGTCCTTACGGCGCGCTGACACGGACCGAAGCGCTGGTCTCCACTGAGCAGGAGCTGGTGAATGCGTACGGCGAGCGAAGGCCTACCTATTTGGGAGGAGCTACAACACCTCCTCAGGGCGCGCCGGAAGGCTTCGCGCAGCAGGTCGGATATCACCGGCAGGAAGCCTCCGAGCACTATCACGCCGGGTACTACGCTGACCAGCAGCGCAAGCGCTTTGACTTTCAGGAGGACAATGCTGCGGAGTGGCGCGGGATGGTAACCGCCGTCCTGGATCCGCTCGGACATCGAACGACTATCGACCTCGACCGATTCCGACTGTTTCCGGCGCGTGTCGTAAATGCCGTGGGCCTGGAAAAGGTCGCGTTGCATGACTACCGCGCTATGCAGCTCCGCCAGGTCACCGATGCCAACGGCAACACAAAACACTTCCGCTACACGCCGCTCGGCATGCTGCACAAACAGTTCCTCGAGAGCCGCGATGGGGAAGGAGGCAGCGAACGACAGCCGGAGATCGAGCTCGAGTACGACTTTCTCGCCTATGAGCGCTCGCGAGGTGAGCCGAAGCCCCAGCCGGTCTTCATTCAAACACGCAAGCGGGTTCGACACGCGAGCGACGATGTGTCGAACGAGACGGTCGAGTCGCGTGAGTATTCCGACGGGCTGGGACGTGTGGTCCAGGTGCGAGCCCAGGCCGAGGATCTGGTCTTCGGCGACACAGGTGACGACGTGGGTCTCGCCATACAGCCGGGCGTTGATCGATCGGCCGTGGGTCGTCGTGTCGCCGAACGGGTAGTGGTGAGCGGCTGGAAGGTCCACGACAACAAGGGTGAGGTCGTCGAGCGTTACGAGCCTTTCTTCTCAAACGGCTGGGACTTCCAACCCAAGGCTGATGCATCGACGGGGCGGCACTCCGTGCTGTTCCGTGATCCGCGCGGCCGTGTCATCCGCACCTTAATGCCCGATGGCTCCGAAGAGCGGGTGATCTTCGGCACGCCTCACCTGCTGGAGGATCCCGAAGACTTCGCCCCGAGTGCATGGGAACGTTACACCTATGATTCCAATGACCTAGCACCCTTGTCGATGAGTCGGTCCGACGAGGCGAGCGGAATATCGCTTACCGAGCGCGCGCCCCCCGATCATCACTTCACCCCGGCAAGCATCATTCTCGACGGCCTTGACAGAGCGATTTGCCGCGTCGAACGAAACGGCAAGCGCCCCGGCGAGGACTGGTTCATTACGAAATCCTCCTACGACCTGCGCGGCAAACTGCTGACAGACATCGACGAGCTGGGCCGTCCTGCCTTCACACATGCTTACGATCTTCTTGAAAGAGAGCTGTCGGTCGCGGTCATGGATGCCGGGCGACGCACCACGGTGTTCGATGCAGCCGGCAACGTCATCGAGCATCGCGACAGCAAGGGCAGTGTTGTGCTGCACCAGTACGACGATCTTAACCGGCGAACCGGGAAATGGGCCCGGGACGCCGAGAGTGACGCCGTCACGCTGCGCGAGCGGATCGTCTACGGTGACGACGAGGCGGGCTCTGCAATGAATCGCGCGCAGGCAAGGCAACGCAATCTGCTAGGCCAGCTGTTTCGACACTACGATGAGGCCGGGCGGCTCACCTGTGAGCGCTATGACTTCGAGGGTAATCTCACAGAGCAGGTGCGGCAGGTCATCAGTGATACCGCGCTGGAGCAGGGCTGGCGTGCGGACTGGAGCAGGGCGCGCGCCGGGGATGATCTCGACGGCCGTGCGTATCGCACCAGCACGCGTTACGACGCGCTCGGCCGTGCAATGGAGCTTGTTTATCCGGCGGATGCTGGGGGACATCGTGCGCGGCTCGTGCCGCAATACGACCGCGCCGGTGCGCTGCAGAAGGTCTCGCTCGACGGCGACACCTACGTTGCGCATATCGCCTACAACGCCAGGGGGCAACGGGTCCTTGCCGTTTGGGGAAACGATGTCATGACACGCTACGCCTACGATCCGTATACCTTTCGCCTGGCGCGCCTGCGCTCCGAGCGGTATCGAAAGGCCTCACCCGACACCTTCGCGGGCCACGGTGCCCCTCTGCAGGATTTTACCTATCGCTACGACCTGGCCGGCAATGTTGAATCCATCGCTGAGCGCACGCCGAACGCCGGCATCGCCGACACGTCGGAGGGCCGGGATCGACTTCGGCGCAACTTCTCCTACGACCCGCTATACCGCCTGAGCGCGGCGACGGGCCGGGCTTGTAGCGAATTCAGCCCTACGAACGCCATGCGCTGCGGGAACTTCGAGCATTCTTACCGTCCCGGCGCGCCGCTGCCCAACCAGCACAATGCTCCGGAGCTGACAGCCGCGTATACGGAACGCTACGCCTACGATCCGGCCGGCAACCTGCGTGAGCTACATCGCAGTGTAGGGGAGAGCATCCGGAAGCGCCGTTTTGTCACTGCGGCCGGATCGAACCGACTGGTACAAGTCTCGCAAGAAAGCACGGAGCAGTCATTCCAATACGACGCCAACGGCAACATGAGCCACGAAAATACCGAGCGCCACTTCGCCTGGGATCATGCCGACCGTCTGGTGAGCTTCGTTAATCGTCCCCATGACGCGAGCCGCGCATCCGTAGAAGTCCGTTACCTGTACGCTGCCGACGGAAGTCGGATCAAAAAGTACGTCCGCAAAAACGGGGCTCAACGCGGGGCAAGCAAAATCTATATCGGCGGTGCGTTCGAGCATGACCGTTGGGCAGAAGGCGGGACCATGCGGGAGAGCATTCACCTGCATGTCATGGACGACCGTCAGCGCATTGCCCTCCTGCGCCGCGGCCCCGCCCATCCGGATGACGCGGGGCCGCCGGTGCAATATCACCTGGCCGACCATCTCGGAAGCAGTCATGTGGTAATTAACGCCGATGGCGGGTGGATCAACCGTGAGGAGTACTTCCCGTACGGCGAGACCAGCTTCGGGAGCTTCGCCCGCAAGCGTTACCGCTTTGTCGGAAAGGAACGTGACGAGGAGAGCGGTCTGTACTATCAGGGCGCGCGCTACTACGCACCCACGCTGGCCAGATGGATGAGCTGCGATCCGGCCGGCGATATCGATGGCCTTAACCTCTACCGGTACGGCCGAGACAACCCGCTGCGCTTCGTCGACCCGGGTGGAATGGAGTCGGAGGAGCCGCAGCAGGGGTCACGAAGTAATCCGATCACGGTGCACTCGCTGGAGGAAGTGCCGGAGAATGTGCGAACGGATGTAAAGCAGGGTGAGCTTGAAGGTTGGTATCAGGCGCCCCAGGACTTCGGAACTGTCGAGCACGGTGATTTGGATACGGCCGCCGAAATTGAGGATGCAGGCGGCAAATTCTACCGGTACTTACCCGATAAGGTAGGAACCGGTGCTGGTCTCCCGGCAGGGGAACGCTCACTGTCCGGCGCGACTTCAGAGCTGGACCAAGCGAAAGCGCTTGCAAATGCATTCGGGAAGATGTTCGGCATATCAGAGAAGCTTGTCGAAGGTCACGTCCAGTCCCGGATCGCTGAGAAACCGAACGATCTGTCCCGCACTAGAGCGCTGGAGAGGCAGTCCCGTGCATTCAAGTGGATGGGCAAATTGAGCATTGGTGCGCCCGGTTACCTAATCGATGCTTACCAGGTGGCCACTGCTGAAAACAGGGCGGCGGCGGCGGCCGAAAAGGCCGTTGCGGGCGGAACCGGTCTGGCGGCTGCGAAAGCGGCTGCGGCCATGCCCGGAGTGCAGGCTATGCGCTACCTCGGACCCAAGGGTTGGCTTGCCTACGGGGTTATCGTTGTCGGAGCAGGAATTGCTGGTAGCGAGGCGGGGAAACGCATCTTTAACAACCTGAGGGGCGTCGAGGTGGGGCCGGTACCCGGCGGACGGCCCGGGAGAGATCGTGCCTTCGATATTCCCGACTCCGGCGCTTCCGAGTGGTGAACTGATGGATGCGCCGTTGTCGACGTCGGGTCGGCAAGTATTCGCTTGCAAGCAGAGGAGGATGAATCGATGCCAAATCCACCCGTAGCAATGTTCGCACAGATCACTTCCCCGGTAACGAGAGTCATCATCGGGCCTGACAGGCGGTTTCGGGTGAGTATCGACGCCTGGGGGCAGATCGTCACCACTGGCGGCGGAGGGGGGCCGGAAATCGAGCCTGGGCGGGTGCTGGTGTCACTGAGCGGTGGAGGCTTTTCGGAAGCCACCAAGGTGCCCTCACCCCCCAGGCGCTGGCGGTTTTCGGGCCGAGCTGGTGCCTCCGACAAACTTGATATAGAGGTGCGCGCCGAACCTCCTCCGGACCTTCAGGGCCAGCCCGGCGTGGCCCGACGCACCGTGGACGTGGTGCTCGACGATGAGCCGCCTGAGGTGGAGATCGACAGTCCCGCTGAACAGGACACATTCCCGATGGAGGGCTCACAGTTCGAAATCACGGTAACGGGAGCGGCGTCGGATTCGCCAGCGGGTGTCGCTCGGGTCCTGGTAGGCGTGGGTGTCACATCGGAGCGGGCCGATTTTCGGGACGGCCGATGGAGCAAGAAGCTGACGTTGGAAGGCATCGGCCGCCACAGGATCATGGCGCGAGGGGTAGACCGGGTCGGCAACGAGAGCGACCCGCCGGTGCGTCGGACTGTAAGGACTGTCGATGTGGGCGATCCAGTTATCGAGATCACCAGTCCCCGTGGAGACCAGCACCTCGTCTGGCCTGGGGATGGCGATATGGTGCTGGAAGTCGAGGGGACTGCAGGTGACGACGGCAGTGGCGTGGCAGTTGTGGAGTGGCGTCTCGAAAGCGAAGAAGAGTTCCTGCCGGCCACGGAAGTGGGCAGGGATTGGTCAGAATGGAAGGCGCATGTCCCGATACCGGGTCCCGGCGTGCACGTAATTCATTTCCGCTGCCGGGACAAAGCGGACGCAGATCCTAGCGTGGACTCACCGAATGAAGACACTGATCAGTTAAAGGTTCTCGCCGACGACAGCCCGGAGGCGATCGAGATCGTCGAGCCGCACAGTCCCCATCCCGTGATCATCGAGGAGGATAGTGTCACCGTGGAGGTCGAGGGGACGGCTTCCGATGCGGTGATGGATATCATCCGTGTCGAGTGGTCGTTGGATGATAGTGATTTCCAGGCTGCCGACGCGGGGGAAAACGAGGACTGGTCGAATTGGCGCTTCTCCGTTCATGTGGATCGACCGGGCAATCTTCAGATCTTGGTGCGAGCCGTCGACGTGTCCGGGCAGACGTCAGCGCCGGCTGAGCTGGTCGTGCAGGGACGGGAGGTCGTCTGATGTTCAACGAACAGGCGTATCTGCGAGAGCTGCTGGCGTTTGCCAGGCTGCGTGCGCGAGATTCGGATGGGGAGGCGATAACGGAGCAAGAGCTGGAAGCGGCGTTTCTCCAGCCTTTCGCTCGGCTAGCGATGGACGACGAGCGTTCCGCCGCAGAGCAGCCCGTATCGCAGGTGCGACTGGCCGTCGAGGTGCTGCGCAGGCTGGTGGACGAGGAAGAGCCGGCAGAAGCCGAGTACAGGGAATTGGCTATCGATAGCCTGCTCGCGCAATGGGGTGTGTCGCACGCTGAGCTGCTGTCGGCAGGCGAAGCGCGTCGACAGGATGATGCGGATGCCGGGGCCGCTGAGATCGTCGACTCGCTGGCCGAACGTCTCGGCATTGCGCCGGAGCGGGTGAACGAGCTGCTTACCGCTGGCGAGAAGCCGACCGAGGAGCGACTTGAGCAACTGTTCGGTCTGCCCTCCACCAAACGGGATCCACTTGACCCGCTCGACGCCGAGCCCTCTTTGCTTAACTGGCAACGTGAACGGCTGCCGGAGCTCGATGAGGGACCAAGCGAGAACCGTGAGGGTCGCGGCCCGTCATTGCGGGATCAGGCGGAGCAGGCGCTGGAGCAGACACTGCAAGCGGCGGTGGCCTCGGCGGAAACGTCGGCGCTGCCTAGCCTGCGGGACATTCTCGTTGCTGCCATCATAGCCCGGCACGCGTCTGGGGAAGGTGGCGAGCCGAACCAGTCGGACGCGATCAACGGTTTGACTCGTCACCTGGCGTTGGACTTAGGGAACGGTGGTCAGGTGAGGACGACGCGCCTGGGACAGGCAACCGAAACCCTACAGACTGTCATTTTCGGCTTGCGCGCCGGTTGGTTCGCTCAACGCCAACGTCTGCCGGTGATCCCGGATCCTCATCCGGCCGCTGGATGGCGTATCGCATTCGGCTCGGAGTACGAACCGGCGGACTTCGATGAGGACTGGCACTGGCTCGGCACATATCCGATGTGGCGCAGTGCGTTCCAGACCCTCGTCTACACTGACGCTGCTTTGTTCCCGAGCCTGCTGTTGGAGAGCGCGCCCCATCATCAGCCGAGCCGTGCGTTCCGGTCTCTGATCGAGCAGCTTCGAACGATATCTCAGCTTACGCCGCGTCAGGCCCGCCAGTTGGCGAACGGCAAGCCGGGGCGTGGGGAAGTGCCCGGTTATCTGGCGATGCTGCGCGAGGAGGTCGGAAACGATCTTCCAGAGGGCGAAGACTTCGTCATCACGGAGCAACTGGACGAGAAGGCCCTGAGGCAGCGGCGTTCTGCGATCAGGGAGCATTTCCACGCCGAAGGGCTGGTTGCAGGTGAACAACTTAGCTGGCTCCAGCGAGCCCCTGACTGGCTGAAAGAGGTCTACTACTTCGTGCCGCTTACGCTGGCCCTGCACCTGCAGCGCAGTGGGCACTTCTCGGCCGCGCTGGCTTGGTACCGCACGATCTACGCGCACGAGTGGGAAGTCGGGGAGCGAAAGGTCTTCTTCGGCCTGGTTGTCGAAGAAAGCCTCGGGGTGCGGCTATCCCGGCCACCCGAGACCTGGCTGCGCGAGGAGTTGAATCCGCACGATCACGCCAGCATGAGCTTACGGAAAAACATTTACACCCGCTTTACGCTGCAATCCATCATCGGCTGTTGTCTGGAGTATGCCGACGCGGAGTTTAGCGCTGCCAGGTCTTCGTCCGTAGCCCGTGCGCGGAGTCTCTATCTCACCGCGCTAGACCTGCTGCAGCTCCCTGAGATGTTGCCACCAGAGGATGATCGCGCGACAAGCAACCCGGTTGTCGACGGCAGGCTCTTACCGGAGAATCCCGCCATCGCTGTACTGCGCCAGCACGCCGAGCTGAATCTGGAGAAGTTGCGCAGCGGCCGTAACATCGCGGGGCTGGAGCAGCCCGGGTGGCGTGAACGGGGAGCAGGTTCTGTGGCCGCGCCGTTGCAGCGCACTGTCGCTTCGCGACCCACTATTTATCGCTACCAAGTGCTGATCGAGCGCGCCAGACAGCTCGTCGGCATCGCCCAGCAGATCGAGGCAGCGTTTTTGTCGAGTGCCGAACGGGCGGACGCTGAGGCGTACAATTTCCTTCAGGCACGCCAGGACCTGGCGCTGAGTGAGGAACAGGTCGAACTGCAGGAACTGCGAGTGGACGAAGCTGGCATGGGAATTGAGCTGGCGCGGTTGCAGCGTGAACGTGCACGAGAGCAGCGCGATGGCTATAAAGCGATGATCGGGGTGGGGCTGATGTCCTACGAGCGGGAGATGATCAATGCCTATCAGGGAGCGGCCGATGCCAGAAAGCGCGCAATGATGGCGGCTTTCTGGGCGAATGCCGTCTCCTCCGCGGCATCAGCGATTGGAGGAGGGGTCGCCGGCATAGCGACGTCAATGGCCGGCACCGCTGTCAGCCAGTATGTGACGCAACGGGAAAAGGAAGCCCTGGAAGCGACCACGGCTGCCCAAATCGCATCAGTGAACGCCGGCTTCGAGCGGCGAAAACAGGAATGGCGCCGGCAGCAGGGACTGGCAGAGAAGGACCTGGCCATTGGAGGTAAACAGGTCGCGTTAGCTTTCCTGCAACACCGCATGGCCATACAGGAGCGCGGAATCGCCAACCTGCGAACAGAGCACGCGGCCGTGACGCTCGACTTTCTCGCTAACAAGTTCACCAATGCCGAGTTGTACGAGTGGATGAGCGGCGTGCTGAATCGGGTGTACCGGTTCTTCCTACAACAGGCCACGGCCACGGCGCTGCTGGCGCAGAACCAGCTTGCGTTTGAGCGTCAGGAAAAGCTTCCCGGTTTCGTACAGCAAGACTACTGGCGGCCACCCGCCGAAGGTGAGGCGTCGGCGACTGGTGGTGATGGGGCGCCTGACCGTCGAGGCCTCACTGGATCGGCGCGGCTGCTGCAGGACATCTACAAGCTGGATCAGTTCGCCTTCAAGACCCGCGAGCGCCGGCTCGAGCTGAGCCAGACCTTCTCCCTGGCGCGGCTGTTTCCGTTCGAGTTCGAGCAGTTTCGGCGCACCGGCCGGCTGGCTTTCGTCACGCCGATGGAACTTTTCGATCGCGGATTTCCAGGCCACTACCTCCGGCTCATCAAGCGGGTGTCGGTCTCCGTGGTAGCGCTGGTTCCCCCGGCCGAGGGCATACGCGCGGTACTCGCGGGCTCCGGTGTGTCCCGGGTGGTGGTCGGGCCGGAGGTGTTCCGCACCGTCGAGTTACAGCGCAGCCCGGAGCTCATCGCCTTCACTTCCTCAATGAACGCCACCGGGCTCTTCGCGCTGGAGTCCGACAGCGAGCTGCTGCTGCCCTTCGAAGGGCAGGGTGTGGATACGACCTGGCAGCTCGAGATGCCACGTCCGGCCAACGCGTTCGATTATCGAACGATCGCTGACGTACTTTTCACGATGGACTACACAGCACAGCACAGCGCGAGCTACCGCCGCCAGGTGATCGGTTACTTCGACCGCAACCTGCAGGCCGAGCGTCCGTTTCACTTCCGCCAGGAGTTCGCCGACCAGTGGTATGAGCTACACAACCCCGGCCGTACGAAGGCGCCAATGACGGTGCGCGTCCGGACCCGGCGGAGCGATTTTCCGCCCAATGTCGACGATTTGCACATCGAGCATCTGTTGCTGTGCTTCGCCGGGGTCGACGCTGCCGAGCTCGAGTTGCCGTTCATCCAGGCGCTGCGTTTCACCGGCGAGGACGGTATTACAGTGGACGGCGGTGGCGCACAGCCGATAGACGGCATCGTCAGCACCCGGCGGGGGAGCTGGAATGCCCTGCGCGGGCAGCCTCCGCTGGGGGAATGGGAGTTGGTCCTACCTGATACCGAGGAGATGCGAGAACTGTTCGAAAGCGAAAGGATCGAGGACATATTGTTTGTCATCGGCTACAGCGGGACAGCATCTGAATGGCCGGTCTGACCTTATGTAGCGACTGCGGATTTGAACCGAACCCCGATGGAAAATCACCTTCGTTACCGCGGTAGGTAGGATCAAGCATGTGTAAAGGAATCTGGTTTTTCCAATAGTGTCGGCCAGGTCGAGCCGCCGGAAGGCAGTCTGACTCAAATCAACGGGTCTCCGAGAAAGCGGGTACGGGGCAGCTTCTTGTTATGTGGCTCTTACCTCGGGTAGCTCTTCCCATCGCGTCGAATAGCGCTGGGTGAGAGTATCACATCGAAGGTGCCAGGCTGTGCCTGGGCTGGGCGTGTCGAATAACAGACGGATACCTGATGTTCAGCTCGAAGGATGAGCGTCACTCGGGATTGATGCAGTGCAAAAAATGCTACGCTGAGTACTGAGCAGCTGCAAAGGCGCTCGCTTTCGATCATCCGGATTCGATGGAGGCCACTGTCGATGCATCAGGATAACCGGACGAAGTCCCGATCCAGTGAGAAAGCGCTGAGCGCACCTTCTCCATCCGTCGCTGAGCGGCCTAACCCGGGGTATTACGCCACCCACGCCCTGGACCGGGCGTTCAAGGCCAACCTGGCCCGGATGACGGCGGGCGTCACGCCTGCGGGGCTCACCAGCGTCTATTTCGAGTGGCTGACGCACCTGGCACTATCGCCGGGCAAGCAGGTGGAGCTGAGCGAGAAAGCGCTGCGCAAGTCGCTGCGCCTGGGCCAATATGTCAACCGGTGGATGCAAGATCCGGCCACCCCGCCCTGTATCGAGCCCATGTCCCAGGATCGGCGTTTCGATGATGAGGCGTGGCAGCAGTGGCCTTACAATCTCTTCTACCAGTCCTTTCTGTTGACCCAGCAGTGGTGGCACAACGCCACCACCGGGGTCGAGGGATTGCCACCGCAGCGCGAATATGTGGTCAACTTCGTGACCCGTCAGCTACTGGATCGCTGGTCGCCTTCCAACATTCCTTGGCTGAACCCGGAAGTCATCGCGACAACGCTGCAGTCAGGTGGCAAGAACCTGATGGACGGGTGGCAGAACGTCATCGAGGACTGGGAGCGCAACGTGTCGGGCAAGCCACCGGTGGGTGCCGAGCGTTTTCGCGTCGGTGAGGAACTGGCCGTAACACCGGGCAAGGTGGTCTATCGCAACCACCTGATCGAGCTGATTCAGTACATACCCACCACTGAGCAGGTACATGCCGAACCGGTACTCATCGTTCCGGCCTGGATCATGAAGTACTACATTCTCGATCTGACGCCTGGCAAGTCGGTGGTCGAGTACCTGGTCGATCAGGGCTACACAGTATTCATGATCTCCTGGCGCAACCCCGGCTCGGAGGATCGCGACCTGGGCTTGGAGGACTACCGGCGCCTCGGGCCCATGGCAGCGCTTGATGTGGTCACCGAGATCACCGGTCAGCCACGGGTTCACGGCGTGGGCTACTGCCTGGGGGGAACCCTGCTCTCCATTGCCGCCGCCGCCATGGCACGCGACGACGACAAGCGGCTGGCGACCCTCACCACCTTGGCGACCCAGGTGGACTTCACCGAGGCCGGGGAGCTGATGCTGTTCATCGGCGAGAGCCAGGTGTCCTATCTGGAGAATATGATGTGGGACCAAGGCTATCTGGACGGCTACCAGATGGCCGGGGCTTTTCAGATCCTGCGTTCCAACGACTTGGTCTGGTCGCGCATGGTGCACAGCTATCTGCTCGGCCAGCACCAGCCCATGAACGAGCTGATGGCGTGGAACACCGACATCACTCGCTTGCCCTACCGCATGCACTCTGAGTATCTGCGCCAACTTTTTCTCAACAATGACCTCGCCAGCGGTCGCTATCAGGTGGAACATCGCCCTGTGGCCATCCAGGACATTCGTGCTCCGATTTTCGCCGTTGGCACCACTTCCGACCATGTGGCGCCCTGGCAGTCCGTCTACAAGGTCCACCTGCTGACGGATGCCGACGAAGTGACCTTCCTGCTCACCAGCGGTGGCCACAATGCCGGCATCGTCAGCGAGCCGGACCATCCGAGGCGCCATTTCCAGATGCGCACCCAGCATCAGGGCGAGCCCTATGTCGATCCGCTGAACTGGCGGGAGACCACGCCGGAGCAGGAAGGCTCCTGGTGGCCGGCCTGGCGGGAGTGGTTGGTGGCGCACTCATCGGGCAAGACGGCACCGCCGCAGATGGGCAGCGAGCGCTTCCCGCCGTTGGAAGACGCACCGGGGAGCTACGTGCGACAGCCTTGAGCGAGTAGACAGCCTTCAGCCTATAGCCAGCCCTGAATCCAGCATGACCGTCCACCCCGTTCGCGTGCGTCTTCTATGCTGAAGGGAAGCGCCGAATAAATGGAGGCGGCTTATGCTGGGGGCCATTGCTGGCGACGTCATCGGCTCAATTCACGAAGGGGCCGGCACAAAGACACGCGACTTCGAACTGTTTGCGCCGAGCAGTACCTTCACCGACGACACCGGCTGAGCGTCGCGGTAGCCGAGGTGCTGCTCGATGTTGGCAACTTCGTCGACGCCTTTCACGATTACTATCGCCGCTATCCCAACGCCGGTTTCGGCGGCCGTTTTCGCCAGCGCATTGCCAGCGGATTCGCTTCGGGTCGGCCTGGGCGAGGTCGCGGACGCTCTTGATGCCGATGACGGCAAGACGCTCGGCGAGTCGGTTGCCCACGCCCCAAACGTCACCCAGTTCGAAGCGCCGCAGCATAGTGCGGGTTTCCTTACTGTCGATCTTCAGTATGCACACCCCGGTGTTGGAAACTCGGCTGCTGCTGTGCATCGTTCTCGGGGTGGTTTTGCTGGGTGGTTGTGTGTAGTGGAAAGGAAGCGAAGATTTAGCCTGGCCTCACGGCCGGGCTTCTTGTTATGTGGCTCTTGCCGCGGGAAGCTCTTCCCAGCGCGTCGAATAGCGCTGGGTGAGGTTATCGCAGCGCAGGTGCCAGGCTGCGCCGGGGCTGGGCGTGCCGAGCTTCACGGTGCCGCGCCCCATTCTGCTGTTCAGTTCATCCATGATGCTCATCAGCTTCTGGCTGCGGTTCCTGTCGGCGTCGCTCTGGGGCGTGTCGAGCAGCGAGAGCTGCTGTCGATTGGCGTCGATGAGGTCGAGCAGCATCACGCCGCCTTTCTGGTACCGGTAACCCTGGCGGTAGATTCGTTGGAGGGCTTGGCCGGCGGCGTGCAGGATCTCGCGGCTGTCGTCGGTGGGGCGGTACAGTTCGACGGCCAGGCTGGGCGAGTACTGGGGCAGGTCGTTGCGAAACGGATTGGTCTTGAGGAACACCAGGACGGCACGGGCGAGGCTATTCTGGCGGCGTAGCTTCTCGGCGCCGCGCTGGCCGTGCTGACGAATCGCCTCGCGGATCTCGCTGAAATCGTTGGTCAGCTTGCCAAAGCTGCGGCTGGTCATGATGCGTTGGCGGGGCTCATGGAAATCGTTCAGCTCGATACAGGGTATGCCGCGCAGCTCCAGGGCGGTGCGTTCGAGGGTGACGCTGAACTGCCGGCGGATGCGCTTGGGGTCGGCCTGGGCGAGATCCCAGGCGCTCTTTATGCCAATGAGGGAAAGGCGCCCGACGAGCCGCCGCCCCACGCCCCAAACGTCACTCAGTTCGGTCTTCTTCAGCAGCGCCTGGGTTTCTCGGTTATCGGGCCGTATTGCGCATACGCCGCGATAGGCCGGTATCTTCTTGGCTGCTCTGTTTGCGAGTTTGGCGAGGGTGCGGGTAGGGGCCACGCCGACGCAGACGGGAATGCCGGTGTACTGGCGCACCTTGCGATGGAGCTGTCGGGCGTGCTCGAGGAGCTGATCGTTGGCAAAGCCATCGAATCTCACGAACATTTCATCAATCGAGTAGGGCTCGACGCCGGCAGAGTACTCCTCGAGCACGTCCTGTACCCGCGCGGACATGTCGCCATAAAGTTCGTAGTTTGACGAGAGCAGGTGAATGCGGCCCTGGCGCACCAGGTGCTGGATCTCGAACGCCGGCGTGCCCATCTCGATGCCGAGAGCCTTGATCTCGTTGGAGCGGGCGATGAGGCAGCCGTCGTTGTTGGAGAGTACGCCGACGGCCTGGCCATCCAGCCGCGGCTGAAACACGCGCTCGCAGCTGACGTAGAAGCTGTTGCAGTCCACCAGGCCGATCAAGCTCATACCGGATACTCGTGAATGACGGCGCGCACTACCCCCCAAACCTGGCAGTCGAGGTCCTCCAGGGGAATCGGAGCATAGCGGGTGTTGCCCGAGCAGAGGTATGGCTGGTTACCGAGCCGCTCGTACCGCTTCACGGTGATCTCGCCGTCGACCATGGCGACCAGGATATGGCCAGGGCGGGGCTCAATGGAGCGATCGACCAAGAGCAGGTCACCTTCATGGATGCCAAGTCGCATCATGCTGTCACCAGTGACGTTCATGTAGAACGTGGCCGAAGGGCGCTTCACCAGGCGCTCGTTGAGGTCGAGGGTACGGCCCTCGTAGTCCTGGGCCGGGCTGGGAAAACCGGCGAGGCCGGCGCGGCCCAGGGCAAGCGGGTAGGGCAGCGCAAGGGAGGGTGGTGCAGGGTGTGCGGAAAGGATCGTATCGTGTGGCATGAGGTGGTCTCGCGAATGCTGTCATTACATACAGTATCCTCGGTGGGCACGGTCACAGGCAACAGGTGATGACTAATGGACGTTGGTGCCGCTTCGTACATGGCATCAGTCGGTTATCTGTCGGTCATTTCAGATTTTTCTGCTATACATAGTGTTATAAACTTAAAATGGTGACGTAATGTCATTGACTGGCTTGCTGTCGATCATTCGACGGTACGCGCTCGCAGGGATGCTGGCTGGGCTGTCGTCGACAGCGGCTGGCAGCGTGGAGGGGGCAGCGTTGGTGCCTGCCTCCAGTTGGGCGGTGCTTGCCATCGTCGCCCTTGTAGGTCTGGCGTTGGCGGCAGCGTGCGGCGCCTGGTGGGGCCGCCGCGTGGGTTCCCGAAGGGCCGCTCACTCGCCGGCCGACAAGGTGAAACTGGCCAACGATTCAGATGGCAGGGATTATTTGCCGTGTGGTGTAGCCACCGATATCACCGAGTGCCATGCGATCCAGGAAAGCAACTATCGCCTGACCTTCTATGATCCGCTGACCGGCCTGCCCAATCGGCGCCTGATGCTCGATCGTCTGGAAAGGGTGGTCAAGGGGTCCCGGCGCACGGATCGCTATGCGGCGCTGATGTTCATTGACCTGGATAATTTCAAACTGGTCAATGACACTCAGGGGCTCTCTCAGGGCGATCATCTCCTGCGCCACGTTGCCGATCACCTTTCGCGTGCGGTACGAGAGAGCGACACCCTGGCGCGGCTGGGAGGCGATGAGTTCGTTCTGCTGATTCACGACCTGGCTCCCGATCAGGAACAGGCGGCTCATGCTGCCGAGCTTGTGGCGGAAAAGCTGTTGGCCCGCATTCTGGAAGCCCAGCAGGATCAGGAGCAGGCGCTGACCCTGCCGATTACCGGCAGCATCGGCGTCACGCTGTTCGCCGACGGCGAGACCAGCGTGGAGAGCGCCATGCAGCAGGCCGACATGGCGCTGCAGCAGGCCAAGGGGGCGGGAGGCAATACCCTGCGCTTCTTCAATTCCGCCATGCAGGCCACGGTGATGGCACGTGTCCAGTTGGAAGCCGATCTGCACCTGGCCCTCGCTCGGGATGAGTTTCGCCTTCACTACCAGGTGCAGGTGGACTCCCTTTCACGCGTCACCGGGGTCGAGGCGTTGATTCGCTGGGAGCATCCGCAGCGTGGCATGGTATCGCCCGGCATGTTCATTCCCTTGGCGGAAAAGAACCGAATGATTCTACCGATCGGGTACTGGGTCCTCGAAACCGCCTGCCGGCAGCTTGTCGTTTGGGCACAGGAGCCGGAGCGGGAGAGTTTGAGCATTGCCGTCAACGTCAGCTCCGTGCAATTCCATCAGCCGGATTTCGTGGTGAGAGTCCAGCAAATACTGAAAGAAACGGCTGCCAATCCTTGTCGACTGACGCTGGAGGTGACCGAGAGCCTGCTGATGGATGATCACCAGCGGGTACGCGAAATCATGCTGCGGCTCAATCAGATCGGCATCCGCTTTGCCCTGGATGACTTCGGGACGGGTTACTCTTCGCTGAACTATCTCAAGCGGTTGCCACTGGATGAATTGAAGATCGACCAGGCTTTCGTCAACGGCGTGCTTGACGACCCGGTGGATGCCGCGATTGTCCAGGCCACCATCACCCTGGCGGCTAGCCTTGGGCTTGACGTGACCGCAGAAGGGGTAGAGACCGAGGCGCAGCACCAGTGGCTTCTGGCAAACGGTTGCGAAGCCTTCCAGGGCTATCTCTTCGGCAGGCCGCAGCCGGTGGCGGAGCTGCAGGTGGGCCAAGTCTCCTGTACCCATGGTACGTGATAGGGCCGTGCTGGGCTTTCCCACCGGCTCCTTGTCTAGGGTAAGCTGTATCACGTATCAGATATTACCGGCGGCCTGTCTTCTTCCGCCCTTCACTAAACCACTGGAGAGTCTTCATGCCCTTTCGTTCCTTGCTTGCCGCTACCGTGCTGATGTTGCCGCTGACCGCCGTGGCAGAATCGCCCAATATCGCCAGCCGCTGCGCCGGCTTCGTCAAGAAACTGGGGGGGGGAGCGCTGTCAGCTCACTGCGCTGAGCCTGAACTCGTGGCACGCTTCATCGCCGCCGGTGACGGTATCGCCGACGATTTCGAGGCCCGGGAATTCGGCCGGGCAATCCGCAAGGTGATGGATTTGGCCGACGAGGCCAATACCTACATCGCCGAGAAGGAGCCGTGGGTACTGGCCAAGCAGGAGGATCGCGAGCAGGAAGTACTCGATATCTGCTCGGTGGGCCTCAACCTGTTTCGCCAGTTGATGGTCTACCTGGCGCCGGTGGTACCGGCCATGGCTGAAGAGGCAAGGCAGTTCCTGCAACTCGACACGCTCGACTGGCATAGCCGTCACGACGTGCTTCTGGGCCACGAAATTGCCAAGTTCAAGCCGTTGATGACCCGCGTGGAACGTGATCGTATCGATGCCATGATCGAGGCCTCGAAGGAGGATCTGGTGGAAGAACAGAAGCTCAAGAATGCCCCCAAGGGGCCGCTGACCGATGATCCCATCGCCCCTGAGATCACTTTCGACGACTTTGCCAAGGTGGATCTCCGCATTGCCCGTATCGCCAAGGCCGAGTATGTCGAGGGAGCCGACAAGCTCCTGCAATTGACCCTGGACCTGGGCGGCGAGAGCCGCACCGTGTTTGCCGGCATACGTGCAGCCTACGCCCCGGAGGCACTGGAGGGCAGACTGACGGTCATGGTCGCCAACCTGGCCCCGCGCAAGATGCGCTTCGGCATCTCGGAGGGCATGGTCCTCGCTGCGGGCAACGACGACGGCATCTACTTGCTGTCGCCGGATTCAGGTGCCGAACCCGGCCAGCGCGTGAAATAACCACCCGCTCGATGCGCGGCCCTGCCGCGCATCGTTCGCCTGCCTCGCCTTATTCAAGTTCGACCGTTAGCGGCCGATATAACTGCTAACAAACATCTCGAACAACAATTGAGCCTCAGGCGTGTGCCATGACCCCACCCTTCTCGTCACTCCGCCACCGCTTTTTCCTCGCTCTCGGCGGCGTGCTGTGCTTCGCGCTGCTGGCGCTGATACTGGTGGCCCGCTACCAGATCATGCCGATTCTACTGGAGGACGAGGAGAAGTATGCCAGCGGCGAACTGGATCGGGTCGAGCGTACCCTGGGCAGCGAACTTAACCATATGCGGCGCCTGGTGGAGGACTGGGCATGGTGGGACGATACCTACGACTTCATCCAGGGTCAGCGCCCGGAGTATACCGACTCCAACATCTATGAAAGTACCCTGGAAACCCTCGATCTCAAGATGATGATCTTTCTCGATGTCCGCAACCAGCCCAGCTGGGTAGCAGGCTATGACGAGGATGGCGAGTTCACGTCCTGCCCCGACACGGCCCCCCCCTGCGACTGGGCCACTACCTATATCAACTACCTGCAAGCCAGACTCGACAGCGAAAACGAAGCGTCACAAACCTGGCTACTCGCCCAGCCAGAGCTCGCCATGGCGGCCATGTCGGGCATCTACCAGAGCCGGGAAACGTCTCCCTCGGCCGGCTGGCTGATGATGGTGCGCCCCCTTTCGGCGCCCTGGCTTGAACAGCTCCGCGACACAACCGGCATCGATCTGCACCTGACCAGCATCGCAGCGGAGAACGAGGCAGTCCACGAAAGCCTGGAACGGGTTTCAGCGACTCACATGGCGGCAAGCCGAGCGGTCGACGCCATGCCCGACGACCGGTTGGTTCGCATCGATGCGACTCTCCCGCGCCAGCGTTACCAGGCCAGCCTGGAGACCTTTCGCTTTGCGCTCTACTGGACCAGCGGGGTACTGGTCCTGACAGTGCTGGTGGTGCTGTGGCTGCTCGAGAGCATCGTACTGGCCCCGCTTCGCCAATTCTCACGCTATACGCAGCGCCTGCATCTCGATACGACACCTTCTCCCATGCCAGCCTCGTTGTTGAATCGGCACGACGAGATCGGCACCCTGGCCCAGGAATTTCGCCACCTGCTCGACCATCAGTACCAGCAATCCACCCTCCTGCTCGAATTGTCTCAACATGATTCGCTGACCGGACTTGCCAACCGCCGTCTGTTCGATGAACAACTCAAACAGACCATGCATCAGGCGCAGACCCATGGCACGCAGGTAGCCACCTTGATGATCGATATCGACCATTTCAAGCTTTACAACGATCACTATGGCCACCTTGCCGGCGATGATTGCCTGTCCACCCTCGCTGAATTCATGCAAGGCCACTTGGCCTCTCACCGGTTTCTGGCCGCCCGCACCGGAGGCGAGGAGTTCAGCATCCTGATGCCCGGCACCTCACTGAATGAAGCACTGGACCATGCCCACGAGCTGCTGGAGGCAATCAATTCACTGGCGCTGCCCCATGAGTACTCCCCAACCAGCCCCTACGTGACAGTCAGCATCGGGGTTGCCGCCAGGCAGGACAACCTGTCGACGCCAAGCGATATCATGCGCGCCGCCGACCAAGCCATGTACCAGGCCAAGGCCGGCGGGCGGAACCGAGTAGCGGCTTACCAGGCTCAGGATCAGACCAGCAGCATCGAACACTAGCCCCAATCGCCCATGCAACTTCCTGTAAGAACGGGTTGATTCCAGGCGGTATGCCCCAGGTGCCCTGGGGCATATAATAGGCCCCCTCGATTCACCGTAGTCATCAGGAGAAAAAGTGAGGGGCGACTCAACGCTGATTGATGCCATCGACGCCCTGTTGCCGCAGACGCAGTGCGGCAAGTGTGGCCATCCGGGCTGTCGACCCTACGCCGAGGCAATTGCTGACGGCGAGGCGATCAACCTCTGCCCTCCCGGGGGCCAGCAAACCGTGACGCAGCTTGCCCAGTTGACAGGCCGCCCCCCGCTGCCCCTCGACCAACCGGCCCAGCCCCCCCTGGTCGCCTGGATCCGCGAGGCGGAGTGCATCGGCTGCACCAAGTGCATCCAGGCCTGCCCGGTAGACGCCATCCTCGGCGCAGCCAAGCGCATGCATACGGTCCTCGCCGCAGAGTGTACCGGCTGCGAACTGTGCGTCGCGCCATGCCCGGTCGACTGCATCGATCTGCTACCCCATCCCGACTGGCTTGCCGCCGACAGCGAAGCGGACAGGCAAGGCTATCTGGATTCCCGGGCTCGCAAGGGGCGACGGCGCTTCGAGGCGCGCAATCGGCGCCTGACAAGGCAGGCACGTGAGAAGCGCCTGGAACGCCAGCGCCGCCTGATCCGCCAAACCTCTCGCACCAGCCGTAGCAGTGCGGACAATCGGCCCGAGCGACGTCAACGCCAGATGGCCGTCAATGCTGCCGAACAGGCCCTGCGCCGCGCCAGGCAGCAGTTGGCCCATGCAGAGCGCCAGGACACTGCCGAGGCAATCGCGATGGCCCAGGATCGAGTAGCACAGGCAACCAGACTGCTCGACGATGCCCGCACTTCCCTGGACAACACGCCCGCACGCTGACCACCTGAGAATCGTCCGAGATGAATGCCCAGAAACGCTTAGAGATCTTCACACGATTACGCGAGCACAACCCGGAGCCCACCACGGAGTTGCACTGGTCGACCCCTTTCGAGCTACTCACGGCGGTGCTGCTCTCTGCCCAGGCTACGGACGTCGGTGTGAACAAGGCCACCGCCAGGCTGTTCCCGGTGGCCAATACGCCGCAGGCGATACTCGATCTCGGTATCGATGGGCTTAAGGAGCACATCAGGACGATTGGCCTGTATAACACCAAGGCCGAGAACCTGATGAAGACCTGCCGCATACTGGTCGAACAGCATGGCTGCAAAGTCCCGAAAACCCGTGCCGACCTGGAAGCGCTGCCCGGCGTCGGCCGCAAGACCGCGAACGTGATCCTCAATACCGCCTTTGGCGAACCTACCATTGCCGTAGACACGCACATCTTCAGGGTGTCGAATCGCACCGGCCTTGCCAAGGGCAAGGATGTGGTAGAGGTGGAAAAGAAGCTACTGCGTCATGTCCCCCGGGAATTTCTGCAGGACGCCCACCATTGGTTGATCCTGCACGGACGCTACACATGCGTGGCGCGGAAGCCGCGCTGCGGCAGCTGTGTCATCGAGGATCTCTGCGAGTTCAAGGACAAAGTCGACCTCTAGCCTGGGCGTAAGCCGGCTTGGCATTGCGCATCGAGGTTCATATGTGCGGGGACCGGCGGCGCAACGGCCGCGGCCCCCGCCCCTGACTCACTCTCGGCGGGACCTGCCTTTCATGCCCCTCCGGTCGTCGGGTTAGTCACGCTCCCGACGCGGCAGACTCGACTGATGGGGATATCCAGACAGCGTGAGTGCTCCTGGATGATGTCGGTGTCTTTCGCAATATAGACACAATAGATCTTGTCCTCGGAGATGTAGCTGTGCATCCACTGCAGATCGGCCGACCCCAGTTCGTTGCGGACTGCGTTGGACTGGCGGGACGCCTCTTGCAACTGCTCGGCGGTAAGCTCATGGGCTCCCGGAACTTCGCGCTCGATCACGTACATTGGCATGGCTGGTTCCTCCTTCAGTTGCTTACATACCGCAGGTATGTATAATAGATACCAGCAGTATGGATAATAGATACCACCGGTATGCTCGTCAAGAGGAGATGCATTTGGGTGTACTCTCGCAGAAAATTGCTCAGGGTCGGGCCACCCGGGAAAAGCTGATCGCGGCGGCACGGGCCGAGTTTGGCGAGCGTGGCTACGCCGAGACTTCCGTCGAAGAAATCGTCCGGCGCGCCGAGCTCACCAAGGGCGCGTTCTATCATCACTTCTCGGGAAAGGACGAGTTGTTCCTGCGAGTGTTCGAGAACATCAAGCGCGAACTGGGACGAGCGGCATTCGTCATTCATGGCGACTACAAACCGTTCAGCGAGCCGGATTCTCGCAACATCCGGATGGATGAGACCTTCCACGCCCGCAGCAACCGCGATATCTGGCGGCAGCTCAACGATCGCTGCCGGCGCTACGTCGAACTCCACATCGATCCCGATCTGCGGCGCATCGTGCTGGTAGACGCCCGCTGGGTGCTTTCCTGGGAAACCTGGCAGCGCGTCGAGGGCGAGCACGGCATCACTCTGTTGCGAGCGGATCTGCGCATCGCGATGCGCCGCGGCATCGTGCGCGCGCTTCCGCTGCCCACGCTGGCGACGCTGCTGACGGGGGTCCTGAACGAGACCTGTCTACTGGTGGCCAACAGGCCCCAATCGGAGGCAGCGCTGGACGATGCGATGACCGTTATCTCGAGCTTCCTCGACGGACTGCAAACCGACGAGTTTCGCCAGGGAAGCGGAAGCCTACCTTAAGCACTGAGCCCCATTGGTCGACTTGGCCTGAACTACGACTGCGACCAAGGGCGGCTTTGCATATTCGCGCACGCTGTTGGACGATAGCCACTCGGCAAGTCGACGACAACAACTATCGAGCCGCTCCATGCGCATCCACGACCGCCCCATTCAAGAACGAATCGAGGCGCTGCTCTCCCTCTCCCGGGAGCACGCCGACACCTTCTGCAGCCCCTCCGCCGGGCTGGCTCGAGAGCGTTATCTGGCGACACATCCCACCCGTATTGTGGTGATGAAATGCATGGACGGGCGCATTCATCTTCCTCATGCCACCCGCACCCCGCTGGGGATCATCACGCCCTTCCGTAACCTTGGCGGCATCTTTAATCTCGGCTGGCCCTATCTGGGTGACATGCTGACCGACACGGTTTACGAAGCGACCCACAGCGGCCATGGGGTCCTGATGATCATCACCTACCACTTTTCGCGGGGCGAGAAAAAACGCGGCTGTGCTGGCTTCGACTGTGACGCCGAGGCGGCCCTGGCCCATGCCCGAGCGATCCGTGTCCAGGCCGAGCAACTCTTCGGCCATGACCACCGCCATGTCTATCCCTTGGTCTGTGGCTTCGAAACTGACGGCGACGCCTTGATCGTGCATGGCAATGCCGATACCCGTCTCGACATCGGCGAACTGAGCCTGGCCGATGCCAGCGACCTTGACCGCCGGGTCGCCGCTCTGTGCCCCGACATGCCTTCCGATATTCGTCGCGACCTGCTGCCACTACTGGAAGGCAACCTACAGCATGTGGACTCGCTTCGAGGCGTCCCCCGCCAGCTCGATATCGAGCATAGAGAGTGGGTAATCTGCGTGGGCCGTGGCTTCGACTTCCTCCACCTGCCCAATACCGCCCTGATCGTCGGACCCTATAGTCCGGATCTTTCGGAGCCCATCGGCACCGCTGCCGCCATTATCGATGCGAATATGAAAACCGGCCGCATTCCCGATGACGGCTTTCTCCTGCTGGCCTCGACCCCCTATCAGGAGGTCGGTGTGGACCGTGCTCGAGCCGAAATGAAATCCCACTTTCTCGCGGAGTTCGCCACCCAGGTCATTGCCCGCGAACATCCAAAACTGGCCAAGCGCATGATCCGGCGCACCGCCGTTGTTCATTGGCCTAGCCGCCGACTGGAACTGCTCAGCGACGCCTGACTAGCCGGAGATCGACATGAGCCTACTCAAACTCCTGCTGCTGCCCCCCACCATCAATGTGCTGCTGGTATTGCTCGGGCTGATGCTCGGGCTTCGGCGCCTGCTTGGGGCATTGCTGGCAATGCTGGGCCTGGTCGGGCTGCTCGCACTCGCTACCCCTCTGGCCAGCCACGCCCTGCGCCAGGGTTTGGAGCCCTACCCAGTACCGTTGCCCAGCCAGCTGGAGACCGCACAGGCCATCGTGATCCTGGGCGGCGGCCGTGACTACAATGCCCCGGAATTCGATTGGGGCGATGCCCCCGCCAACGCCACCTGGCGACGCCTTGCCTACGGGACGCATCTGCATCGTGACACCGACTTGCCGATACTGGTCAGCGGTGGCCGGGTGCATGACGAGCACAGCGCCGAAGCCAGCCTGATGGCGGCAGCGCTGCGCGAGGTCTTCGACGTGCCGGTTCACTGGATGGAGGGCGAGAGCCGAAATACCACCGAGAACGCCCGCTTCAGCGCCGACATGTTGCTCGCCACGGATATCAGCCATGTGGCGCTGGTATCCCAGGCCTGGCACCTGCCCCGTGCCGTGGCGGAGTTCGAAGCCGCCGGGCTGACTGTCATCCCTGCGCCGACGGAATTCACCAGCCCGCCGCCACAGGGGTGGCACGCCTGGATACCGCGGGCGTATCACCTCAATCAGAGTACCCGAGCACTGAACGAGTGGTTGGGTCGCGCCTGGCTAGCCATGCGCGACAGGCTGCCGCTGTAGCAGCAACACCCCCCTCAGAAACCCAGCGCCTCCAATCGATCGGCCAGCCCTTCGAGGACGTCGATTCCCTGGACGTCGGTGGGCAGCCAGGGAAGGCGCGGGCGTGGCAGTCTTGTCAGCTGGTCATCGATACGTGCCAGATAGGTAGCCTCCTGCTCGCGACGGGCACGCAGGAACTCCCCATCGGCATCATCGGGTATCACCCGATTGACCAGGGTACCGGCCACCGGAATATTGACTGCCTCCAGCGCCTCGACGGCACGCACCGTCTCCAGGATCGGCAGTCGCTCCGGTGTCATGACGAACAGAAAGCTCGTCTCTTCCGGATTTTCGATCCGTCGACGTGCGCGATGAAACAGCCGCCGCCGGTCGATCAGGGTGCGAGCCACATCCCGGGTCTTCTCATCCAGGTCGCTCAGCGGATCTTCCTGAGGGTCGTCGAAGGGGGTCGCCACATCGCGGCCACGCCTGGGCGTCAGGTGCGAGAGGACCTTGCCCAACTCTTCGGACTTGCGATTATGGGACAGCAGCCCATCGGTCCAGGCGGCCATCGCCTCCGGCAAGGTAAGCAGCCGCAGCGTATGGCCGGTGGGCGCGGTATCAAAGATGATCAGGTCATAGGGCGCCTCGTCGTCAGTCACCAGTCGCGAGAGTCGCTCCAGCAGCGCGGCCTCCTGGGTGCCGGGCGACTGCCGCGTCAAACGCATCTGCCGCTCGAGTTCCTTCATCATCTCCGGCGCGGCATAGCGCCGCATCTGCTCGGTGACACGGGACAGGTGCGCTTCGACCTCGATGTCCGGGTCGATCTCCATGGCATCCAGGTTCGGCAGCAGCCGACGCGGGGTGTCGCCCAGTTCCCGGTCGAAGACGTCGCCCAGGCTGTGCGCCGGGTCGGTGGAGACCACCAGCACGCGGCGGTCGCGCCGCGCCGCCAGCACCGCCAGCGAGGCGGCTACGGTGGTCTTGCCGACACCGCCCTTGCCGCCTACCCAGAGCAGGCGTTTATCTAGAAGATCCTTCATGCTTTCTCAGCCTTTGGCCGATGCCGAGGTGAGCCCCGACGACAAAGGTCATTGAGGAGGCGCTGTGAATCCTTCCCTGGACGCTACATTTGCCATCCATGGCAAATGACCTCCTCTATGACCTGTCCCCGGGCCTCTTGGCATGCTTTTCTCAACATGTGCCTAACAGCACTTGAAATGATCCAGCGGCGAGCGCTCCATGCCCATGCGACAGTGCCAGTCGTGGAAGCGCTCGAGCAATAGCGGCTGGAGCTCCAGGGTGTAGTAGGCGGCCGGATTGGGTACGCCCATCATCTCGGAGAACACCAGCAGCATGAACAGGTCGTCCTCGTCTCGCCGTGCACGGGCAATTGCACCGCGGTAGCGCGAAGAGTAGACCTCCTCCGCGAAGAAACGGGCCTGGCCGAGCCAGGCCCGAATCCGTTCGAGACGAGGATCATGACCGCTGCCATGATCGTCGTGCATACGCTGCTCCTCCACTGTCAATTGTCGCCCTGCTCAGCCATCTCGGCCCGCGAACGCTTGAGGGCCGACGCGCACTCCATGGCCACCATGATCGCGGCAATCAGTACCACGATATCGACAACCAGCAGGAAATAGTTGCCCTGCTCGAAGAAGGTGCGAAGCTGGATCAACAGGGCCGCTATGGTCATTACCAGCAGGAAGCAGAGTGGCACCAGCGTGTACCACATGGGACGACGCAGGCGCACCAGCATCACGGTGATGACCAGCAGCGTCAGGCCGGCAAGCAGCTGGTTGGTGGTGCCGAAGAGCGGCCAGATGATCATGCCACCGGTGCCGTCGGCGCCACCGGCACCAAAGGCCAGCAGCAGGCAGCTACCCACCGCCAGCAGCGTTGCCGGCACGTTCTTCTTCATCCAGGGCTGGTTATATATCTCGCCCCACTCCTGAAAGATATAGCGCTGCAGGCGCAGCCCGGTATCCATGGTGGTGCCGGCAAACAGCGCCGCCATCACCGTGAGCAGGGTCGCGGCCGTCGCTTCCGGCAGGCCAAGGCCGTTGTGGATCATGAAGGCTCCGCCTTCCACGAACGCCGTGACGCCACCCGCTCCGAAGGCGGTGTACATGGCTTCCCAATCGGCAAAGGTGGCAAAACCGGCGGTGGCGGCAAGGATCGCGGCCAGCGCCAGCATGCCTTCGCCCACCGCCCCAAAATAGCCCACGAAGCGGGCGTCGGTTTCCTTGTTGAGCTGCTTGGAAGTCGTGCCGGAGGAGACCAGGCCATGGAAACCCGAGATGGCACCACAGGCGATGGTGACGAACAGCAGCGGCAGCATCGAGGGCGTCCCGGCGGGCACCGGCGAGTCGCCGCTCGGTGTTCACCTGGGCCAGGCGATATCCAAGGGCGACCGCATGGACTACGCGATCCAGAAGGCCGTCGAGCTGGGTGTGGCGGCGATCACGCCGCTGTATACGGAGCATGGCGACGTGCGCCTCAAGGAGGAGCGCGAAGCGAAAAAGCTCGCCCATTGGCAGGCGGTGGCCGTCAGCGCCTGCGAGCAGTGCGGCCGCGCCACCGTACCGCCTGTTCACTCCCCCATGCCGCTGGCCGACTGGCTCGACGAGCGCGACGAAGCCCTGCGCCTGGTGCTTCATCCCGCCACCAACCGTGCCCTGGCACGGGAAACCGCTCCGTCCAGCGTGGCGTTGCTGATTGGCCCGGAAGGCGGCCTCTCCAGTATTGAAGTCGACGCCGCCCAGGCTGCCGACTTTTCACTCCTCTCCCTCGGCCCGCGTATCCTGCGTACCGAAACCGCCCCGGTGGTGGCACTCTCCCTGCTGCAGTATCGCTTCGGGGACCTGGGCTGAAACCTGCTGATTGACTCGGTATATTCGAATCAATAACGCTTTATAGACTTTGGTCTATTTTTGTACATTGTGCCTTGCAGGGCGGAGAGCGGCCTATTAGGTTGTGTGTTGTATGATGTATGACAACAAGCGCAATCGATCGTCCTGAGCCAGTGCGATAGCGGAACCCAGAGCCGGCGATGCGTGCAACCGAAGAGGAAGAGTTCGTGAAATTTTCCAGAGCAGCTGTGGTACACGCCGTAGGTGATGGACTGCTGTCTTTTCCCATTACCGATTTCGATGACGAAGGCCGCTTCGATGCGGATAGCTATCGTCGCCGCCTGGAGTGGTTCATCAGCCACGAGATTTCGGCCGTCTTCGTAGCCGGCGGCACAGGCGAATTCTTCAACCTCTCGCTGGATGAATATCGCGAAGTGGTGCGCGTGGCTGTCGAGACGGTGAATGGCAAGCTACCGGTCATCGCCAGCGCCGGGCTGAGTGTCGAGAGCGGCAAGGCCTTTGCGACAGCCGCCGAGGAAGAGGGCGCTGACGGAATCCTGCTGATGCCTCCCTACCTCACAGAATGTCCCCAGGACGGTCTTGTCGAGTATGCGCGCCAGATCTGCGACGCGACTACGGTGAACGTCATCTACTACAACCGCGGTAACGGCATCCTCAATGCCGAGTCGGTCCAGGCGTTGGCGGACCTGTGCCCGAACTTGATCGGCCTGAAGGATGGCAAGGGCGACATGCAGGCGCTGAACAGGATCGTCAAGACCGTGGGGGATCGCCTGGTCTACGTCGGCGGCGTGCCGACCGCTGAAATCTTTGCTGAAGCTTATTTGGCCATTGGTGTGAATACCTACTCCTCGGCCGTGTTCAACTTCGTGCCGGACATGGCCGTCAAGTTCTACAAGGAACTCCGCAAGGGGAATAGTGAGGTCGTCAAGCAGATCACCAACGACTTCATTATCCCCTTCGTGGATCTCAGGGATCGGAAGGCGGGCTATGCCGTCAGCCTGATCAAGGCCGGCGCCGAGATTATAGGGCGTCCGGCGGGTAGCGTGCGCGCTCCTCTGACCATGCCCTCCTCCGAGGAGCACCAGCAGCTCGAAAAGCTGGTGAGCATCGCCAAGCAACTATAACTACCTGTACAGCACCCAGCATTGGAGGTAATGACATGAAAAAGACAATGATTGCAGTGTCAATGGCCGTAGCAGCCACCGGGTTGGCCACATTTGCTCAGGCTGCCGAAAACTATCCGGAGCGCAGCATCGAGTTCATCGTGCCCTATGGCCCGGGCGGTGGTTCAGACAATGTCGTGCGAGCCTTGCAACCCAAGATCGAGGAAGCCTTGGGCGGTACATTGGTTATTCGCAACATCTCCGGCGGGGGAGGTGCCGTTGGCTATAACCGTGCTGTCAATGCCGCAGCCGATGGTTACACCGTGACCACGCCGAACAATGCGAATTTTACTCTCGAAGGTCTGGGCAACGTCGACTTCACCTATGGTGATTTCGAGTACATTGCTCGTGTGCTGGTTGAGCCCTACATCCTGGCGGTTCGTCAGAATGATGACTGGACCGATTTCGAGTCACTGATGGAGTCGATCGAGGCGGGAAACCGGTTATCCGTAGGCTTCTCTGGCGTCGGCTCCTCGACTCATGTCACGGCTGTTGCCATTGGTGAAGAGTTGGGCGTCGACTTCAATTTCATTCCCTTCGATGGCGGTTCGGCTGCCGTATCGGCGGCCATGGGCGGCCATGTGGATGCCGTGGTGCTCAACCCCAACGAGATCCTGTCCGCGGTGGAGGGTGGTCGACTCAACCCCATGCTCTCTACCGGTGAGGACCGCACCGACATTTTCCCAGATACCCCGACCATGGTCGAGTTGGGCTATGAACTCGAGCTGAACCAGTGGCGTGGCATTGCTGCACCCAAGGGCATCAGCCAGGAAATCGAGGACAAGTGGGTCGAAGCCGTCAAGCATGCCGTCGAGGACCCAGCTTTCCAGAGGTTTGCCAAGGAAGGGGGCTCCGAAGTCATGCCGCTCTTTGGCGAGGAACTGGATGAGTTCGTTCGCCGCACGGCTGACCTCATGATTCCCATCGCCCAAAGCGTTCAGGAATAACCTAAAAGGTTCTTTTTTATGAACAGGCCTGTCAGTGAAATTGTCGTTCACTTGGTGCTGATAGGCCTTGCGGGATACTTCCTTGTTGAATCTTTTTCGATACGTGGAAGTGCAGCCGGCGGTAGTCTACCGCCGGCCTTTTTCCCCAAGGCAATCTGCATTCTTCTATTGGTGTTGTTGAGCATCTCCCTGCTCAAGGCTATCCATGGAATGGTAAAGAAAAGGGAAGGAGCGGCTGAGATCAGTTCTTCTCACAGTGCGGTTATTCCTGTTATCAGCTGGCTTGTGGTCTTGTCGCTTCTGATTATTTATGCCGTGTTGCTAGAGCGACTTGGTTATATCTTATCGACAACTCTGTTGGTGTTTTGTGTGGTGGGTACGCTGGTGATCTTTAGTGCCGATCCTGACAATCGAGTGTCGGCCAAGGGGGTCGCTCAGTTGGGAGCTTTTGCAGCTTCCGTATCCGTTACGATTTTTCTCCTCTTTAGCAAAGGGTTCGGCATCATGCTGCCAACCCTTGGCATGATGGGGGTATAGCATGGCTGATTATATCGATGCCTTCGGGCTTGTGTTCCAGGGCTATGTCTTGCTGGCTATAGCCGGGGGTACACTGCTCGGCCTGATCATGGGGGCTCTGCCCGGCTTGACCGCGGCCATGGCCATCGCTCTTCTGCTGCCGCTGACCTTTGGTATGCCGCCGGTGATGGGGGTCGGCATGCTGTTGGGCACTCTCTGTGGTGCCATCGCCGGTGGCTCCGTGTCGGCTACACTGCTCAATATTCCAGGCACTCCCTCGTCAGTAGCCACCACCCTGGATGCCTTTCCCATGGCCCGTAAGGGCCAGGCCGGGCGGGCCCTTGGGATCGCCATTGTGGCTTCCTTCCTGGGGGGGATCTTCAGTGCGATAGTACTGAGCGTTCTGGCGCCGCCCATCGCCGAGTTCGCCCTACGGTTCGGTGCAGCCGAGTATTTCGCACTGAGTATTTTCGGGCTGGTCATCATTGCTTCCGTGGCCAAGAGCCTGATCAAGGGGCTTGTGGCGGGTCTTATTGGCTTACTGCTGGCGACAGTTGGCACTGACCCCATTGCGGGTGTCACGCGCTTCACCTATGGCCAGTCTTCCCTCCTTACGGGTATTAACCTCTTGCCGGCACTGATCGGTCTCTTCGCCGTTTCCCAGGTGTTGGCCGATGTCGTTGACTACTTCAAGACCGAAAAGATCGGAAAATCCAAGGCTAAACTGGATAAAGCGTCACCGCGTTGGCTGGAAGTCCTGAGGAACTGGAAGGTACTGCTGTCGAGTTCTGTTATCGGCACCATCGTAGGTGCCATTCCAGGAGCCGGGGGTAGTATTGCGTCATTCCTCTCTTATGACCAAGCCAAGAAAATGTCCAAGACGCCCGAAAAGTTTGGGACCGGTCACCCTGAAGGTATCGTGGCCTCCGAGTCATCAAACAACTCTTTGGTGGGTGGTTCACTCATTCCCATGTTGACGCTGGGAGTGCCAGGTGAGGCGGCAACAGCGGTGCTGATGGGAGGCTTGATGATCCAGGGAATCCGTCCTGGGCCAATGCTTTTCGCTGAGCAGGGAGCCATCATCTACGGAATTTTCATTGCCTTCTTCGTTGCCAATATCTTCATGCTGATGTTCCAGTGGTTTGGGATTCGTATCTTCGTCAAGGTACTGCAAATTCCGCGCAAGCTACTGATGGCGATGATTTTGGTGTTCTGTGTGATCGGCGTCTACGCCGTCGACTCGGATATCTTCAATGTTTATCTGATGCTTGGGTTCGGGGTGCTCGGCTACTTCCTGAACAAGTATGGTTTCGGTACGGCACCCGTCATCCTGGGGCTGATCCTGGGGCCCATTGCCGAGTCCAATCTGCGCCGTGCCCTGTTGCTGTCGGGGGGAGATTGGTCGGTCTTTGTGATGCGTCCGATCAGTTTCACCTTCCTGGCCGTGGCTCTAATCTTTTTGATCTTCACCTATTGGCAGAATACTCGCCACAAGACTCTACTGACCTGACGAGAGGTGGTCCATGTTTCCTTCGATCAAGAAAATGCGTGTGGTACCGGTCGCCGGCTATGATGGCTTCCTGTTGAACCTCAGCGGTGGCCATGCACCCTGGTTCATTCGTTGCGTGGTGATCCTCGAAGATGATGCCGGTAATCAGGGCGTCGGGGAGATCCCTTCCAGCGCCGGTATTCTCAAGGGGCTGGAGCAGTGCCGCGAGCTTGTGGAAGGTTCGCGTATCAACGACATCAAGCAAACGCTGAATCAAGTCCGACTGTTGCTGGCCAAGAACGGTCGTGAGGAGCGGGGCCGCCAGACCTTCGATCTGCGTGTGGCAGTTCATGTGACTACAGGCCTCGAGTCGGCCCTTTACGACCTCTTCGGCCAGGCGCTGCAGATGCCGGTGGCTGACTTGCTGGGCCAGTACGGGCGTCAGCGCGATGAGGTTGAAGCCCTCGGCTACCTGTTCCTGCTCGGCGACCCTGCAAAGACGGATCTGCCCTATCCCAAGGCTGACAATCCGCAGGATACCTGGGATGAGGTGCGCTACCGCGAGGCGCTGACGCCCGAGGCGGTGGCCAACCTGGCCAAGGCGGCCTATGAGCGCTATGGCTTCAGGGACTTCAAGCTCAAGGGCGGTGTGCTGCGCGGCGAAGAGGAAGCGGACTGTATTCGCGCACTGCACGAGGCTTTCCCCGAAGCGCGTCTGACACTGGACCCCAATGGCGCTTGGACCCTCGATGAGGCGGTACGGGTGCTCGATCCCATCAAGCATTTGCTGAGCTATGCCGAGGATCCCTGCGGCCAGGAAGAGAGCTACTCCGGTCGCGAGACCATGGCCGAGTTCAAGAAGCGCACCGGACTGCCTACCGCGACCAACATGATCGCTACCGATTTCAAGCAGTTGCAGTATGCCGTTCAGCTCAATTCGGTGGACATCCCGCTGGCAGACTGCCACTTCTGGACCATGCAGGGTGCTGTGGCGGTGGGCGAGCTGTGCAACGAGTGGGGCATGACTTGGGGCTCGCACAGCAACAACCACTTCGATATTTCGCTGGCGATGATGACCCATGTGGCCGCGGCTTGCCCCGGGGAGATCACGGCTATCGATACTCATTGGATCTGGCAGGACGGCCAGCGGATCACCAAGAATCCGTTCGCGATCCGCGATGGCAAGCTGAGCGTGCCGAAGGTGCCGGGTCTGGGGGTCGAGCTGGACGAGGAGAAACTGATGGAGGCGCATCGTCTGTATCAGAGCCTCGATGTGACACAGCGCAACGATGCCATGGCCATGCAGTACCTGATTCCCGGCTGGGAGTTCGATCCCAAGCGGCCGGCTCTCGTCCGTTAGCACCAGGCCGAGCTAGCCTGGATAAATAAGCGTATGTTGTGAGGGATACATTCATGCCGAGGAAGTTGATATGCCAGCTGAATTAGGGCAGCTCAATGTGCGCAGGGTAGGCCAGCAGGGAAGCCTGTCTGTGCATGTGGCGGACCAGCTTGAAGTCCTGATCACTGAAGGCAAGATTGCGGTTGGGGACAAGTTGCCGCCCGAGAGCAGCCTGTGCGATTCCTTTGGCGTCAGCCGCACGGTGATCCGTGAAGCCATTACCCACCTCAAGTCGCTCGGGCTGGTCGAGACACGTCGTGGGGTCGGTACGACCGTCTTGCGTTCGACCACTATTGAGGCAAGACCCGCTAAGAGCATCAATCCGACCACGGTGAAGGATATCCTTCACGTGCTTGAGTTGCGTTTGACACTGGAACCAGCGGCAGCAGAGCTGGCAGCGTTGCGGTATGACGATGAGGACAGTCGAATCCTGCAGGCTCGCCACGAAGCTTTCATCAAGGCGCATGCCGATAAATCGCAGGCACGTGTGGAGGACTACGAGTTCCACCACGCTATTGCCAAGGCGACCAAGAACCCATTTTTCAATCAATTCTACGAGCAGCTTAGCCAGAGTGTGATCCCTCGCGCCAAGCTACTCAGCATGGAGATCAATCCCGTAGCGTCGGAGCGCTATCTGGCACGCGTACAGGAGGAGCACGCCTACATTCTTGAGGCGATCCTGTCGCGGGACGCAGAAGCCGCTCGTGAAACGATGTTCCAGCACCTGAATCGCGCGAGAAATATGTACGCCAAGTATCAGGAAGCCTGAAATGGATTGAGTCATCGCAATTAACCAGCACGAAATTTAGGAGCCATTATGTCCCTTCAAGGCAAGCTGCTAATCGGCCGGGAGGCCGTCAGCGGCAGTTCCACGCCCATCCATGGCGTCAACCCCGCCACTGGCGAGACGCTGGAGCCCACCTACGTCGGCGGAAGCAAGGCCGAGGTCGAGCGCGCCTGCGAACTGGCCGAGGCGGCCTTCGGCGCCTATCGTGAGACCACCCTCGAGCAGCGTGCGACGTTTCTGGAAACCATCGCCGCCGAGATCGAGGCCATCGGTGACGGCTTGATCGAACGCGCCATGGCCGAGACCGGCCTGCCCCGGGCGCGCCTGGAAGGCGAGCGCGGCCGCACCTGCGGCCAGCTGCGCCTGTTTGCCGCCGTGGTGCGCGCCGGCGAATGGCTCGACGTGCGCCTCGACCCGGCCATGCCGGATCGTGAGCCGATGCCTCGCGCCGATCTGCGCCAGCGCCACATCCCGCTGGGCCCGGTGGCGGTGTTCGGTGCCAGCAACTTCCCGCTGGCCTTCAGCGTAGCCGGTGGCGATACCGCCTCGGCGCTGGCCGCCGGCTGCCCGGTGATCGTCAAGGGCCACTCCGCCCACCCCGGCACCTCGGAGCTGGTGGGTCGTGCGGTGCAGAACGCTGTCGAAACTGACGTGCTCCTGGCGCCACATAACCCATGCGTGGGATCGACTTGAACAGTGCCGCCATCAGCATGCGCAGTTCGGGGATCATCGATACCAGGCGCAGCACACGGAAGATGCGCAGCAGGCGGGCCAGCAGCACCATTTCCGAATCGTCCATGGGGATCAGGCTGGCGGTGACGATCAGGAAATCGAAGACGTTCCAGCCGTTCCTGAAGAAATCGCGCAGGCGCTTCTCCGCCGCCATCCGGATCAGTATCTCCACCAGGAAGAACACCGTGACAGCCACATCCAGCACCAGCAGCGCCTGCTGGAAACGGGTGACTTCCTCATAGGTCCGCGCGCCGATCAGCAGGGCCGAGAGCACGATGATGGAGATCACCGCGAGTTCAAAAAACTTGTTGGCGCGCAGACGCTCGAAGCGCAGGCGCCAGGTGTCGAAGGAAGCGCTCATGGGTGTGTCAATCTCATGCCAGACTGGGTCTTGAATAGATGGCTGCGGCGTGATCTTACCATGCAGCGGTCGGCGTATATGGGCGGTCATTCTGGCCGCCAGTCATATCGCCAGTCGCCACGCACAGCAACTGACCGCAAATTACTATAACGAAACGATTATTTACTCCATTTCCTTGTGAGAGCCGGCCGGACTCGCCTACGTTCCTAGTACTGGTTCGTGCGAACGGAAAAGGGGTCCCGCACATGAGCGAACAGAAACAGCCTCCCCAGGAGCAGTCATCGCAGCCGGGCGATGAACATGCCATGGCGCCCAGGCCCGAATTCATTCGCCAGAGCTACCGCGGCGCCGACAAGCTCAAGGACAAGGTGGCGATCATTACCGGCGGCGACAGCGGCATTGGTCGTGCCGTTGCCGTGCATTATGCCCGCGAGGGGGCCGATAGCGTGATCGTACACCTGGATGAAGAGACCGATGCACGGGAAACCCAGGCCCTGGTCGAAGCCGAAGGACGCCGTTGCCTGGTGCTGAAAGGCGACGTGGGCGAGCCGGATTTCTGCCATGACATCGTCAACGAGGCCATGGCAGAATTCGGCAAGGTCAATATCCTGGTACACAACTCAGCCGAGCAGTACGACTGGGATGACATCACTGATATCCCGCCGGAGCAGCTGCAGCGCACCTTCCAGACCAACGTCTTCAGCCACTTCTACCTGACCCAGGCGGCGCTTCCCCATATGCACGAGGGAGACGTGATCATCTGTACCTCTTCGATCAACGCCTTCAAGGGCAACGACACCCTGATCGACTACACCGCCACCAAGGGGGCCATTCAGGGGCTGGTTCGCTCCCTGGCCATGGCACTGGTGGACCGGGGAATCCGAGTCAACGCCGTGGCGCCCGGCCCGGTTTGGACACCGCTGATTCCGGCGAGTTTCCCCGAGGAAAAGGTGGCCAGGTTCGGCGGCCAGGTACCGATGGACCGGGCTGGCCAACCCTCCGAGATGGGCCCCGCCTATGTCTATCTAGCCTGCGAGGAGTCCTCCTACATGAGCGGCCAGACATTGCACCTCAACGGCGGGGTCGTACTCAATACCTGATCCTGTCCGACACCTGAAGGCATACCGCACCCGGCCGGGACTTTTCCAGGCCGGGTGCGAGCCGCCGGCTATTCGGCGGTGTACCGTCAGGTAGTCAGATCGGCCGGATCGAGTAGGCCCAGCAGGTCCTGGGCGTGCTGGGCCGCTTCCCGGCCCAGCGGGGTCATGTAGCCGCCATCGGCCTGTGTCACCAGGCCCTTGGCATAGAGGCGCGCTGCCGCGGCAATGGCCTCGGGGGCGGCGCTGGAGTGAACCTTGATCCCCTCCTGGGTCGTATCCAGATTGTAAAGACAGAGAATATTGAGCTCTTCGAGTTGCTCGGTAGTGAAACGCGGTTGGGGCATGGCGACCTCCGGTCTGATGGGGTTCTTCGAAGGTAAGCCAGAAAGCCTCCTGGAACCAGCGCTTCAGCGTCTCTCGTCTTCCAGGTCCACCTGTCGATAGCCCATCAGGTAGAGCACGGCATCGATGCCCAGGGTCGATATCGACTGCCGTGCCTGGCTGCGCACCAGCGGCTTGGCGCGAAAGGCGATGCCCAGCCCCGCGGTGGCAAGCATCTTCAGGTCGTTGGCGCCATCGCCCACGGCGATGGTCTGCTCCAGGGTCAGGCCTTCGCGCTCGGCGATCTCCCGCAGCAGGGCGGCCTTGCGATTGGCATCGAGGATCGGTTCGCGGACCTCGCCGGTCACCTTGCCGTTCTCGATCAGCAGCTCATTGGCATGCACCTCGTCGAAGCCGAGCTTCTCCTGCAAGTGCCTGGCGAAGTAGGTGAAGCCACCGGACAGAATCACCGTGCGGTAGCCCAGCCGCTTGAGGTGGTACATCAGCCGCTCGACACCATCCATCATCGGCAGGGTATCGGCGATCTCGGCGAGCACGGTCTCGTCGAGGCCCTTGAGCTTGGCCATGCGCTCGCGGAAACTCTGCTGAAAGTCCAGCTCCCCACGCATAGCACGCTCGGTGATCTCGGCCACTTCGTCGTAGACGCCATGGCGGCGCGCCAGCTCGTCGATCACCTCGGCCTTGATCAGGGTCGAATCCATGTCGAAGCAGACCAAGCGGCGATGGCGGCGCCAGATGGAGTCCTCCTGGATGGCGATGTCGACGCCATGCATGGCACCGAGTGCCAGCGCCTTCTCGCGCAGCGCGTCGAGATCCACTTCCTCGCCGCGCAGCCAGCACTCGACGCAGGCGCCCTGGGTGTGGTGATCCCGGGGTACGCCACCGTCCAACGGCTCACGGCCTGAGAGACGATGAATCAGCTCCACGGTCAGGCCATGCTCGGCGGTGAGCGCCCCCACCTCGGCGAGGATGCCGGCAGGCAGGTGCGGTGCCAGCAGTGTCAGGATCAGTCGCGGTTCGCTGGCCTGAACGCTCCAGCGCTGGTAATCCTCGGCGCTGACCTGGATCGCCTGGATCTCGAGACCCAGGGTGTCACCGGCGGCACTCAGGGCGCTCTCCAGGTCGCTCTCCCGGTCGAGCCCGACCAGCGCCTCCAGCGAGACCATGCCGAAGGTCACGCTCTGGTTGATGTCGAGCAGCCGCGCGCCGCTGCGCGCCATGGCCTGGCCCAGGCCGGCCAGCTGGCCGGGTCGTGCCGCGCCGGTGGCGCGAATCAGCAGTCGTCGTGTCATGCATGCCTCAGGATACGCTGATAGGACGGCTTTCGGCGCCAGGTCTTCGAGGAGGCGCTGTGACCCCATCCCTGGGCGCTACATTTGCCATCCATGGCAAATGACCTCCTCTTCGACCTGCCCCT
Source organism: Halomonas chromatireducens (assembly GCF_001545155.1). Classification (NCBI taxonomy): domain Bacteria; kingdom Pseudomonadati; phylum Pseudomonadota; class Gammaproteobacteria; order Oceanospirillales; family Halomonadaceae; genus Halomonas; species Halomonas chromatireducens. The sequence goes on along the minus strand of NZ_CP014226.1, from coordinate 826,730 downwards.
GGCCGTCAGGTTATGGCTTTAGTCTGCCGAGCTTTCTAGCCTATCGACCTTCTGCAGGCCGCGGGGCAGCTTGCTGCCACGCCGGCCACGCTCACCACGATAATAATCCAGTTCGCCGGCCTTGAGCGTCAACTTGCGCTTGCCGGAATGGATCACCAGCGCGGCCCCTTCCGGCAGCACGGTGATATCGCGCACCAGTTCCTCGCGGCGAGCGGCGCGGGCGCCGGGAATATCGATCATCTTGTTGCCCTTGCCCTTGGCCATCTCGGGCAGCTGGTCGAGCGGGAAGAGCAGCAGGCGCCCCTCGTTGGATACCGCCGCCACGTAGCTGCCCTGCCCCTCCGGCACCTGAATCGGCGCCATCACACGACAGCCCTTGGGCACCGAGAGCACCGACTTGCCCGACTTGTTCTTGCCGGTCAGATCTTCGAGGCGCGCCACGAAACCGTAGCCGCCATCGGACGCGAGCAGATAGCGGGTGGTCGGCGGGGCCAGCATGACCCCAGCCATGTGGGCTCCCGCGACGACGTTCGCCCGTCCGGTCACCGGCTCGCCCTGGCTCCTGGCGCTGGGCAAATTGTGGGCCGCCAGGGTATAGGCTCGTCCCGTGTCGTCGAGCAATACCAGCGGCTGATTCGTCTTGCCCCGGGCCACCAGCGCAAAGCTGTCGCCGGACTTGTAGGAGAGCCCTTCGGGGTCGATGTCATGTCCCTTGGCGGCCCGAATCCAGCCCTTCTCGGAGAGCACCACGGTGATGGGGTCGGCCCCCATCAGCTCGACCTCGGACAGCGCCCGGGATTCCTCGCGCTCGACGATCGGCGCACGCCGCGCATCGCCGTGCTCACGCCCCGCCTCGCGGATCTCCTCCTCGATCAGGTCGGTCAAGGCGGCTTCATTGCCGAGCAGTTCCTGAAGGCGCTTGCGTTCCTCCTCCAGGGCATCCTGCTCGCCACGGATCTTCATCTCCTCGAGCTTGGCCAGGTGGCGCAGGCGCAGTTCGAGTATCGCTTCGGCCTGGCGATCGGTGAGTGCGAAGGCACGCATCAGCTCGGCCTTGGGTTCATCCTCCTCGCGGATGATGCGAATCACCTCGTCGAGATTGAGGTAGGCCGCCAGCAGGCCCTCGAGGATGTGCAGCCGGTCCTCCACCTTGCCCAGGCGATGCTCCAGGCGCCGGCGGACCGTGGCGCGGCGAAAACGCAGCCACTCGCCGAGCATGTCGGGCAGCGGCATCACCCGCGGCCGGCCGTCGAGGCCGATGACATTGAGATTGACGCGGATGTTCTTCTCGAGATCGGTGGTGGCGAACAGGTGCGCCATCAGTGCCTCGATATCGACCCGGTTGGAGCGCGGCTCGATCACCAGCCGTGTCGGGTCCTCGTGGGTCGATTCGTCGCGCAGGTCCGCCACCATGGGCAGCTTCTTGGCGTTCATCTGGGCGGCGATCTGCTCCAGGATCTTGGAGCCGCTGACCTGGTAGGGCAGCGCGGTGACCACGACCTTTCCCTCCTCCAGGACGTAGCGTGCCCGCAGCTTCACCGAGCCACGGCCGCACTCGTAGAGTTTGCGCAGGTCGGCACGGGGCGTGATGATCTCGGCCTTGGAGGGGAAGTCGGGGGCGGGCAGGAACTCGACCAGGTCCGCCGTGGTGGCATCCGGGTTACGCAGCAGGTGACAGGTGGCCTCGACCACTTCGCTGACGTTGTGCGGCGGTATATCGGTGGCCATGCCCACGGCGATGCCGGTGCCGCCGTTGAGCAGCACATGGGGCAGCCGCGCCGGCAGCACCACCGGCTCGTTCATGGTGCCGTCGAAATTGGGGGTCCAGTCCACGGTGCCCTGGCCCAGTTCGGCGAGCAGCACCTCGGCAAACTTGGACAGCCGCGCCTCGGTGTAACGCATGGCGGCGAAGGACTTGGGATCGTCGGGGCTACCCCAGTTGCCCTGGCCGTCCACCAGCGGGTAGCGGTAGCTGAACGGCTGGGCCATCAAGACCATCGCCTCGTAGCAGGCGCTGTCGCCGTGGGGATGGAACTTGCCCAGCACATCGCCGACGGTACGCGCCGACTTCTTGTACTTGGCGTTGGCACCCAGCGCCAGCTCGCGCATGGCATAGATGATGCGCCGCTGCACCGGCTTCATGCCGTCGCCGATATGCGGCAGCGCCCGGTCGAGGATCACGTACATCGAGTAGTCGAGGTACGCCTTCTCGGTGTATTCGCGCAGCGAGAGGCGTTCGACGTCGCCCTCCGCCACCTGGATATCCATGGTCATACGATAAGCCCGTGGTCAGGGTTCAGGAATCGTTGTCTGCTACACCCGTGGCTTTACCGGGGACAGGCCTTCGCGGAGGCGCTGTGAACCCATCCCTGGGCGCTACATTTGCCATCCATGGCAAATGACCTCCGCTGCGGCCTGTCCCCGGCGCCACTCGCCCTTGGTGCTAGACCTCTATGTCCGCTAGGTTGCCATAGTCTTCGAGCCAGCTCTTGCGGTCACCGGCACGTTTCTTCGCCAGCAACATGTCCATCATCTCCATGGTGCCGTCGCCGACTTCGCGGGTGAGCTGCACCAGGCGCCGGGTCTCCACCGCCATGGTGGTCTCGCGCAGCTGCAGCGGGCTCATCTCGCCCAGCCCCTTGAAGCGCTGCACGTTCACCGTGCCGCGCTTGCCCTCCAACCGCCGCAGGATCGCCGCCTTCTCGCTCTCGTCCAGGGCATAGTGAACCTCCTTGCCCAGGTCGATGCGGTAGAGCGGCGGCATGGCCACGTAGACATGGCCGGCGTCCACCAGCGTGGGGAAGTGACGCACGAAGAGCGCACACAGCAGGGTGGCGATATGCAGACCGTCGGAGTCCGCATCGGCGAGAATGCAGATCTTGTGGTAGCGCAGCTTGGAGAGATCGTCGCTGCCCGGGTCCATCCCCACCGCCACTGCGATGTCGTGGACCTCCTGGGAGCCGTAGATATCGTGGGACTCGACCTCCCAGGTATTGAGGATCTTGCCGCGCAGCGGCAGGATCGCCTGGGTCTCGCGGTTGCGTGCCTGCTTGGCACTGCCCCCGGCGGAGTCCCCCTCCACCAGGAACAGCTCGCCCTGGGCCGGGTCCTGCCCGGAGCAGTCGGCCAGCTTGCCCGGCAGGGCCGGGCCCGAGGTGACCTTCTTGCGCGCCACCTTCTTGGCGCTCTTCTGGCGCCGCTGGGCGGCGTTGATCACCAGCTCGGCCAGCGCCTCGGCCTGGTCGACGTGGTGGTTGAGCCACAGCGAGAAGGCATCCTTGACCACCCCGGCAACGAAGGCCGCCACGGTGCGCGACGACAGGCGCTCCTTGGTCTGGCCGGCGAACTGGGGGTCGAGCATCTTCACCGACAGCACGTAGGAGACGCGCTCCCAGAGATCGTCGGCGGTGAGCTTGACGCCCCGCGGCAGCAGGCTGCGGTATTCGCAGAACTCGCGCAGGGCATCGAGCAGCCCTGAACGCAGGCCATTGACGTGGGTGCCACCCTGGGGCGTGGGGATCAGGTTGACGTAGCTTTCCATCAGTGGCTCGCCGCCCTCGGGCAGCCACTGGATCGCCCAGTCCACCGCCTGCTCGTCGTCGGCGAAATGGCCGATCAGCGGCGAGGCCGGCAGCACCTCGTAGCCATCGGTGGCCTGGGCCAGGTAGTCGCGCAGGCCATCCTCGTACTGCCAGACGCTCTCGGCACCGTCGGCCTCGACCAGGGTGACCTTCAGCCCCGGGCAGAGCACTGCCTTGGCCCGCAGCAGGTGCTGGAGCCGGCCCATGGCCAGTCGGGGGCTGTCGAAATAGGTGAGGTCGGGCCAGAAGCGCACGATGGTACCCGTGACCCGCTTGGCCACGCTGCCTGTCACCGCCAGCTCAGACACCTTCTCGCCATGCTCGAAGGCCATGGCGTGCCGGCTGCCGTCGCGCAGCACCTCGACTTCAAGGCGGCGCGACAGGGCATTGACCACCGAGACCCCGACCCCGTGCAGGCCACCGGAGAAACGGTAGCTGGACTGAGAGAACTTGCCGCCGGCATGGAGCCGGGTCAGGATCAGTTCGATCCCCGTGACGCCGTGTTCGGGATGCATGTCGATGGGCATACCGCGGCCATCGTCGCTGACCTCGATGCCGCCATCCTCCAGCAGCCGAACGGTCACTTCCCGGGCATGCCCCTCCAGCGCCTCGTCGACGCTGTTGTCGATCACTTCCTGGATCAGGTGGTTGGGGCGGGTAGTGTCGGTATACATGCCGGGGCGCTTGCGCACCGGGTCGAGGCCGGAGAGTACTTCGATTGAGCTGGCGCTGTACTGTGTCATGCGTCGTCCATATCCAGATCCTGATCGGAAATGCGCCCGGGCTCCAGGCGGTGGCCACCGTGGGCGAGAATCGCTGGAAGATACTCTGCCAGCATGCCGAAGGCATGATCGCCACCGGGGTGCAGTATGGACCGGGCACCGCGGTAGAGATCGAAGGCGTCCGCCGGGTCGAGGCTCTCGTCGGCCGTCCCCAGCAGCAGCAGATAGCGCTCGGGCGAGACCGACAGCGGTGTCAGGCTCGCCAGTTCCTCGAGGTGGCTCGACCCGATGGCAAAACGCTCGCCGGTATGCGCGTTGACGAATACCTCATCGACCCAGCCCGTCACCAGGCGCACCGGCCGCACCGCCGGGTTGATCACTACGGCGGGCAGGTCATGGCGCTCGGCCAGGCAGGTGGCCAGGAACCCACCCATGGAGCTGCCGGCCACCAGCGGATTCGGCCCCAACTCGCCGAGTCGTGCCTCGGCAAGCCGATAGGCGGCCGCCGGCCGGTGCGGCAGCTGGGGCGTATCGCAGCGCAGCCCCAATGCCTTGCAGGCCAAGCGCACCAGCGCCGCCTTGGGTGAGCCAACGCCGCTGTTGAAACCATGGAGGTAGAGTACACCGCTGGCACTCGGCCTGCGCTTCGGCGCACTCAGCATACCCAAATACCTGTATGCATTGCCAGTTTCACTTTCGTCTCATCGAATGTTTCACCTTCCGCCTCAGCGTTCGTCACGACTCGCGTCATCCGCTTCCGCCTGCCAGACGGCCGCGACCAGGGCCCGGGTGGAGGCGTCCATATGTTCGCCACCGGCGTGATTGGCCAGGATCTCCTCGGTCTCGCCAGCGATCTGCTTGCCAAGCTCGACGCCCCACTGATCGAAGGGATTGATCCCCCAGATCGTCGCCTGCACGTACACCTTGTGCTCATACAACGCGATCAGGGCTCCCAGGGTGGCGGGGGACAGGCGGTCGAGCAGCAGCGTGGTGGAGGGCTGATTGCCCCGGTAGCGCTTGTGGCCGGGTCGTTCTCCCGGCTCGTCGATGGCGTCATCACCCAGCATCAGGAGCCGCGACTGGGCGAAGCAGTTGGCGAGCGTCAGGCGGTGCTGCGACTTGAGATGCTCTCGGGTCTCCGGTTCGGCGACGTCGTCATAGCGCCGCAGCGGGGCGATGAAGTCGCAGACCACCGGCTGGGTGCCCTGGTGCAGCAGCTGGTAGAAGGCGTGCTGCGCGTTGGGGCCAAGCTGCCCCCAGAGCACCGGGCAGGTCGAATAAGCCACCTCGCGGCCATCATGGGTCGCCGACTTGCCGTTGGACTCCATCTCCAGTTGCTCGAGATAGGCGGCGAAATACTCCAGCCGGCCGTCGTAGGGCAGGATCGAGTGGGCACGGATATCAAGGAAGTTGACGTTCCAGATGCCCGCCAGGGCCAGCAGCACCGGCAGGTTGTCGGCGAGAGGCGCTCCGGCGAAATGACGGTCCATGGCATGGGCACCGGCGAGGAAGTCACGGAAGTGAGCCATGCCGACCACCAGGGCGATGGGCAGGCCGATGGCGCCCCATAGCGAATAGCGCCCCCCCACCCACTCCCAGAACTCGAGCTGATTGGCCTCGGCTATACCCCATTCGCTCATCTTCTCGGGCTTTGCCGAGACGCCAATGAAATGCTGGCGCATCACCATCGCTTCGTCCACGCCGCCATTACCGTCACGCACCAGCCGCGACAGCAGCCAGTCACGGGCGGTACGAGCGTTGGAAAGCGTATCGATGGTGGTAAAGGATTTTGAGGAGATCACGAAAAGGGTGGTCTCGGGGTTGAAGCGGCTCAGGTAGTCGACCAGCTGGGAGCCATCCATGGTCGAGGCGAAATGCACATCGATATGGGCGGCATCGGCGGGTCGATAGTCAGCCAGAGCGTGGGTCACCATCAAGGGCCCAAGATCCGACCCACCGACCCCGAGGTTGACCACATCGTGGATCGGATGACCGGTAGCGCCTCGCCACTGGCGAGTGTGAAAGCGCTCTACCATGGCTTCGAGCTTAGCCAGGGTGGCATGCACGCCGGGTACCAGGTCCTCCCCTTCCACCACCAGTGAGGCATCGCTTGGCAAACGTAGCGCCGTGTGAAGGGCTGGTCGATTCTCGCTGACATTGACGCGTTCTCCGGCAAGCAATGCCTCGATGGCTTCCGGGACGCCAGCCTCACGGGCCAGGTCGAGCAGCCGTTCCAAGGTCGCTTCGGACCAGCGCTGCTTGGAGAGATCCAGGGTCAGGCCCGCCGCCTTCCTTGTGAAGGTCCGGCCCCGCTGAGAATCCTCGAACAGCTCATGCAGATGGCGCTTGCGCATCTCTCCCGCATGTCCCGCCAACACTTCCCAAGCGGCCGTCCGATCGATGGGGGAATGGCTCATCTGAATCCTCCGTGTTCATTGTCGTCCATTGATGCAGCCAGCCTACGACACGCGTAACATAGTGGCCAACCTGCACTTTCCGGCATGCCCCATGAGTGATGCATCTTACCGTGACGCGATCTTTTCCACACCCCTGGACCGGGTCGCACGCTTCTCCTTCGATGAACAGGTCGTCGCCTGCTTTCCCGACATGATCCGCCGCTCGGTGCCCGGCTACGGCCAGATCCTGGGGATGCTGGGGCTTATCGCCCAGCGCCACCTGCGCCACGGCGCCCATGTCTATGATCTCGGCTGCTCGCTGGGCGCAGCGAGCCTGGCCCTGGCCGGCCAACTGCCGCCCGATGCCTTCCGGCTCACCGCGGTGGATCTCTCACCGGCCATGGTGGCGCGGGCCCGCGAGACCCTGGCGGCCGAATGCCCCGGTCATGCCATCGAGGTCGCCGAGGGAGATATCCGCACCCTAGACTATCGGCCCTCGGGGATGATCGTACTCAACTTCACCCTGCAGTTCCTTCCCCGCGAAGACCGGGACGCCGTGATCGCCCGGCTCCATGAGGCACTGGAGCCCGGCGGAGTGCTGGTGCTTTCCGAGAAGGTGGTCGACCTGGACGAGCAGGACAACGCCTGGCGCGTGGAGCGCTACCACGACTTCAAGCGCGCCAACGGCTATAGCGACCTGGAGATCAGCCAGAAGCGCAACGCGCTGGAAAACGTGCTGGTACCGGACAGCCTCGATGCCCACCATGACCGCCTCGCCCGGGCCGGCTTCTCGCGTTCGCTGACCTGGTTCCAGTACCTCAACTTCGCCTCCCTGATCGCATTCAAGGAGGCCTGAGGTGGCGATTCCCGTCGAACAGCGGCCGCTCTATCACGCCTTCGTCGACCAGGGCCTTGACCCCGGGCTCGCCCGCCTGCCCGAGCAGCTGGCCCGGGGGCTCGACCGCCAGCGCTACGGCGACCTGCCGGCCTGGGAGAAGGCTGTCTCCAAGCTGCCCGCCCTGCCCGAGGCACGCGACGTGCGCCTCGATGCCGATACCGTGACGGTCGACTGCGCCCTCTCCGATTCACAGCGCCGCCAGTGCGAGAACCTGCTCAGAAAGCTGATGCCCTGGCGCAAGGGGCCCTATTCGTTGGCCGGCATTCCTATCGACACCGAGTGGCGCTCCGACTGGAAGTGGCAGCGGGTCGCCCCGCACCTGGCCACGCTGGCCGGCCGGCGCGTGCTCGACGTCGGCGGCGGCAGCGGCTACCACGCCTGGCGCATGGCCGGCGCGGGGGCCGCCTTCGTGCTGGTGATCGACCCATCGCCACGCTTCTACTACCAGTTCCAGGCGCTGAGGCACTTCGTCGGCGATGCCGACAAGGGCCGCACCCACTTCCTGCCAGTCGGCATCGAGGAGGTACCTGAAGGGCTCGGCTTCTTCGATACGGTGTTCTCCATGGGGGTGCTCTACCACCGCCCCTCACCGCTGGAGCACCTGTTGCAGTTGAAGGACACACTGCGCCCCGGCGGCGAGCTGGTGCTGGAAACGCTGGTAGTGGAAGGCGACGAGACCACCGTACTGCTACCCGGCGAGCGCTACGCCGCCATGCCCAACGTCTACTTCCTGCCCTCTTCCAAGGCGCTGTGCCATTGGCTCGAACGCTGCGGGCTCATTAACGTGCGGGTCGTCGACGAAGCCGTCACCACCCTCGACGAGCAGCGCGCCACCGAGTGGATGACCTTCCAGTCGCTGGCCGACTTCCTCGACCCCGAGGACCCGTCAAGGACCCGCGAGGGCTACCCTGCTCCCCGCCGCGCGGTGGTCATGGCCAACCGACCGAGGTAGGTGACTGGATTAGGTGAGCGGCGCCGGGGACAGGTCGTAGCGAAGGTCATTTGCCATGGGTGAGGAGCATCGCTCCGAACGGGCTGGCCATGGATGGCCAGCCCCGGTCCTGCAAGCGGAGCAGGATGCGATAGCGTAGCAGGGCAAATGTAGCGCCCAAGGACGGGTTCACAGCGCCTTCGCGATGGTCCGGCACCCCGGGGCCTGTCGCCGGACTAGCCGCAGATCATGTCGCCGAGTGCCACAGCGACCCATCAACGCCTCAGTATCACCAGCCAGCGCCCCAAGTTCAGAATACTCGCCAGCGATGCCGCCACGTAGGTGAAGGCACAGGCGGTCAGCACATGGCGGGCGCCGGGCATGTCGTAGGGGGGGACGTAGTCCTTGAGCAGGGGCAAGGCGCGCTGGAAACTGGCATCGAATTCCACCGGCAGGGTCACCAGGTGAACCAGAGCCGCCGTACCGAAGCTGATCACCGCCATGGCTATGACGATGGCCAGGCCACCGGGAAGTCGGGTCAGGATGAACAGGAAGGGTGCTGCCATCATCAGCAGGGCGCCGATCTTCTCGGCCTTCTGTGCCACGCCCACCAGGCGAGCTCGGGCGATCAGCGGCGCATAGCCCTGATGGTGCTGGATCGCATGCCCCACCTCATGGGCCGCCACCGTCACGGCAGTGAGGGAGCGTCCTTCGTAATGATCACGTGAAAGCCGTACCCGCCGCGCTTCTGGGTCGTAATGATCGCCTTGCTCGGTCAGCTCCACCTGAACTCCCTCGACGCCCATCCGCCGCAGCAGGTGTTCGGCCAGCTCGGCGCCGGTACCGGGATAGTCGTCCCGGCCTCGGGAGTGACGTGCCAACACCCACTTGGCCCAGGCATTGGGAAGCAGGAAGATGGCCAGCAGCATGGCGATCAGCAGGACGATCATCGGGGGTCTCACTCCGGCAGGGCAGATCACGGCAGTTCAGGATTAGACCAAGCCTACCAGAGCGGGTTTCACGGTGCAGAGGGAAGCACAGGCAATATCAGCATCAACTCGTCTCTTCGCGGGAATCCCGGCGAACCGCCTGCAAGCCCTTCTCTGAGATGAAGCCCCGGTCATGGGCATGTACCGCCATCGCCGTGCTATCGGCAGCAAGTATAAGTTCGCAGTCGGTATGGGCGATCTCCTGGCGCAGGCGGTCGATGGCGCGCTCGCGGTCAACATGGCTATCGACACGGCGGATGTAGATGGCCATCACCCCGCCGGGGGGCTCCTTGACGATCCGGGTATAGACTTCGGGATCATGCTGACCGCTGTCACCAATCAGTACGCAGGGCAAGTCGTCAAAGAGATCCAGCATTCGGGTTATCAAGGCATACTTGTGCTCTTCGGCGCGGCGCGGCCAGGGCCTTCGCCAGGTGATCCCCCACTCACGCAGGAACAGGATCGGCCCCACCGGGATGTCATTCATCTGGAAGAATTCCTCGAGCATTTCGTAGATGCTCCATGGGCCCCGCGAGACATACAGGATCGGGCGGCGAGCCTCTTCACTCTGGCCGACATAGAGCGCCTGGTAGAAGGCAGACACGCCGGGAAAGGCGGTACGCTGGTGGGCCTGCTTGACGAACAGCCGGTAGAGCATGCGCAGCTTGTCAGCCACGCCGGTATACATCACCGTATCGTCAATATCGCTGATCACCAACAGGTCGGTGTCTTCCGGAGGAATATAGACGTCGGTATAGCTGTGGATGGGCTCCGCCCCGTCATGGGTCACGACGTGAAGGTCGGCGCGATGCCAGGAGATGTCCAGCGGCAGCGGTTCATGCAAGGCGAGCTTCGCGTTGAAATAGCCGTCATGATCCGTAGTCACGGTGATGTCGTTGCCACCGAGGGTGACGTGCACTTCCACATCGGGCAGCCCTCGCCTGACGATGCGCCGCGCCACATCGGCGACATCCCGCAGGGCACCATAGGGAGGAATCACACGCCCCAGCCTGGTCTGGCGGAAGACACGCCCCATCAGGAATGCCTCGCGGGTGGAGCCATAGCCACGGTAGGGATGCACCACGGGACCGCCACGGCCGCGGTCGCTCTTCATCGGCCTGGCGATGGCGCGTAGCAGGCGCCGGATCCGTTGCGGTGCCCGGGGGCGATCAGCCATCAGGCGGAGTCCCCGGCAACAGCATCACGCCATGGTCTCGGCTCGGCCTGTTCAACCTGCATGATGGCTCTCCTTGTCCTGCCCGTGTAGCCCCTTCCTTCCCTGCCTGCACTGCGTGCCTGGCCCCTGCCCATAAACCGGAAGGCGTACTGGCCAGTGTGAAGCATTACGTCCCAAGATCAAGCCGGACGGCGCCCCTGGCACGGTATGTCCATGCAACGCAGCGATTGGCTCGTGCAGGCATTTGGCTCGCGCAGGCATTTGTGCAGTGTTTCCCTAACTCAGCAGGGAAAACACCATGCCAAGCAGCGCACAGGCGCCCAGCACCTTGAGCATGCCCAGCTTGAAACGGAAGATCGCCAGCATGGCCCCGGCAGAGAGCAGCAGGGCCAATGGATCCAGGGTGGCCAGGTCGGGAATCAGCAGCCGCAGGCCCGCCCCGCGCCACTCCCCCACTTCGCCGAAAACCACATGAATGCCGAACCACACAGCCAGGTTGAGCACCACTCCCACCACGGCGGCGGTGATCGCCGTCATCGCGCCGCTCAGGGCGGCGTTGTCGCGCAACCGCTCCACGTAGGGGGCACCGAGGAATATCCACAGGAAGCAGGGCACGAAGGTCACCCAGGTGGTCAGCACCGCGGCTAAAGTCGCCGCCACCCAGGGGTCCAGGGTGCCGGCGTCGCGAAACGCGCCCATGAAGCCGACGAACTGCACCACCTGGATCAGGGGGCCGGGAGTGGTCTCGGCCATGCCTAGCCCGTCGAGCATCTCCCCCGGGGCCAGCCAGCCATAGTTCTGAACCGCCGCCTGGGCCACGTAGCTCAGCACCGCATAGGCACCGCCGAAGGTGACCACGGCCATCTGGCTGAAGAAGGTGGCGATCTGGGTAAAGACACTGTCGAAGCCCAGCACGGCAATGAGCAGCAGCACCGGGGTGAGCCACAGGGAGAGGAAGATGGCCGAGACCTTGAGCGACCAGGCCCGGTTGACGCGGGCATGATCCGGCAACTGCTCGCCGAGCAGCGACTCGCTGTCGGCAAGCCCCTTCTCCCCGTTTGCGCCATGGCCGCCCCCTACCTGGAACAGCGGCGAGCCCGCCCGACCGCCGAAGTAGCCGATCAGGGCCGCCGAAACGATGATCAGGGGGAAGGCGATGTCCAGAAAGAAGATAGCCACGAAGGCCGCGGCGGCAATGCCCAGCATCACGTTGTTCTTCAAGGCCCGCTTGCCGATCCGCACCACGGCGTTGACCACGATGGCCAGCACCGCCGCCTTGAGACCGAAGAAGAGCCCTTCGACCAGGCCCACGTTGCCCAGTGCCGCATAGAGGAAACTGAGTGCCAGGATGGCAATGAACCCCGGCAGCACGAAGAGTGTGCCCGCCAGGAGGCCACCCCGGGTGCGATGCATCAGCCAGCCGATGTAGATCGCCAGTTGCTGCGCCTCGGGGCCGGGCAGCAGCATGCAGTAGTTCAAGGCGTGCAGGAAACGGTTCTCGCCGATCCACTTCTTCTCTTCCACCAGGATACGGTGCATGACCGCGATCTGCCCCGCGGGTCCGCCGAAGCTCAGCAGAGCGATACGCAGCCAGACATGCACAGCCTCGCGGAAGGGAACATCATGGGGGACGGCATCGGGCGGCATAGGCGTTCCTGGTGCGGTAGGGAAAAGCGATTCGACAGCCGAATAACGAAGCCCCGCTATATTAGCAGGGCTTCGTAGATAGCATTAACAAGGCTTCGAAGACAGTATTAGCAGGGCCTCAAAGACAGCAGGATGACGCGATCAGCGTGTCAGCAGGTTGCGCACGTCCTTCGCCTCCCAGTGCGGGAAGTGCTTGCGCACCAGCGCGTTGAGATCCGCCTCGAAGGCCGCCCAGTCGACCTCACTGCCCTGCTTGGCATCATCTTGCACAATGGAGCGAATCATCCCCGCCCCCACGGTGACATTGGTCAGCCGGTCGATGACGATGAAGCTGCCGGTACCGGGGCTCTGCGCATAGGGATCCAGGGCCACCTCGGCGGTCAGCTCGACGCGGCAGCGAGCGATGGCATTGAGCTCGAGCTGATCGGTGCCGTGCCGCTCCAGGGTGTTGACGTCCACCTTGTGGTGAATGGTGCGCACCTGGCCGGAGACCGAGCGTCCCGCCAGGCGGATATCCACCTGACGGCCCGGCGCCAGGGGCTGCTCGTGCATCCAGACGATATCGGCATCGAAACTGTTCGACAGGGCGATATCGGCATCCTCGGCGACAATCCAGTCCCCACGGGAGATATCGAGCTCGTCTTCCAGGGTGACGGTAACCGCCTGGCCCGGCCAGGCGGCTTCCAGATCGCCGTCGAAAGTAACGACCCGCTCGACGCGGCTGGTCTTGCCCGAGGGCAGCACCTTGACCGCAAGCCCGGGGCGCAGCACGCCCGCTTCGAGGGTACCGGCATAGCCGCGGAAATCCAGGTTCGGGCGGTTGACGTACTGCACCGGAAAGCGCAGGTCGACCACGTTGCGATCCCGAGACACCTCAACGGTTTCCAGCAGCTCCAGCAGGGCCGGGCCGGGCTCGCCGTCGACGGCATACCAGGGCGAGCGGTCGCTGCGATTGACCACGTTGTCGCCTTCCAGCGCCGAGATCGGCACGAAGCGGATGTCGCTGGCCGACAGTTGCTCGGCGAAGCGACGATAGTCGGCGACGATCTCGTTGAATCGTGCTTCCTCGAAGCCCACCAGATCCATCTTGTTGACCGCAATCAGCAGGTGCTTGATGCCCAGCAGGTCGGCGATGAAACTGTGCCGACGGGTCTGGGTCTGCACCCCGTAGCGGGCATCGATCAGGATGATCGCCAGGCTGGCGTTGGAGGCGCCGGTGGCCATGTTGCGGGTGTACTGCTCGTGGCCCGGGGTATCGGCAATGATGAACTTGCGCTTGTCGGTGGAGAAGAAGCGGTAGGCCACGTCGATGGTGATGCCCTGCTCCCGCTCGGACTGCAGGCCGTCCACCAGCAGCGCCAGGTCCACGGCATCGCCGGTGGTACCGCTCTTCTTCGAATCCCGGGTGATCGCCGCCAGGTGGTCGTCGAAGATCATCTTGGAGTCATGCAACAGCCGACCGATCAGGGTCGACTTGCCGTCGTCGACGCTGCCGCAGGTGATGAAGCGCAGCAGGTCCTTGTTCTCGTGCTCGTGTAGGTACTGCTCGATATTGTCTGCAATCAATGTCGATTGATGGGCCATGATGTCATCCCGATAATCTTTGGTCAGACGCTGAGAGAAAAGTCAGCGAGCGATGGCCGGACAAGGCAAACAGCGGTGAAAGAGCGGAGTTTACTGTAGTAAATGAGCATCTTGAGCCGATGTTTAACGCCGTATGGCCGAGCGCAGCAAGTTTTCGCCAGCGGCTAGAAGTACCCCTCGCGCTTCTTCTTCTCCATGGAGCCGGCCTGGTCGTGGTCGATGGCACGGCCGCTGCGCTCGCTGGTACGGGTCAGCAGCATCTCCTGGATAATCTCGGGCAGGGTGGCTGCCTTCGACTCCACTGCGCCGGTGAGCGGATAGCAGCCCAGGGTACGGAAGCGCACCCATTTCTCCTCAGGCACTTCTCCCTCGGCCAGCGGCATGCGCTCGTCGTCGACCATCACCAGCATGCCGTCTCGCTCGACGACCGGGCGCGGGGCGCTGAAGTAGAGCGGCACGATAGGAATCTGCTCCAGGTGTATGTACTGCCAGATGTCCAGCTCGGTCCAGTTGGAGAGCGGAAAGGCGCGGATCGATTCGCCCTTGTTGATGCGGGCGTTGTAGAGGTTCCACAGCTCCGGCCGCTGGTTCTTGGGGTCCCAGCGGTGAAACTTGTCGCGGAAGGAGAACACGCGCTCCTTGGCACGGCTCGCCTCCTCATCCCGGCGAGCACCGCCGAAGGCGGCATCGAAGCCATACTTGTTCAGCGCCTGCTTGAGGGCCTCGGTCTTCATCACGTCGGTATAGCCGCTGGAACCGTGGTCGAAGGGATTGATGCCGGCGGCACGCCCCTCTTCGTTGGTATGCACCAGCAGCTCCATGCCCACCTCAGCCGCCATGCGATCTCGGAATGCGATCATCTCGCGGAACTTCCAGGTGGTGTCCACGTGCAGCAGCGGAAACGGCGGCGGGCCGGGATAGAAGGCCTTGCGCGCCAGGTGCAGCATCACCGAGGAGTCCTTGCCGATGGAATACATCATCACCGGGTTGGCAAACTCGGCGGCCACCTCGCGAATGATATGGATGGACTCGGCTTCCAACTGCTGGAGATGGGTCAGGCGCTGGGGCGAAAGAGACGCCTGCTCCGCTCCGGCAGCCTGGGCGGCCGGCTCGCGTGCGGGTGCATGAAGACTGGTCATCGGCCCGGGTACCTCGCATGACTAAGGGCAAGAAGGATCATGCGACACAGATTAACGCCGGAACCATAATAACGTAAAAGAATGATTGCCTATCTTTTTAGTCGATATGCGAATAACGCTACACTATCAGAGGTCGACACGCTCCACCCAAGTCAGCCACTCGCCGTCGGTCAGGTCCACGATGCGATAGCCGGGACGAGAGGCCTCGTCGATGGCGAAATCAGCCGAGCCGGGCAGGAACTGGTCGGTGGTGGAGGGGGTACCGTAGACAGCCACCCCCTGCCGACGGCTGGCCAGCGCCTGATGAATGTGACCGCAGAGGATCATTCTTACCTGGGGAAAGTCGGCCAGCGTCTGCCATAGGGCGTCGCGATCCTTTAGCCCGATGGCATCGAGCCATTCCGAGCCCAGGCCAAGCGGCGGATGATGCATCGCCAGCAGCGTAGGCCGGTCGTCCGCTACCAGCTGCTCGACCAGCTCGGCAAGACGCGTTTCCCCGATCTCGCCATGGGCCTGGCCAGGTACACTGGTATCCACCGTCAACAGGCGCCAACCGCCGAGGTCGACCTCCCGTTGGATGGCCTTGACCGGCTCCATCAACTGGGGCTGGTCGTGGTTGCCGGCCAGCCAGAACCAGGGGCAATCCAGCCGCGACAGCAACCCATGAGCCAGCTCATAGGAGGCCGCGGTCTCGTCCTGGCTGATATCGCCGGTGACCAGCACCAGGTCGGGATGCTCACCGATGGCGGCGTTCACCACCGCCTCGAGTTGGCGCAAGGGGAAGCCGGCCCGGGAGCGTGCCCGGGGATCGGCATGGAGGTGGCAGTCGGTGATCTGGACGATACGCATCAGGGCAGCTCGCTCATCAAGGTAACGCCCTCGTCAAGGCAGTTCGGGCAGGTCGGCGGGGTGGCCGTGCGCCAGGCCATGGGCCAGCCACTCTCCAAGGAAGCGATTGAGCTGCAGTTTTTCGTCGGGCTGGAACATGCGCAGGTTGGGGTAGCGGTAGCGGCCGTCGAAGTGACGTTCGCGCTGAAAATCGGTGACCTCGGCCATGCGCACATCATGATAGAGATGCACCCGCATGCGCGGTGGCTCGATGAGCCCCTCCATGAGGCCGCTCTGGGTCACCCGCGCCATGGTGGTATAGGGCGCCTGCTCGAGTATCTCAAGATGCAGGGTGCCGAAGCGGCCGTTCTGCCCTGTCAGCTCCAGCTGTCGGGTTTCACCCGCGCCCAGGTCGCCCAGCAGCCGGGTCAGGCGCAGGTAGTTGGCACTGCATTCACCCTGCAGGCCCTTTAGATCGGTCACATAGGCGGTTCTTGCCACGCTACCTCCTTGCTCTCAGAGACGCTCGCTCGGCAGCCAGCCAGTAAAAGGCGATAAGACACATGGCATTGTCGAGTCGGCCAGCCTGCAGGAGTTCCCAAGCCTGAGTAAACGGTAGCACGTGAACGCGAATGTCCTCGTGCTCTTCGTCGAGCCCATGCACGCCTCCCAGGCCCCCACAGTCCACCAGGGCACAGTAGAGGGTGACCCGCTCGTCGCAGGCACCGGGGCTAGGGTAGTAGGTATGCAGTTCGATCACCTCGTCGACGGGGCAACCGGCCTCCTCCATGGCCTCGCGACGAGCCACCTCGGCCCGGCTCTCTCCCGCTTCGACCAGGCCTGCCACCACTTCGAGCTTCCAGGGCGAAACGGGGTCGGCCAAGGCACCCGCACGAATCTGCTCCACCAGCACGACGCAATCCCGCTCCACATCGTAGAGCAGCACCCCTACGGCATCATGGCGGCAATGCACCTCGCGCACCACCTCACCGCTCCAGCCACCGTCGAAGAGCCGATGGCGAAGGTGCACCTCCTCCAGGCGAAAGAAGCCCTGATACAGGCAGCGCCGTTCGCGCAGCTCCACATCGTCCGCCGAAAAAGCGGGGAGAAGCGTGAGCTCGCGACTCTGGTCGTAGTCGAGGTTCTGGTCGTGGCTGTTGGGCATGCCATTCTCCAATCGACGAATGGCGACCATTATCATGACCGGGGCCCGAAATGCCAACTGCCGTGCGGTCAGAGCGACCGGCACGGCAGCGAAGGGCAGGGCCAGGAGGAGGGTTGAGGAAGAAAGAGTCAGGCAGAAAGGATCAAAGCGTCCCCAGCAGGGCTCTTGCCTCTTCCCGCAGTGCCTCGTCGGACGTCTCCCGGTCCGGACGCGCCGTGCCATCCACGGCACGCTGGGCATGTTCGCGGGCCTCCGCCTGGCGACCTTCATCCTCCAGGAAAGCGGCATAGTAGAAGTTCACGTCGATGCCGTCCGGTCGAATCTCCAGCGCACGCTGGAACATTTGCTCGGCGGTATCGCTGTTGCCGAAGCCGACCGGACGACCCGGCGCGCGGTCATACAGTGCCCCAAGTGTCACGTAGGCAGAACCGTTACCCCCTTCCGGGTCGAGTTCAATGGCCTTTTCCAGGGCGTCGCGGGCGCTGCGCGCACTGCCAAGGGCGCCCAGACCACTGCGCTCACGGGCATGAGAGGCCTCGATGATGCCATACCAGATCAGCGGCTGGGCCTCCCCTGGATGGGCCTCTGCCAGGCGCTCGGCCTCGTCGGCGAGCGACTTCAACGCACGGCGACGATCACCCTCGGCGCGCTGTGTATTGATCTGCTCCCAGCGCTGCTTCAGCGCTTCCACGTCACCTTCCCAGGCGACGGCGCTGCCGAGCGGGGCCAGTGCAATGCCGATGCCCAATGCAACGGCAAGTAGATGGTGTCGAATCATGTCCGGTCTCCTTGGGGTTATTCTTGAACGGTACGACGGGTTCGTTCATGCAATGTAACGAACGTTTGAATGAACTTCCAGTTCCCGTATTCACCCCTTGGCCCCCAGCGGGAGAATGGCGTATGTTGCGACTCTCAGTCGAAACAGGAGCGGAATGGCATGAAGGGCCGCAACATGACCCGCTGGCGCGACCCGGCCAAGGACCCGCGCCAGGAACCCAAGAGCAACCTGATCACCCTCGAGGGGGCGGAACGCCTGCGCGGCATCCTCGACCACCTCTCCCGGGTGAAGCGCCCGGCCCTGTCGGCCAAGGTGGGTGAGGCGGCGGCACTGGGGGACCGCAGCGAGAACGCCGACTACACCTATAACAAGAAGGAGCTCAATCGCGTCATCGCGCGGATCCGCTACCTGACCAAGCGGCTCGACGAACTACAGGTGGTGGACCGGCTGCCGGCGGCGACCGACAAGGTCTATTTCGGTGCCTTCGTCACCCTGGAAGACGAGGAAGGCGAGGAGATGCGCATTCGCATCGTCGGCCATGACGAGACCGATACCGTCAAGCGCTGGATCAGCGTCGACGCACCCTTGGCCAAGGCTCTGCTGGGCAAGGCGCTGGACGACGACGTGACGGTGAAGGCACCGGCCGGCGACACCACCTACGTGATCACGGATATCGCCTACCGCGATCCACAACAGTAACGCATGGAGGCACCATGCCCGTGGTATTCCGCTACAAGGGAATTCGTTTCTTCTTCTACTCGAATGAAGGAAGCCCGCTGGAACCCATGCATATCCATGCCGAGAGCGGAGACGGCGAAGCCAAGATCTGGGTCATGCCACAAATCGCCATCGCCAACAGCTGTGGCTACAATAGAAAGCAGCTTGCACAGCTCATGCAGCTGGTGGAAACACATCGCAGCGAGATCGAGAGGGCCTGGAATGAGCATTTCCGCCAAGACCGTCAGCTTTGACGAGCACACCATGTGGGTCGAACTCAGCGACGGCCGGACCCTGGGCGTGCCCTTGGCCTGGTTCCCTCGCTTGCTGCATGCCAGCCCCGTTGAACGCGATCAGTGCCGGATCAGCTATTCCGGAAAGGGACTGCACTGGGACGACCTCGATGAAGATATTTCCGTCGAAGGCCTGATTGCCGGACGCGGCGACACGACCCAGCACCACGGACGCGTCGCCTGAAGGCTAACCTGAATATCAGGAGAAGCAGCGCCTCGCCTTCACCGCTCGATAGACCCGAAAGCGCCGGTCATCGGCAAGGATTTCGAAGCCGCCGAAGGCGCTCTGCAGCAGATCCGGGTAGGGCAGGAAGGCGTTGGCCACCAGGATGAGCTGGCCGCCCGGCACCAGGTGGTCCGGCGCCTCGCGGATCAGGCGCCCGGCCGGACCGTAGTCGATGCTGCGCTCCTGATGGAACGGGGGATTGCTGACGATGACCTCGAAACGACGCTCGCCCAGGGTCGAGTAGACATCGCCGGCCAGCGCCTCGCCCTGCAGGTCGTTGGCTATCAAGGTGCGCCGGGTCGCCTCGACGGCAAAGCCATTGACGTCCACCGCCGTGACCCTGTGGCCGCGCCGCGCCAGCCAGGCTGCCAGCACCCCGTCGCCGCACCCCATGTCGAGTAGCTCGCCCCGCCCCTTAGCACCACCTTCCGGCAGCACATCCTGCAACTGCTCGAGCAGCAACCTGGTGCCATCATCAAGCTTGCCGTGGCCGAACACGCCCGGGTGGCTGACCAGGGTCAGTCCCTCGGCCTCGAAGGAGGACCAGGCCGCATCCGGGTCGATATCCACACGGTCCAGGCGTGTCTCGAATAGCGAACAGCGCCGGGCGCTATCGCGCTTGCGACAGCCCAGCCCCAGCGCCGCCAGCACCTTGAGCACCCGCCTGATGCCGCCCTGGTTCTCCCCCACCAGCTGCAGCCGCGTTCCCGCAGGCAGGTTGGCGCAAAGCCACAGCAACCACCACTCTCCCAGGGCGTGGGCCTTGGGCCAGAACAGCACCGCTCCCGGGGGCTCTGCTGACACCGGAGCATCGAAGGGGGAGCTGGCCGCAAGGCCTCGGGCCCGCCAGGCTTGCAGCACTGCATGATCGGCGCTGAGCACGCTGCCCTGCCCTGCCCCATCCTCAGCGCCCTCGAGCCAGGCGTCGCGGGGCGGCGCTACCCACAGCCAACCTCGGTAGTCGGCGTCCTGGCGTTCGAGCAACTGGCAGACCGGGGTCTCGGCAGGCATCAGGATCTCCTTGAGCAGGTGGCGGTATCGGTGCGAACCAGGGTATAGAGCAGGTAGCGGCCCAGCCGCCAGTGGGGTTCCGTGCGGCAGTAGCGCTGCTCGAGCGCCACCAGCCGGGTCCAGTCGGCCTCCGTGGTCGGCGGGTGGCGCAGGTAGTCGTGGAAGACTCGAACTCCTGCTACTGCCTCGATGGTCAAGCCGTTCTCTGCGCTCCAGGTCTCAATCTGGTCGTGAGTCAACGGGGAGATCGGCGTCAACCGCTGACGCTTGCCGGTGCCCTCCAGACGGTCATCCAGCGCCTTCTCGAGATTGCCCTTGACCACGTTGGACATGCGCAGCGCATCGCGGTTGAACACCATCAGCGACAGCTGTCCTCCCGGCGCAAGGT
Organism: Halomonas chromatireducens; assembly: GCF_001545155.1. Taxonomy (NCBI): domain Bacteria; kingdom Pseudomonadati; phylum Pseudomonadota; class Gammaproteobacteria; order Oceanospirillales; family Halomonadaceae; genus Halomonas; species Halomonas chromatireducens. The sequence goes on along the minus strand of NZ_CP014226.1, from coordinate 806,260 downwards.
GTCCTGCCAGGATGGCCAGCGCCGCCCGGGGATCGTGCAGCCACTCCAGCACCGCATGACAGACAATCAGCGGCCAGGGGTCCGCCGCACGCTGCGGCAGTGCCTGCAGCGATGCCTCGACGAAGGTGATCGGCTGCCCGGCCAGCGCCTGACGGGCATGATCGAGCATATCGGCGGCCGGCTCGACCAGAGTGACCGCATGGCCACGTCGGGCAAACCAGCCCGAGAGCTGACCCAGGCCACCCCCCACGTCGAGCACCGGCTGGTCATCGAGGCGGAGCATTTCCGGCAGCAGGCGATCGAGCAGGGCCAGGCGCAGTGCCCCGCGAGGGCCACCATAGAGGCTGCCGGCAAACTTCTCGGCCAGACCGTCGAAGTGACGATCTCCATCCGACGAGAAGGGAGAGACGGGGAGTGACATAGTGGGCTCGGAACAAGGGATGAGAAGGCATTCTACCCGGGCAGAACCGGAAACGTCGAAGGTAGAGCCCGGGCCCGGTAGCCCCCTGAGCCTGTGCTTGTATATCCTATGCTTACATTAGAGTAGTGGTAGGCTTCTTATTCCTGCGCTAGCATCGAGAAGCACCATGAGCAAACATGAGGCAGGAGGCCCTGAATGTTCAAACGTACAAGGAAAGTGTTGTGCCCCGAGTGTAATGGTAGCAACTTCTGGAACGCCAACCCCAGGCTCTCCGATGTGCTCCACTGCCGCTACTGTCACACGAAGATCACCACCTACGAAAAATACGTGGAATCAACCGCCCAGGAAGAAGCACAGCGCCTGCTGGCGGAATTCATGGAAATTGATGTCTCGCAGGATCTCACCCACCTCAAGACCATCCTTTCAGCCCCCGAGCATCGCATGAGACTTTGAAGTAAGAGATCTTGCGATTATCGTCACAATCGGGTAGGGGCCGGGGTCACCCCCGGCGCCCTCCCACACCACCGTACGTACGGTTCCGTATACGGCGGTTCATGAAGAACGACTAAGCCCCTCTTACCGTTTCGAGTACCGAGATCCTGGATGGCAGCAAGGTGGCCGAGGGCGACGTGCTGCTTGGCATCGCTTCCTCGGNCGACGGCATCGCCGACAAGCTGGGTGCCGCCATCGGCGCCTCACGGGCCGCGGTGGACGCCGGCTTCGTGCCCAACGACATGCAGGTGGGCCAGACCGGCAAGATCGTCGCCCCCGAGCTCTACATCGCCGTGGGCATCTCCGGTGCGATCCAGCACCTGGCCGGGATGAAGGACTCCAAGGTGATCGTGGCGATCAACAAGGACGAAGAGGGGCTATTTTACTTCCACGAGTTCTTCGAGACAGGCGAGGATGAGGTGGGTGGCGCCCACCGCCTGGTCTTCGCCGACGACCCCCAGGTGCTGGCCAGCCTGGGCGAGCGCACCTATCACGGCCGCGCCGGCGGCACGCCGCCGCTGCGCCACCTGCGCAAGCTCAAGCAGGTCTCCCGGGTCCGCCCCGCCTCGGCCATGCTCAAGGATTACTCCTTCAAGCAGCCGGCGTATGCGCAACTTCATGAACAGATGGCGGAAGGGCTGGAGGCGCATGGCCAGCGGGCCGGGGTTGATAAAGAGTATGAGCATTACGACTCCCCCGGCCGCTACAAGGCCGACGCCTCCGGCGAGGCCTTCACCCGCATCCGCCTGGAACACCTGCGCCACGATGCGCTGACCGCCGAGGCCGAGAGCGACCTGCCCGAGCTCGCCCCCGGCACCCGTTTTGTACTCACCGACCACGATGCCGACAGCCTCAACCGCGATTGGCAGGTGGTCTCGGTGGTGCATCACGGCAGGCAGCCCCAAGCACTGCAAGAGGACGCAGTGGGGGCGACAGGAGGCACCCGCTACCACAACGAGCTGCGGCTCACCCCCGCCGACACCGCCTGGCGCCCCGAGCCCAACCCCAAGCCCCGCGTCGACGGCCCGCAGGTCGCCTTCGTGGTCGGCCCCGAGGGCGAGGAGATCCACTGTGACGAGCACGGCCGGGTCAAGGTGCAATTCCCCTGGGACCGCTACGCCGAGCCTGATACCGCTGGGGCTGGCGGCGAAGCCGCTGTAACCGCCGGGGCTGGCGGCGAGGCCGCTGTAACCGCCGGGGCTGGCGGCGAAGCCGCTGTAAAAAGCGGTCCAAGTGCGTGGATTCGCGTCAGCCAGGGCTGGGCCGGCGGCGGCTACGGCAGCATCGCCATACCCAGGATCGGGCACGAGGTGATCGTGTCCTTCCTCGAAGGCGATCCGGATCAGCCGCTGATTACCGGGCGGGTCTACAACGCCGTCAACACACCGCCATACGAACTCCCGGCCCACAAGACCCGCACCGTGCTGCGCACCCAGAGCCACAAGGGCGATGGCTTCAACGAACTGCGCTTCGAGGACGAAGCCGAACGGGAACAGATCTGGATGCACGCCCAGAAGGACCTGGAGCTGCTCACCAACAACGACCGCACCGAGGAGATCGGCAACAATAGCTTCCTCACGGTGCACCATGACCGAATCAGTGAGATTCACCACGACGACCATCTGACCGTGCGCGGTCAACGCCACGTCCAGGTCGACGGCGACGACCACCTGATCGTCGGCGCCACGCGCCATGAGAAGATCGGCCGTGCCCGACTCATGGAAGCGGGCCAGGAGATCCACTACAAGGCAGGCGACAAGGCGGTTATCGAGTCCGGCGCCGAAATCACCCTCAAGGCTGGCGGCAGCTTTATCAAGCTCGACCCCAGCGGCATCACCATCGTCGGCGCCCAGGTGAGGATCAACTCCGGGGGCAGCCCTGGCTCGGGAAGGGAACAGGCCGCCACGGCGGCGTTGCGCCCGGGGCAGGCCGTTGTCGAAACAAGCGACGACGTGACGCTCAAGGCAGCCGGCCACTCCATGGAAGCCGGCGGTCTCATGGCGGCCACCCTTGCCACTGCGACCAGCATCACGCCGGAGCCCGATGCCATGGATGACAACGCCATGGAAGCGCGAGTGGAAGAGCCAGCTATCGATCCGGAGGAGGAGGCACGGCAGAAGGCGGCCCGCTGGCGGTGTCGCCAGGAGCAGATTGCGGCAGCCAGGCAAAAGACAGCAACCATGCCGGCCAATGACGAGCGCGCCCACTTGCTGGCGACAACCGAGCGATTCGAACGGAACAATATGGCAGTGGAGCATGCTCGCCTATCGCAGCATGTCTATCATCCTGACCAGCCTGCACCAACGGGGTGGGCGGATATCAGCCAAGATGAGGAATTATTGGCTGATATGGACCTCGATCCAAGACAACTGCAACCAGTAGATAGCAATTTTGGTGCTGGTTTTTATGCACCAAACCCTGCGATTTATGGTGACTCCCTTGAGCTCGCGCTAGCATTCAAAGGAACCAATTTTTCTGTAACTGAAGACATCAAGAACAACTTGGCTCAAGGCATGAACATCAATGCGGAGTATTATGAAAGAGCTGTATCGCTTGGAAATAGTCTTAAAGAGTCTGGCGCGAAGATACATATCACAGGGCATTCACTAGGTGGTGGACTGGCATCCGCAGCTTCTCGAGCCAGCGGCCTCTCAGCCACCACCTTCAATGCCGCGGGGTTGCATCCCAAGACGGTGGAACGCTATGGCGGCACGCTGCATAAGCCGGCTATCGAGAATATCCAGGCCTTCCGTATCAATGGCGATATCCTTACCAGTCTGCAGGAGCATGGCTGGGGCTCGACCCTGGCCGGAGCCGGCATCGGCTCGTTGATGGGCGGATGGAAAGGCGCGGCTTTCGGCGCGCTGGGCAGCAACGCGCTGGCCGTGCTGATGCCGCCGGCGGTGGGCACGCCCTACCGGCTCCCCGGGCGGGGAACGAACCCCATCGAGCGGCACAGCATGGTCCAGGTCATCGAGGGGCTGGAAGCCCAGAAGGCGAAGGACCAGCGCATTATTGCCGATGCCACCGGCCGGCACTGCCGCTAACCAAGGGTCAATAGCCAGGAGCCACCATGCCCAACACCAGGCCGCGATACGCTCGAATCAACTGCGCCATTTTCATTCTGTTGCTGGCGACCCTGCTCGTCAGCGGCTGCCAACCATCCAAGGGACTCAGCATGTCACGCAACTACTCTGCCGAGGATATCTTTACCGGCCCGCAGCTCGAGCTGGCCCGGGCCATCGAAAGTAACGACATGGCTGCGCTACGCCGGAGCGCCGTAGGGGTCGATCTCCATGCCCAGGGCAGGCAGCAGATGACGCTGATGTGGTTTGCAATGATGCAGAAGAATACCGATGCCATCCGCACCCTGGTGGAGCTGGGCGTACATCCCAGCGACGATGAAATGGATGGCATGCCGGCGCGCACCCCTCTGGGAGCCGCGCTGATGAGTGAAGATACGTTCTATCTGGAAGCCATGCTTGATGGTGGACTCTCACCCAATGATGCCAAGGATAGTGATACTCCTCTGCTTGAGAAAGCAGTTATTAGCAGTACATTAGATCATGTAAAGCTGCTGGTAGAGCGAGGTGCAGATATAGACACCAAATCAGCACTGGTAGGTAGAACAGCTTTTGATTTAAGCACTTCAGGAACGAAGCCAGAGGTTGCTATCTATCTGCTGGAACACAGCAGCGAGCCCAACGTGCGCACTGGAACGGGCGTGACCACTGCTTGGCGTGTTCATCTAAGAATCCAGGATCTCCAACCCGGCCCTCTGCGTAACGACTTTATCAAGCTCCGCGATATGATGATTGAACGCGGCGTCGAATTCCCACCTCCCTCCCCGGTAGAGATGCGAGAACAGATGCGGGCCGAAGGCCTGACCCCTCGGGTGCCCCCGGGCCATGATCGCTGATCGATTATCACCGGCGATGGGCTACCAGGCCAGCGCACTCGAGTGTCCGTCTCTCGGGTGCCGGGGTCTGCCCCCGGAATCAGCGATGGAAGCTTTTGATCCACTCGACGAAGCGCCCACCGGGGCGGTAGTGATCGAGAATGGAGAAGTGGTCGTCGGCTTCCAGGGTATCGGCACTCACTTCGATGCCCTGGCCACGCAGATGCTCGGCGTGGGCCAGCATCTGCCGCTCGAACTCGCCGGACTCCTTGCCACCGGCCACCAGGAAAACCCGGGCCGGTACCCGGCAGTGCTGGAACAGCGGGCTGTAGTCGGCAACATCTCGCCCAGTGAGCTGAAGCTTGGGCTGCAGCCATGACCAGGGAAAGGGGCGCAGGTCATAGAGACCGCTGATCGCCAGCACGCCACGGATCAGGTCGCCGGGCAAACCGTAGTCTCCCTCCCAGTCGGTGGCCAGCAGCATGGCACAGAGGTGGCCGCCGGCGGAGTGGCCGGAAACGCTCAGTTGGCGGGGATCGACGCCCAGCGATTCGCCGTGACGATGCACCCAGGCCACCGCCGCCCGGCTCTGGCGCACCAGTTCGCTGAACGGCACGGCGGGACAGAGCGCATAGTTGACCACCGCCACGGTGATGCCGGCCTCCACCAGGCCGTCGACGATAAAGCCGAATTCCTTGTGGCTCAGCGAGCGCCAGTAGCCACCGTGAATGAAGAGGTGTACCGGTGGGGGGCTGTCCGCCTGAAAATCGCCATGGGCGTGGAAAATATCCATGCATTCGGCAAGGGTCGGGCCGAAGGCCACGTCCTGTGTCACTCGGTAGCGCGCACGGGAGGCCTCGCTCCTCTCGCGCCACGCTTCCAGCAGCGTCGGCATCGCCAGCGGGTCACGGCCCCGCGAGGGGTCATACTCGCGGTCGATCTCCTCCTGGGTGGAAAACTCCCGATAGAGCATTTTCGGCTCCTGTGATCATCATTGTTCTTGGGAAACGCTGCACAAATGTCTGCGCGGAGAAATCGCTGCGTTGCGCGGTGCTCGGAGTCCTCACCTATACCGCATAGGCTCCGGGTCCTGCGCTCCGTGCGCCTTGCGCTTCACTCCGCTCGCCGATTCGTTCAGCGCTTCCCTTGGTGGCTGTGATTCATGCCAGGGCGGCTCGGCGCTCCCGGAAGGCCGACAGCACCATGCCCAGCGGGGCCAGCGCCAGCACCAGGAAACCGATCAGGGTCCAGCCGGGCAGCGAGATACCCATGAGCAGGAAGTCGATCTCTGCGCATTCGCCGGAGCCCGAGAACACCATGGCCATCACGTCGCGCAGCGGCAGGACATCCATCATGTAGTCGAGTCCCGGGCCGCAACTCGGCACCTGGTCCGGCGGCAGCGATTGCAGCCAGAGATGGCGCCAGGCCACCGCGATGCCGCCGATCACGGCGGCCAACGAGAGTCCGCTGTAGGCCACCGCGCCCATCCGTCCCCGTGGGTTGTGAATGGCAGCAACCAGAAATACCGCCGCCGCCGCCAGCACCGCCACACGCTGGAAGATACAGAGCGGACAGGGTTCCAGGCCGGCAATGTGCTCGAGTCCCAGCGCCACCAGCATCATCAACGCACAGAAGGCCAGACCGGCAAGGCTCCAGTGACGCACGCTCAACCGCTGCAGTGACGAAACCATCAGCCCTCCCTCCGGCTTTCCGCCACAGCGGCACGGGGCTCACGGGCACTGTCGAAGTAGCGGCTCAGAAAGGTGTCGAAGTCCTCGACATCGCCGGCTTCGATATCGCCCTGCTGTTGATGAGAGGTCTCCACCAGCTGATCGAACAGCGCCTCGCGGGCCGGGTCCATGGGCTCGGCCTGCAGCCTTTCGGCCTGCTGCTGCGCCAGGGCGAGAACAGCATCGACAAACTCCTCGCCGCTCTCCTCGAGCTGGCGCAATAGCTTGCCGGATGGCGTCAGCGAGGGGTCGGAGAGGCTCGGCAGTTGGGCTGCCAGGGCGTCGCGGTGCGGCGAGCCCTCTTCGAGCTGGTCGAGCAGCTCGGCCACCTGCTCCATTTCCGCTACGATTTCCCCGCCCCAGTCGGCAACCGAGCGACGCTTGCCATCGTGCTCCAGGCGTAGCTCGGGGTCGCGCCCGCGCTCCACCACACGCTGGCGGTTGTCGTCGAGACGGTCGCACTCCTCGTCGGGAATCCAGGGACTCTCGGAGAGCAGGCACCACATGAGGAAGGTGTCGAGGAAACGCAGACGGGGCTCGTCGATACCCAGGGCGAGTGAAGGGTCGAGATCGAGACAGCGCACCTCGATGTACTCCACGCCGCGCGCCTCCAGCGCCTGGCTGGGGGTCTCGTTCTGGCGGGTCACCCGCTTGGGGCGGATGTCGCTGTAGTACTCGTTCTCGATCTGCAGGATGTTGGCATTGAGCTGTTGCCAGCTACCGTTTTCCTCTACGCCCATGGCCGCATAGGCCGGCCAGGGCGTGGAAATGGCGTGCCGCAGGGTGCCGACATAGTTGGACAGCGAGTTGAAGCAGATCTTCAGCTGCGCCTGCACCTTGTTCTGGTAGCCCAGATCCGACATGCGCAGGCTGGTGGCATGGGGCGAGATCAGGGTGTCGCGACCATGGGCCTGCAGCTTGTCGGGAATCCTGCCGTCGGGGAGGAAGCTGCGGTCCAGCGCCGGCGAGGCACCGAACAGGTAGAGCAGCAGCCAGCTGTGACGGCGGAAATTGCGAATCAGGCCGAAATAGCGACTGGAACGATAGTCGTTCATGGGGGTGTCGGCTGCGCCATCCCGCTCCCGCAGCACCTCCCACAGCTCGTTGGGGAGGGAGACGTTGTAATGAATGCCGGCGATAGCCTGCATGATCCGGCCATAGCGCACGTCCAGCCCCTTGCGGTAGACGTGCTTCATGGTGCCCACATTGGAGCTGCCGTAATCGGCGATGGTCACGCTGTCGTTGCCATCGAGGCGCGACGGCATGCTGGCCGGCCAGATCAGCTCATCGCCCAGGCGGCGATAACTGAAGCGGTGCAGGTCGGCCAGGAAGGCCATGGCATCGCCAGGGCGGCAGTACACCGGGGTAATATACTCCAGCAGCGCTTCTGAGTAGTCGGTGGTGATATAGGGGTGGGTCAACTTCGAGCCCAGCGCCCGGGGATGCGGTGTGTCGGCGATGCGGCCCTGGGCATCGACGCGCAGCCCCTCCTTCTCTATGCCCCGCAGCAGGCGACCGAAGCGACCCTGGGCGGCAAGAGCGGAAAGGTGTGAAACGATGGCAGTATATGAATCAGACAAGGCATTGACCCCATGTCTCGGAAGCCTGATACAGGTTCCCCGGTCGAAGCGTACCGGCCGCCGGGGGCGGCCGACAATGGGCTGACAGATGTAGATGAGAGTATGGCGTCAGGGGTGCAGGGTTCAAGACTTGCCCTTCTTTGCCTTGAGCAGCGCAGCACCCAGGGCCCCCACCGGGCTGGCCGGCTGGCTCTGCTGCCCCGCGCCGCCATTCCTGCGCGCCGGCTTGCCCTGGCCCCGGCGTTCGTCACCACCGCCGCGCCGCGGCTTGCCGCCGGCCTCTTCGCCCGGCTGGTCGTCCAGGCGCATGGTAAGGGCGATGCGGGCACGCTCGATGTCCACGCTCATCACCTTGACCTTGACGATATCCCCGGCCTTGACCACGGTGCGCGGGTCATCGACGAACTTGTCCGACAGGGCCGAAATGTGCACCAGCCCGTCCTGATGCACGCCGATATCGACGAAGGCGCCGAAGTGGGTCACGTTGGTCACGGTACCCTCCAGGATCATGCTCGGCTCCAGGTCCTTGAGCGTTTCCACCCCTTCGCGGAACTCGGCGGCCTTGAACTCAGGCCGCGGATCACGGCCCGGCTTGTCGAGCTCCTTGAGGATATCGCTGATGGTAGGCACGCCGAAACGCTCGTCGGCGAATTCGGCGGGCTTGACCGCCTTGAGGGTGGCGCTGTCGCCGATCAGGCTGGACAGCTCCCGGCCGCTGCGCTTGGCGATGCGCTCCACCAGCGGGTAGGCCTCGGGGTGGACCGCACTGGCATCGAGCGGATTGTCACCGTTCATGATGCGCAGGAAGCCCGCGCACTGCTCGAAGGTCTTGGGGCCCAGGCGGCTCACGTCGAGGAGCTGCCTGCGGCTGACGAAGGCGCCCTCGGCGTTGCGTCGGGCGACGATATTCTCGGCCAGGGCCGGGTTGAGGCCGGCCACGCGGGACAGCAGTGCACTCGATGCCGTGTTGAGATCCACCCCGACGGCATTGACGCAGTCCTCGATCACGGTTTCCAGGCTGCGGGAGAGTTGAAGCTGGGAGACATCGTGCTGGTATTGCCCCACGCCGATCGCCTTGGGCTCGATCTTGACCAGCTCGGCCAGCGGGTCCTGCAGGCGCCGGGCGATGGAGACCGCGCCGCGGATGGTGACGTCGAGGTCGGGCAGCTCCCGAGACGCGTACTCCGAGGCGGAGTAGACCGAGGCACCGGCCTCGCTGACCATTACCTTCGATAGCGCCTTTTTTCCGGCAAACAGCTTGAGCAGGTCGGCGGCGAGCCGGTCGGTCTCGCGACTGGCGGTGCCGTTGCCCACCGCGATCAGCGCCACATCGTGGCGTTCCACCAGCCTGGCCAGCTCGGCCAGGGAGGCGTCCCAGGCATTGCGAGGCGCATGGGGATAGATGGTGGCGTGCTCGAGGAACTGGCCCGTGGCGTCCACCACGGCCACCTTGCAGCCGGTGCGCAGGCCGGGGTCAATGGCGAGCGTCGCCTTCTGCCCCGCCGGCGCGGCCAGCAACAGGTCCTTGAGATTGGCGGCAAAGACGCCGATGGCGGCAAGCTCGGCGCTCTCGCGCAGCCGCCCCATCAGCTCGGTCTCCAGGTGGGTATAAAGCTTGACCCGCCAGGTCCAGCGCACCACGTCGGCGAGCCACTTGTCGGCGGAACGACCCTCGTCACGAATCTTGAAGTGGCGGGCGATGGCGACCTGGGCCGGGTGAATCGGCGCCTCGTCTTCGCCTGGCAGGCGAATCGCCAGGGTCAGCACCCCTTCGTTACGGCCGCGGAACATCGCCAGCGCCCGATGCGACGGCACCTTGGCCAGCTTCTCGTCATGTTCGAAGTAGTCGGAAAACTTCGCGCCCTCGCGCTCCTTGCCGTCCAGTACCCTGGCGCTGAGCTCGCCCTCGCTCCACAGGCGCTCGCGCAGTAGCCCGACCAGCTCGGGGTCCTCGGCGAAGCGCTCCATCAGGATCTGCCTGGCCCCATCCAGTGCCGCCTTGGCATCCTCCACGGCGGGAATATCGCCCTCTGCAGGACGCAGATAGCGGCCGGCTTCGGTCTCCGGATCCAGGGTCGGGTCGGTGAACAGGGCATCGGCCAGCGGCTCGAGCCCCGCCTCACGGGCGATCTGCGCCTTGGTCCGGCGCTTCTTCTTGTACGGCAGGTAGAGGTCTTCCAGGCGCTGCTTGGTGTCGGCCGCCTGGATCTGCGCCGCCAGGGCATCGGTCAGCTTGCCCTGTTCCTCGATGGCGGTGAGCACGGTGCCGCGGCGCTCCTCGAGTTCGCGCAGATAACGCAGGCGCTCGTCGAGCTGGCGCAGCTGGGTGTCATCGAGGCCACCGGTGACCTCCTTGCGATAGCGCGAGATGAAGGGCACGGTGGCCCCGCCGTCGAGCAGCTCAACCGTGGCCGATACCTGCTGCGGTCGAACGGCGAGCTCTTCGGCGAGGCGTGAAATGATTCGGGTCGTGGCGTCCATGACATCCTTGATGTAGCAACAGCAAAAGATCGCGCCAAGTTACCATAAACGCCACGCGCTCGCCGCAGCCAACGTCAGCGCCGGAAACGACCTCCCTGATAATGGAGGGCCTGGCCCAGTACATCATCGAGGGGTTCAGGCTGTAGCGGGGATAAACGTCAACGCCAGGCCGTTGTTGCACCAGCGCAGGCCGGTGGGCTCGGGTCCGTCGCTGAAGACATGGCCCTGGTGACCGTGGCAGCGGGCGCAGTGATATTCCGTCCGCGGCCAGATCATGCTGAAGTCGAGCTGGGTCAGCAGGTGGCCCTCGACATGCTCGAAGAAGCTCGGCCAGCCGGTGCCGGAGTCGTATTTCATGGCGCTGGTGAACAGCAGCAGATCACAGCCGGCGCAGTGATACTCTCCCTCGCGCCATTCGTCGTCCAGCGGGCTGGACCAGGGTGGCTCGGTGCCGTGGTCGCGCAGGATGTCGTACTGCTCCGCAGTGAGCCGCTCGCGCCACTCCTCGTCGGAGAGCTCGAGCCGCTCGAGCCCCGGCGCGGGTTCAAGATTCAGGCGGGGAAAGCCCCAGGCGGCTCCCGGCAGTAGCCCCACCGCACCGGTGGCACCGACCAGACCCAGAAAATGACGTCGTTTCATGCCAACACTCCTCGTTGATGCCGCTCGTTCCTGCAGGCCCTGGCTGCATGGCCTGACCATCAGGCGGGACGCACAACGAAACGGGGAAGGACGATTGTCCTTCCCCGTTCAGACCGCTGGAATCTCGGCGGGTTCGCCTCAGGTCAGGCTCGGTCCGGCCTTGACGATGGCTTCGCTGACGCCGTCGAACTTCTTGAAGTTGTCGCCGAACTTGGCTGCCAGGTCACGAAGGTTGCGATCATAGGCGGACGAGTCTTCCCAGGTCTCGCGCGGGTCGAGCAGACGCGAGTCGACGCCCGGCACCGACACCGGCACGTTCAGGTTGAGGCCTTCGATGCGCTTGGTCTCGATCTCGCGCAGCACGCCGGACTGGATAGCGCTGATGATGGCCCGAGTGGTCGGAATCGAGAAACGCGAGCCGCCTTCGCCATAGGCACCGCCGGTCCAGCCGGTGTTGACCAGATAGACCTGGGCATCCTTGGCTTCGACACGCTTGATCAGCAGGTCGGCGTATTCACGCGCCGGACGCGGGAAGAAAGGCGCACCGAAGCAGGTGGAAAAGGTGGCTTCGAGCCCGGCGGAGGAGCCCATCTCGGTGGAGCCAACCTTGGCGGTATAGCCGGAGAGGAAGTGATAGGCCGCGGCTTCCTTGGAGAGCACCGACACCGGGGGCAGAACGCCTGACATGTCGCAGGTCAGGAAGATGATGGCGTTGGGCTCGCCGGCACGGTTCTCCGGCACGCGCTTGCCCACATGCTCAAGCGGGTAGGCGGCGCGGGAGTTCTGGGTCAGGCTGTCGTCGGTGTAGTCCGGCTCGCGGCGATCGTCGAGCACGACGTTCTCCAGCACGGTGCCGAACTTGATGGCATCCCAGATCACCGGCTCGTTCTTGGCCGAAAGATCGATGCACTTGGCGTAGCAGCCGCCTTCGATGTTGAACACGGTGCCTGGGCCCCAGCCGTGCTCGTCGTCGCCGATCAGGTAGCGAGCCGGGTCGGCGGAAAGTGTTGTCTTGCCGGTGCCGGAGAGGCCGAAGAACAGTGCCGTTTCGCCATCCTCGCCAACGTTGGCCGAGCAGTGCATGGGCAACACATCGGAGGCCGGCAGCAGGAAGTTCTGAACCGAGAACATCGCTTTCTTCATTTCGCCGGCGTAGCGCATGCCGGCGATCAGCACCTTCTTCTGGGCGAAGTTGATGATGACGGTACCATCGGAGTTGGTGCCGTCACGGTTTGGCTCACACACAAAGAAAGGCGCGTTGAGAATGGTCCACTCGTCCTTGGCGGACGGGTTGTAGCCTTCCGGGCGCACGAACATGGTGCGTCCGAAGAGGTTGTGCCAGGCCGTCTCGGTAGTCACGCGCACCGGCAGGTAATGGGTTGGATCACTGCCCACATGCAGCTCGGACACAAAGCGCTCGCCACTGGTCAGGTACGCCTCGACACGCTCCCACAGGGCATCGAAATGCTCAGCCGGGAAGGGACGATTGACACTGCCCCAGTCGATCTGGGCGCTGGTCGAGGGCTCATCGACGATGAAGCGGTCCTTGGGGGAGCGGCCGGTGCGCTCGCCGGTGTTAACCACCAGGGCACCATTGGCAGCCAGGCGGCCTTCACCACGCGCCACTGACCGTTCGATGAGTTCGGCGCTGCTGAGATTGACGTGTGCTTGAGGAGCGGCTTGGGATGTGGTCATGTGATTTCCTGGGCCTTGCGGCCGGTTCTCTCTCGTGGGCCAGGCGTCCATAACGCCCTTTGCTATGAGGTGTCCGATCGTCCGTGCGGATGTATCCCGTCTTGTCTCTAGCCGATCGGCCATAAGGCGGCGCCATTATGGCAAAAAGGCAGCCCACAGGAAATGCTCTCGTTAGCCGAAGTTCTTGTAGTTTTACTACTACATCAACACCATATCGCAGCAGGTTGAACACTATCGCATTTGTGCCATGCAGCATTCGACGCGCAGGATATATTGTAGTGAAGCGCTGGCAGCAAATCCGCCATGAACGCGCGCTCAGTGCAGTGTTCGCCCCTCACCGTCCGGCTCCGCCAACAGCGCTTCCACTTCGGCTTCGCCGAAACGGTAGTGGGTATGGCAGAAGTGACACTGGGTCTCGATCTCGCCCTGCTCGGCCAATACCTCGCGCAGCTCCCTCTCCCCGAGGCTCAACAAAGCCTCACCAATGCGGGCGCGGGAACAGGTACAGCCGAAGCGCAACGGCTTGGGTTCAAAGACGCGCACCGTCTCTTCATGGTAAAGGCGATACAGCACCTCACGCTGGTCGAGTTCCAGAAGCTCGTCGCTGCGCAGGGTCCTGGCCAGATGCACGCTTCGCTCCCAGGCATCGTCGTCCTGGTTCATCGAGTCGTTGGGCAGACGCTGCAGCAACAGCCCACCGGTACGCGCACCGTCCGATGTCAGCCGCAGGAAGGTGGGCAGCTGTTCGGACTGAGAGAAATAGGCTTCCAGGCACTCGGCCAGGCTGTCGTACTCCAGTGCCACAATACCCTGGTAGCGATTGCCATCCTTCGGATCCAGGGTGATCACGATATGGCCGTCGCCAACCAGGTCGCGAAAACCCTGGCTGTCATCGGGCAGGTCGGTGCCCTCGGCCAGGCGCGCAATGGCGCGCAGCTCGCCACCGGGATTGGACTCGGCCATCAACAGCGACAGCGCTCCCTGGCCACGCACCTCGATACTGAGAATACCGTCGAGCTTGACGGTATCGGTGAGCAGAGCAACGGCCGAGAGCAGCTCCCCCAGTAGTCGGTTGATCGCAGGCGGGTAGCCGTGGCGGTCGAGCACATCGCAATAGGCGCGCTCGAGGGTAACGATCTCGCCACGCACATTGGTGCGCTCGAAGAGAAAACGCTGAATCTGGTCGCTCATGGCGTACGGTCTCGTAAAGGGGCTCGTTTATTCGTCATGCTGACGCTGGAAGCGGTGGATGTCCCGGCGCTGTTTCTTGTCGGGTCGGCGCAGAGGGTGCTGCATGGCCTGGTTGGTGAGGCGCCTGCCCTCGGCTTCACGCAGGCGTCGTGCTTCACTCTCGGCTGTCTCGCGGTAGAGCTCGCGTGCCTCGGAGGCACCACGGCGCTGGTCGGAAAGCGCCACGACCTCCACTTCCCAGTGGTCCCAGCCCTGGGGCACGCGAACCAGCGCCCCGACCTCGACGCTCTTGCTGGTCTTGGCACGGGCACCGTTGTAGTGGACCTTGCCACCTTCGATGGCCTTCTTGGCCAGGGCCCGTGTCTTGAAGAAGCGCGCGGCCCAGAGCCATTTGTCGAGGCGGACACTATCCATTTATCTCCTCCCTATCCATTCTCTCCTCCCTGCGACTTGTCAGCACGGATTTCCGGCGGCAGCGTCTCCGGCAGGATGGCGGCGAAGCGATCCAGGACGATAAACTCCTTCAGCTCCTTCTCCGGCCGGGTGCTGTCGGGCTGCTTGATCCCCAGCAGGTGTCGAATGCCATACTCCCGCGCACTTTCCAACACGTCCGGATTGTCGTCGATGAACAGGGTGCGGGCAGGATCGAAGGGCTCGACCTCCTGCAGCGCGAACCAGAATTCCTGGGCTTCCTTGGGCACGCCCAGGTCGGCCGAGGAGACGATGGCGTCCAGGTAGTTCTCGAGACCGGTGATCGGCAGCTTCAGTTCCAGGCTCTCGCGGTCGGCATTGGTCGCCAGCACGACGCGAGGGTGGGCCTGCTTGAGCCACTCGAGGAAATCCAGGGCATCGCTGCGCAGGCCGATGAGGTGCTGAATCTCGCGCTTGAGCGCAACGATGTCTACCCCCAGCTCGCGACTCCAGTAGGCCAGGCTATACCAGTTGAGCGTCCCTTTTTCACGAATGATGCGCGCCCGCAGGACTTCCTGGGTCGCTTCATCCAGCCGATGCAGCTCCACATAGCGCCTGGGCAGATGCTCCAGCCAGAAATGGCTGTCGAAATGTAGGTCGAGCAATGTGCCGTCCATATCCAGCAGAACGGTATCGATGGCGCGCCAGTCGATCATGGCGACTCCCGGTGGCGTCAGTACGGTGAAAGGCGTGATATTGTACTCAATCGACCCCCTCGGCGCATGCCTGGCCAGCAAGTTCAGATCGCCGTCGGCTCGCCTGTTCGCAACGGAGCTCTCATGTCCGAGACATACTATCTGCAGAAACCCCAGGTCCTGTCACGCCAGTCGGTGGCCAGAAGTCGTCTGTTTCACATCGAGTCGCTGGAACTTCGCTTTGCCAACGGTGCCGAGCGTACCTTCGAACGGCTGACCGGCAGCGATCACGGCGCGGTCATGATCATCGCCATGCCGGACCCGGAGCATGTGCTGTTGATCCGCGAGTATGCAGCAGGCTTCGAGGACTATGTGCTCACCCTGCCCAAGGGCCTGGTCGACCCTGGAGAGGATCCAATCACTGCCGCCAACCGCGAACTAATGGAGGAGTGCGGATTCGGTGCCCAACGCATCGAGCCACTGGTGGAACTGTCGCTGGCCCCCAATTACATGCGTCATCGCATGCAGGTGATGCTGGCAACCGACCTCTACCCGAAACGGCTGCCCGGCGACGAGCCGGAACAGCTGGTGGTCGAGACCCATGCCCTGGAGGAACTCCCGGCCCTGCTATTACGCGAGGATTTCCATGAGGCTCGCGCCATCGCGGCGCTTTTCATCGCCCGCGACACCCTGCGGCAGCGGCGCAGGGAGGACACCTCCATGAGCTGGTAAAGGCCAGCAGAGCGAGAATACCGTGTCCTATGCCTGCAGATAGCGCGGCATACCGCTACCTTCCTTGATGCGTATCCAGCGCTCCTGCCGGTGGCTGTCCATCCCCGCCTCCAGCAACCACATGACATCAAGCGCTTCATCCACAGTAACGGGTGGCGGCATTCGCCCGGCGAGAGCATCGGCAATGGCGGCATAGTAGGCCGGATAGTTGCCGGGCATTCCGGGATGCTCCTGGCCCACCAAAGAAACCGCGTCACCCTCTCCCTCGTTCAGCGTCAGGCGGCCGGGGCGCTCGTCGATACCCCAGAAGGGCGTCGGCACCTGGCCCACACGCAGCCAGTTCTCCTGGGGATCGCGACCATACTTGACGAAACTGCCCTGAGTGCCATGCAGCGCCAGCTGCGGGGTCGGGTGGGCAACCAACGAGCTGGCCTTCAGCGTCACCCGCAGGTCGCCGTAGTCGAGCAGGGCCAGGAAATCATCGTCCACCTCGGCTCCATCCCGGGCAGCCTTCAGGTCCAGCAGAATGGCCCTAGGCATGCCGAACAGGACATTGACCTGATCGAGCAGATGGGCGCCCAGATCGTACCAGATACCGCTGCCGGGCTTCTGCTTCTCGCGCCAGCGATCGGCGACCAGAGGCCGGTAGCGGTCGAAACGGAGCTCCAGGGACCCCGGACGGCCCAGGCGGCCCGACGCCAGCAGTGCCCGGAGGGTGAGGAAGTCACTGTCCCAGCGACGATTGTGAAAGACGCTGATCATCCGCTCTTGCTTCTCGGCCTCGACCTTCAGCAGCCGAGCCTCCGGCACCGATACGGTGAAGGGCTTGTCGATGACCAGGTGCTTGCCGGCCACCAGCGCCGCCTTGCCCAGCGGATAGTGGGTATCGTTGGGGGTGGCAATCACCACCAGGTCGATATCGCTTCTTGCAAAGAGCGCTGCCGCCTTGGGCAGTACATCCACCTCGGGCAGAGTTTCACGCACCCGCTCCGGCGCACTGCTGACCACGGCCAACAGCTCCAGCCCGGGGGCGGACTGTATCAGCGGTGCATGAAAGACACGGCCTGCGGTACCGAAACCGACCAGGCCAACACCGTAGGTCTGCTTCATCATGAACATCTCGCTTGAGGGCATCGGTACGCCGGGAAAGGACCCGGCGTACGGAACGGTCGAGGATCAATCGAGCTTGGCGAGGTCGCGCACTGCCCCCTTGTCGGCAGACGTGGCCAGTAGCGCGTACGCCTTGAGCGCCGCCGAGACCTTGCGGGTGCGCTGAATGCTCGGCTTCCAGGCCTGACTGCCGCGCGCCTCTTCCGCTTCACGCCGCGCTGCAAGTTCGGCTTCGCTCAGCTTGACGTCGATCGAGCGATTGGGAATATCGATGCGAATGATGTCGCCGGAACGCACCAGGCCGATGGCACCGCCCGCCGCGGCTTCGGGAGAGGCGTGGCCGATGGAGAGCCCCGAGGTACCGCCGGAGAAGCGGCCGTCGGTGAGCAGTGCACACGCCTTCCCCAGCCCCTTGGACTTCAGGTAGGAGGTCGGATAGAGCATCTCCTGCATCCCGGGGCCGCCCTTGGGCCCCTCGTAGCGGATCACCACCACCTCGCCCGCCTTCACCTTGCCCTCGAGGACATGCTCCACCGCCTGGTCCTGGGACTCGACCACATGGGCCGGCCCCTCGAACACCAGAATGGAGTCGTCGACGCCGGCGGTCTTTACCACGCAGCCGTCCTCGGCGATATTGCCGAACAGCACGGCCAGGCCGCCTTCCCGGGAAAAGGCGTGCTCAAGGTCGCGGATACAGCCGGTGGCGCGATCGCCATCCAGGCTCGGCCAGCGGGCACTCTGGGAGAAGGCGGTCTGGGTGGGGATGCCACCGGGGCCTGCCTTGTAGAAGTCGACCACCTCGGGGCTTGGCGAGCGCATGATATCCCACTCGTCCAGGGCGTCCTTGAGGGTGTCACCGTAGACGGTGGGCACCCGGGTATCCAGCACCCCGGCACGCTCCAGCTCACCGAGGATCGCCATGATGCCGCCAGCGCGGTGGCAGTCCTCGATATGGTACTGCTGGGTGTTGGGTGCCAGCTTGCAAAGCTGCGGCACCTCCCGCGACAGCCGGTCGATGTCGGCCATGGTGAAGTCGATCTCGCCCTCCTGGGCGGCAGCCAGCAGGTGCAGGATGGTGTTGGTGGAACCGCCCATGGCGATATCCAGGGTCATGGCATTCCTGAAGGCCGCCTTGGAGCCGATGGCCCGGGGCAACAGGTGCGCCTCGTTGCCCTCGTAGTAGCGCTTGGCCAGGTCGACGATTCGGTGTCCCGCTTCCTCGAACAGCTGGCGCCGGTCGCTATGGGTCGCCAGCACCGTACCGTTGCCCGGCAGCGCCAGGCCCAGCGCCTCCATCAGGCAGTTCATGGAATTGGCGGTGAACATCCCTGAACAGCTACCACAGGTGGGGCAGGCGCTACGCTCGATCTCGGCGATGTCCTCGTCGCTGTAGCTGTCGTCAGCGGCATAGATCATTGCATCGATCAGGTCGATGTTGTGGTCGAGAAGCTTGGTCTTGCCCGCCTCCATGGGTCCACCGGAAACGAAGACCACAGGTATATTGAGGCGCATGGCGGCCATCAGCATGCCGGGAGTGATCTTGTCGCAGTTGGAGATGCACACCAGGGCGTCGGCGCAGTGGGCGTTGACCATATACTCGACGCTGTCGGCGATGATGTCGCGGCTCGGCAAGGAATAGAGCATGCCGTCGTGACCCATGGCGATGCCGTCGTCCACCGCGATGGTATTGAACTCCTTGGCGACGCCACCTGCCTTCTCGATCTCCCGGGCCACCAGCTGGCCCATGTCCTTCAGATGCACGTGCCCCGGCACGAACTGGGTGAAGGAGTTTGCCACGGCGATGATCGGCTTGTGGAAATCCTCGTCCTTCATGCCGGTGGCACGCCACAGGGCGCGGGCGCCGGCCATATTGCGACCGGCGGTGGTGGTACGGGAGCGGTATTCGGGCATGGTGTCCTCTTTAAGCGCTAGGTGCGCCATATCGTTCGTGCCGTCTCGGGTCGCCATGGCGGCGGTTGACGGTCTCGGTGTTCAGGTCAGCCCAGATTCTGTCATGCACGGGGCGTGGCGGCTAGACTGACAGCGAGC
The DNA here is from genome assembly GCF_001545155.1 of Halomonas chromatireducens. Classification (NCBI taxonomy): domain Bacteria; kingdom Pseudomonadati; phylum Pseudomonadota; class Gammaproteobacteria; order Oceanospirillales; family Halomonadaceae; genus Halomonas; species Halomonas chromatireducens. The sequence goes on along the minus strand of NZ_CP014226.1, from coordinate 787,136 downwards.
TGTCCTCGGCAAGCGGCTGGGTGCCATAGAGTACCCAGACGTCCAGCGCCGGGCCCAACTCCTCAATCAAGCGCAGCTCATCCGGGTGCTGCTCCAGGACCTGCCGGGCACAGATGCCCGCCTCGAAACGCCCCTCCACCAGCCCCTCGGCCACCGCCACGGTGGTGGGCGCATCGATCTCTTCGTCAAAGGAGGAGAGGTCTGTGTAGTAGCGGGTGGCCGGCTGGCGTGCCACCCGGCGAGGCTCGGCAATATCGCGCCGTGCCAGCAGCGCCAGGGGATGACTGCCGGCGACGAAGACGTCCACCGGAAAGACGCGATGCATGTAACGGCCGACGCAATCGGCGTGGCTGAAGTGGGCCGTACACTGCAGCACCCGGTCCACCTCCCCCCCCGCCAGTGCCGCGAACGCCGCCGGAAAATCATCGAATAGCCTCACCTCGGCATCGGCGGGACCACGAGCATCGAGATACCGACGCAGTACCAGTACGTGGTTATTGCCCTCAGGCCCCAGCGTGGCAAAGATCATCTCTCTTCTCCTCGGTACACTCAGATCACCACTGACGTTCCCGTCTCCGCCGAGGCGCCTATCGGCGCCAGTCGCGATGCGAAGCAGCGCTCCAACAGCGGCTTTTCTCTCCATGGCAGCTGAGCCACCCTGTCGGAGGAAGCTTTAGCTCGCGACCGCGGTGTTGCCAATGCTGGCGATACCTACTGCCGTTACCGCCTCCGCCAGGGCGCCTGCGGCGCCAGTCGCGATGGGGACCAGCGCTCCAACAGCTGTTTTTTCCACCGGCGCGAACCGCCAGGGCGCCTGCGGCGCCAGTCGCGATGGAAACCAGCGCTCCAACAGCTGGATTTTCCTGCCATGCCGGGGTGTTACCTAGACCGCAAAGATCACCAGCGCCCCCGCAACGACCAGCAGCACCCGCAGCCAGAGGGGACGGCGGGCGATGACGCCATAGGAGATCCCGCCCAGGCCGATGGCTATCTTCACCGCGTCGAATACCGCCGCGAAGGGGTCGAAGGCGAGGCGGATGATGTCCGGGTTGGCGACCATGGCCAGGGGGATGATATAGAGCCCGATGCCCAGGGCCATGGCCTTCATCGCCACCTTGAGCCAGTTCTCCCCCACCATGCCGGCGGCGATGAAGACTCCGCCGCAGACCGGCGGCGTGATGGTCGAGAGCAGCGCGAACCAGAACACGAACAGGTGCGCCAGCAGCGGTTCGAGACCGAGGGCGATGAGTGCCGGCCCGGCCACCGAGACGCAGATGACATAGGCGGCCGTGGTCGGCACCTCCATGCCCAGCACCAGGCAGGCAAGCGCGGTGAGCAGCAGCGCCGGCCACAGCATCTCGTTGGAGAGAGAGAGAATGCCCGAGGTTATCTTGACCCCCAACCCGGTCATGGACAGCACCCCGATCACCAGCGAGGCACAGATGATGATCGCGCCGATAATCGCAACCTGACGCCCGGCCGTGACCATGGCATCAGCCATTCGCGAAGCGAAACCGCGCAGCGAGAAGCTGAGCGTCACATCGAAGAACAGCAGCAGCATTCCGGCAAAGATCGCCAGGCTCGCCGCATACTGGGGCGTGTAGCCACCGAGAAAGATGCGCTCGAGCAATATCACGAAGGGCACGGCGAAGAAGAGGGAGGTGATCATCACCTCCTTGCCGCTGGGCCTGTCGCTTTCAGCCATGGGGCTCAGGTCATGGCGCGTGGCGTAGGCGTTGATACCCACCCAGACGGTGGCGAAATAGAGAATGGCCGGCAACATTGCCGCAGCCATGATCTGGGTATAGGGCGTACCGGTAAGCTCGACCATGACGAAGGCGCCGGCCCCCATCAGGGGTGGCATGATCTGCCCGCCCGAGGAGGCCACCGCCTCCACGCCGCCGGCCAGAGCACGCGGATACCCCAGGCGCACCATGGTGGGAATGGTGATAGCCCCGGTGGAGGCAACGTTGGCAGAGGCGGAGCCGGAAATCGACCCCATCAGAGCCGATGAGATGACCGACACCTTGGCCGCTCCGCCCGTCAACCGCCCGGCGAAAGCGCTTGCCATGTTCATGAAGCCCTGTCCCGCCTCTCCGGCATTGAGCACTGCGCCGAAGATGACGAAGATTGCCACCACGCCAACGCTTACCCCCGTGAGTGACCCCCAGAGGCCTCCCTCGGCGATGGTCAGGGTGCCGACGAAACTCTGCATCGGCAGCCCCGGGTGGCCGAACTGGCCGGGTATGTGGGCGCCGAATACCGCATAGAGCAGTGCTGTCACGGCAACCAGGGGCAGCGGCCAGCCAATGGCGCGACGGGCCGCCTCCAGTGCCAGTCCGATGAGGAAGACCCCGATGATCATCTGCAGGTGGGTGTCGATGAAGCCGTACTGCTGCGACAGCGCCTCCTCGTTGAAGGCGATATAGCCGCAGGCGGCGATACCCAGCCCGGTCAGCAGCCAGCCGCTCCAGCGCTCGAACGGCGTGCGTGCGGCGAAGATCAGGACCCACGGCAGCGCGAGAGCCATGTGAATTGGCCGGCTCACCAGCGCCGGGGTAAGCCCGTAAAAAATCAGGCCCAGGTGAAAGACCACCGTGATGCCGCCCAGCAATACCCAGGCCGGGTGAACCCGCGACCCTATACTCCCGACGGCCTTGCCGGCCGCCGGAGAAGAGGAGAATGTCGACATAGAGAGGGTGCCTTTCGATCAGGGCCAGGCCAGGAGCACTGGCCCCAACAGGGAGTTAGGCATTGTCTGAAAAGTCGGCGAACGAAGGCCAGACAAGGCAAAAATCGGCGAAAAGACGGAGTTTACGAGGTGTAAATGAGTACTTTGAGCCGATTTTTAACGCCGTATGGCCAAGTGCAGCCAGTTTTCGGACAGTGCCTAGCGCAGTTCGTCGGGAATCTCGATACCAACTTCATCGTAGTAGCGCACCGCGCCCGGATGCAGCGAGCCGGCAATGTTCCCAATCATGTCGTGGGTGATGCTGCCCCACCAGGCCGTCTCTTCCGCCATGGCATCCCGGCGCTCCCAGAAGGTCCTGGTCAGGGTGTAGGCGGTGTCATCGTCCATGCCGGTGGTGGTATAGGCGATAACGGGCAGTGACGTGGTCTCGACGTCCTGCTCCACGCCAGAGTAGGTGCCGGCCGGAATGGTCTGCCGCGCAGCGCCTGTCTGCTCGATTTGCTCGTCGGTCAGGCTCACCAGGCTGATCGACATGCTCGCTGCGGTCTCGATCACATTGGGTGTGGGGAAGGAGCTCGCCGTGACGAAGGCATCGATCTGTCCGTTCTTGAGCGCATCGGGGCCACTGCCGATCTCGGCGCTGGCCACGCGCACCTTGTCCATCATGTTGAACAATTCAAGATAGCGCTCGGCCTCTCGGGCGCCAAAGGTGCCACGTCCGATCAGGATGTGCTTGTCTTCCAGGTCTTCGAGACCGATGACCCCGTCACCACCTGCCGCAACGAAGTGCATGGTGATTGCCGGAATCGGGAACAGGCCACGAATCTCCTGGAACTGGGGACTCTGACGTTCTGCAAAGGGTCCCTCTCCAGCCATGGCGCTCTCTACCAGCCCTGGAGGCGTGGTAAAGACGTAGTTGCCTTGCCGGGCCATCACTTCCATCACGTTCTGCACAGAGCCCTGGCTCTCTTCCAGCGTAAGCTGGATATCACCATCGGTACCCTTGCGGATCGCCTCCGAGAGTTCCACACCCATCTGGTAATAGGCGGTGCCGGCGGAAGCGGATTTATAGGTAACTCGGGTTTCCGCCTGGGCGGAAAAGGCTGCAGCGCCCATCATGACGGCGGTCGCCGAGGCCAGCAGGCTGCGAGTGAAAGTAGGCATAAACTGACGCATGCGTATCTCCCTAGGAAGTGTCCAGCACCGCTGAGCGATGTCGGTTGTTATAAAAAACGTCTACCAAAAGACTATAATGCCGATTTTTCCAGCCTTGAACACCCGAATCTTGGCATCGAAGGAAAGACTATGCGAACAGCAGCGGTAATCGGCGCCGCAGGGGGAATCGGCTCAGCCATTTGTGAGGCAATGGTCGCAGCTGGGTACAGTATCTTCCTGCTCGACCTAGAGGAGCGCCAGGAGAGCGTGGTGCCAGCGCTCACAGCCTGGGGCGAACGCGCGGCGTTCGTGCCTTGCGACCTGGCCGAACCTGCCAGCATTGCCCGGGCGTTTGCGCAGATCGAGCGGCAGGGTAAGGGGCTTGACGCATGCATCAATGCAGCCGGTGTGATCCGACGCGGTCGCTTCGTGGATGTCTCACAAGAGGACCTGGATACCATGATGGCGATCAACGTCACCGGGGCCTTCCAGGCAATCCAGGCCGCCGTCCGGCTGATGATCGCAAGCGGTGGTGGGCGTATCGTCAACGTCGCCTCGGCGCATGGCCTGCGCACCACGGCCGAGCGTTCGAGCTATGCAATGACCAAGGGCGCGATCCTGGCGCTGACCCGGGCACTGGCGGTGGAACTGGGGCCTCAGGGAATACTGGTCAATGCAGTGGCACCAGGACCCGTCACCACCGGCATGCAACATGCCGACTCCGAGTCACGTCGCCTGTGGCAGGCCTCCACTCCGCTTGGGCGCGTCGCGGCTGCCAACGAGGTAGCGCGAGCCGTGGCGTTCCTTGCCTCTCCGAGCAACACCTTCATCACCGGCGACACCCTGATCGTCGATGGTGGCGCCAGCGTCTCCATGGGTTAGTCGATTAGCCAAAAGCTACCTTGGCCACATCCTGATAACGCCTGGCAAAATGCACCGTCACCCCCTCCTTGAGGTAATCGGGAAGTTCCGCATAGTCGCGGCGGTTGGCCTCAGGCAAGATCACCTCGAATATCTTGCTGCGACGGGCAGCGATGATCTTCTCGCGGATGCCACCTACCGGCAGTACCTGGCCGGTCAAGGTCAGTTCACCGGTCATCGCCAGCGGCCGGTCGATGGACAGGTGCAGGGCGAGGGAGAGCAGTGCCGTGGTCATGGTCACCCCCGCCGAGGGGCCATCCTTGGGCGTGGCCCCTTCAGGGACGTGAAGGTGTACGAAGGCAGAATCGAAGAAATCCGCGTCGGCGCCGTACTCCGCCAGGTGCCCCAAGGTGTAGCTGTAGGCGATATTGGCGGACTCCTGCATGACTTCGCCAAGCTTTCCGGTGAGCTTGAAGCCCCGGGTCAGGGAATGCACCTTGCCCGCCTCGATGGGCAGGGTCGCCCCGCCCATGGAGGTCCAGGCCAGGCCGGTGACCACACCCTCCCCCTTGAGCACCTGCTCCTGGCGGAACAGCGGGGCACCCAGAAACTCCTCCAGGTTCTTCACTGATACCTTGACCGACTGCTGGTCGTTCTCCAGCAGCTTTACCGCCGCCTTGCGCACGATGCTGTGGAGCTGTTTTTCCAGCTGTCGCACACCGGCCTCCCTGGCGTAACCCTCAATGACCTGCTTGAGCGCCGCATCGGTGAGGTTGATACGCTTCTTCGGAATCCGGTCGCGTTCAAGCAGCTTGGGCCAGAGATGGTTCCTGGCAATGGCCACTTTCTCTTCGGCGATGTAGCCCGATAGCCGTATCTGTTCCATGCGGTCGAGAAGCGGCCCCGGAATCGAGTCCAGGGTATTGGCGGTACAGACGAAGAGCACCTTGGAGAGATCGAGCCGCACGTCCAGGTAATGGTCGAGGAAATCGATGTTCTGTTCCGGGTCGAGCACCTCCAGCAGTGCCGAGGCCGGGTCACCTTGGAACGACTGTCCCATCTTGTCGATCTCGTCGAGCATGATCACCGGGTTCTCGACCTCGACCTCCTTGAGCGCCTGCACCAGCTTGCCCGGCATGGCGCCGATATAAGTACGGCGGTGGCCCTTGATCTCGGCTTCGTCGCGCATGCCACCCACAGAGAAACGATAGAACTGGCGCCCCAGGGCTTCGGCGATGGATCGCCCGACCGAGGTCTTGCCGACCCCCGGGGGGCCGACGAGCAGCAGGATCGAGCCTCCCACATCGCCCTTGAAGGTACCCTCGGCAAGGAACTCGACGATTCGCTCCTTGACGTCCTTGAGCCCGTCATGGTCGCGGTCCAGTATCTCGCGAGCATGGGCGAGCTCCATCTGGTCGACGCTTCGCACCCCCCAGGGCATCGATGTCAGCCAGTCGAGATAGTTGCGTGTGGTGCCATACTCCGGCGAGCCGGTCTCCAGCACCGAGAGCTTATCAAGCTCCTCTTCGATGCGGGTCAGTACCTTGGGCGGCACCACCAGGCTCTCGAGGCGGTCACGGAAGGTGTCGACATCGTTCTCGCGATCGTCCTTGGAGATCCCCAGCTCGCGCTGGATTACCTTGAGCTGTTCACGCAGGAAGAATTCGCGCTGGCGTTCCTGCATCTGGGCATTGACCTGCTCGCTGATCTCCGTCTGCAGCTGGGCAACGTCGATCTCCTTGCGCAGCAAGGGCAGCACCTTCTCCATGCGCGCCTGTACCGGCAAAGTTTCCAGCACTTTCTGCAGCTCGCCTCCCCGTGCCGAGGTGATGGCCGCAGCAAAATCGGTCAGCGGACCCGGCTCGTGGGGGCTGAACCGATTGAGGTAGTGCTTGAGCTCTTCGCCGTAGAGCGGATTGATCGGCAGCAGCTCCTTGATGCCGTTGATGATCGCCATGGCATAGGCGCGGGTCTCGTCCTCGTCGGCATCGACCGGCTCCCGCGGGTAGCTCACCTCGACCAGATAAGGCGGTTTCTTGGATAGCCAGCGCTGGATATGAAAGCGCCTGAGACCCTGGGCAATGAACTGGAGCTGCTGATCCTCACCCTGCAGCTTGTGAACCTTGACCGCCGTGCCGTATTCGGGAAACGACTCGTGGGTCAGGTTATCGACGCCGGTATCGCCGACGAAGGCAACCCCCAGGGTATGGTGAGGCGTGTTGCCGACCCGGCGCATCGTGTCCTCCCAGCGCTCACGGTTGATCACCAGAGGCTGCACTTGAGCAGGGAAGAAGGGGCGGTTGTGAATCGGCAACAGGGAAATTCGTTCGGGCAGGGATTCGCTTGCCGGCACCATCGCGTTGCTCAGGGACTCTTCCGTCTCACCGTCGGATCCTGTCCACTTCTCGTCCGCGTTATCGTCTTCCGCGTTATCGCGCATCGATTGCTGCCAATTCTGCTCATCCTGATCGTAATCGCTCATCGAAACCTCATCCTGAAGCTGGGCGCCTGGGTCTGACCTGAGGAATGCGGGCGCGACCGGCCAACTTCAAGTCATCGGCCCACTATTTCCAGGTGCGGCGGTCAAGATGTCGTGTTCAAGGTGGCGTGAAATCGCCTCGGCAGCAAAGAGTGCCAGGCTAGCAGGACAAAAGTGCATGCTGACGTCTGTGGCTCAGCGCCACAGCTGGGGCAAGGGGCGGCTGTTGACGCGCACCTGCCCTCGGCCCACGTCGACTTCCAGGGTGCGGGTGTCCAATGGCAGGCCGAGCCATAGGGCCACCACGGTAGGCAAGTCGTACCAGGTTAAGTCGCCGTCGAGTCGCTGTCGCCAGCGCGCCTGCATTGAGGGGTCGTCGGCGTCGATCAGACTCAATTCATCGAGGCGACGTCCATCGAAGAACAGTGAGCCATCGGCCCGGGCCGACAGTCCCATCATGGGACTATCCAGTTGAAGGCTCAGCAAGTCGAGGCGTGGCGAATCTTTCAGGGTCTCAATCAGATGCGGCTCGAGCTGAGCCAACAGCTCGCGGCGGCCAAGTTCATGGTGACCACTGGCGGCCAGCTCACGGAGTCGAGAAGTGCTCACCCGAAGCGCATCGGCATTCAGGCGTGACAGCTCGAGTAACAGATCACCGGTGAGCAGTACTTCGCCCGCGGTATGCACTTCGCCCAAGTCGACAGCGAGCTGCATTCTGAGCTCCCGCTCATCGAGGACCGTGCGATTGGTGACACGAAGATTGCTGGCATCCAGGCTCAATAGAGGCTGACGCCAGGCTACCGACTCGACCTGCAGCCGGTCCTCCTGTGTGAAGGAATGGGCATCTTCGGTATAGGCGTAGTGGCTGTTGAGCGTGGAGGGGCCGATTGCGAGGCTGGCAGTCCCATCCGTCAACCGCCAGGAATCGAGGTGAGCCCGGAGACGCCAGTCGCCCTGCTCCCCGCTGAAATGGAGACGCCCCCCATCGAACACCAGTTCGCGATCCTGCTGGGTGACCCGCAAGGGAGAGAGGCGAAGCCCGCCTTCCAGGGTCCCGGTCAGAGTATGGTAGCTGGCCTGCCAAAGGGGAGGCGACGAGGCCAGCAAGTCACCGAACAGCTGGGCAGCCTCAGGACCATGGCGCAACATCGCCTCGCCGTTCAGGTGGGTATTGAGCACCCCGTGTCGCGCCCTGTAGGTCAGCTCCAGCTGCCAGACATTCCCCAGCAGCGGTGCCAGGTGGATGCGGCCGGTCGACGACCACCATCCCCGCTCAAGCTCCGAACGCGACACGACCAGCTCACCACGTGCCTCGAGATCACTCAGCGTTCGCGCCATTTCCCGTTCGAAGAAGTGGCTGGAAAGGGCCTGCCCCGCCAGCCAGAGCAGCAGCAGGAAAATTAGCAGCGGGACGATGAGACGTTCCTTGCGCACAGCTCCGCCTCCTTGTCATTTCCTTGACTAATACGGCTTTCAGTAAACTAGTGTAACCAAAGCCAGAGGTGCATCGTACTCCAAGCGTAGATTCCGGCCAGCACATCATCGATCATGATGCCGAACCCCCCTGCTACACGACGATCCGCCCAGCGAATCGGCCACGGCTTGAAGACATCGAAGATGCGAAACAGGATGAACCCCCAGAGCGCCGCTTCCCACGAGAAAGGCACCGCCGCCATGGTGATCCAGTAACCGACGAATTCATCCCAGACAATACCGGAGTGGTCATGCACACCAAGATCACGCGAGGTCCTGTCACAGAGCCAGATACCCACGACGAAGGAAACTGCCACCAGAATCAGGTACCAGTTCAGCGGTAACTCTGACATCAGCCAGTAAAACGGGATGGCCGCCAGGGTACCGAAGGTACCCGGCGCCCAGGGCACGGCACCGCTGCCAAGGCCGAAGGCAAAAAAATGGACGGGCCGCCGCCAGACGCTCGGGGGCGCGCGATTCATGTCGCCCCTCCCTTGGCATTCGCCACCCCGAAATGCTGCCAGCCGTGGAGGACAGTGTCGCCAACACCGGACAGGCCCAGCTCGGCCGTGACCGTGCCGAGCGACGTCAGCGCCAGCCCCAGCCCGGCCAGGCGACGAGTCGCCTCCGCCATGGCTTCGGCGGGCAGGCTGACCAACAGCTCATAGTCATCGCCACCGCCCAGTGCGGCCTGCCGAGCTCGGTCAGGGCCCAGAGCCTCGAGCAGCCCTTCGGCCAGGGGCAGCGCATCGACATCGATGCTTGCGCCCACGCCGGAAGCGGCCAGTACATGCCCCAGGTCTGCCAGCAATCCATCGGAAATATCGATGGCTGCGGTGGCCAGGCCGCGCAAGGCCTGTCCCGCTTCAAGTCGAGGCTGGGGAAGAAGGTAACGCGCCAGCAGGGGATGCTGCATGTCCCTTTCGCCGTGCTGCCAGAGTGCCAGACCTCCAGCCCCGCCCCCCAATGCACCGGTCACGGCCAAACGATCTCCGGGCCTTGCTCCGCTCCGCGTGAGGGCCTGCCCTTCGGGCACTTCCCCCATTACCGTTACCCCGATTGCCAGCTCACCGCGGGTCACGTCACCGCCGACCAGGGTGGTACCGGTCGCCGCACAAAGGTCATGAAACCCCCGGGCGAACTCGGATAACCAGGTGTCGTCAGTATCTGCCATGGCCAATGCCATCAGGCACCAGCGAGACTCGGCGCCCATGGCCGCCAGATCACGGAGGCTGCCCGCCAGGGCACGATGGCCGATCGCCACCGCCGGTGCGGTGCCGGGAAAATGGACCTCAGCGACCGACGTATCCACACTGACGGCCAGCCGCGAACCAGGGTGCGGTATCAGCAACGCACAGTCATAGCCCACGCCCAGGACCACACCGGCCCGTGAGCCCGGGGCGGCAGGCGTGAAATGACGGGCGATCAGCTCGAATTCACTGGTCACCTTGGCACCTTCAGCGACGACGCGCGCTGACCTCGGCGCTGCGCAACCGCGAGGCCAGTTTGTCGAGAATGCCGTTGACGTACTTGTGACCGTCGGTGGCGCCGAAGGACTTGGCCAATTCGACCCCCTCGTTGATCACCGCCCGGTAGGGGACATCCGGCCGATGCGACAGCTCGTATGCACCGAGCCTCAGAATGGTCAATTCGATGGGATCCCGCTCCTCGATACGCCGGTCGAGCAAGGGTCCGATGGCGGCATCCAGGTCGCCGCGATAGCGAGCCACGTTGTGCAGCAGGTCGTGAAAAAGTGCCAGGTCGGCGATCTCCATGACCTTGGCCCAGTTTTCATGATCCTCCATGTCCTCGTCGGGCAGCTGGCTGCGGAACTCCGCTTCAACTGCCGAGATCGACTTGCCGGTCATGTGCCACTGGTAGAGGCCCTGGACGGCCAGCTCCCGGGCGGCGCGCCTCTTCTGCTGCCCCGTCGAAGGGGGGCGCTTGGAACGCGGTTCACTCATGACTCTCTCCGGCATCACCGAAGCCCCGCAGCAACGACACCATCTCCATGGCGGCCATGGCGGCCTCGGCACCCTTGTTGCCAGCCTTGGTACCGGAGCGCTCGATGGCCTGCTCGATGGAGTTCACGGTCAGCACACCGTTGGAGATGGGCGTGTCGAACTCCAACTGCAGGCTGCCGAGTGCCGAATTGCAGCCCCCCGCCACATATTCGAAGTGCGGTGTACCGCCACGTATCACAGCGCCCAGCGCGATCACCGCATCCGGCTTGGCTACCTGCAGGGCCCGCTTGACCGCCAGCGGTAGCTCCCAGGCACCGGGCACATTAACGATATCGATATGGTCGGCATCCACGCCATGGCGCATCAGGATATCCACGGCACCCTCCACCAGGCTGTCGACCACATGATGATTGAAGCGCCCCACCACGATCACGTAGCGGCCGTCGACATCGACGAAGTTGCCTTCCAATTGAGACAAGGTATGCATCGCTAATTCCTGAAAATAGTCCTGCTGAATTAACAGGCGCACCCCAGGGTGCGCCAGCTTTCATCATAGCGCCAGACGGCGACCGTCTCAGTTCTCGATGGGAGCCTCGATGTCGCCCGGCGCAATCAGTTCGACAACTTCGAGGTCGAAGCCCGACAGCGCCGAGAACTTCCAGGGTGAGCTGAGCAGACGCATCCTGCCCACACCAAGATGGCGCAAGATTTGCGAACCCGTGCCAATGGTCAGGTAGTTGCCGGCACCGTCCGAGTCGCTGGTACGAGGCAGGCGGCGACGCTCCAGAAAAACCTCCAGCTGATCACGGAAGTCCTGATGCGGACGCCCATCATCGAGCAGGACGAAGACACCCTGGTCGACGCGGGCCACCTCATCCAGTGCACTGTGGGTGGTCCAGTTCTTGCCTTCACCCTTCTGCAGGCCAAGCAGATCCCGCATGGTATCGGCCAGATGCACTCGCACCGTAGTCAGCGAATCGGGGGTCGGCGTCCCCTTGACCAGCGCCACGTGGTGCGCACCTTGAATTCGATCGCGGAAGACATGCAGCGTCATTTCTCCTGCGGCCGTGTTGACCGGAGTCGACTCCACCGGCTCCACCGTCTGCTCATTATGAATGCGATAGTGGATCAGGTCGGCGATGGTGCCCATCTTCAAGTCATGCTCGGCAGCAAAACGCTCGAGCTCGGGCCGCCGGGCCATGCTGCCATCGTCGTTCATGACTTCGCAGATCACACCGCTGGGGTCACAACCTGCCAATGCCGCCAGGTCGCATGCCGCCTCGGTATGTCCGGCACGCCGCAGCACGCCGCCGGGCTCGGCCATCAGCGGAAAGATGTGGCCGGGCTGAACGATATCCTCGGCCCGGGCATTACGGGCCGCTGCCGCCTGTACGGTACGCGCCCTGTCCGCGGCCGAGATGCCTGTGGTCACCCCCTCCGCCGCTTCGATGGAGAGAGTGAACTTGGTGCCAAAGCCGGAACCGTTGTCGCTCACCATCAGCGGCAGCTTTAGTCGCTCGCAGCGCTCTCGCGTCATGGGCATGCAGATCAGGCCCCGGGCATGGCGTGCCATGAAATTGATGTGCTCGGCCCCGACCTTCTCGGCGGCCATGATGATGTCGCCCTCGTTCTCACGATCCTCATCATCCATGAGGATCACCATCTTGCCCTGACGAATGTCCTCGATCAGGTCTTCGATGGAAGCGAGGCCCCCGCGGGAAGATTGCACCATGGAATCTCCGATTGATTCAGCAAAAAGGCGTTGTGGCACTTCGACCGTGGCGTGAGCAACGTCCGTGACTAACATCCATTACTAAAGTTCTACGCCCCGCCTCGAATGGGCGTCAGGGTACCTTGGCGCGGCGTCGGGCGCCAGTAGTGAGCAACCTTGGCGCGGCGTCGGGCGCCAGTAGTGGCACCTTGGCGCGGCGCTAGCCCCTGTAGCGAGCGAGCTGTTCCCGGCGCCCTGATGAATTCAGCCCTGAAGCCGCGCGGGTCGAGCGGTAATACGCCAGTCGCGACCGACAGCACGGATATCGATGATATCCAACGGGCGCTGCTGGGCCATACGCGTCAGTCCCGGCAAGGCGAACAGCGGCCGCGCCTCACCGCCCAGCAGGGTCGGCGCCACGAACAGCTGCATCTCATCCACCAGATTCGCGTCGAGCATGGCGCCAGCAAGTGTGGCCCCGGTTTCCAGCAGCACCTCGTTGACCAGCTCTTGCTCCGCCAGATAGCCCAGCAAGGCGGCAAGATCGACACGGCCACCCTCGCCAGCCGGCAATACCAGTATTTCGGCACCGGCTGACTCCAGCCGGGCACGCCGATCGACATCGTAACCCATGACCGTTGCCACCAGAGTGCGCCCGGATTCACGCAGGCAGGCCGCGGCCTGGGGCAGACGAAGGTGTGTATCCACCACGACCCGCAGTGGCTGGCGTCTGGCGATGGCATCAGCATCCTCCAGGCCAAGTTGGCTTGCCCTCACGGTCAGGCGAGAATTATCGAAGATGACCGAATCAACGCCGGTCAGCACAGCACTGGATCGCGCACGCAACCGCTGGACTTCCGAACGGGCATGGGGGCCGGTAATCCATTGGGATTCGCCGGACTCCATCGCCGTGCGCCCATCCAGGCTCATCGCCATCTTCAATCGCACATAGGGGCGATGGCGACTCATTCGCGACAGGAAACCAGGATTGATCGCTCTAGCCTCTTCCTCGAGCAGGCCGACATCCACCTCGATTCCCGCCTCGCGCAGCATGGTGATGCCTCGGCCGGCCACCTCCGGATTGGGGTCGCCCATGGCCACCACCACCCGCTTCACCCCGGCGTCGATCAGTGCGACGGCACAGGGGCCGGTACGCCCATGGTGGGAGCAGGGCTCCAGGGTCACATAGGCTGTCGCGCGGCGGGCTGCTTCACCAGCCATCCGCAAGGCATGCACTTCGGCATGGGGTTCGCCGGCACGCTCGTGCCAGCCCTCTCCTACCAGCCGATTGCCCTTGACCAGAACACAGCCCACGCGGGGGTTGGGGTCGGTGGTGTAGAGACCACGGCGGGCCAATTGAAGCGCCCGAGCCATCCAGGCGGCGGCAGTAGGCTTGGCCATATCACTCCCTGGCAGAAAGGGTAAGGCGGGATTCAGCGCTCGCCGTCGTCAGCCGTTCCCGGCGGGAATCCCGGCTCCCGCGACAGGCGGTCGATCTCGGCGCGAAACTCGTCGATATCCTGAAAGCGACGGTAGACCGACGCGAAACGAATGAAGGCAACCTGATCGAGTCGCTTGAGCGCCTGCATCACCGCCTCGCCGATGTCCCGCGCCTGGATCTCGCGCTCGCCACTGGCACGCAGCCGCTGGCGAATCCGCTCCACGGCGGCCTCGATGGACTCGGCGCTGACCGGTCGCTTCTCCAAGGCCCGCAGCATTCCAGCACGCAGTTTCTGCTCGTTGAAGGTTTCGCGAGAGCCATCGGCCTTGACCACCCTGGGCATCACCAGCTCGGCGGTCTCATAGGTGGTAAAACGCTCACCACAGGCCGTGCACTGGCGGCGGCGACGCACCTGGTCGCCCTCAGCCACCAGGCGGGAGTCGGTCACACGGGTATCATTGGCGCCACAAAAAGGGCAATGCATGGTATCGATCCGAATGCGAAGCGGGGCGACCGACTGCAGGCCGCTCATGGTTCAATAGTGCAGTATTGTAACCTCTGGCCCGCTGGTCGCCCAGCTTCGACACCAAATGCGGGGAAGCGGTAGAACGAGCACCTCCGATCAATGCTTGTGGCCGTGACCGTGATCATGCCCATGATCCTCGGCATCCAGGTTGATGCGGCTGACCGGCGCCTCGACCACCTGGCTCTCGCCGTTGTCAAAAGTAAGCGTCAGCTCGACCGGCTCCCCTTCGACAAGGGGTGAGGTAAGCTTGATCAACATCATGTGCAGACCGCCTGGTGCAAGCGCCACCGTTTCACCGGCGGGGACGATGATGCGCGACACCTTGCGCATCTGCATCACGCCATCGACATCTTCGTGATTATGCAACTCCATCACCTCGGCGGTGGGCGAGCTGGTATCCACCAGGGCGATATCCGTGTCGCTGGTATTATGAAGCGTCATGAAAGCTGCCGATGTTTCCGAGCCCGGCGGCACGGCGCGCACCTGGGCATCTTCGATATTGAGCGCATCGGCTAGCGCAGTGAGCGACACCAGAGAAAGGCCGGTAGCGAGTAGAAGAGTGCGGGGCAACATCATGCGGGGCTCCTTGTTGTATCGTTATGCCATGCGACAGAGGGGAAGCGAGCAGCATACTATTCCGTTACCCGCTTCGGAGCCAGGCTGCGTCAACTCGACACAGTCCGGCGTGAACCGGCAGTCATCAATAGCTGACACACTGGCGAGTCCATTGCGACGGATGGCTCGACATAGGAGAACTGCGCTGCATGAACGCCCTGCAACAGAGCATCGCCCTGGGTCCATTGGGATTCTCACTGGGCCAGGTGCTGATCATGGTAGCCTTCGGGATGGCCTTGCTGGCCGGAACCCTGATCGGACGACGCCATCGCACCCCGGTGGCCGATACACTTTTCACCCTGCTTCTTCTCAGCCTGGCTGGGGCTCGACTGCTGTTCGTGGCCCGCTACTGGAGCAGCTACGACGACATGATGTCGATACTGGATATTCGTGACGGCGGTTTCGACCCAATCGGCGGTCTGGTGGTGGGACTGGCCTATGCTCTCTGGCTGATGTGGCGACTTCCTGCCCAACGGGTGCCCCTGGCCGGCGCCCTGCTAACCGGCGCCCTTACCTGGGGCCTCATCGCCGGCCCCCTGGTCTTGCTGGAGGGAAGCGCCAGACCGATTCCGGACACGTCCCTGGCCACCCTCGGGGGCAACCCTACTGAACTGCCGTCGCTGGCAGCAGCAGAGGGTCAGCCGATGGTGGTGAACCTATGGGCCACTTGGTGCCCGCCCTGTATCCGCGAAATGCCAGTCTTCGAGCAGGCCCAGAAGGAAATCGACGACATCACCTTTGTCTTCGTCAATCAGGGAGAAAGCGCCCAGCATGTGAACCGATTCCTCACGGAGCACTCTCTTGAACTGGACAATGTGCTGCTCGATTCGACCAATGCACTTGGCGAGGTTACCGGGTCAATGGCCATGCCTACGACGCTTTTCTACGACGCCGATGGCCGCCTGAGCAATACGCACTTTGGGGAACTGTCGCGAGCCACCTTGCACAGCGGCCTCGAGCGCCTGCGCTGACGCCACTTACAACATGCACTTCCCTACCCATTTCAAGGAATCGACATGGCTTTTCGACTCTCACTGCTCGCTACCAGCCTGACAGCTATTGCCACAGCCCAGATGGCCTATGCCGGCGACTGGCCGGGCCCGGTTCGTGCATTGACCGAGCAGGGGCTTGAGGTGCACGGTGAATTCGAAGCCCCCAGCGGGCTTACCGGCTACGCAGCCAGCCATCAGGGACGTGAGATGACCGTCTTTGTCACTTCCGATGGCAATCATGCCATCGTCGGCACCATGATCGATGCCGAGGGCAACGATCTCTCTGAGGCCCCTCTCGATGAACTGGTGCGGGCGCCCCAGGAGGGCGAGGTATGGCAACAATTGGAACAGAGCCACTGGATTCAGGACGGCCAGCCGGATGCTCCCCGTGTGCTATATACCTTCACCGACCCCAACTGCCCCTATTGCCGGCAGTTCTGGGAGCAAGTTCGCCCCTGGGTCGAGGCCGGGGAAGTTCAATTGCGCCATATCATGGTGGGCATCCTCAGTCAGAACAGTCCTGCCAAGGCAGCTGCCCTTCTGGGCGCCGAAGACCCAGAGGCCGCTCTGCATGACCACAGTAGCGGCGATGATATTGGCCCCTCTGCCCAGCCACGCGACATAGAAGACCAGGTGTATCGCAACAACCAGCTTTTCGACGAGCTGGGCCTATACGCCACGCCAACCACCGTCTTCCGACATGAAGATCGCCTTCAGCGGGTGGATGGCATGCCGGAGGAAGCACGGCTGCTCGAGATGATGGGGGGCACGGCACCCTGAGTCGCGTCGTACAGAAAACGCCCCTGCCGCAAGGACGGCAGGGGCAGAAGCGTGTCAACGAGTAACAGTGGCAGGGATCAGCTCCTGGCAGGTATAGCCCGGGCGAGAAACCAACCGGTAACCATGGCGACCAGCATGGCAAACAGGGGGGCAGTCAGCCCAGCGATTGACGCAATGGCCGGCCCGGGACAGTAGCCTGAAAGCCCCCAGCCTATCCCGAACAGGGCCGAACCACCAATCAGCCGGGCATCGAAATCTTGACGAGTAGGCAGTTGGAAGGTCTCGCCAATCAGCGGCTGTTCCTGGCGGAAAACGAACCGGTAGCCAATGAAGGTGGTCACCACGGCGCCGCCGAGTACGAACATCAGCGTCGGGTCCCAGGCGCCGAAAATATCGAGAAAACCGAGCACCCGCGCGGGGTCAGTCATGCCGGCGAGCGCCAGTCCCAGCCCGAACAGCAACCCGGAGATATAACCCATCAGCGTCTTCATGCACCACCTCCGATCACGTGCCGCACGATATAGACGGTAACGATGGCGCATGCCAGGAAGGTCACCGTGGCCACCAGGGAACGTGGCGACAGCCGTGCCAGCCCGCAGACACCGTGCCCGCTGGTGCAGCCACTGCCCAGACCGGTCCCCACGCCGACGAGAAGGCCTGCTATTAGCATCAGACCCACCCCACCGGCAGGCTGGCCGACCACTACGCCAGGCGCATCGGCCACGTTACCCAGGCCGCCGCCCAGCAGCATTAGCAGCAGCGGGCCGCTGACCAGGCCCATCATGAAGGCCACGCGCCAGGCGCTGTCGCCCTTGGGCAGGGTCGTCACCAGGCTGCCGACAATTCCGCTGATGCCGGCGATGCGGCCAAGCGTTGCCATCAGCCATACGGCCGAGAGACCAATCATTACGCCACCTACCAGCCCCTGCAGGCTCGCTATCCAGTCCACGTTAACCTCCTTTATGACAGTCGATCTTCAACAGCCGTTGTCCCCGGAGACACCGGATCGGTAACACCGCAAGGGCGCCCCAGGGCATGTGTTTCACCGCACAACGAGCGCCAGGCATCAAAAGTGCTGAGGAACACCTGACCGGTCATATCGCGGCAGAACTGGGTCTTTTCCAGCCGGTCCATGACCGGCCCCTTGACCTCCGCCAGGTGCAGCTTGACTTGGGCATCGCGCAGGCGGGCATTGATCACCTCCAGGCTTTCCAGGGCCGAGGCGTCGATGACATTCACCGCCTGGCAGGCAAGTACGATGTGGCGCAGCCCCGGCTGGCGCGCCGCAAGTTCCATGACCGTATCCTCGAGGTAGCGCGAATTGGCGAAATAGAGACTCTCATCGACTCTCAGGATGGCCAGCTGCGGGTCAGTTTCCACTTGATGCCGCTCCACGTTGCGAAAATGTTCGGTACCTGGAACACGACCCACCACGGCGCTATGTGGGCGGCTGGTATAATAGAGGTGCAGGGCCAGCGAAAACCCCACGCCGGCCAGAATACCGGACTCCACACCAACGCCGAGCGTCACGCCGATGGTGACGAGCATGGCCATGGCATCGCAGCGGGAGTACGCCCAGGTACGTCTGATGGCGGAAAGGTCCACCAGTGACAAGACCGCCACGATGATGGTGGCCGCCAGGGTGGCAATGGGCAGATAAGCGATCAGCGGCGTCAGCAACAGCGCTGCGCCGGCTATTCCCAATGCCGTAAAGGCGCCTGCTGCAGGCGTCTGAGCGCCAGCATCGAAGTTCACCACCGAACGGGCGAAACCACCGGTGACCGGCATGCCACCGGTAAAGGAAGCCGCAATATTGGATGTGCCGAGCCCCACCAGCTCCTGGTCCGGGTCGATACGCTGCCGCCGCTTGGCGGCAAGTGTCTGGCCCACCGACACCGACTCCACGAAACCGATGACGCTGATCAGAAGAGCGGCCACGAAGAGCTGGCTCCACAGGCCGCTGTCAAAGCCCGGCAGCGTCAGCGGCGGCAAGCCGGCCGGCACCTCACCCACCACGGCGACTCCCAGGGCATCCAGTCCCATCCCCCAGGTGGCAAGGGTCGTCACGGCCACGGCAAGGATCGGGGCGGCCTTGGCCAGCATGTCCGCCGGTCGCGCAGGTACACCCACCCGCCGCAGGGCTGGCTTGAGCCAGCGCCTGGCGGCATACAGGAAGAGCAGCACGGAAAGTCCAATTGCCAGGGTTGGCGCATTCACACCGTCCAGGCTGACGGCCAGGCTGCTCAGCAGATCCAGCAGGTTATGCCCGCTCGCCTCAACGCCCAGCACGTGCTTGAGCTGACTGGCGGCAATGATCAATCCGGAGGCGGTGATGAACCCCGAAATCACCGGGTGGCTGAGAAAATTGGCCAGAAAGCCGAGCCTCGCCACACCCATCAGGGTAAGGATCAACCCCGACATCAGCGCCAGCACCAGGGCTGCACCGAGATATTCCGGCGTCCCCTGGGGGGCGACCTGCCCCACCGCCGCTGCCGTCATCAGTGACACCACCGCTACCGGCCCCACTGCCAGCGTGCGGCTGGTGCCGAACACGGCATAGATCACCAGTGGCGCGATGCTGGCGTAAAGACCCACCTCCGGCGGCAACCCGGCCAGCATGGCATAGGCCAGCGACTGCGGTATCAGCATGACAGTCACAATCACCGCCGCCAGCAGGTCGCTACCCAGGGTGGCGCGGCCATAGCCAGGCAGCCACTGCAGGATCGGAAGGTAGCGCCGGGGGTTCATTGCTCAGTTCTGCCCGGCACCCGCTTCCAGCAACCCACGCCGCTCTTCCAGGTCATGGCCGGCTGCATGGGCCGCTGCCATCAGGGCGGGAATATCACAGGTGGCGTCCTTGCTGCGGGCATGTGCCCAGAGATGTACGGCGCGCTTGCCGGTCCTGCAGAAGGCCAGGATCGGCGTGGGTAACGCATCCAGGGCTTGGCCGAATGCCTCGATATCGGCATCGCTGTATTCGCCCGGTGTGACCGGGATACAGCGCCACTTCAGACCCAGATCAGCGGCCTTCTCACTCAGGGCACGATCGTCGGGGTGATCCTCGGCTTCACCGGGGCGGCGATTGCAGATCACCGCCTTGAAACCCCGCCGGGCGATCTCCTCGAGGTCCTGAGGGGCCACGGCATCGGCGATGGAAAAACCGCTCTCCAGCTCTTGAATATTCATTCGCTTCGTCTCCTGGCTCACTCAGAATTTGTTGATCGGGACCTTGAGGTATACCTGGCCGTTGTCCTCGGCCGGCGGCATGTGGCCGGCACGCATATTGACCTGCACCGAAGGGATAATCAGCTTCGGCATATCGAGGGTCGCATCGCGCTCGGTACGCATCTGGACGAACTCCTCCTCGCTGATGCCTTCGTGCACATGCACGTTCTGTGCGCGCTGCTCGGCCACGCTGGTTTCATGCTGGTACTTCTCTCGTTCCGGCGCCTTGTAGTCGTGGCACAGGAAGATGCGGGTCTCCCCCGGCAAAGCCAGGACCTTCTGGATGGAGCGATAGAGGGTGCGGGCATCACCGCCTGGGAAGTCGCAGCGGGCAGTACCGTAGTCGGGCATGAACAGGGTGTCGCCGACGAAGGCGGCATCGTCGATCACATAGGTCAGGCAGGCAGGTGTGTGGCCCGGTGTGTGCAACACACGCCCTACCAGGCTGCCGATGGCAAAGGTGTCGCCTTCCTCGAACAGGCGGTCGAACTGGCTGCCATCCCGGGCGAACTCGGTGCCGGCATTGAAGGCCTTGCCGAAGACATCCTGCACCACTGTGATGTTGGCGCCGATACCGGTCTTTCCGCCGAGGTTCTCATGCAGATAGGGCGCGGCGGAGAGATGATCGGCGTGAACGTGGGTCTCGAGGATCCACTCGACCTCAAGGCCGTTGTCACGCACGAAGGCGATGATCTGGTCGGCGGAGCGAACATCGGTGCGCCCCGCGGCGTAATCGAAATCGAGCACCGAGTCGAGGATCGCACAGGACTTGCTGTCGGGATCCTGCACCACATAACTGAAGGTGTTGGTGGGCTCGTCGAAGAAGTGGGTCACGATCGGCGTGGACATGGGCTAATACCTCCAATCAGTGTCGTTGCCTTCCAGAGTGAGCTACAGCATAGCGCAAATACAGTTATAAAGATATACTGTTTTGGAATTAATGAGCTACAGCTCTGTACTAATAGCGATAGCCACTCCCTACAACGAACGAGACCCATCACCGTGGTGATGGGTCCCGAGTCACGCAATCAAACCGGCTATTGCTTCTTCAGCTTGCAGGTATTGATTCCCAGCAGGGTATAGGCCGGGCAGAAGTTCAACAGCCCGGTGGCCAGCGGCAGCAAGCCGATCCATCCCCAGGCACTGATGACGCCGGTCATCGCCAAGCCGATCAGCACGGCGCCGATCACGATACGCGCAATCTTGTCGATGCTACCTACGTTACTCTTCATGCAGTTCACCTTGTGACTTGATGGCCTCAGAAACTGAAAACCGGAATAGTCGAATCACGCATCATTTCGGCCATTGGGCCAGGAGCCGCAACGCCAACACCCTCTCGCAGATCAGCTTGCTCATGTTCGCTGTTGGGCAAATAGATCGCGCACACGTCGACCTGGGCGCCATTGGTGATCAGCATCTGCAAGATGCCTTCCGGGGTGACCTGCCCGGCCGGATTTTCTGGTGGCGTATTGACAGGCTCGGCGCTGGCATAACCCTCTACGGCCAGGTCTCCGGCAGCATCACAAAGCAGGATCGAAAGATCAGCGCCCTGCTGCTGCATGGCATTGGAAAGGATCATCGCCATAGCCTGTGTCTGCAGGGAGTCGCTGGTGAGGATCACCAGTGCGCGCTCGGCGCTGTCTTCTTGGCCGTGGTCGTCGCCGTGGCTGGCGGCAAGCGCCGTACCGAAAAGACCCATCCCGGTAGCAACGGCGGCCAGGGTCAGTGTTGTCTTGATGCTCATTTCCTCACCTCTCTCATTTGATTCATTGCGCTGGCATCGACTCCAGGATGCTGTCTGAGCCGAATCCTTCGACTGCTTATACCACAAAGGAATATATTAATAACCTAACTCCAGAAAAACAAGAGTAGCCCATAACCTGATAGCTGGCACGCGACATAGGGACGCATCTTGATGTCAGTCAATATTTCCAGCTTGAGGCCAGACAGAATCGATCGCCCTAGGACAATGCTTCATTTCTCCGTCGCGAAAGAGAAGGCGCAAGCGATGCAAGAGAGGCATCAACCACCTGATACGCAGGAACCGCGAAAAAAAAGGCCGCTTGAAAGCGGCCCGGAGAGTCGTATGGTGCTGCTCTAGAGCTCGATCCGGTCGCCGTAGGCAGGGATCTCTGCCTTGATGGCGCTCTCGGCCAGGCCGGCCTTCAAGGCCTCCTGGGCCGCAGGCTCGCCGTGGACCAAATAGAAGCGAGGGTTGTTGCGGAAGGCGCCGGCCCAGCCGATCATGTCGGTCTGGCCCGCGTGAGCCGAGAAGCCGCCGATGGTATGAACCTTCGCCTTGACCGCCAGGTCCTGCCCCAGGACGCGTACCCGCTGGGCACCGTCGACGATCTGGCGACCCAGGGTACCGGCAGCCTGGAAACCGACAATCACCAGCCGTGTATTTGGCTTCTCCAGGTTGTAGCGGAAGTGGTGGATGATCCGTCCGCCGGTACACATGCCGGCACCGGCAATGATGATCGCACCGCCATGAATGCGATTGATCGCCATGGACTCCTCAACGGTACGGGTCATGCGCAAAATCGGCAGGTACTGGCTGGTGTCGCCGCTGGCGGCGATATTGAGCACCTTTAGGTCCTCGGCATCCAGCGCCTTGCGCGCCCGGTGGTAGAGTTCGGTGACCTTGATCGCCATGGGACTATCGAGGAACACCATCTGCTGGCGCAGCCTCCCCTCGTGGTAGAGCACGCTGAGATGATAGAGGATCTCCTGGGTACGCCCCACGGCGAAGGCGGGAATCAGCACATTGCCTCCCGCCTCGTGGGCCTTCTCCAGCACCTGGGCAAACTCCTCCAATGTCTCGTCCAGAGGGCGGTGGTCACGGTCACCGTAGGTACTCTCCATCAGCACCACATCGGCCTCATAGACCTTGTCGGGGTCGCGCATCAGCACCGAGCTGGGATTCCCCAGATCGCCGGAGAACACCAGCCGCTTCTGCTGGCCACCGGAGGGGACGGTCAGCTCGACAATCGCCGAGCCTAGGATATGGCCGGCATCACGGAACACCAGGGTGGCACCGCCGGGCAGGTTGACCGGCTGGCCATAACGGTGGAACTCGCAAAGTGCCAGAGTTCGCTCCACGTCGTCCAGGTCGTAGAGCGGTTCAACCAGTGGCTTGTCTTGGCGCTTGCGCCACTTGTTCTCCCATTCCACGTCCTTGGCCATGACAAAGGCGGCATCCTGCAGCATGATTTCAAGCAGGTCACGAGTGCCACGGGTGCAGTGGATGGGCCCACTGTAGCCTTCTCGCACCAGCTTGGGCAGCAGGCCTGCGTGATCCAGGTGGCCATGGGAGATCACCACCCCTTCGAGTTCCCTCGCCAGCTTGCCGAACGGCCTGGCGTTCGCCTCATCGGCATCTATACCGCCCTGGTGAAGGCCACACTCCAACAACAGCTTATGGGTACGATCATTACCATCTACTTCAAGAAGATAGCGAGAGCCGGTCACTTCCCCGACCGCTCCCAGAAAGGTCAATGTCGACATTGCGTCTCGAGCCTGCGCGTCTATGAGTGTCTAGCCGCCAGCATACCGGAAGGTAGCCACCTTGGGTCGAACAAGTGCAGACAGATAGGAGCGACCAAAGCGCCGACACACTTTGGTGAAACAAGGCTGGTTCAGGAGAATAGCGACTGCTTCGGCATCGCCCCGGCACCCTCCGCGCCCCACCAATAAGCGATACCTTCGACCCAACCCGAGGGGCCCGCCGATCGGCTACGATAAAGCGCCGGCTGGCATGGAGCCAGGGTAGAGACATCACTGCCTCGAATCACCACCGCCTGGTCTACGGCTTCCAGCAGCGACTGGTCGCTGGGTCCATCGCCGAGACCCAGGGTCAGCGGCTCGCATCCCCGCAGCGATTTGAAGCGACCCACCAGCCAGGTCACGGCCCCACCCTTGTCCAGGCCGCCGGTAACATGCCAGAAGCGTCGGCCTTGAACCAGATTCAGGCCATCGCCCTGAAGCGCCTCGCGAAAGGCGGCAAGGGATGAGGCATCGCTCTGCCATAACAGGGGTTCGCTCCCCTGGCGCATCCGAGCCAGCCGGGCCTCGTCCGCCTTCACCCCTGTCAGCGCCATGACCTCCTCTAGCGTCATCTCGCCCAAGGTCCTGAAAACACCCCCAAGTCGTTCCCGCCACACGCTGAGTCGCTTTCGAATGAAGTCGATATCCAGGCCCAGGTTTCGCATGGCACTCCCGTCCGAACCATAGCTATCACGCTCCAGGTGGGCATGCCGCCAGGCCGGGGGCAAGCCAACCACGCTCCCATTTTCGGCAATGAATGGCGTATCGCCTAGCCCGAGCTGCTCTCGCAATGGCAGTAACTCGGCACGGGTACGACAGGTAACCGGAATGACCGGCACGCCCAGGGTCTTGAGCCGCTTCAGCCAAGGCTTGGCTTGCTGCCATTGAAAGCTGTCATGGTCGAGCAAGGAGCCGTCGAGGTCGGTGAAGACCAGGCGCGGCTGCAGGGCGGGGTCCAGAAGAAGCGGCTTCATCGTCATGGTGGCTCCAGCGCGATCGGGATTGGAAAACCCTATGCATGGAAAATCCTCTGCATGAGTCGTGCCAATCCAGCCTGGAGGCCAGTGCGGCTCGCCCCTCCCCGAGGGCAGGCGTGCTGGCAGCGTCGAATCGCCACCAAGGCGGCATCGCATGCACAGAAATAGTGCAAAAAAGCCCCGTTCTGGTGCAACCAGAATGGGGCTTACGATTCAGGTACTCAACTAAAGCTAGCTATCGCCGAGAGTGGTTCTCAGCGATAGACGGGGAAGCGCGCGCAGACAACTTCGACCTTGCCCTTCACCTCGGCTTCCAGAGCGGCGGTATCGTCGCCCCTGGCCATGGTGTCGAGAATGTCGCAGATCCAGCCGGCCAGTTCACTGCACTCGGCTTCACCGAAGCCGCGTGTGGTCACCGCCGGGGTGCCGATGCGCAACCCGGAGGTGACAAAGGGGCTCTGGGGGTCGCCGGGTACGGCATTCTTGTTGACGGTGATGTGGGCGCGCCCCAGGGCGGCGTCCGCATCCTTGCCGGTCAGGCCCTGCTTGATCAGCGACAGCAGGAAGAGATGGTCTTCGGTACCACCGGATACGATGTCGTAGCCGCGCTCGATGAACACGCCGGCCATGGCTTGGGCGTTCTTGACCACCTGCTGCTGGTAGGTCTTGAACTCCGGCTCCATGGCTTCCTTGAAGCAGATCGCCTTGGCAGCGATGACGTGCTCCAGCGGGCCACCCTGACCGCCGGGGAAGACTGCGGACTGCAGCTTCTTTTCGATCTCGGCATCGCCCTCGCTGGAGAGAATCAAGCCGCCGCGGGGACCGCGCAAGGTCTTGTGGGTGGTGGTGGTGACCACGTGGGCGTGGGGCAGCGGAGTCGGGTAGACGCCAGCGGCCACCAGGCCGGCCACATGGGCCATGTCGACCAGCAGATAGGCCCCCACCTCGTCGGCGATCTCGCGGAACCTGGCCCAGTCGATGATCTGGGAGTAGGCGGAGAAGCCGGCGATGATCATCTTCGGCTGATGCTCGCGGGCAAGCTTCGCCACTTCCTCGTAGTCGATGCGACCACTCTCGTCGATGCCGTACTGCACGGCGTTGTAGTGCTTGCCGGAGAAGTTGGGCTTGGCGCCGTGAGTCAGGTGGCCGCCGGCATCGAGGCTCATGCCCAACACGGTATCACCCGGCTTAACCAGCGCCTGGAAAACCGCGCTGTTGGCCTGGGACCCGGAGTGGGGCTGGACATTGGCGTAGCTGGCATTGAACAGCTGCTTGGCATAGTCGATGGCCAGCTGCTCGACGATGTCGACGTATTCGCAGCCGCCGTAGTAGCGCTTGCCGGGATAGCCTTCCGCGTACTTGTTGGTCAGCTGGCTGCCCTGGGCTTCGAGAACCCGGGGGCTGGCATAGTTCTCGGAGGCGATCAGCTCGATGTGCGCTTCCTGGCGAGCGACCTCTTTTTGCATCGCATCGAACAGGACATCATCGAAACCGGCAATCGTCATGTCACGGCTGAACATCGGCGGGGAACCTCGCATCACGGGAAGAATCAGGATGCATAATGATACCCCAGCCCATGACGGCTTTCACTTGAAAGGCCGTCATGGGCAGCAACACCATTTCTCATGCAGGCTTTAGCCCTGCTGCAGCTTCAACGTGTTTCCACCTTCATGGAAAGCTTATCCGGAAGCCCCAGCGGGTCAACCATGTAGGTGGCCATGTTGCTTTCCGAGGGCAGGGTAATACTGATATCCAGCTCCTCGGCTGCCCCTTCCAGAAGCTCCACCAGCCCCATCAGAACCGACTGAACCTGAGGGCCGAACATCATGCCGAAACCCTGGGCCTGGGTTCGCGCCTGCTCGACATACTGCGCTTCGGTAACACCCTCCATCGCTGCCCCCAGTGTGGCCAGGCGACCGAAGAGCCCTTGATTGGCGAGCGATAGACGGATGTCGCCCCCCAGCAGTGTCGCGGCTTGCAGCGAGCCGGCATCGGCAAAGACATCTGCGGGTTCCATCCCACCCGGCAGCACGACGGGCAGATTGATATCTAGCATCAGGCGTAGTGCGTCGTGAAGTTCGATACGACTGTCGCTGACCAGGACACTGTGCTCGCTTCCCTCCTTCCAGCTTCCCAGGAAGGCGGCGTCAAGGCGCAGCTCACCGGTCCCGTCGGTCAGTACGTTACTGGCCATGCGCAGTTGGGTCCGCTCGTCTTCCGGGGCCATTTCGATCATGCGAGCCAAGTCCATATGAAAGCCTTCGATGCGCACCCCGCCCTGGCCGTCAGAAAAGTCGCCATCGACATCCAGGAGCTCCAAGCTGCCGACCAGTTGGTCAGATTCGATCGCGAGGTCGCGCAGGATCAGTGAGTTCAGCTGCTCCTCACCGTCCACATCCAGCCCGGTCAATCCTTCGAAGCGCAGGGAGGCGAGCGTAAAGGAGCCGGAGCCGAACTCATCAAGGTCTTCCCCCGAGCCTGCCACTCCCGTGAGCTCCAGCATGCCGATGCCATCATGGGCCAGCGACTGTCCGCGAACCTGTTCAATGGTCATGCGGCCCTGGCTGCTGGTGAAAGGGGTACCATAGAACATGTCCTCGGCAATCTCAGAGGCAAGGTCGATCACGATGCCATCGATCGCCAGGCTGCCAATGCGGACCTCGTCTGGCGCCAAGCTGTCGTCCAGGGGGAAGACCGCTCGCGAGGGCTTGCCCAGCACGATACGTTCTGCACTCATCAGCATCAGCTCGGTCAGACTGTCCTCGATGCGCACCCCTTTCAGGGTGACCTCATCGGGACTGTCATAGTCACCGCTGACCTCATAGCTGTCGATGAGTAGCCGCTCACCCTCCTCGGACTCGAAGACGAAGTCCTTGGCTGTGACACGGGAGCGCAGCATGGCACTGGAGACATCGCCGATCTCGACGTTGCCGTAGCCCCCGAACAGGGAGCGAAGCTCGGTCTCGAGCCGTTCTGCGTCGGCAAATGCCGCGCCGGACACTCCCGTCAGCGTGGCGAAAGCCAGGGCGGAACCAAGGCGCGAAGCACCTGGACGTGGTGCATTCATCGACGTCACCTCCTCTGTGAAAGAATAACAGCGCGCCGCACGGCCGCCTTTACATAGTGTAACCAGAAAAGCGCCCCTCGGCTTCCCTCGCCAACGGAGCCAGTCAATGTCAGGTCAACGCGGAGTCCGGCACACGACGCAGTCATTCACGCTTCACCAAGCAGGCCAAGGCTCTCCATTGGCGTCTGCCGACGCACGCTGCGCGACAGTGCATGACCGATCACGCCGATGACCAGCGCACCACCCAGCGGAAGTATCAGCCATAGCCCCCAGTGGATACGCGGCGCCAGGTCGAACCAGGCAAGGTAGATTCCCGCCGCGGCCAGCTCGGCAAGCAGCGCCCCCATCAGCCCGCTGGCGAAGCCGAGAATCGCGAACTCGGCCCCCTGCACTCGCGAGATCAGGCGGTCACCGGCACCGAATACGCGCAGCAACCCGCTCTCGTGGGCACGGGTCGGACGGCTGGCGGTAAGGGCAGCATAGAGCACGCTGATACCGGCCAGGAGTACGAAGCCGAGCACGAACTCCACCGCACGGGTCACCTGGGTCAGCAGCTCTCGGACCTGGCCGAGGATCGCCTCGACGTTGAGCAGCGAGACACCCGGGAACTCGCGAACCAGCGCCCTGCTGATGTCGTCGCGCTCACGGTCGAGGTGGAAGGCGGTGATATAGCTGTGACCGAAACCCTCCAGCACATCCGGCGGGAAGATGACGAAGAAGTTGGGGCGGAAGCTGTCCCAGTCCAGATCGCGCAGGCTGGTGATCTCGCCGACGATATCCTCGCCACCGATGGTAAAGGTCATGGCATCACCCAGCCCCAGCCCCAGCCGCTCGGCCAGGCCATCTTCTATCGAGATCGGCACCCGGCCTTCGGCAAGCGTGGGTGACCGGTCGAACCACTGGCCGGCCACCAGGCGATTGCCCACCGGCAGCGTCTCGCGCCAGGTGAGATTGAGCTCACGGCGCAGCGAACCGTCGCCGCGGGCATCGGCCGGCACTGCATCGCGCGGAGCCTGGTCGTTAATCGCCGTGATTCGTCCGCGCACCATCGGATAGAGGGTGGTGCGTTCATCCACGGCATCGTCCAAGGTATCGATAAAGGCGTCGCGCTCACCGGGCTGGATATTGATGGCGAAGTAGTTGGGTGTGTCCTCGGGCAGTTGGTCCTGCCAGGTACTCAACAGGTCGCCGCGCACCAGGGCAATCATCGCCATGGCGGCAAAGGTCACCGAGAAGGCCAGCAACTGACCGAGGCTGGCGCTGCGGCGGCGTGCCAGCTGGCGCGCCCCCAGGCGCAGCGCCTGACGCTTGCCACCACCGGCAGACGGCATCCGTGCCACCAGGCGCAGCACCAGTGACAGCAGCAGCCAACCCAGCCCCCACAGCAGCACCAACATCACCAGGCCGCCCACCAGCAGGCCGAAGGCCAGCTGCGGGTCGCCGGAATAGAGCCACAGCAAGCCGCCGAACACCAGGCTGGCCACTCCTACCACCAGCCACGCCGAGGCGGGAAGCGGATCGAGTTCGCGACGCAGCACCTTGAGCGCGCTGACACGCTTGAGGCGCAGGAGCGTCGGCCCGGCGAAGCCGACCAGCACCGCCAGCGCCGTCAATATGCCCAGCAGCAGCGGCAGCGGGCCGGGGGGCGGCAGCTCCATGGGCAGGAAGGCGGTGAGCAGCCACAGCAACCCGGCCTGGCCGACCAGGCCCAGCAGCGCCCCCACCATGGAGGCAGCCAGAGCGAGCCACAGTAGCTGCAGGGCAAACAGCTGGGTCAGCTGACGCTGGGTGGCACCGAAGCAGCGCAGCAGCGCCGCGGTATCCAGATGGCGCTCCACGTAGCGCCTAGTGGCCATGGCCACTGCCACACCGGCCAGCAGCACCGCGGCGAGTCCGGCCAGGCTCAGATACTGTTCCGCCCGCGACAGCGCATTACCCAGTTGGGGACGATCGCGCCGGACGTCACGCACTTCGACGCCATCGGCAGTCAGCCCCCGCAAGCGTGGCAGCACCGCATCGACCTCACTCGGCGCCCCCCGGGCCAGCAGCGAGAACTCGATGCGGGAGCCGGGTTGCACCAGGTCGCTCGCCTCGATATCGGCCTGATGCATCATCAGGCGCGGATTGAAATTGGCGAAGCCCCCGGACTGGTCCGGCTCGCGCTCGACCAGGGCGGTAACCTCGAGACGCGTCCGACCAACCTGCACCCGATCGCCGAGGTCGACCTCCAGCAGCTGCGCCAGGCGTGGCGACAGCCAGGCCTCTCCCGGCGCAGGACCGCGTGCAAGCCGCTCGACACCCGCCCCGCGGTCGACATGGACCTCGCCGTAGAGGGGGTAATTGTCGTCGATGACCTTGAGGCTGGCCGGCTGGAAGGCGTCTTCGTGGCTGGCCATGGATACCATGCCGACCTGCTCGCTCAGGGTCAGTCCGGCCTCTTGCAGCGTCTGTCGCAGGGTATCCTCGAACGGCCGTGCCTGCTCGAGCACGAGGTCACCGCCCAGCATCTGCCCGGCCTGGCGTTCGAGGCCGCGCTCCAGACGGTCGAGAAAGAAGCCGATCATGGTCGAGGCGGCCACCGCCAGGGCCAGCGCCACGAACAATGCACGCACGTCGGCGGCGCGCAGGTCGCGGCGCATGCCACGCAACGACAGGGCCAGGGCTCCCATCCCCCGGCGCGCCTCGGCAGGTTCAGGAACAGTACCGACGGCGTCGCTCATGCCCCCACCTCATCCAGCTCCAGTGGCATGAGCCGCCCCTCTTCCAGCTGAAGGCAGCGATCGCAGCGTCGCGCCAGGGCATAGTCATGGGTCACCAGCACCAGGGTGGTGCCCGCCTCGCGGTTCAGGGCAAACAGCAGGTCGATGATGCGACCGCCCGTGGCATGGTCGAGGTTGCCGGTGGGCTCGTCGGCGAAGACCAGCTGCGGTTCGGTGACGAAGGCCCTGGCCAGGGCAACGCGCTGCTGCTCACCGCCGGAGAGCTGCTTGGGCAGGTGGTCGAGCCGCTCGCCGAGGCCGACCCGAGCCAACCAGTCGCGGCCGCGCTGCTCACTATTGGTAAGCGGCGCCAATTCCAGCGGCAGCAGCACGTTTTCCAAGGCCGTTAGCGTCGGCAGCAGCTGGAAATTCTGGAACACGAAGCCGACCCGACCGGCACGGAGGCCGGCGCGTCCATCTTCATCGAGGCTCGCCAGCGCCTCGCCGAATAGCGTCAGTTCGCCACTGGTGGGCTGGTCGAGCCCGGCCAGGAGGCCGAGCAAGGTCGACTTGCCGGCACCACTGGCTCCGAGGATCGCCAACGTCTCGCCAGGGAACACTTCGAGGTCAAGGGCACTCAGAATGGTCAGCGGTCGTTCACCGCTGGTGACCTGCTTGCCCAGGCCGCGGGCGTGTAGAATCGTGGAAGAGCTGGTTCTCGAGGAGTCTGACATGACTAGAGGTATCCCTGTGCTGCTGTCTATTTCCGATCAACTGAGCCGGCGTTGGCGCCACTGCCTTGGCGTCTGCTTGCTGGGCCTGATGGCACTCGCTGCCTCACCGACCGCGCTGGCCGCCGGCACCCCGACGCTGCTGGTCATGGGCGACAGTCTCAGCGCCGCATACGGCATCGAGCAGGATGAAGGCTGGGTCAGTTTGCTGGAAGCGCGTCTCGACGGAAAGGCGGAAGTGGTCAATGCCAGCATCAGCGGTGAGACGAGCAGCGGCGGCGCGAGCCGACTTCCCGACCTACTCGGACAGCATGAACCCCACATTGTTCTGCTCGGGCTGGGCGGCAACGACGGCCTGCGCGGCCTGCCACCCAACCAGCTGGAGGCCAACCTCGCCGCCATGATCGAGGCAAGCCGCCAGGCCGGCGCCGAGGTGCTGCTACTTGGAATCGATATTCCGCCGAACTACGGCCAGGCCTACCGCGACGCCTTTACCGGGGTCTTCTTCCAGCTCGCCGAGTCCTACGAGCTGGCCCTGCTCCCCTTCCTGCTCGAAGGGGTGGCGCTGGAAGAGGGCATGATGCAGTCCGACGGCATTCACCCGACGCCCCTTGCCCAACCGATCATCCTCGACAATGTATGGCCCGAGCTCCTGCCGCTGCTGGAGCGCAACGGCGTAGCTGGCTCCTTGTCCGACGGCTGACCAGGCCCTGTGCATAAGCAGCCTCTCACGACGTCGCCGGCACCGGGCTTTTCTGCCACTGCTGGAGCCCCAGCCCACCGAGAATCAGCACCAGCCCCACCAGGGTGGAGTGTAGGATCGGCTCGCCGACCACCAGGAACAGCAGCAGCAGCGATACCGGCGGCGACAGGAAGATCAGGTTTGACACCTTGGCGGTGCGCGACACCCGGTGTACCGCCAGCTGCCACAGCACGAAGGCGACGCCCATCTCGAACAACCCCACATAGACCCCTGCAGCAAATCCCTTCCAGCCGAGCCAGGAGAAACCGGGGCCGAGCAGCATCAGCAGGGTAAGCACCGGCAGCGCAACGGTGAAGTTCTGCCATTGGGCCACCAGCGGCGGGCGGTGATCGCGGGCATTGAGCAACCAATAGAGCGCCCAGAGCAGCGTCGAGGCCAGCGCCATGCCCACCCCGAGGGGATCGGCGAAGGCCACGTCGAAGACCGCCCCCCGCGTCGCGATGACCCAGACACCGGCGTAGGCGATCAAGCCGGCAAGGATGTCGATCCGGGTCAGGCGCTGGCATAGAATCGGCACCGCCAGGAAGGCCATGGCCAGCGCCCAGGTATAGTTGAGCGCCATGGCCTCCTGGCCCGGCAGCCGGTCGTAGGCGCCGAACAGCAGGAGGTAGTAGGCCACCGGGTTCATCAACCCGGCCCAGGCTGCCGTGCGCCACCCCTGCGAAAGTGCCTGGTCCACCTGGCCCTGGCGCACCATCAGCACGCCGATCAGCGCCCAGGAAACCAGCGAGGCAAGCCAGATCAGCTCCAGTGGCGACATGTAGGCAAGTGCGATCTTGAACGCCGTGGCCACCGTGGACCATAGCGCCACGGCGCCAAGACCAAACAGTATCGCCTGGCGGTCGCGATTCGGTTCGGCCGCCCTCACCGGTCGACATGCCCAAGATCGCGCCCCGGATCAAGCCTGTCCCGGACCCGCTGCTTAAGCTGCTTGCTGTCGGGGAAGCCGCCGTCTCGCTTGCGTTCCCACAGCGAATCATCGTCGAAGAATATCTCGAAATAGCCGCCGTGGGACGGCACCAGCGCGACCTCATCGAGGTCCTCACCGAAGGTGGAAAGCAGCTCCTGGGCCAGCCAGGCGCTGCGAAGCAGCCACTGACACTGGGTGCAGTAGTGGATGCGAATACGTGACATGTCGGCCTCCCTGTCGCAACAATGATGGCTCCGATGATAACAGCCGAGGAGCCCGCATGGCTGAACGCGAGATCAGTCAGTCCCGCCTCTACGAATGGTTGACCGGTGACGAGGACAGCCGGATGTGTCGTGACATTCCCGACGAGGCATGTGACGAACAGCCGCACAACTTCTTCCTGCACCTGTTCGCATCCCTGGGCAACAAGCTGGCCGACGAGCTCTCCAGCGCCCGCCTGGTACTGCCCTGGCTGCTCGGTGTCATCGGCGCGCCCCTGTGGATGGTGGGCCTGCTGGTGCCGATCCGCGAATCAGGTGCCCTGTTGCCACAGCTGTTCGTAGCGGGCTTCATTCGGCTCAAGCCGGAGCGCAAGTGGGCCTGGGCGGTCGGCGGTGCGCTGCAAGCTCTGGCCGCCGCTGCACTGGCACTGCTCGCCCTGTTCGGCAGCGGTGCCATTGGCGGCGCCCTGGTCCTGGTTGTGCTGGTGGCGCTGTCACTGGCCAGGGGACTATCGTCGATCGCTACCAAGGACGTGCTGGGCAAGACCATTGCCAAGGGCCGTCGCGGTACTTTGCTGGGCTGGAGCGGCAGCGTGGCCGGCGCCGCAACCCTGGTTGCGGGCCTGGTGCTGATCCTGTTCGAAGATCGCCCCGGCGAGCTGGCGCTGGCCGTACTGCTTGGCGTGGCGGCGCTAGGATGGGGGCTGAATGCCCTGTGCGCGGCGTGCATTCGGGAAACGCCGGGGGCCGTGGAGGGCGGCGAGAACGCCTGGGACAGCATCAAGCTGGGGCTACGCCTGCTGCGCGAGGACCGGAATTTCCTGCACTTCAATCTCTCCCGAGCGCTGCTGCTTGCCAGCGCCCTGGCACTCCCCTATGTGGCGCTGCTGGGCCAGCAGCAGAGCGGCACCGAACTTGGCGGGCTGGGCATCCTCATCGTGGTATCCGGCGTTGCCGGCATGGTGGCAAGCCCCGTCTGGGGCAAGCGCTCCGATGCGTCCAGCCGCACGGTGATGCGCGACACCGGCCTGGGCGCGGCGGCCTGCTGCCTGCTGGGCGCCAGCTTCGCCTGGCTGCCCGGCGCCTGGACGAGTACGGTCTGGCCCTATGCCATGGTCTATGCGTTGCTGGTGATCGTGCATGCCGGCGTCCGCCTGGGGCGCAAGACCTATATCGTCGACATGGCTGGGGAGGAGCGACGCGCACTCTATGTGGCCCTTTCCAATACCATCACCGGCGCGCTGATGCTGCTGGCAGGAGGCCTGGTGGGCGCTCTCGCCCAGTGGCTGGGCACTACCTGGCTGCTGGTATTTCTCGCCGCCATGGCACTGGCAGCAGCGCTCAGCGCGAGCAAGCTGCCGGATGTCGAGCAGTAACCGCGGGTAAAGATTGTCAACGCGCCCCGGGCTGGCCATGATATATCATCGAAATGAGCCGTTGTCGGCTAGCCGATAGCCAGGACCCGAGACAGGAATGCCTTGTATGAAACGATCCCCAATGATCAGCCCGGAACTGCTTGAGCGCATTGTCGACGCTTCGGTGGACGGCATCGTCGTTGCCGAGCAGGAGGGCGACGAGAATATTCTGATCTACGTCAACAAGGGCTTCGAACGACTCACCGGATACAGCGCAGACGAGATTCTCTATCGAGACTGCCGCTTTCTACAGCAAGAGGACCGTGACCAGCCTGGCCTTGATAACATACGCAAGGCCCTCCAGGAGGGACGCCCCTGTCGCGAGGTACTGCGCAACTATCGCAAGGATGGGACGCTATTCTGGAATGAGCTGTCGATCACGCCCCTGTACGATGAAGAGGACAAGCTCACCTACTACATCGGCGTACAGAAGGACGTCACCGAGCGTGTCGAGATCCAGATGGAGCTCGAACGACTGAAGGCCGAATACGGCCTCACCTGAGGCAACGCCCGAGCCAGGTCAAAAAAAGATCGATCAGGGCTTGCTCTGGACGCCTGAGGGATATATATAGCCGTCAGGTGCCGACGTATCGACACCATGGCGCTTCTGGTCCGTCGCTTCGGACGCGAAGCGAATGCTTGTGATGTTTCGACCGCCGCTTCGGTCGTCATCGGGCCATGGAGGATGTCACATGAGCCAAGAACCCCTGATCAGCGATTCTCATGAGGATGAGCAGGAATTCCTCGATGCCGTCAACGATGACGATTATTCCCGCCCTCGGGCTTCCAGCCGACACGAAACCCTGCGCGCCCGTCGCCGCGTAGAGGCACTGCTGGAGGATCGTCGTCTGCAGCGCGCCATCGAGGACGACTGGATGCTGCTCGACGAAGAGGACGAGTAGCCCCACGGCTGACCACCATGCCGGAGCAAAGGAAGCGCTGCATAAATCGGCGAGCGGGATGAAACACAAGGCGCACGGAGCGCAGAAACCGGAGCCTATGGGGTATAGGTGAGGATTTCGAGCACCGCGCAACGCAGTGATTCGCACGCGCAGACATTTATGCAGTGTTTCCCAAAGGCCGGCGCAATGCTGGCCTTTACCCTGCCTGGCCACTATCATCGTGGCCACTGAAACCCTCAACCCAGTGGAATTCCATGGCGCAATACGTCTACACCATGAATCGGGTGGGCAAGGTCGTACCCCCCAAGAAACAGATTCTCAAGGACATCTCGCTCTCCTTCTTCCCGGGCGCCAAGATCGGTGTGCTGGGCCTCAATGGGTCCGGTAAATCGACGCTGCTGCGTATCATGGCCGGCGTCGACAAGGAGC
The DNA here is from genome assembly GCF_001545155.1 of Halomonas chromatireducens. NCBI lineage: Bacteria > Pseudomonadati > Pseudomonadota > Gammaproteobacteria > Oceanospirillales > Halomonadaceae > Halomonas > Halomonas chromatireducens. The sequence continues at coordinate 751,562 of NZ_CP014226.1, read as the reverse complement.
ATGAAGGGGAAGCGCGTCCCATGCCCGGCATCAACATCGGCTACCTGCCCCAGGAACCGCAGCTCGACGACGAAAAGAGCGTGCGCGAGACCGTGGAGGAAGCCCTGGGCGAGATCCAGGACGCACAGGCCAAGCTCGATGCCGTTTACGCCGCCTACGCCGAGCCGGATGCCGATTTCGACGCCCTGGCCAGCGAGCAGGCGCGGCTCGAGAACATCATCGAGGCCGCCGATGCCCACAACCTTGAGCGCAAGCTGGAAGTCGCCGCCGATGCGCTCCGCCTGCCGCCCTGGGACGCCAGGGTGGGCAATCTCTCTGGCGGCGAACGCCGCCGCGTAGCTCTGTGCCGCCTGCTGCTCTCCAATCCCGACATGCTGCTGCTCGACGAGCCCACCAACCACCTGGATGCGGAATCCGTGGCCTGGCTGGAGCGCTTCCTGCACGACTATTCGGGCACCGTGGTGGCCATCACCCACGACCGTTATTTCCTCGACAACGTGGCGGGTTGGATTCTCGAGCTCGACCGTGGCCAGGGCATACCCTTCGAGGGCAACTACTCCCAGTGGCTGGAATCGAAGGAGAAGCGCCTCGAGCAGGAAGCCAAGCAGGAAGCCTCGCGCCAGAAGGCGATCAAGCACGAGCTGGAGTGGGTGCGCAGCAACGCCAAGGGCCGCCAGGCCAAGAGCAAGGCGCGCCTCAATCGCTTCGAGGAGATGCAGTCGGGTGACTTCCAGAAACGCAATGAGACCAACGAGATCTATATTCCGCCCGGGCCGCGCCTGGGTGACAAGGTCATCGAATTCCATGGCGTCTCGAAGCGCTTCGACGACAAGCTCCTCTATGAGGACTTGAGCTTCACCGTGCCCAAGGGTGCCATCGTGGGCATCGTCGGCGGCAACGGTGCCGGCAAGTCGACGCTGTTCAAGCTCATCGATGGCAAGGAACAGCCGGATGGCGGCGAAGTCGTCGTCGGCGATACCGTCGAGATCGCCTACGTCGAACAGCTACGCGATGCGCTGGACGACAAGCAGACGGTATGGGAAGCGGTGTCCGACGGCCAGGACATGCTCAACATCAACGGCTATGAGGTCTCCTCGCGGGCCTACGTGGGTCGTTTCAACTTCAAGGGCAACGACCAGCAAAAGTTCCTCAAGGACCTCTCCGGCGGGGAGCGCGGCCGCCTGCAGCTGGCCCAGACCCTCAAGCAGGGAGCCAACGTGCTGCTGCTCGATGAACCGTCCAACGACCTGGATATCGAGACCTTGCGTGCCCTGGAAGAGGCCCTGCTCGCCTTCCCCGGCTGCGCCTTGGTGATCTCCCACGATCGCTGGTTCCTCGATCGGATCGCTACCCACGTACTCGCCTTCGAGGGCGACTCCCAGGTCGTCTTCTTCGAGGGCAACTACACCGACTACGAGCTGGATCACCGCAAGCGGGTCGGCAACGATACGCCCCACCGCATGAAGTACAAGCGCATCGACGCCTAAAGTGCTCTCGATACGCTTGCCATCAAGCCCCGACCTACACAAGGCGGGGCTTTTTGCTGGTCCCTACCTGACCTTTCCACAGAAACCAGTCCACCGACAATGTTAGGTTTCCGCTATGTTTACCCTCATAGCAGAATATCTTGCCATGAAGCATGACCGTCATACCGGAGACCAGGTCACTACCATCCTCAACGCCAACGAGCACACTCTCGATCACCGCGTCAGCCCGACATAAACGCGTGACCGAGCCGACCCTCTGCCGCGGGACAGCCACGTAAATCGGGATGGGAGTTGTCGGAAGCCAAGTGCCTCCGCGAACCGGAGACCGAGAATGCCCGTCTTGAGCAGGTCCGGGCGGAAAGCGCTCTCGACAATGCAAGCGTACCTACTTCTCACATGGAAAGCGGGCCTGAGTCAGGGGGAATTTCAGACCGAGTCGTAACCCAACGCCGAAAAGGATTTCCAATGATCACAGCATTTTACAATCCCATCAAGATGGTCAAGGCGTACCGACAAAGCATCGCTTACATACCCAGCCTGCTAGCGCTGGGGTATTTTTTGCTGGGATTGGCGGCTGTAGTGCCAGAAGAAGGGCTGATTCCATTACCTGTTACGCTTGAGTTCTTACACTTTACCGACACCGAAACGCGCCGCACGCTGTTATCGGCCTTGCTCACAGGCATGGTCTCACTGATGGTCTTCAGCTTCTCGATGGTCATGTCGGTGCTTTCCCAGGCGGGTGGAAACTTTTCTCACAAGCTGGTTTTCGGCCTGGTAACCAAACGGCATCATCAATGGGTGCTTGGGCACTACCTAGGTACCATTCTTTATGTTCTGATGCTGCTGATGATGCCGGGAAGCGACGATTCGCCAGGCTTATGGCGTTCGTTGCACGCCTACTTGGGTGCGGTGATGGTGATTCACTGCCTCGCGCTATTCGTCTATTTTATCCACAAGGCTTCACAGTCAGTGCAAGTCAATTCAGTTGCCGCCAGCCTTCATCAAGCCACCAGCCATTCTCTGAGCCGCATGAAAGCGCGCCAGCAAGCGGCGCGATTCGAGCATTTTTCCCAGGTCAAACCAGTCACTACCACACACTTTTTCATCGCTTCAGACCAAACCGGCACGATCCAGCGAGCGGATTTCGAGAAACTCGCCGAGTTGGCCGCCAATAAAGAAGCCATTCTGTATTTTAACGTTTCATTGGGTGATTTCGTTCTGAAGGGCTATCCCTTGCTGAGTGTCGAAGCGGCAGACGCCCCGGATGAAGAATGGACACAGGAAATACTGGCGCAGGTCGTGCTTGGCCAGGCCGAATCGATCGAGGATTCCCATGTGCATGGGTTGACACAACTGATGGAGATCGCCATCAAGGCGCTATCACCCGGCGTGAACGATCCCGGCACTGCTTTGTTATGTATCAATCAGTTGGCAGATTTGTTGCGGCAAAGGCTCGACTTCAGCCCCTGCAATGCACTGGTGGATGGGCAGGGTAAGCTTCGAGTCACATGGCCTACGGAAGACTTTCATAACCTGCTATATCGCATTATCACGCCGATTCTACGCTACGGGCACAAGGACCTGTCGATTGGCCTGAGCCTCCTGGAGGCGTTGAAGACGTTGTCTCTCTTTGCCGGAAGCGCACAGAGAGAAAGTTTACAGCAGCAGGCTGATAGAGTGTTCGAGATGCTGAACCAGACGGCCCAGCATCATCTCGATCGTGATTTTATCAACAGGGAGCTTCATCGCGGCGAGCACCGCTTGATACTGCCAGATTCGCTACCCGCCACATTTAGACGTGACGAGGAATAATCAACCTCGCCCGCGAATCAGCGACACGATGAATAGCACGATGAACAGGAAAAACAGAATCTGAGCGATGGTAGTGGCTGCACCAGCGATGCCGGTAAAACCAAGCACACCTGCGATAATGGCGATGATCAGGAACAACATTGCGTTGCCGAGCATAGTGACCTCCTTGGTCTTTTGATTTCTAGCGCAAAAGCGCCGAAAATTCCCTTTGTGTGTCCCTAAGCTTTGCGTCAACTGATGGAATCGTCAAGTTACCGCCCGTCATCCCTTGTAACGGATGCCTGCTTTCCGTAACCCTCAAATGCTCAATAGAAACCCGGCTCCCCGGCAGGACGGGTCTTGAAGCGACGATGCAGCCATAGATACTGCTCGGGGTGCTTGCGAATGGCGCCTTCGATAAAGGCGTTAACCTGGGTTGCATCCTGCACTTCGTCGCCGCTGGGAAAGGCTTCCAGCGGGGGGTGGCACTCGATGGTATAGGTGCGGTCATCGGGGTTGCGGTGGAACATCAATGGTACGACCGGTGCGCCGGTCATCCGCGCGATCTTGGCAGTCAGTCGAATCGATGCCGTCTCGATTCCGAAAAAGGGCGCGAACACGCTCACATCACGGCCGAAGTCCTGATCCGGAGAGTACCAGACGATATGTCCCGCCTTGATGCGACGTACCACGCCACGCAGATCACGGCGATCGATGGCTTCGCCGAAAATATCGCGGCGTGCATCGGTCATGAAGCGATCGAACAAGGGATTGTTGTGGGGACGATAGACGACATCGGCCGGGAAGTAGAGCGAATGTAGCGCCCCGCCAAGGTCGAGGGTAGAGAAGTGAATGCCCACCACCAGCACCCCCTTGCCACGGGCCTGAGCGGCAGCAAGATGGTGCCGGTTCTTGTAGGTGACCCGGTGACGCAAGTGCCGTGGGTCGCGACACCAGGCGGTTGCCGTCTCGAGTATCCCTATGCCGTTGGCGATGAAGGTCTCGCGGACCCGCTGGCGACGCTGCTCATCGCTCCATTCGGGAAAACAGAGGCGCAGGTTGGTATCAACGATATGCCGGCGCCGTGGGACCAGGCGCCAGACCAGCAGGCCGATACCCTTGCCCAATGCCAGCTTCAGCCGCCACGGCAGCCAGGCACCCGTCCACATGAAAGCGATCGCCAGCCAGGCGGGCCAGAAGCGCGGGTGGGCAAAGGAGGAGGGCCAGTTACGCTTGGACATACAGGTTCCATTCGCTCAAAACGCACATCATACCGTGCCCGCTAACGTCTCGCAGGTGAGGTGTCGCCAACGCGGCACTCCCCCCTCAGGCATCGAGACCAAGATAGCGGCGCGGCACCCTCGGAAGCACGCCGGTAAGCAGGGTATAGCTGATGGTGTCGCAATGACGTGCCACCGTATCTACCGACAGTACCCGGCCGTTGCTGGCCTCCCCCCACAGCACGACCTCGGTACCGATACCGGCCTCGGCAATGTCGGTCACATCCACGGTAAGCATATCCATGGACACCTTGCCGGCTAAGCTGGCAGGCTGCCCCGCCACCAGAACCGGCGTGCCATCCACGGCGTGGCGGTCATAGCCGTCACCATAGCCGCAGGCCACCACCGCGATACGCGATGGCCGCGGCGCTCGCCAGCGTCCGGCATAGCCAACGGCTTCGCCGATATTCAAGTCGCGCATGGCGATGATCTCCGAGCGCAGCGTCATGACCGGCTTCAGGCGTCGCGTCGCATCACTGGCAACCTCCAGGGGATCGCTACCGTAAAGCATCACCCCTGGGCGCACCCAGGCACCATGCGCCTCGGGCCAGGCCAGGGTCGCCGGCGAGTTGGCCAGGCAGAGCGGCACGTCGAGACGCTGCGCCAGCTCTCGCATGCAGGCGAGCTGCTGGCGAAAATAGCCGTCATCGACGGCGTCGGCGGTGGCAAAGTGGCTCATCAGCTGCACCGCGGTGACACACTCGGGACTCTCCGTGAGGCGCTTCCAGACATCGGTGACCTCTTCTGGCGTGAATCCCAGGCGATGCATGCCGGAGTCGACCTTGAGCCACACCGGGATCGGCCGGGCCGGGCGGTGCGCCAGCAAGGCATTGACCTGCCACTCGCTATGCACCGCCAGCCACAGGCCAAGCGCTTCGACACGGGCCAGCTCGCCGGCCTCGAAGATACCCTCGAGCAGTACGATCGGTGCTTCGATATGGCCCTCTCTCAAGGCCTCGGCCTCCTCGATGCTGGCAACCGCAAAGGCAGGCGGCCTGACGCCGGCCGGCAGGGACTCCAGCGCCGCTGCACAGGCGACGCTGCCATGGCCGTAGGCGTCGGCCTTGATCACTGCCAGCGCCTGGCTGTGGGGTGCCAGCTCGCGAGCCAGGCAGTAATTGTGACGCAGGGCGTCAAGGTCGATATCAGCGACCAGGGGCCTTGCCATGAAAACCTCCTCACGAGAAGCAATGACGCCGAATTATCCTCTATATGATTACTATAATCACGAAAAGAACCACCGATTTATCGGTGGTTCTTTATAGGTAATTCTAAAATTCAACAAAATATCAGTTTATCTTATGTCGACAAATCATCATGTCAGCCAGTCTTCACGAAGGCGCCCGGGGACGCTCGCCAATATTCATGACCGGACTGTCATTGGCCTCGTCCGGCAGCTCCAGGGAGACGCTCTCCTCATCGGAAAGCCAGGCATTGACAGCCTGGATCGAGTCCGCCCCGAGCAGCCCCGCCTGCAGCTGTAGCTGCAGCAGACCCAGCACATAGTCATAGCGGGCTTCGGCATGGTCGGCGATGGCATTGAACAGGCTCTGCTCGGCATTGAGCACGTCGACGATATTCCGCGTGCCCACCTCGTAACCCGAGCGCGTCGCCTCAAGGGCGCTCTGGTTGGACACGATCGCCTGGCGGCGCGCCTCGACGGTCTCCACATCGTTATTGACGCGGGTAAACAGCGAACGTACCTGCTGGATGGTGTCGCGGCGCTGTGCCTCGAAATCGTACTGGCTCACCTCCAGGGCAAAGCCGCTTTGGCGGATCTGTGCCTCGGTGGACCCGCCCGTATAGAGCGGTACGCTGGCACGAAGTCCGACCTGGCTCTCGGAGCTGTAATTCGTACCGGTACGGTCACTGTCCGACCAGCCATAGGTAGCGAAGGCGGAGACTACCGGACGCTGCCCCGCCCGGGAGATCTCGACCTGGCTCCTGGCGACTTCGATACCCGCCTGTGCCATCAGCACCATGGGGCTGTTGTCCATGGCGAGCGTCACCCAGTCCTCGCGATCCCCCGGTTCGGGCGGCACGATGGGGATATCGTCATCCAGGGCATCGATGCTGTCATAGCGGTGCCCGGTCAGCCGCTCCAGCGCCTCGAAGCTGACCTGCATGGCGCTTTCTGCCGCGATGCGCTGAGCGCGCGCCAGATCGAAGGAGGCCTGGGCCTCATGCACGTCGGTAATGGCGATCAGCCCCACCTCGAAACGTTCACGGGCCTGCTCCAGTTGGCGACTGATGGCTGTCTCCTGTGCGCGACGAGCGCTCAGGATATCGTGAGCACGCAGGATCTCGAAGTAGGCATCAGCCACCGTGAAGAGCAATTGCTGTCGGGCAACATCCAGTGACACGGCATCGCGGTCGATCTCCCGCTCGGCCCGAGCGAGCTGGGCCTGTCGCGCTGGATCATAGAGCGCCTGCTCGGCGTCCAGGCTTACCCCGACGCTATTGATGGTGTCGTCTCGCGGAGCCACTTCGCCCGGCACGCCGCCTTCAGGCACGCCTTGCTGGCCCTGGGCAGCGCTTGAATAGATTCGCGAATGGCTGACGTTGCCCCCGACCGCAATCTGCGGCAGCAGGGTACCGCGCTGCACGTCCCGGGCAGCCTCGGTCGCCAGAAAGCCGGAGCGGACGGAAGCCAGCTCGGCATCGTTCTCGAGGGCATCCTGGGCAATGGTCCAGAGGTCGGCGCCTTGCGCACTGCCGGCCATTGAAAGAGTGACAAACGTGGCAATCCAGCGCTTGCGAAAGCAACGTGATAAGGCTGGGCGAGACATGGTCGATGTTCCCTTAACGACAAGACGCGCCCGGAAAACCGCAAGGCGCGACGACGATGCGCCGTAGCGCACCCATGATACGAACTGGCCGGAACGGGCCGCCTGCCGGGCCAGCGGCCCATCCCGGAGCATAAGGGAAATGCTGAACAAATCGACGAGCGAGATGAAGCACAAGGCGCACGGAGCACAGGAACCGGAGCATATGGGTTATATGTGAGGATTCCGAGCACCGCGCAACGAAGTGATGCACTCGCACAGTCATTTGTGCAGTCTTTCCTAAGCGCTATTCGAAGATAGAGTCCATGGACAGGCCCTGCTTCTCCAGTACTCGACGCAGCTTCTTGAGCGCTTCAACCTGTATCTGGCGTACCCGCTCACGGGTCAGGCCGATTTCGTCTCCAACCTCTTCCAGCGTAGCGGCCTCATGCCCGCGCAGGCCGAAACGGCGGATCACCACCTCTGTCTGCTTTTCGGTCAGTTCCGCCAGCCAGTCGTCGACATGCTGCTTGACATCGACGTCCACCAGGGACGACTCGGGACCCTGCTCGTTGTCATCGGCAATGGTCTCGATCAGCGGCTTGTCGCTTTCGCCGCCCATCGGATAGTCCACCGACGAAACGCGCTCATTGAGCCCCATCATCTTCTTGACCGCCTCAACCGGCTTGTCGAGGTGTTCGGCGATCTCCTCGGCGGTGGCCTCGTGGTCGAGCTTCTGGGTCAGCTCGCGGGCCGCCCGAAGGTAGATATTGAGCTCCTTGACCACATGGATCGGCAGGCGAATGGTGCGCGTCTGGTTCATCAGCGCCCGCTCGATGGTCTGGCGAATCCACCAGGTGGCATAGGTGGAGAAACGGAAGCCCCGCTCGGGATCGAATTTTTCAACGGCGCGAATGAGCCCAAGGTTCCCCTCCTCGATCAGGTCGAGCAGGGTCAAGCCTCGGTTGAGGTAGCGCCGGGCGATCTTGACCACCAGGCGAAGGTTGGACTCGATCATCCTCGATCGACCGGCGGGGTCGCCCTTCTGGGCAAGGCGGCCGTAATAGACCTCCTCTTCCGGTGTCAGCAGGGGGGAAAAACCAATTTCGTTGAGATAGATCTGAGTGGCATCAAGGCTGTGATGATAGTGCTTATCCTCACGACTCAGCGCCTTTTCGAACGCCTCCTCTTCCCCGACTACACTCTCTTCACTGGCGCCAAGCTCCTGCTCGGCTTCAGCGACATCCTCTAGATTCACGTCCTGAAGGTCCCGTTCAAGCATGCTCATCGGTTGCTACCCCGTGGTTTCGTCCTGAGGTGCCGGTCTACACCTGACATCATCTTTCGGCACGCGTTGCGCTGTTATTATGTCATCACGCGGCGTCGTTGACGCCGCCATACTACCCGGCGGATGGCCCGAAGCGACGGTCTACCGCTCCGGCAGATAGTTCAGGGGGTCCTGAGGCTGGCCATCCTTGCGCACCTCAAAATGCAGCCTGACGCTCTCCGCATCACTATCACCCATGGTGGCGATGACCTCACCGGCCTCGACCACATCATTCTCGCGAACCCTGAGGCTGTCGTTGTGGGCGTAGGCGCTGAGGTATTGGTCATTATGCTTTAGCAGAATGAGGTTGCCATAGCCTCTCACTCCGCTGCCCGCATAGACCACGATACCTGGGCCAGCTGCTCTGACAGGTTGCCCCTTTTGCCCGTCGATATCAATGCCCGCGGTGATACTTCCGCCTTCACCGAAACGCCCGATGAGGGCGCCATCGGCCGGCCATTGCCAGTCGACCTCTTCCACCGGCGTGTAGCTTCGACTTTCTCGCTCAGGCGGTTGTTCCGGTGCACCCGCCACCTCGGTTCCGGCATCCGGCTCGGCGGCTGGGGCTGGCTCGGGTTCCGGTGCCTCGACCACTTCCGGCTCTTGCGACGGCTCGGGTGTGGGCTCTGGCTGACGCTCCGGTTCAGGCTCGGGCTCGGCGGCCGGTGGTGCCGCGGCGATCTGGCCGGCGCTTTCCACCGCCGCCTGGCTCGGGCTCGGCTCTCCGCTCTCCAAAGGCTCGGCAGTCAGGCGCCGGCTGCGCTCGATGGCCTCGTCATCAGGCAGCAGCCAGTCGCTATCACCAACGTCGACAGCACCGCCCAGGCCAGTGGCCGTGGCAACTTCCGTATCGCGCTGCTCGCGGGGAGCTTCGCTGGCGGGGCGCGCGGCTCCACTCTCGTCCAGCCGCAGCTGCTGGCCTGGCTCGATCCTGTAGGGTGGGCTGATCTGGTTGAGGCGCGCCAGATCGCGATAGTCCATGTCGTGTCGCCAGGCAATACCGTAGAGCGTATCGCCAGCCTCCACGGTGTATTGACTGACAGAAGCACGCTCGCGACTCACGGAGAGATCGCGAACCTGGGGAGCGGAGTGCTCCTGCTGAGCGGCACAGCCGGTCATCGCCAGGGCGACGGCGGATACCAGTAATACCTTACGCATTGGAGCCATCCTCCTTGTCAGGCGAAGTTTGAGGGCCGGCCGCCACCTTGCCGGAGGCACTCACACGATGGTAGCCAGCCAGGGCCAGCACCAGCACGGCGCCGATCAGCATCGTGGCCAGCACCGGCAGCATCAACCCGTAGTCCCCGGTCAGGTTGGCGTAGTCTCCGGGAGTCAGGTAGCGGTAGTCGAGGGGGATCATCTGGCCTTGCGGGCCGAGCTGGTAGCGCACCAGCTCACGCCAGGGCCAAAGCACCGGCAGCGAGCCGACGATGAAACCGATCAGCAGCTGCATCGTGGCGGTGCGATGGTGGTGCAGCAGCCACGACAGCAGGCGCGAAAAGCCAAACAGGCCGATCAGGCAGCCCACCGCGAAGATCGACAGCAGCTCCAGGTCGAAACCGCGAATGCCTTCCATCACCGTGCCATAGAGCCCCATGGTCAGGAGCAGGAAGCTGCCGGAGACCCCGGGCAGCAGCAGAGCGCTGATGGCGATGGCGCCCCCGACGATCAGCATCAATGCCTCGCTGCCCAGCAGGGTGATGACCGGCATCAGCGAAGGCAGCGCATGGGCCAGCAACAGTCCAACGACGAGAGGCAGCAGATGCCACAGCTTCCAGTCGGCGGGGTGACGACTGACCACGATGGCCGAGGCGGCAACCAGCCCGAAGAAGAAGCCATTGAGCAGCAGCGGGTGCTCTTCCATCAGCCACACCACCAGGTGGGCCACCGTGACCAGGCTGGCACCGATACCGAGCAGCAGCGGAATTGCAAACGCCAGGTTGAGGTGGGTGGCCAGCAGGGCAAGGCCGCCACGACGCCAGGCAGTGAAGGCACTGGGGCCAAACTGCTTGATGGTATGGATCAGCTCCTCGTAGATGCCGGTGACGAAGGCAATGGTGCCGCCGGATACCCCGGGAACCGCATCCGCGGCCCCCATGCCGGCGCCCTTGAGGAACACACTGAGTTGACGCTTCAACGAATCACTCCTTGCAGCAGCGGCACGAAACGAACTCTCTCGAGCCGCTTGACTTCTTGTCGGTTGCCGACGCGACGAACCCGGGTCAGCCATTGCTCTCCCCCGGCATCGGCCAGCGGCAGAATCATGACGCCGCCATCGGCGAGTTGGGACACCAGCACGTCCGGTAATTCCTGAGCACAGGCGGTCAGCAGTATGACATCGAAGGGCGCCGCTTCGGACCAGCCGTGCCCCCCGTCCGCCAGCCGCAATCGAACGTTGTATGCCTTGAGCAGACGTAGACGCTCCGCCGCTCGGTGATGCAAGGCATTGATTCGTTCGACGGACCAGAGTTCCGGTACCAGCCGTGCAAGAATCAACGTTTGGTAGCCGGAGCCGGTACCGATCTCCAGCACGCGCCGGGGCGACTCATTCAGCACCAGCTCGGTCATCCGCGCCACCATCCATGGCTGGGACAGCGTCTGGCCCAGACCGATGGGCAGCGAGGTGTCCTCGTAGGCCCGGTGTGACAGCGCCTCATCGAGAAACAGGTGGCGCGGCTCACTGGCCATGGCCGTGAGTACCCGCTCGTCCTCGATACCCTGGTCGGCCAGGCGTGCGACCATCCGGTCTCGGGTTCGCTGCGATGTCATGCCCACCCCGCGCAGCAGCTCGGGCAGTTGTTCAGGTGAATGCATCCAGCCAGCCTTGCACGTCTTCGATGGCCGCATGACGCGTCAGATCGGTCTGCAGCCGGCCAGGCCCACCCGGGTAAAGAGAAAGGCGGTACTGGCCCGGGGCGTGGCGAAGCGGATGTCCGAGGCCATGGCAATGATCGCCCCGGCACCGACACAGATGCCATCGACGGCGGCGATGACCGGCTTGGTACAGTGGATCATCGCCTTGACCAGGTCACCGGTCATGCGGGTGAAGGCCAGCAGCTCCTTCATGTCGCTATCGACCAGCGGTGCGATGATTTCGTGGACATCGCCGCCGGAGCAGAAGTTGTCGCCGTTGGCGGTGAATACCACCGCCTTGACGTCCTCGGCATAGACCAGGTCGCGGAAGGTGTCGCGCAGTTCGGCGTAGCTGTCGAAGGTGAGCGGATTCTTGCGCTCGGGGCGGTTCAGGCGAATGACGGCGACCTCGCCCTCCATGCGCCAGAGGAAGTGCTGCGGCGTCAGTTCCGCCAGTTTCATTGTCTATCTCCCGTATCGGCCGGCAAGCCGTGCAGTAGCTCGCCGATATGGTGGGCATCGTCTTCGGTGACGCCGTCGAGCAGGGCATTGACCCAGCCTTCGTGGGCGACGGCCATGTCCGAGAAGGTGGCGCGTCCGGCCGCGGTGAGCCGTACCAGGGTGGCGCGCCGGTCTCCCTCGATGGCGATACGTTCCACCAGGCCATCGTCGACCAGGCGCTCGACGATGCCGGTGACATTGCCATTGGAGACCCGCAGCCGCTTCGACAGCTCGTTCATTTTCAGCCCGTCCGAGTCGCGGTAGAGCGCTGCCATGACGTCGAACCGGGGGAGGGTGGAGTCGAACGACAGGCGCAGCTTTTCACGCAGTTCCGCCTCGATCTGGCGGGTCACCCGCAGCATGCGTAGCCATAGCCGCAGGCGCTCCTTGCTCAGGGACTCCTTGCCAAGGGAGTCTCCGGCAGGCGTTGCCGGCTCGAGCGGCTGACATTCGTTGCTCATGCCTCACCTCCCGAGATCGAGATCGCCTGACCGGTAATGGCACCGCTGTGGGGGCCGCAGAGCCATAGCGCCGTGGCCGTGACCTCGGCGGGCCGGATCAGCCGCCCCGTGGGATTGGTCGATTGAAAGTGGGCGCGGGCCTGCTCGGGGCTCTGGCCGGTCTTGTCGACCACGTTGGCAATGCTGGCTTCCAGTAGCGGGGTATCGGTGAAGCCGGGGCACAGCGCATTGACGGTGATGTCTCGGCCCGCGGTTTCCCGAGCCAGGGCGCGTACCAGGCCCACCACGCCGTGCTTGGCGGCGCAGTAGGGCGCCACATAGGCGTAGCCCTTGAGCCCGGCGGTGGAGGCCACGGCGATCAGGCGCCCGCCATCGTTGAGGTGGCGCAGCCCCTCGCGCAGGGTCAGGAAGACCCCGGTGAGATTCACCTCGAGCATGCGCTGCCACTGCGCCAGCGAGGTGCGCGAGAGCGGCGCGCTGTCAGCAGCGCCGGCGTTGGCGATGACGATATCGACCTCGCCCAGTCGCTCGAAGAGCGCGATCATGTCGGCTTCGCTGGTGACGTCGGCCACGGCAGTTGAAACGTTCGGGTGCCCTTTGGCCACGGCCTCCAGTGCCGCGCCCCGCCGCCCGGTGATGGTCACCGCGGCGCCGGCCTCGGCGAAGGCCTGCGCCATGTCGGCGCCGATGCCGCTGCCACCGCCGGTGATGACCACGCGCTTGCCCTGCATTTCGCTCTCGTTCATGTTTTCGTTCACATCATCGCTCATGTCCACCCCTCGCCGCGCTCGGCCAGGCGCTGGAGCTGGTCGCGGCCGGGGCCATAGGGTTGTGGCCAGTCGCACTGGCTGTCACCGAGGCCCGCCGCCGCGTGCAGTGTCCAGTAGGGATCGGCCAAGTGCGGCCGGGCCAGGCAGACCAGATCGGCGCGGCCCGCCATCAGGATCGAGTTGACGTGGTCGGCCTGGTAGATGTTGCCCACCGCCATGGTGGCCATGCCGGTTTCGTTGCGGATGCGATCGGAGAAGGGGGTCTGGAACATGCGACCGTACATCGGCCTGGCCCGGGTCGAGGTCTGTCCGGCGGAGACGTCGATGATGTCTATCTCGGCGCCCTTGAGCAGGCGGGCTATTTCGACAGCCTCATCGGGGGTGACACCCTCGTCGCCGACCCAGTCGTTGGCCGAGATGCGAACCGCCAGCGGCTTGTGAGTCGGCCAGGCCTGGCGCACCGCTCGGATCACCTCCAGCGGGTAGCGCATGCAATTTTCCAGCGAGCCGCCGTACTCGTCATCGCGACGGTTGGTCAGCGGCGTGATGAACGAGGAGAGCAGGTAGCCGTGGGCGGCGTGTACCTCGAGCATGTCGAAGCCGGCGCGCTCGGCCATCTTTGCTGCGGCGACGAACTCGTCGCGTACGCGGTCCATGTCGGCGCGGTCCATGGCCTTGGGTACCTGGTTGCGATCCGACCAGGGCACGGCGGAGGCCGCCAGGATCGGCCAGTTGCCCTCGGCCAGCGGCGCGTCCATCTCCTGCCAGCCGAGCTGGGTCGAGCCCTTGGGGCCGGAGTGGCCGACCTGGGCGCACAGCTTCGCTGGGGTCTCGGCGTGAACGAAATCGCACAGCCGCTTCCAGGCCGCTTCGTGCTCTGGGGCGTAGAAGCCCGGGCACCCCGGGGTGATGCGCCCTTCGGGCGATACACAGGTCATCTCGGTATAAACCAGTCCGGCGCCGCCCTTGGCGCGCTCGGCGTAATGCACGAAGTGCCAGTCGGTTGGCCGTCCGTCCACTGCCTTGTACTGGGCCATGGGGGAGACCACGATGCGGTTGGCGAGCCGCATGTCGCGCAGCGTGAAGGGGGCGAACATCGGCGCCCGCGACCCGCCCTCGTTGCCCGCCTGCTGCTGGAACCAGCGCTCGGCGCTCTCGAGCCACTGTGGGTCGCGCAGGCGCAGGTTCTCGTGGCTGATGCGCTGGGAGCGGGTCAGCAGGGAGTAGTTGAACTGTACCGGGTCCAGGTCCAGGTAGCGTTCCACCTGCTCGAACCACTCGGTGGAGTTGCGCGCCGCCGACTGCAGGCGCAGCACTTCGGTGCGACGCTCCTCTTCATAGCGGGCGAAGGCGCTGGCCATGTCGGGTTCGCTGTGCAGATACTCCGCCAGGGCGATGGCGCTCTCCAGTGCCAGCTTGGTGCCAGAGCCAATGGAGAAGTGCGCGGTGGCGGCGGCGTCGCCCATCAGCACCACGTTGTCGAAGCTCCAGCGCTCGCACAGCACCCGGGGGAAGTTGATCCATGCGGAGCCGCGTATATGGTGAGCATTGGTCATCAGTGCATGGCCGCCCAGATGGCGGGCGAATATCCGTTCGCAGACGGCGATCGACTCCTGCTGGCTCATCTCGCCGAAGCCAAAGGCCTCCCAGGTGGCTTCGCTGCACTCGACGATGAAGGTCGCGGAATCGGCGTCGAACTGGTAGGCATGGGCCCACACCCAGCCGTGTTCCGTCTTCTCGAAGATGAAGGTAAAGGCATCGTTGAAGGTCTGGTGGGTACCGAGCCAGACGAACTTGCAGGCACGCACGTCGATATCGGGATTGAAGTGTTCGGCATAGCGCTGGCGGGTGCGGGAGTTGAGGCCGTCGGCGGCCATCACCAGGTCGAACTCGCGGCGCAATTCATCGATGGCGGTGTCGGGGATGTCGCTCTGAAAGCGCAGCTCGATGCCGAGCTCGCGAGCGCGGGCCTGCAGCAGCAGTAGCAGGCGGTGACGGCCGATGCCGCAGAAGCCGTGACCGGTGGAGACCGTCTTCACGCCATCGTGGATCACCGCGATATCGTCCCAGTAGGCGAAGTGTTCGCGGATGTGCGCTGCACTCACGGCATCGTTGGCGGCCAGGTTGTCGAGTGTTTCGTCAGAGAGCACCACGCCCCAGCCGAAGGTGTCGTCGGGAAGGTTGCGCTCGAACACCACGATCTCGTGAGCGGGGTCGTGCAGCTTCATGCTGATGGCGAAGTAGAGCCCTGCTGGGCCCCCGCCGAGACAGGCTATCCTCATGGGGTGTGATCTTCCGCCGGTTATCGTTGTTTGTCTTGAGACTAGGTCGTAATCGAATATAGTTCAAGTATGAAATTTCATGATTGAAGTTTCTGGCTTGAACTATATCGTCCTGGATTCTGGCCGACCCAGGATTGACAGCGAGCCTGGCAGGGGTGAGTCTGTGCTTTCAGGTCGAAATGGCATCGGCTTCATAAGGGAAGGAGGCGGACATGCTGGAAGATTGCAAGAGCGCTCGGGAGCGCTGGGGTGGCGTACACCAGCTGATCGACCGCTGGCTCGACGAGCGGCGCGAGCTTCTGGTGAACTTCATCGAGCTCAAGGAGGCCTGCGACACTGAGCTCGAGGCCGTGAGCAAGCCCCAGATCGATCGCTTCAGTGAGCTGCTGATGGACTATATCAGTGCCGGTCACTTCGAGATTTACCCCCAACTGCGGGAGGAAGCACTGGCCTTCGAGGATCAGGATGCCCTGGGGATCGCCGCGAAGCTGTTGGAGCGCCTGGAAATGTCCACCGAGCTGGTGCTCGCCTTCGATGCCGACTACTCCACGCCAGTGCGCTGCCAGCACTTTCTGCCACGGCTGCCTGCCTGGCTCGACCGCCTGGCCAAAGGGCTGACCGAACGCTTTGCCTTAGAAGACCAGTTGATTGCACGGCTGCATGCCGCCCACACGCCGCTGGCCACTTCACAGGCCGAGCCGAACAGGGCCTGAGAGCCGGGCCTGGAAACAAGGCTCAGAGAATTGACACTACCGAATTGATCGGCAAATCACCTGAGAAACGCCCTGGGCCGCTTGACCGCCCAGGGCGTTTTTCATTCATGGGCGCCAGGACAAAATGTCACTCGGCTTGGGTGGCTGGAGCCGTCCTGGTGCGCCGGCCCTGTCCCAGAACGAGCATGCAGGGCGTCAGCAACAGCGTCAGCCCGGTGGCAAATACCAGGCCGCCGGCGATAGCGCTGGAGAGCTGGGTCCACCACTGGGTCGACGGCGCCCCGAAGCCCAGGCTGGGGGCGAACAGGTTGACGTTGATTCCCAGCACCATGGGCATCAGCCCGAGTACCGTGGTGATGGCGGTGAGCAGTACCGGGCGCAGGCGCAGCCCACCCGCTTCCAGGGCCGCCTGGGCAGGGCCGAGGCCTTCCCGACGCAGCTGGTTGTAGGTGTCGATCAGCACGATATTGTTGTTCACCACGATGCCCGCCAGGGCGATGATCCCCATGCCCACCATGACAATGCCGAAGGGCTGGCCGTTGATCAGCAGGCCCATCAGCACGCCAGCCGTGGAGAACACGATGGCCGACAGTACCAGCGCAGCCTGGTAGAGGCTGTTGAACTGGGTTACGAGTATCAGTGCCATCAGGCCGATCGCCACCAGGAAGGCGGTGATCAGGAAGCGGCTGGCTTCCTCCTGCTCTTCCTGTTCGCCGGCCACATTGACCTGGACGCCGTTGGGCAGGGCGGAGGGGGCCATCGACTCCATCAGTGCCCGCAGCCGCTCGTCGGGCTGGTAGCCGTCCGCCACATCCGCTTCCAGGGTAACCGCTCTGCGCCCATCGATGCGGTGCAGGGTGCCCACCTTGGGGGCGGGCTCGAGGCTGGCGAAGTGCGAGACGGGTATCTGGCCACGCAGGGTATTCAGTGTCAGCCGGTCGAGCTGGTCAAGGGTGCGCGAGGCGTGGGGAAGGCGTACGCGAATGTCCACTTCATCCGGGGCGTGTGCCGGCCGGTAGCTGGCGACCTGCAGGCCGGTGGTGATGAGCTGCACGGCGCTGCCGACGGCGGCTACGTCCGTACCCAGCCGGGCGGCGGCCTCGCGGTCGACGTTGAGGCGCCATTCGATGCCGGGCAGGCTGCGATTGTCCTCGATGTCGCGAAAGCCACCCAGGCGCTCCATGGCGCTGCGGATGTGGGCGACGGCGGCATCGCCGTCCGCCGGTTCCTCGGCGCTGACCTCGAGCACGATGGGCTTGCCGGCGCCGGGCCCCTCCTCCTGCTGGCGAAACTCCAGGACTATGCCGGGCAGGTCAGCGGTACGCTCGGTCATCTCGTCCATGATCTGTCGGGCTGGCCGGCGCTGCTGCCAGTCGATCAACTGGAACTGCACCACGCCGATCACGTCGTTGCCGATCTGCTCGTCGGGTACGCCGTAGGAACGGGCATAGAGCGCCTGCACTTCGCTCATGCCTGCCAGGCGTGCCTCCACGCGACGCACGATGGCGTCCTTCTCGATGGTGGAAAAATCCCCCCGGGAGCGCACGACCACCTGGGCGCCGTCGGGTTCGACCGCAGGGAAGAACTCTACGCCATGATTGAAGCGGCCGTAGCCGGTGAAAATCAGCGCCATCAGCAGCAGGGCAACGAGCAGTGTCATGCCGGGCCAGGCAAGCAGGCGGGCCAGCACGGCACGATAGAGACGCCCGCCGGCGGTGATCAGTTCGTCGCCATGGGCGGGGCGGGACGTGCGGGCGCTTAACAGTCCCCCCAGGGTCGGCAGGAAGATGAGTGCCATGGCGAGAGAGGCGAGCAGGCAGAGGATCACCGTGGCCGGCAGGTACTTCATGAATTCACCCACCACACCGGGCCAGAATAGCAGCGGTATGAAGACGGCAAGGGTGGTTGCGGTGGCGGCAATCACCGGCCAGCTCATCCGTGCGGCCGCGTTGACCCAGGCGTCGTGGGGTGACTGTCCCTCGCGCAGGTTGCGATCGGCCAGTTCGCTGACCACGATGGCGCCGTCCACCAGCATGCCGGCGACCAGGATCAGGGCGAACAGCACCACGATGTTGAGGGTATAGCCGATCGCCCAGATCAGCAGGATGCCGGTGAGGAAGGCGCCGGGAATGGTCAGCCCCACCATCAGCGCCGAGCGCAGCCCCATGGCGGCCAGTATCACGACCAGCACCAGAACCACTGCGGTCAAGACGTTGTTGAGCAGCTCCGAGAGCATCTGCTCGACGGTGTCCGACTGGTCCATGATGGTGGTGATGCTGAGTTCGTCCGGCAGCAACGGTTCGGCCTCCGCCAGCACCTGGCGGACGCTGGCGATGGTGGCGATCAGGTTGGCCCCGGCGCGCTTGGAGATTTCCAGCACCAGGGCGGGTTCGTCGTCGATACGGGCGAACCCGTCGGGATCCTTGAAGGAGGGGTGGATCCAGGCGACATCGGCGAATGTCACGACCCGGTCACCGTCGACCTTGACCGGCATGTCCATGACGTCTTCCAGCGATGCGATGATTCCCGGCACCTTGATCGGGGCGCGGCCGGCGCCGGTGTCCAGGCTGCCTGCGGCCACCAGCCGGTTGTTGCGGCTGATGAGGCTGAAGAGTTCATCGAAGTCCACACCGTAGCTGTCGAGCACCAGGGGGTCGAGCACGATCTCCAGCATCTCCTCGCGCTCGCCGCCGATATCCACCTCGAGAACCTCGGGTATCCCCTCCATGGCATCCTGGAGGCGACGGGCGATGGCGAGGCGCTGGGTTTCCTCCAGGGCACCGGATATGCCCAGGGTCAGTACCGGGAAGAGCCCAACGTTGACCTCGAAGACCCGGGGTTCATCGGCCTCCTCGGGTATTTCTGCGCTGGCGATATCGACCTTCTCGCGGACGTCGGCCAGCGCCTGGCGCGGGTCGAAGCCGGCATCGAACTCCAGGGTCACGGCGGCGTGGCCCTCGCTGGACTGGGCCGTCATCTTGCTGACCCCTTCGATGGTGCGCAGCTCCTGTTCCATGGGGCGAACCAGCAGCCGCTCGCCATCCTCGGGGCTGACCCCCTCAAGCGAGAGGGAAACGTAGATGATGGGAATCGCGATGTCCGGATTGGCCTCCTTGGGCACTACCTGCCAGGCGGCGAAGCCGGCCAGCAGCAGCGAGGCCAGAATGAGCAGGGTGGTCCGCGAACGGTCCAGCGCTGCTTCGATCAGGGTGCGCATGGTCAGGGGGTCTCCCGTGCCGCCTGGTCCTGCTCGATCGCCACCGCCGTGACACGATCGCCCTCCGTGACGAACCCGCCCCCGAGGGTGATCAGGCGCACCGTCTCGGGCAGGCCGGTGGCCCGCACCTCCCGGGTATCGGTCTCCACCAGGCTGACTCGGGAGATCACGACCCTGTCGTCATCGTCCAGATGCTTCACGCGCAGTTGGCCCTCTTCGTCCAGCTCCAGCAGCGCAGGAGAAAAGCGGTGAACGTAGCGCTCCGGCAGGGTGATGGTCAGGCTGGCGCTGGCGCCGGCAACCCGGCGCCGCTCCGGGTTGTCGAGGGTTGCCTCGATGTAGTACGAGCGGGTGGCATCGTCGGCGCGGCTGGCCACATGGGTCAGTTCGCCGGGGAGCGTGGTGCCGTCCAGCAGGCGCACCTCTACGGGCAGGCCGGGTTCGAGGGTCAGGGCGTCACGTTGAGAAACCCAGGCGCTGGCGGTGAGGCGGCGGTCATCGATCAGTCGGCCGTAGGCCTCGCCGGGCTGCAGTACGTCGCCGAGCTCCACGTCCAGGCGGTCGAGCTTGCCGTCGAAGGGGGCAGCGGGGCGGGTCTCGGCCAGAGCATGGCGCAGTTCGGCCACATCGGCGGCGGCCATGCTGACGCTGCTCTGCAGGCGCAGGTATTCGGGTTGGGAGATCAGTTCGCGCCGACGCAGGTCGTCGGCGCCGCTCAGTTCGGCCCGGGCCAGGGTGAGCTGGTCCTCGGCTCTCGCCAGCTGTGCCTCCAGGGCATCTGTCGAAAGGACCAGCAGGGACTCGCCCGCTTCCACCCGGCTTCCCAGGGAGACCGGCAGCTCCGAGACCCGTCCGGCCTGGCGGCTGCGGAGTTCCACCTCTCGGGCGGCTACCAGTTGGCCCTGAGCGACCAGGCGCGGCGCGTGGGGCGCGGCCTGGCTGAGCCGGTACTCGACGCGGGTCGGTGTCTCGGCGGGTTGGGCTTCGCCAGGGGGGGGCTGCTGCTGAAAACGATCGAAGTCGCCGAGTGCCAGCCACAGCAAGAGCGCCAGCAGCAGGACTGCGGCCAGCAGATAGGAAAGAGGAGGACGTCTGGGCATTCGAACTTCCGTGGTTTGGCGTCAGCGGCGAGTACGCGCGCTACTACAGCCTGGCGCAGAGTGTGTTAAATGAATCGCATTAATCTACTGCAAAAGCCGGGCGTTGGGCCAATTTCATTCAATCTGTTTCGTTATAGAAGCGGCAAATTCCCCTGAGGGCGATAATTTTCGCAGTATTTCATCGAAAGGGAAGTCTTCGTGCACGAAATGGCAGGCTTTTCCGGGGCCATCGCGTCAGCTGCCTAGCCGGAGGTCGGATTGAGTTTTGTGCACTGCAGGCATAACATTCACCGCGTTCCGAATCCGAGCCAGGGCGGCCCGATGCCGGCCGGCTCATCCTCACGGCGACCAATCCGAAGGAGCAATGATGAAAGATCCCGTACGTATTGCCATTACCGGCGGTGCTGGCCAGATCAGCTACTCCCTTATCTTCCGTATCGCGGCTGGCGACATGCTGGGCCCGGATCAGCCCGTCATTCTCCAGCTGCTCGAGATCACGCCGGCCATGGATGCCCTGAACGGCGTGGTCATGGAAGTGAATGATTGTGCCTTCCCGCTGGTGCAGGACATCGTCGCCACCGACGATCCCAATGTCGCATTCAAGGATGCCGATTTCGCCCTGCTGGTCGGCGCTCGCCCGCGTGGCCCCGGCATGGAGCGCAAGGACCTGCTCGAAGCCAACGCCGCGATCTTCTCCGTGCAGGGCAAGGCGCTGAACGACAACGCCAGCCGCGACGTGCGCGTCCTGGTGGTGGGTAACCCTGCCAACACCAACGCCCTGATCGCTTCCTGCAATGCGCCGGACCTCAGCCCGCGTCATTTCACCGCCATGACGCGCCTGGACCATAACCGCGCCCTGACCCAGCTGGCCCAGAAGACCGGCAAGCGTGTCACCGACGTCGAGAACATGATCATCTGGGGCAACCACAGCGCGACCCAGTACCCGGACCTGGCTCACACCAAGGTGGACGGCAAGCCGGCTTTCGACCTGGTCGAGCGCGACTGGTACGAGAACACCTTCATCCCTGACGTGCAGCAGCGTGGCGCGGCGATCATCAAGGCGCGCGGTGCCTCTTCCGCCGCTTCTGCCGCCTCTTCCGCCATCGACCACATGCGCGACTGGGCGCTGGGCACCGACGGCGTGGTGAGCATGGCGATTCCCTCCGATGGCAGCTACGGCATCGAGAAGGGCATCATCTACTCCTACCCGGTGCGCTGCCAGAACGGCGACTACGAGATCGTCCAGGGTCTCGAGGTTGACGACTTCAGCCGTGGCCGCATGAAGGCCACCGAAGACGAGCTGCGTGAAGAGCGCGCCGCTGTCGAGCATCTGCTGGGCTGATCGCTTAGATAGCCGCACGACAACGCCCCGACGAGACGCCTCGTCGGGGCGTTTTTTGTTGGTGTCGGGTGGCACCGCCGGGAGGCGCCTTGGCGGAGGCGGCAATGTCAGTGGCTGTCGCCAGCGCTGGCTGGCACCGCTGGGAGGCCTTCGGCCTCCAGTCGTGAGCTAAAGCTTCCTCCAACAACGATGTAGCACCGTCGGTGGAAAGAGTCGCTGTTGGAGCGCTGCTCCGCATCGCGACTGGCGCCGGCAGGCGCCTTGGCGGAGGCCGCGACGTCAGTGGCTGTCGCCAGCGCTGGGTGGCACCGCGGGGAGGCCTTCGGCCTCCAGTCGTGAGCTAAAGCTTCCTCCTACAATTTTTTTCTCATATGGCGGGGCTTCAATCCCGCAGGCTGATGATCCGCCAGCCTTTCTGCTCGGCCACTTCACGCAAGGTATCGTCCGGGTCGACGGCAACCGGGTGGTCGACGAGCTCCAGTAGCGGCAGGTCGTTGTGAGAGTCGCTGTAGAACCAGGAGCCGTCCAGGGTCAGGTCCTTGTTAGCCAGCCACTCCTCCAGGCGCTTCACCTTGCCTTCTCTATAGCTGGGCGTGCCGCTCACCTTGCCGGTATAACGGCCGTCGACCACTTCCGGTTCCACGGCGATCAGATGGTCGATGCCCAGGCGTTCTGCAATCGGGCCGGTGATGAAGCGATTGGTGGCGGTGATGATCAGCAGGGTGTCGCCCCGGGTCCGATGCCTGGCGACCAGTTCCTCGCCCTTGGCGAGGATGTGAGGCTCGATCTTGCTGGCCATGAACTGCTGGTGCCAGGCGGCCAGCTGTTCGGGGCTGTTGTCGACCAGTGGTTGCAGTGCCACGGCGAGGAAGGCGTGGATATCCAGCGTGCCGGCGTTGTAGTCGGCCATGAAGCGGTCATTGGCTTCCCGGTAGGCCTGCGGGTCCACAGCGCCCTGTTCCAGCAGGAACTCGCCCCAGGCGTGGTCGCTGTCGATGGACAGCAGGGTGTTGTCCAGGTCGAAGATGGCCAGACTCACGGCTTACCTCTTTCGATTGTTGAATGCATGGTTGAATAGAAGCCAGCGGCAGATAACGACTGACATTCATAAAAGCCCCGGATTATGGCAGACATCGCTCGCCGGTGCTAAGCCACGGGTCGTGCTGCTTTCCTCTCCTTGTACAGTGGGCATGGGAGGCGCCGTTATTTTGTTGTATTGATGCGCTTCCCGGCATTGTGGAAGAATGGCTATCAATGATGAATTTACAAGGTGACGTCCGTGATCGACGCTGACGGCTTTCGCCCCAACGTTGGCATCATCATCGCCAACGGAAAGGGGCAGCTGCTTTGGGCACGTCGGGTAGGACAGAATGCGTGGCAGTTTCCCCAGGGAGGCATCAAGGCAACCGAAACACCGCAACAGGCCCTCTACCGCGAGCTGGAAGAGGAAATCGGCCTGACTACCGATGACGTCGAATTGCTTGCCTGTACCCGGGGATGGCTACGCTATCGCCTGCCGCGACGCATGGTTCGCATGCATTCCAAACCGGTCTGTATCGGCCAGAAACAGAAATGGTTCCTGCTGCGGATACGCTGTCAGGAGAGCCGAATTTGCATGGATCGTTCGGGGAAGCCCGAGTTCGATGGCTGGCGCTGGGTCAGTTATTGGTATCCACTGGGCCAGGTCGTACCCTTCAAGCGTGAGGTCTATCGCCGTGCATTGAGAGAGCTCTCCCCACGGGCTCAGCGGCTGGCGCTGGAAGGGCGCTGATGCACAGTCGGTGGCAGTCCAGGAGTCGGGCGAGTCGTAACGACGGTGTCGATGGCACTATCTCGCATCGATTTCTTCAGCTAGGCGGGAGATGAGAACAATGGAAAGTAAAACGCCGATGCTGGAGGTTCTGCGACGGGTCATCCAGGAGGTAAACGGGGCTCGCAACCTGGATGCGGCCCTGGCCACCATGGTGCGTCGTATCCGCAAGGCCATGCATACCGATGTGTGCTCTTTCTACCTCTTCGACCCCGAGATCGAAGAGCTGGTGTTGATGGAGACCATCGGTCTCCACAGCCGGGCCGTGGGGCGCGTCAGCCTGCGGGTAGGGGAGGGTCTGGTCGGGCTGGTGGCGGAGCGGGAGGAGCCGCTCAACCTGGAGGATGCGCCGGCTCACCCTCGCTTCCGCTATTTCGAGGCTACCGGCGAGGAGCGCTATTCGAGTTTTCTCGGGGTGCCTATCATCCATCAGCGCCGCATGCTTGGCGTACTGGTGGTGCAGCAGGGTGAAAAACGCCGCTATGACGAGGAGGACGAAGCCTTCCTCATTACCATGGGGGCGCAGTTGGCCGGCGTGCTGGCCCATGCCCTTGCCACCGGTAGCCTGACCCGGCCTAGCTTGCCGGGTGGGCAGGCGCTTTTTACAGGCGTTGCCGCGTCACCAGGCATGGCTATCGGCGAGATCGTGGTCATCGCTCCGCCGGCGGACCTTAGCAGTGTGCCGGACCTGGTGCCCACCGATGTCGAGCACGAGATCAGCCGGCTTCGCGTGGCCATTGGACGCGTACGCGAAGAAATCAAGGCCGCCGGGGAGCGCCTGGCCAACCGGATTTCGGCTCAGGAGCTGGCGCTGTTCGAGGTCTATCAGCAGATGCTCAGCGAGGCGGCGCTTTCCCAGGAGGTCGAGAAGCGCATCCGCGAGGGCCAGTGGGCGCCGGGAGCGCTGGCTGATGTCGTGCGCCGCCACGTGCAGTATCTCGAGCGGGTCGACGACGACTATCTGAGGGAGCGCGCTGCCGACGTGCGCGACCTGGGGCGCCGCGTGCTGGCCCATCTCCAGGAGGAGACCCCTCAGGTCCCCGATGTCTTTCCCGAAAGCACCATCCTGGTGGGTGACGAAATCAGCGTCGCCACGCTGGGCGAGGTGCCCAGGGAACGGCTTGCGGGCTTGGTTTCCGTGCGTGGTTCCAGCACCTCTCATGTGGCTATCATCGCCCGGGCCATGGGTATTCCCACCGTGCTGGGCATGGTCGACCTGCCCCTGCCGCGGCTCTCCGGCGCCAGGGTGGTGCTGGATGGCCACCGCGGGCGACTCTTTGTGCGACCGTCGGATGAACTGGAGAGCCGTTACCGCAGCCTGATCGCCGAGGAAGAGGCGCTGACCGAGGTGCTGGAGCATGAACAGGACCTGCCCAGCGAGACTCCCGATGGCCATGTGATGCCGCTGATGGTCAATACCGGCTTGGCCATCGATATGACGGTATCGCTGAAGAAGCGAATCAGCGGTGTCGGTCTCTACCGAACCGAAGTGCCGTTCATGATTGCCGAACGCTTTCCCGGTGAACAGGAGCAGGCCAGGCTGTACCGCGATCAGTTGGAAACCTTCTCACCGCTGCCGGTGGTCATGCGCACCCTGGATATCGGCGGTGACAAGGACCTGCCTTACTTCCCCATCGAGGAGGCCAACCCCTTTCTCGGCTGGCGTGGTATCCGGGTCACCCTCGACCACCCCGAAGTGCTGATGGTGCAGCTGCGCGCGATGCTGCGTGCTTCCTGCGGACTGGGCAACCTGCAGGTACTGCTGCCGATGGTGACCAATGTCGACGAGGTCGACGATGCCCTGAAGCTGCTTGACCGGGCCATTCGCGAGCTAGGTGAAGAGGGGGTGACGGCGCAGCGCCCGCTGATCGGCGTGATGTTGGAGGTGCCGGCAACCCTCTATCAGCTCGATGCCCTGTCCGAGCGGGCCGATTTCTTCTCGGTGGGCAGCAACGACCTGACTCAGTACCTGCTGGCTGTGGATCGTAACAACCCCAGGGTTGCCGGCCTCTACGACGCCTGCCATCCGGCCGTGCTTTCGGCCATGTCCCGCCTTGCGGAGGAGTCTGGCAGGTTGAAGAAGCCGATCTCGGTGTGTGGCGAACTGGCCGGCGACCCAGCGGGTGCGCTCCTGCTGATGGGGATGGGGTTCGATGCGCTGTCGATGAATGCGCCCAGCCTACCTCGCGTTCGCGCCGCCATTCGGCGCGTGTCGTTAAATGCGGCACAGGCCCTGGTGCAGGAGACCCTGACCCTGAATACACCGGGAGCGGTGCGCAGCCACCTCTTTTCACGGCTCAGCGAATGGCAGCTGGCGCACCTGCTGCCGCCGCGGGACTGATGCGCCCATGTGCCTGATTGCCTTCGACTATCGCCCGGGCTGTCGTTTCCCGCTGAGGCTGGTGGCCAACCGCGATGAATTCTACCAGCGCCCATCGGCGCCCCTGGGGCAGTGGCAGGAGGCGCCGGATATTGTTGGCGGCCGTGACCTGGAGGCCGGTGGCAGCTGGTTGGCAGTGCATCGACGCGGCCGCTTTGCAGCCGTCACCAATGTGCGCGATCCCGAGCTCAAGGTTTCCGCCGACGCCCCCAGCCGTGGCCACCTGGTGCGAGAGGCGCTGGAGTACCATGATCTCGCCGGTTGGCTGAAAGGGCTGGCTGATGGAGAAGGCTGGCGATATGCCGGCTTCAACCTGCTGGTCGGCGAGATGGATCGACTGTGGCATTTGCACCGGGGGCGTGACCGGCTGGTGCTTGGCGAAGTCACTCCCGGTGTCCATGGGCTCTCCAACGCCGGGCTGAACACCCCCTGGCCCAAGTTGATCAAGGCGCGACAGGGCGTGGTCGAAGCCCTGCGTTGCGGCCGTTGGCCGGAGGAAGCCCTGGCGGCCCTGTCCGATGCGTCTCGGGCCGAGGATGACCAGTTGCCCGATACCGGCATCAGCCTGGAGCTAGAGCGTCTGCTATCGGCCCCCTTCATCGTTGGTGAGCAGTACGGTACCCGTGCCATGAGCTGGCTGGAGTGGGATGCCGAGCGCGACGCCATCCGTCTTGGGGAGCGCCGTTTCGGTCCCGGCGGCATGTTTGCCGGGGAGAACGAGGAGAGTGTCGCGCTTGCCCGCCAGGTACCGTCATGACAGCCGTATCCGCGCGGCGTACACTCTAATGAACGACGCGTTAGCACAGGGATGAGAATGCACCCCGCAATTCACAAGGATCGCCTCTGGTCGCATCTTGTCTGGCCGCTGCTATGGCCTCTGCTGCTGGCACAGCTGTTGTTGGTGCTGCTCTGCCTGGCCGTCGGGCTGTTTCTCTGGCTGGCCACACCCGACCCCACCTCCTGGGCGGCTTCCGGTTGGCTGCTGCTGACGCTTCTGGTCGGCACCACCTTGACCACCGCAGCCTTTCTGCTGCAGCTACGGCACCGGCTGCGGGAGTGCGAAGCGCAAATGGAGGAGGGGTTGGGGCGTGTTGAGCGGCTGCTGCTCGAAGCCGACCAGATATTGCCGTGCTGGCTCGCCCCTCCGGTCCTGACTGTCTCCGACCTGGACTCCCCCAATGCGCGCCTTGAGAAACTCCAAACCAATGTGGCTCAGTTGCACGCTCGCCTGCGTCAGGCGCCCGACCTGGGAGGGTTGCTCATGTCGGTATCGCGTCCGGCACTGCTTCTTTACCAGGGTCGTATCGTCGCTGCCAACATAGCCATCGAGCGCTTGATGGGGGTGCGAGCCGAGGGCTTGGAGAGCCCGGAAACGCGGCTGCGCAGCATGCCGGTACGCGACGGGGAGCCCATTGAAATGCAGGTGCTCGATGCGGAGGAGCGCTGGCGTCAGTTGGAGGTGGAGCGTTTCGAAGCCGGGGACTATCAACTGCTGCTGTTTGACGATCTGCGCGACAGGCTGCCCCAGCTCGGGGGGCTGGTTGCTGCGCGTGAGCGTGCCCGGGAGGACTCCCGGCTCAAGTCACGCTATCTGACCCTGTTGCAGCGTGAGCTGGAGCCGTTGCTCACCGAACTGACCGAGCAGATGCAGAAACCCGATTGCCTTGCGCCGGGACACCTCACCGAACTGCGCGAGCGCATGGCCGAAGTCACCCTCCTGGTGAAGAGTCTCGCCGGTGACGGTATCGCGCATGAATCCCCCGACGGCTCGCTGGTGTCCACACCGGCTCTACCGCTGCGCGTCCTCGTCGTCGATGACGGGCCGGTCAATCGCATGCTCGCCAGCCAGGTGCTGGAAGGACAGGGCTTCGAGGTCGACTGCGTGTCCAGTGGGCAGGAAGCGCTGGATCGCCGTCCTTTGCAGGCCTACGATCTGGTGTTGATGGATATCTACATGCCCGACATGGATGGCCTGGAGGCAGCGCGCCGCTGGCGTGAGCTGGAGGCGGGCGACCCCGAAGGGAGTCGCAGCGTCCTGGTTGCCCTCACCGCCAATGCCAGTGAGGAGGATCGTCGCCGCTTCCGCGAGGCGGGGATGGACGACTACCTGGCCAAGCCCTATGGGCCCCGGGCACTCATTAACCTGTTGCGCCACTGGCGGCCGGATGCCTTCGATGTGCCCGTTTCCTCTTGACCCTGCGTGTCCGCTTTCGGCCACCCTCCCTGCCTTTTTCTGCCACTCCCCTTGTCTGCTACTGCCACCCCGGCCGGGTGAGGTGGGTGGCCCCGAGATTTCTGCCTTGAGGATGCCATGAACTATCCCGATATCGACCCGGTCGCCATTGCGCTGGGGCCCTTTCAAATTCACTGGTATGGCCTGATGTATGTCATCGGCTTCGTCGGTGCCTGGTGGCTGGGTCGTCTGCGGGCCGAGCGGGTGGGTCTGACCCGCGACGACGTGGGCGACCTGCTCTTCTATGCCGCCATCGGGGTGGTGGTCGGTGGCCGCCTGGGCTACGCGCTCTTCTACGGCATCGGCCAGTGGCTGGCAGACCCGCTCTGGGTGTTTCGGATCTGGGACGGCGGCATGAGCTTTCACGGCGGCCTGATCGGGGTGCTGCTGGCGGCACTCTGGTTCGCTCGGAAGAAGCGGATGGCCTTCTTCACCCTCACCGACTTCTTTGCCCCCATGGTACCCATCGGCCTTGGCGCAGGCCGGATCGGCAACTTCATCAACCGAGAGCTGCCGGGGCGGGTCACCGAGCTACCCTGGGGCATGCCGTTTCCCGGCATGGGGCCAGAACCGCGCCACCCCACGGCGCTCTACGAGGCCTTTCTCGAGGGCCTGGTCCTCTTCGTGGTGCTCTGGTGGGTGTCCGCCCGACCTCGCCGGCGCGGGCTCGTCTCCGGGTTATTCCTGCTGCTCTATGGCGTGTTCCGCTTCCTGGTCGAGTTCTTCCGCCTGCCGGATGCCCATATCGGCTATCTCGCCTTCGACTGGTTCACCATGGGGATGCTGCTGACGCTGCCAATGATCGCCTTCGGCATCGTGCTGATTCTGTGGTCGCGCCGCCAGCCGGTGGACGAGGTGTCACGAAGTGATACTCGGCCTGAATAGGACGGGAGCCGGAGAGAAAGGTAGACTCACGGCCTAGCAACTATTCCATGCAAAAACCCCATGCAAAAAAACATGCAGAGTTCGCCAACGATGCCTGACGACACTATCCAGCCTGCGCTCGAGCAGGCGCCACATGAGCAGTCCCCGCTCGAGCAACCCTATCTGGACCTGATGCGACTTGTGCTCGAGCAGGGCGTGGAGCGTGACGACCGCACCGGCGTGGGCACCCGCTCGGTGTTCGGCCACCAGATGCGCTTCGACCTGTCGCGGGGCTTTCCCCTGGTGACTACCAAGAAGTTGCACCTGCGCTCGATCATTCATGAGCTGCTGTGGTTCCTGCGCGGCGACACCAACATCGCCTATCTGCGGGATAACGGGGTGCGGTGAGCCGCGAGGTGGTCGAGGCCATGGTCGCTGGTGCCTGCCGCGAGAGCGGCGCGAGGCTTGGCGTGGCGATCAGCGGCGTGGCCGGCCCGGGAGGTGGTTCGCCGGACAAGCCGGTGGGCACCGTGTGGCTGGCCTGGGGCAATGCCGAGGGGCAGCAGGCCGAGCAGTTGCACTACCCCGGGGACCGCCGGGCGGTACGCGAGCGCGCGGTGCGCGATGCCATCGTCGGCCTGATCCGTCATATCGAGGCCAATCACGCCAAGGACACGTAGGCGCCACGCTTGGCGTGGGGCGATTTTTTCGCCATACTACTGTCCAACCATACAGTGTCCGGGCGACCCCTTATCGGTTTCGTCCGCCATTCCGATTGTTTGGCAAGCGAACGGCACCTTGCGCCGTAAGCCCAGCAACCGAATTTCTTCCGACGAGTTCTACGAGGAGCGCCACATGGCACAGGAAGACAACCGTTCGAAGGCATTGAATGCCGCCCTTTCCCAGATCGAGCGCCAGTTCGGCAAGGGCACCGTGATGCGGCTGGGCGATACGCCCCGGGTGATCATGCCCTCGGTGTCGACTGGCTCCCTGGGCCTGGATATCGCCCTGGGCATCGGTGGTCTGCCGCTGGGGCGGGTCGTCGAGATCTTCGGGCCGGAGTCCTCGGGCAAGACCACCCTGACCCTCTCGGTGATCGCCCAGGCCCAGAAGCAGGGCAAGACCTGCGCCTTCATCGATGCCGAGCACGCGCTCGACCCCAGCTATGCCGAGAAGCTCGGCGTCAACCTCGACGACCTGCTGGTCTCGCAGCCCGATACCGGTGAGCAGGCGCTGGAGATATGCGACATGCTGGTGCGCTCCGGCGGCGTCGACGTGATCGTCATCGATTCCGTGGCCGCCCTGACCCCGCGGGCCGAGATCGAGGGCGAGATGGGCGACTCCCACGTCGGCCTGCAGGCGCGCCTGATGTCCCAGGCGCTGCGCAAGATCACCGGCAACATCAAGAACGCCAACTGCATGGTGATCTTCATCAACCAGATCCGCATGAAGATCGGCGTGATGTTCGGCTCGCCGGAAACCACCACCGGCGGCAACGCACTCAAGTTCTACGCCAGCGTGCGCCTGGACATTCGCCGTACCGGCTCGGTCAAGTCGGGCGACGAGGTGACCGGCAACGAGACCCGGGTCAAGGTGGTCAAGAACAAGGTGGCGCCGCCGTTCCGCCAGGCCGAGTTCCAGATCCTCTACGGCAAGGGCATCTACCATGCCGGCGAGGTGGTCGACCTGGGCGTGCAGTGCAACCTGGTCGACAAGGCCGGCGCCTGGTACAGCTACAAGGGCAACAAGATCGGCCAGGGCAAGGCCAATGCCGCCCAGTTCCTCGAGGACAACCCGGCGGTGATGGAGGAAATCGAAAGCCAGATCCGTGGCCAGCTGCTGGCGACGGTAGAGCCCCGGGAGAAGGAGGCCACCGCCGAGCTGGCCGATGACGCCGACGAAGGCAGCCTGCTCTAAGCCATGCTGGGCCAGCCGGCGAGCGATCGCGAGACCTCCCCCAGGGAGGATGCCATTCGCCTGCTGGCTCGGCGCGAGTATTCTCGCGCCGAGCTGGCGGAGCGGCTGGTCGCGAAGGGCCACGACTCGGCCGCCATTGGGGACTGCCTGGACGCCCTGGCCGAGCAGGGACTGCAGTCGGATAGCCGTTTTGCCGAGAGCTTTCTGCGCTCGCGGGTGGCCCGGGGCCAGGGCCCGCTGAAGATTCGTGGCGAGCTTTCCCGGCGCGGTATCGACCGCGCCACCCTGGAGGCCGCTTTTGCCGAGGCGGAGACCGACTGGTTTGCGCTGGCCTGTGATTCTCTGGCCCGGCGCTTCGACGGTCCCGGCGACTCGCCCCGCGAGCGCGCGCGGCGGGAGCGCTTCCTGGCCAGCCGAGGGTTCGATTTCGAGCATCTGCGTCACGCCCTTTCCCATGCCTGGAACTGCCATTGAAACGGCCGCTTCGGCTCGCACTCTTCAGTCGCTTGACAACTACGCTATAATACCCCCCTTTGCGAACGCCCCGGGTGGCGCTTCGGCGCGCCACGGCGCCCCTGCAGCGGCCTTTTTTCGACGGCCGCACCCGCTTTCCCGCCCGTCGGGTCATCATGCTCATCGCCACGGATATTCCATGAAAAGCGCAGACATCAGACAGGCCTTTCTGAGTTACTTCGAGGAGCACGGACATACCGTCGTGCCGTCGAGCTCCCTGGTGCCGGGCACAGACCCGACCCTGCTGTTCACCAATGCCGGCATGGTGCCATTCAAGGATGTCTTCCTGGGGCGCGACCCGCGTCCCTATGTGCGGGCCGCATCTTCCCAGCGCTGCGTGCGCGCCGGCGGCAAGCACAACGATCTCGACAACGTCGGCTACACCGCGCGCCACCACACCTTCTTCGAGATGCTGGGCAACTTCAGCTTCGGCGACTACTTCAAGCGCGATGCGATCCGCTTCGCCTGGACCTTCTTGACCGAGACGCTGGGGCTGCCCAAGGAGAAGCTCTGGGTCACGGTGCATGTCAGCGATGATGAAGCCGAGCAGATCTGGAAGGAGGAGATGGGCATCGACCCGGCGCGCTTTTCCAAGCTCGACGAGGACAACTTCTGGCAGATGGGCGATACGGGGCCCTGCGGTCCCAGCTCGGAGATCTTCTATGATCACGGCCCAGAGGTGTGGGGCGGACCTCCCGGTAGCCCGGAGGAGGACGGCGATCGCTACATCGAGATCTGGAACCTGGTGTTCATGCAGTTCGACCGCGATGCGGCGGGCAACCTGAACCCGCTGCCCAAGCCCTCCATCGATACTGGCATGGGCCTGGAGCGCATCGCTGGCGGTGATCGATTCCGGCCTGCAGCGACTGCTGCGCCGCGGTGACCAGATGACCCCCGAGGATCGACAGCGGCGCTATACCCGGCTACGTGACGCCGTGGCGCACATGACCCGCCTGGTGGAAAGCGCGCTGACCGCCGCACGGCTGGATGGCGGCCAGGTAGAGGCCGAGGCGGCTCCCTGCGACCTGGCAGCCATCACCCAGCAGGTATGCCAGCTCCAGGAGGAGGCAGCTGACTCCCGACGCATCAGACTGGAGTCCATGGCCTCGCCGCCGCTGGTCGTACTCTGCGACAGGGCACTGATCGAACAGATCCTTGCCAACCTAGTATCCAACGCCTTGAAGTATTCCGCACCGGACGCCCCCATCACGGTTCGGCTCGACCGCCACGGCGAACACGCCACCTGCACTGTGCAAGACAGGGGGATCGGCATACCGGAGGCGGACATGCCTCAGCTCTTCGAGCGCTTCTTTCGTGCACGCAATGTCGCGGCGATGCCAGGCATCGGCCTGGGCTTGAATATCGCCAGGCATCTGGCCCGCTTCCAGAATGGCGACATCACCGTGGACTCCCGGGAGGGAGACGGCACCACCTTCACGCTCACGCTACCACTCGCCGCTGGAGGGGCCGCGCCATGATCGACCCGACGCCACAAGCAACTGCCATGCCGGCGCTGATTCTCTGCGCCGAGGATCATGCCGAACTGCGGGGGGATATCTGCGAGGAACTGAAAGAGGCCGGCTACGCCGTCATCGAGGCCGCCGACGGACGGGAAGCCATCGACCAGATCAACGCCGTGGCCCCGGACCTGATACTCTGCGACATCAATATGCCGCACTGCAACGGCTACGAGGTCTTGCGGGACATTCGCAATACCCGCCCCGACCTGGCCGACACCCCGTTCATCTTTCTCACCGCCCTCTCCGACCCGCGGGACGTGGTGGATGGCAAGCGCACCGGCGCGGACGACTATCTGGTCAAGCCCGTGGACTTCGACCTCATGCTGGCCACCATCGATGCCCGGCTGCGCCAGGTGAGGCGCATGCGCAGCAAGGCTGTCGGGGAAATCACCGAACTGCGCCAGGCCATGGCCGACCTGCGCCAGGAGGCGAGCAGCCAGGCCTTTGTTGCCGCCACACGAGCCCTCGACCTGGTAGCACCTGGCATGGTCCTGCTGGGGCGAGACGGACAGATACTCTTTGCCAACCGGGCGGCTCATCGGTTGTCGCAGGATACCGAGCAGTTGGAGCTGGGCCAGAGCCTGTCCGCCGCCGGCAGCGGCCAGGACCTGCGCAAGACCATTCGCGCCGCGCTCAAGAGCAGCCAGGAGGGGGAGGAAAAGGTGACATGTCTGCGGCTCAACCGCCCGGGTGAACGTCGCGACCTGCTGATATTGGCCTGCTCCCTGGGCCGCACCGACGGCTCGCCCCATGAACCAGCGGTGGTGGTCCTGCTCTCGGACCCGGAAAAACGCGCCCAGGTGCCCCGGCAGATACTGGCCAGCCTGTTTGGGCTTACCCCGAGCGAAGCCGGTATCGCCCTGGCCCTGGCCGAGGGACTGCGAAGCGAGGAGATTGCCGAGCGCATGTCGATCTCCACCACCACGGTGGCCTTCCACCTGCGCAACCTGTTTCAGAAGACCGACACCCACCGCCAGGCCGACCTGATCGCCCTGGTGCTTTCCGGTTCGATGTCGGTCACCCTGCCCTGAGACGCCCCGTTACGCGTTTCTCAAAGATTGGCCGAGACCCGTGTGCCCTGCTCGATGGCGCGCTTGGCATCGAGTTCTGCGGCTTCGTCGGCGCCGCCGATCATGTGTACCTCCATACCCGAGGCCTGCATCGGCTCGAGGAGTTCGCGCACCGGGTTCTGGCCGGCGCAGACGACGACGCTGTCGACCTCGAGCAGTCGCGGCTCGCCATCCTGGCGAATGTGGAGTCCGTGATCATCGATGCCCATGTACT
The DNA here is from genome assembly GCF_001545155.1 of Halomonas chromatireducens. Classification (NCBI taxonomy): domain Bacteria; kingdom Pseudomonadati; phylum Pseudomonadota; class Gammaproteobacteria; order Oceanospirillales; family Halomonadaceae; genus Halomonas; species Halomonas chromatireducens. The sequence continues at coordinate 717,152 of NZ_CP014226.1, read as the reverse complement.
CGCAGCCAGCCAGGGTCTCGACGCCGCGATGCTTCAGCGAGGCACGGTGTACCCAGCCGGTGGTCTTGCCCAGCCCCTTGCCTGGCTTGGAGGCCTTGCGCTGCAGCAGAAAAACTTGGCGGGGCGTATCGGGACGCTGCGGCGGGGCGATCCCACCCCGTTCGGAGACGCTGAGATCCACGCCCCATTCGGCACACCAGGCCTCGGTGTCCATGGCGGGGTGGCCAACATGGGTGAGGAGCTCGGCGACATCGAAACCGATCCCCCCGGCGCCGATGATCGCCACCCGGCGGCCGACGCGCTCCGGATGATGGATGGCCATGGGATAGCTGAGCACCTTGGGGTGATCATGGCCCGGCAGGGTCAGTTGGCGGGGCTGGACGCCGCTGGCCAGCACCACGGCATCGAAGCCCTGGAGGGTATGGAGATCGGCACTGCAATTGAGTCGCACTGAGACACCGTACTTGTCGAGCATGACCTTGAAGTAGCGCAGGGTCTCGTCGAACTCCTCCTTGCCCGGTATCTTTCGCGCCAGGTTGAACTGTCCGCCCAGTTCGCTGTTGCGCTCGAACAGTACCACGCGATGCCCCCGCCTTGCCGCGGTGACGGCAGCCGACAGACCCGCCGGCCCGCCGCCGACCACGGCGATATCCCGTACTGTCTCCGCCGGGAGAATCTCGAGCTCGGTCTCGTGGCAGGCCTGCGGGTTGACCAGGCAGGAGGTCAACTTGCCCTGGAAGGTGTGATCGAGACACGCCTGGTTGCAGGCGATACAGGTGTTGATCTCTTCGCTGCGCCCTTCAGCCGCCTTGGTGATCCAGGCCGGGTCGGCCAGGAAGGGTCGTGCCATGGAAACCATGTCCGCGTGGCCATCGGCCAGCACCCGCTCGGCCACGTCCGGCATGTTGATGCGGTTGGTGGTGATCAGCGGCACGCTGAGTTCCGTCTTCATGCGCCGGGTCACTTCGGTGAAGGCCGCCCGCGGCACACTGGTGACGATGGTGGGTATGCGCGCCTCGTGCCAGCCGATGCCGGTATTGATCAGGTTGACGCCTGCCGTCTCGAGAGCCCGCCCCAGGGTGACGACCTCTTCCCAGGTGCTGCCCTCCTCCACCAGATCGATCATCGACAGGCGGAAGATGATAAGAAAGTCCTCACCCACTGCCTCGCGGATCCCCTTCACGATCTCGACGGCAAAGCGCATGCGACTGTCGAACGCACCACCCCACTCATCACTACGGTGGTTGGTACGCAGGCAGAGAAACTGGTTGATCAGGTACCCCTCGGACCCCATCACCTCGACGCCGTCATAGCCAGCCTCCCGGGCCAGGGTGGCACAGCGCACATAGTCGGCTATCTGGCCTTCAACTTCCTCACCGGTGAGCTCCCGGGGGGCAAAGGGGTTGATGGGGGCCTGGATCGGCGACGGTGCCACCAGCTCGGGGGAATAGGCGTAGCGACCGGCGTGCAGGATCTGCATGCAAATATGACCGCCCTCGGCATGCACCGCTTCGACCACGCCGCGGTGATTCGCCACCTGCTCGCTGCGCTCCAGGGTTGCCGCCCCCTGAAAGACGGCGCCCTCGGGGTTGGGAGCGATACCACCGGTGACGATCAGACCGACGCCTTCACGGGCCCGTTCGGCATAGAAGGCCGCCAGGCGGGAGAAGCCATTGGGCGCCTCTTCGAGATTGGTATGCATGGAGCCCATCAACACCCGGTTGGGCAGCGTCAGGTGGCCCACGTCGAGCGGACGAAAGAGATGAGGGTAGCGCACGCCGAACTCCTCCTGCTGGTCAAGGTTTCAAACAACTGTATGATAGCCAAGCGGGATGCGCAAAGATAATGATGCACCATAGGCGAAAGCAGCATAGCGCAGCAGGAGAGCAAGAGAAGACAGGAAAGGAAAAACCGTGCATAACGAAAGACCCCGAGCCATTCGGCTCGGGGTCTGGAAAATCGTGTTGGCGGACCGGACGGGACTCGAACCCGCGACCTCCGGCGTGACAGGCCGGCATTCTAACCAACTGAACTACCGGTCCGCGTGGTGGGAGATACCGGATTCGAACCAGTGACCCCCAGCATGTGAGGCTGGTGCTCTAACCAACTGAGCTAATCACCCACGGATACCGCACTTCATTTACTAATAGCCCTGCTCGATACAACGCTACTCGATACTGCATGCAAGTCATCGTGGCGGACCGGACGGGACTCGAACCCGCGACCTCCGGCGTGACAGGCCGGCATTCTAACCAACTGAACTACCGGTCCACAAGACGACAAGACATCAGAAACAGTTGGCGGACCGGACGGGACTCGAACCCGCGACCTCCGGCGTGACAGGCCGGCATTCTAACCAACTGAACTACCGGTCCGCTGCGTGCTTCCTACGTGATCACTCGCCATCGCTTGATGCTCGAGAGCGATGGTGGGTGGTACTGGGTTCGAACCAGTGACCCCCAGCTTGTAAGGCTGGTGCTCTCCCAACTGAGCTAACCACCCCGGTCACGTGGCGCTGAATTCTACAGGGATCCGGTTGGTTGTCAATGCCTTTCAGAGTGTTGCCGCATGAAGGCGGCGATCACTCCCGCCGCTTCCTCGATCAGCCCCTCCTGGGTGAAACCGGAAGCACGCCGAGGCTTCCAGTCGTGATCGCCATCTTCCAACAGATGCACCGCAACGTCATCGCCCAGCCGATAGCTTTCGACTTCTTCGCGGTTGCCAAAGGGGTCGCGGCTACCCTGAACCACCAGGGTCGGACAGCCGAGCAGCGGCCAGTGCGAAAGGCGAAGGCTTTCCGGCTTGCCCGGCGGATGGAAGGGGTAACCGCACAGGATCAATCCTGCGGCCTGGTCGCGGGCCGCCAGCAGGCTGGCAGCTCGTCCGCCCATGGACTTCCCGCCCAACCAGAAGCTACCCAGTTCGGGATGTGTCAGAATGTCGCACCAGGCACTCATTTCATCCACCAGACGATCGATGCGCGGTGGCGGAAAACGCTTGGCTTCTTTCTGCATTCGCTGCATGTAGGCGAACTCTATCGCCAGGGTTTGCACCCCCTGCTTCGCCAGACTGCCACGCAGTTGGCTCATGAAGGGCGACCCCTGTCCAGCCCCCGCCCCATGGGCGATCAGCAGCCGGCCGACGCTTCCGTCACCCTCAACTTCCAGCGGACCCAGCCCCTCGACACGCCAGCGTCCGGTCTCCCCTTCGAGGAGGCGCTCGCGGAGGCGCACCGAAGAAATTGCTACCCGATCAAGTCGTGCAAAGTACGACACCGGTCAAACTCCTGTGTGAGTTTCGCCCTTGGGCGTGTTTCAGTCTGCGATGCGGCTGCGATAGAATCCATTCTGTTTTTGACCCGCTTCACCCAACCGTGAGCGCCGGCCGCAGCATCCGTGACGGCCGGCTCTCGATACGCGTTCGATGGGAACCTGACATGAGCACAGCATTAGAGCACCCGACCTACAATTACAAGGTAGTTCGGCAGTTCGCGATCATGACAGTCGTGTGGGGCATCGTGGGCATGCTCCTCGGCGTCATCCTTGCCGCACAGCTGGTTTGGCCGCAACTCAACCTCGACCTGCCCTGGACGAGTTTTGGCCGCCTGCGCCCGCTGCACACCAACGCCGTCATCTTTGCCTTCGGTGGTTCGGCGCTGATGGCAACCTCCTATTATGTCGTGCAGCGTACCTGTCAGACGCGCCTGTTCTCCGACAAGCTGGCAGCCTTCACCTTCTGGGGCTGGCAGGCGGTGATCGTATCGGCAGTGATCACCCTGCCGCTTGGCTACACCACCACCAAGGAGTATGCCGAGCTGGAGTGGCCAATCAATATCCTGATCGCCGCAGTATGGGTCAGCTATGCCATCGTCTTCCTGATGACCATCAAGCAGCGCAAGACGTCGCACATCTATGTCGCCAACTGGTTCTTCGCCGCCTTCATCCTGACCGTGGCCGTGCTGCACATCGTCAACAATGCCGCGATCCCGGTCACCGCCATGTATTCGATCTCCATCTACTCCGGCACCATCGATGCCATGGTGCAGTGGTGGTACGGGCACAACGCGGTCGGCTTCTTCCTCACCGCCGGCTTCCTCGGCATGATGTACTACTTCGTTCCCAAGCAGGCCGAGCGCCCCATCTACTCCTACAGGCTATCCATCGTCCATTTCTGGGCGCTGATCATGATCTACATGTGGGCAGGCCCACACCACCTGCACTACACCGCCCTGCCCGACTGGGCCCAGTCGCTGGGCATGGTGATGTCGATCATCCTGCTGGCGCCCTCCTGGGGCGGCATGATCAACGGGATGATGACGCTCTCCGGCGCCTGGCATAAGCTGCGCACCGACCCGACCCTGCGCTTCCTGGTGGTTGCCCTGTCATTCTACGGCATGTCCACCTTCGAAGGACCGATGATGGCGATCAAGACGGTCAACGCTTTGTCGCACTACACCGACTGGACCATCGGCCACGTCCATGCCGGCGCACTCGGCTGGGTGGCAATGATTACCATCGGCTCCATGTACCACCTGATCCCGCGCCTGTTCGGTCGCACCGAAATGTATTCGGTCGGCATGATTGCAGTGCATTTCTGGCTGGCTACCATTGGAACGGTACTCTATATCGCCTCCATGTGGGTCAATGGCATCCTGCAAGGCCTGATGTGGCGCGCCATCAACCCCGACGGCACCCTGATGTACACCTTCATGGAGTCCGTCGAGGCCAGCGGTCCGGGCTATATCGTGCGCCTGATCGGCGGCCTGTTCTGGATTATCGGCATGCTGATCATGGCCTACAACGTCTTCAAGACCATCCAGCGCAGCGAAGCCGTGCAACATCCGATTCCGCAGACCGCCTGAGCAACCGGGGATACCGACACCAATGAAACACGAGATTGTCGAAAAGAACGTAGGCCTGCTCGCCGTGTTGATCCTGGTGGTGATCAGCTTCGGCGGCCTGGCCGAGATCGTGCCGCTGTTCTTCCAGAAGCAGACCACCGAGCCGGTCGAGGGCCTGCGCCCGCTCTCTGCCCTGGAACTGGAAGGCCGTGACATCTATCGCCGGGAAGGCTGCGTCGGCTGTCACTCCCAGATGATCCGCCCGTTCCGCGCCGAGACCGAGCGCTATGGCCACTACAGCGTGGCTGGCGAGTTCATCTACGAGCACAACTTCCTTTGGGGCTCCAAGCGCACCGGTCCCGACCTGGCCCGCGTCGGTGGCCGCTACAGCGACGACTGGCACCGTGCCCACATGTACAACCCGCGTGACGTGGTGCCGGGATCGATCATGCCGGCCTACCCATGGCTCTTCGAGCGTACGCTCGATGGCAACGATACGCCGCGCAAGATGCGGGCGCTGCGCACCCTCGGCGTGCCCTATACCGACGAGGATATCGAGAACGCCACCCGCGAAGTGCGTGGGCAGCAGGAAATCACGGCCCTGGTCGCCTACCTGCAGCAGTTGGGTACCGTGCTCGAGGGCACACGCTGACCATGGATACCGGAACCTTTCGCGGCATCATCACCTTTTTGCTGATCGTCGCCTTTCTCGGCATCACCTGGTGGGCCTACTCCCGGCGTCGCAAGCCGGACTTCGATGAGGCGGCCAACCTGCCCTTCGCCGAAGAGGATGAGCAGCCAATACGTGACAGCAGCGCCTCGCCCCGCTCGAGCAGCGAGTCGGGCGACAACGGCGATTCCCGTACGAACAAGGGAGACAGAAACACATGAACAATCTTTGGGATGACTCCCTTTCCGGGTTCTGGAGCGCCTGGATCATCGTTCTCACGCTGGGCTCCATTGCCTTCGCCTTCTGGATCCTCTACGCCAACCGCAAGACCGACAAGGTGCCGGATGCCGATGGCAACGTAGAGACCACCGGTCACGCCGCCGACGAGATCGAGGAGTACGACAACCCGCTGCCCCGCTGGTGGTTCCAGCTCTACGTGGCAACGATCGTTTTTTCGCTGGGCTACCTGCTGCTTTATCCGGGGCTGGGTAACTTCACCGGCCTGCTTGGCTGGACCCAGGAAGGCCAGTGGGAAGAGGAAGTTGCCAGGGCCGAAGAGCGCTTCACGCCAATTTTCGCCCAGTACCAGGAGATTCCGATCCCGGAACTGGCCCGGGATGAGGAGGCCATGCTGGTCGCCGACCGCATCTACCAGAACAACTGTGCGGTATGTCACGGCGCCAACGCCCAGGGCGGCTACGGGTTCCCCAACCTGACCAATGACGACTGGCTCTACGGCGGCGAGCCCGAGCAGATCATGACATCTCTGGTCAGGGGACGTAACGGGCTGATGCCCTCGTTCCAGACGCTTGGCGCGAACAACATCGAGAACGTCACCCAGTATGTCCTGTCGCTTTCCGACCTCGAGCATGAAGCCGACCGTGCCGAGCAAGGGGCGGCGGTCTATGCCTCGGTCTGCGCCGCCTGCCACATGCCGGACGGCAGCGGCAACCAGGCGCTGGGCGCCCCCAACCTGACCAATGACATCTGGCTTTACCAGATGCCCGGCCAGAGCGTTGCCGACTCGGTTCGCCAGACCCTGCGCAACGGTCGTAACGGCCATATGCCGGCTCAGGAAGCCTATATCGGTGCGGAGCGTGTCCATCTCGTCGCCGCCTACGTCTACAGCCTTCGTTTTCGCGACTGAGGACGTAGCCGGGCAGTAAGGGTGCGGCCTGAGGTCGCACCCTTTCTCTTGGTGACGGGGCCTCGATACAATGGACCTGTTTCATTGCTCCCCTTCTGCGGGCCATCCCTGCCCGCCACGAGTCCGCCATGAGTGACAAGATACCCGCCCGCGATGTGACCCCGGATCCCGTGGGCCACCACGAACCGCGCGCCGTCGTACAGCAGGAGATGTACGCCAGCCGGCGGCATATCTATGTGCGCGAGATCAAAGGGTTTTTCCAACGCCTGCGTCGCTGTGCCAATTGGCTGCTGATGCTGGCCTTCTTCGTCACGCCCTGGATTCAGTGGGACGGCCGCCCGCTGATCTGGTTCGACCTGCCAGGACGGGAATTTCATATCTTTGCCGCGACCTTCTATCCCCAGGAGTTCATCCTGCTCTCGTGGCTGCTGATCATCTGCGCCTTCGGCCTGTTTTTCATCACCGTTTTCGCCGGCCGGGTGTGGTGTGGCTACACCTGCCCCCAGAGTGTCTGGACCTTTCTTTATATCTGGGTCGAGCATCGCCTGGAGGGCTCTCGGAACCGTCGCATCAAGCTCGACCGCCAGCCCATGAACCTGGACAAGGCATGGCGCAAGACCGCGAAGCACATCATCTGGCTCGCGATCGCCCTTGCCACGGGGGTCACCTTCGTCGGCTACTTCACACCGATCCGTGAACTGGTGGTGGAACTGCCCACCCTCCAGGCTCACGGCTGGGCCTATTTCTGGTCGGGCTTCTTTCTGGTATTCACCTACCTGAATGCCGGCTGGCTGCGCGAGCAGGTATGTATCTACATGTGCCCCTATGCCCGCTTCCAGGGGGTGATGTTCGACGCCGACACCCTGATCGTGTCCTATGACGAGGCTCGCGGCGAACCTCGCGGTTCACGCAAGAAGAGTCTCAGCCATCAGCAGGCTCGGGAGGCCGGATACGGTGACTGCATCGACTGCGACCTCTGCGTTCAGGTCTGCCCCACCGGCATCGATATCCGTGACGGCCTACAATATGAATGCATCACCTGCGCCGCTTGCATCGATGCGTGCGACAGTGTGATGGACAGGATGAACTATCCGCGGGGGTTGATCCGCTATACCACCGAGAATGCCCTGGAAGGCAAGCCGACTCATATCCTGCGTCCGCGACTGATGGGCTACCTGGTGGCACTGCTGGTGATGATTGGCCTGTTTGTATGGGCGCTGAGTGATCGCATGCCGCTGGATTTTGAAGTCGAGCGGGAACGCGGGCAGCTCTATCAGATGACCCGTGACGGCCGTATCAGCAATGTCTTTTCCCTGACTCTGCGCAATCAGGATCGCGAGGACCATGAGTTTCGCCTCGAAGTAAGCGGCCTGCCCGGGTTGGAGATCGATCCCGACACACTGCGTGTTCCTGCCGGTGCCTCGCGCAGGTTCGCGGTACAGGTCACCGCCGACGCCGAGGTGCTGGAACTGCCCAGCCACCCGATCCAATTGAACGTACAATCCCAACAGAACGAACGCATCGCACTTGAACGTGACACCCGCTTCATCGGCGAAGCTCGGAGATGACCATGACCACCCACTCCCCCTGGTACAAGCAGTTCTGGCCCTGGTTCCTGCTGGGCCTGCTCTTTACCTCGATCTTCGGCAGCTCGACCCTGGCCGTCATGGCCGTGCGAACTGCCGACGGCCTGGTACAGCAGGATTACTATGAGCATGGTCGAGCGATCAATATGGTGCTGGCCAAGCAGCAGCGTGCCCATGAACTCGATCTGGCGGCAGAACTGCGCATCGACCCCATGACCAGCGACATCATCGTTCAGCTCGAAGGTGAAGAACGCCCCGAGCGGCTCTACCTGAAGCTGATTTTCCCCACGCTGGGCGGCCGCGACCAGGACATCGTTCTGGAACACGTGCGAGATGGGCGCTATCTCGGCCAGGCGCCCGACAACCTGCGGTACCGCTGGTACCTGCAGCTGCACCCGAGCGAGGTCGAGCCGGCCTGGCGCCTGGTAGGCGAAGGCAGCTTTCCCAGCGAGGACGAATTTGCTCTGACGCCTGGCATCGTGGACCGCGGCTGATGGCTTGCGTCTCGACATACTCAGCCGAGCGGCCATGAATCAGAACGCCACCGCGGCAGAACAAACTACGCCAGACTGCTATCACTGCGGCAGCCAGGTCCCGGCGGGTGCGCCCTGGACGATCACCCTCGACGACCAGGCACACCCGCTCTGCTGCCCCGGCTGCGAGGCGGTGGCGCACGCCATCGTCAACGGCGGGCTCGAGAGCTACTACCGCTTTCGTACCGAACTGCCCGAGCGCCCGGACGATCGCCAGAAGATCAAGGCCGAGACCTGGGCCGTCTTCGACGACCCTGGGCTGCAGCGGGAATTCGTCCACCCCGAAGGCGAAAATGGCCTGGTACGCGCCACCCTCGCGGTGGACGGTATTACCTGTGCAGCCTGTGCCTGGCTGATCGAGCATCGCCTGAACGCACTGGATGGCGTCAGCGCCAGTGCCGTGAATCTCAGCCATCACCGCGTTCGCGTGGCCTGGGACCCGGCCCGGCTCAAGCTATCGCGCATCCTCGCTGAGATGGCAGCCATCGGTTACGGCGCCCAGCCCTATGAGCCTGATGCGGCCCAGCAGCGGCTGCAGTTCGAAGAGCGCATGACGGTTCGACGCCTGATCATCGCCGCCGTCGGCATGATGCAGGTGATGATGTTCTCCATCCCCATCTACATGACCAGCCCCGGCGAGATCAGCGAGGACTTCTACGCCCTTTTCCACTGGCTCTCCTTTGCCCTGGCCACGCCGGTGGTATTCTTTTCGGCTATGCCGTTCTTCCGCAACGCGGTGCGCGACCTGCGCACACGGGTGCTGGGCATGGATGTACCGGTCTCCATTGCCATCGGCGGGGCCTACCTGGCCAGCGGCTACGCTGTGATCACCGACACTGGCGAGGTCTATTTCGACTCGGTGGCCATGTTCACCTTCTTTCTGTTGTTCGGTCGCTACGTCGAGGCCAGGGCCCGTCGACGCAGCGGCCATACCGGCAACGCCATGGCCGGGGCCCTGCCGCTGTCGGCGACGAGACTGACCGTGGAGTGCGAAGAGCGCATCCTGCCGGCCAGCGAACTCGCCACCGGCGACCGGATTCTGATCAAGCCCGGCCATGGCGTACCCGCCGACGGCGTGATCGAGGAAGGCGAGTCCAGCCTCGACGAGTCGATGCTCACCGGAGAGTACCTGCCGGTGACACGCCGCGTCGGTGACAGCGTGGTCGGCGGCAGTCAGAACATCGAGAGCCCGTTGATCGTGAGGGTCACCCATGCCGGCAAGCAGGCCCGGGTGGCCGGTATCGTCGACCTCACCGACCGCGCCTTCGCCAGCCGCCCCCGCCTGGCCCAGATGGCCGCGCGCATGTCCCACCTGTTCGTGCTGCGACTGCTGCTGGTGACCACCTGTGTCTCCATTGCCTGGTGGTTCATCGACCCCTCCCGGGTGCTCTGGGTCACGCTCTCGGTACTGGTGGTGACCTGCCCCTGCGCCCTGGCACTGGCCACCCCCACAGCACTGACCGCCGGCCACGGCCAGTTGCGACGCCGCGGCGTGCTGATTACCCGCGCCGATGCCATCGAGTCATTGTCCCAGGTGGACCGGGTGATCTTCGACAAGACAGGCACCCTGACCAGCGGCGAAATGCAGCTGCGCGAGACGCGGCCAACCGGCGACCTGTCGATAGATCGCGCACGGGTGATCGCAGCAGCCATTGAGGCTCACTCCGAACACCCCATTGCCCGCGCCTTCCGTCCCTGGCGCCAGGCCACCGTTCAGGCCAGCGAGCGAACAAGCCACACCGGGCAGGGCGTCGAGGGGAGCATCGCTGGCCGGCTCTGGCGGCTTGGCCGCCCTGAATTTGCCGCACCCCAGCAGAATCTGGCGCTGCCTGAAGCGGGTCAGTGGCTGCTGCTCACCGAGGAAGGCGAGCCTCGCGCCTGGTTCGCGCTCCATGACCGTGTCCGCGAAGACGCCGCCGCCACCGTTTCGGCGCTACAGGCCCGCGGCGTCGCGGTGGAACTGCTCTCCGGCGACAATGTAGGCGCCGTGGAAAGCCTTGCCCAAGCCCTCGGCATCGACGCCTGGCGTGCCGCCGCCAGCCCCGAGGAAAAACTGTCGCATATCCGCCAATGCCAGGAGCGTGGAGAGAAGGTGGCAATGATCGGCGACGGCATCAATGACGTGCCGGTTCTCGCCGGTGCCGATGTCTCCATCGCCATGAATGGCGCTACCGACCTGGCGCGCACCAGCGCCGATGCCGTATTGCTCAGCCCCCGTTTGATGCGTATCGTCGAAACCATCGAGATCGCCAATGCTACACGCCGCATCATGCGCCAGAACATGATCTGGTCTGTGTGCTACAACTTCTCGGCTCTGCCCCTGGCTGCCATCGGAATCGTGCCGCCCTGGGTGGCAGCTCTGGGGATGTCGGCCAGCTCCCTGGTGGTGGTGGGCAATGCCCTCCGCCTGAGCCGCTATCGCACCGCACCGCCGCCGGCCCCGGTCAACTCCGCTCGCCTGGTGAACGCATGACCATTCTTTACATGCTTATCCCGCTCTCGCTGATCCTGCTCGGCTTGGCGGTCTGGGCCTTCTTCTGGGCCGTCAAGAACGATCAGTTCGAGGACCTTGAGGGGCCCGCGCATCGCATCCTGTTCGATGACGATGAGAACGACCTGACACCAGAAGCCCGAGAGCAGCGTCGCAAGCCAGCCGGAGAAAAGCCCGAGGCCTCCCAGAGCGACGAGCCCCCCGACCGCTGATGGATCCCACCGGTCTCGGCCTGCCACCGCTGCTGGCAGCCTTCGTCTTCGGCCTGCTCGGCGGCGCCCATTGCATCGGCATGTGCGGCGGCATCATGAGCGCCCTGACCTTTGCCGTCCCCCCCAGCATGCGCAGTCCGGCACGGCTCTCCGGGCTGCTGCTCGGCTACAATCTGGGGAGAATTCTCAGCTATATGACCGCAGGCGCCCTTGTCGCCTCGCTGGGCACGGTGATCGCTCTGTCCTCCACGGCGCGGATCATACTGCAGCTGTTTGCCGCCGTGATGCTGATCCTGATGGCGCTCTACATCGCCGACTGGTGGAAAGGCCTGCTCAGGGTCGAGGCAGTCGGAAAGCGGCTATGGCGATACCTCGAGCCCATCGGCAGGCGCCTCATGCCGGTCATCAGCATCCCACAGGCGATCGGCCTGGGCGCGGGGGGGGGCTGGCTGCCCTGCGGCCCGGTCTACTCGATGCTGGCCTGGAGCCTGGCCATCGCCGACCCCGTCCGCGGCGCGCTGCTGATGGCGGTCTTCGGGCTCGGCACGCTGCCTGCACTGCTGGTAACCGGTTTCGCCGCGCGCCAGTTGGGCGCGCTGATCCGACACCGGGCCACGCGTACCCTGGCTGCCCTGTCTATCATCGCCTTTGCAATATGGCAGCTCGTCTCGCTGCTGGGAGTCGGAATCGCACACTGAAACGAGCGGCTCATCAGCTCATTATGGCTTCGCTTGACGCAGCTCAATCCGCGACGGACGCGCTACCGCTAGCATGTGGACATCTTATGAGACGCCGGAGTGTCTTCATGTCCGTCCCCGCGATGTCCCTACATGGAATGATGGCCGATCCCTTCGCCTGGGACGAAGAGTTGCTGAGCCGATACGATATCCATGGGCAGCACTACGCCTCGTATCCAGAGCCAGCTTCCTTTCAGGAAGACATCGGCGAGGTGGATTACCAAAAGGCTCTGGCAAAGAGCAATGACAGCGGCCGCCCCCTTTCGCTGTATATCCATCTCCCGTTCTGCCGCAAGGCCTGCTATTACTGCAGCCGCAACAGGGTGGTCACCAAGGCTACACGCCTCACCGAGCCCTATCTCTCCCGGCTCGACCGGGAAATGGTCCTGGTAAGGTCGCATCTCGATACGCGCAGGGAAGTCAGCCAACTGCACTGGGGCGGCGGCACGCCGACGTTCTTCAGCCTTAACCAGATGAGCGACCTCATCGACCGCCTGGACGCCCGCTTCGGACTCTCCAGCGCCAGGGGCCGCGACTATGCTATTGATATCGACCCCCGCGAGGCCGATGTCTTTACCCTGCGCCACCTCCAGGCCCTTGGCTTCAACCGCCTGAGCCTCGGTGTCCAGGATCTCGATCCCAAGGTTCAGCGTGCAATCAACCGCGTACAGCCACGCATCCTGACGGAGGCCCTTCTTGATGAAGCTGACCGCCTGGGCTTCCGCTCCCTGAACCTCGACCTGATCTATGGCCTCCCCTTCCAGACCCGCGACACCTTTTCTGTCACCCTGGAGCAGGTCATAGCCATGGCACCGGCCCGATTATCGCTGCTCCACTACGACCCCATGTCGCAGCGGGCTTCCCAGCAACGCTTTCGCCACCAGGACCTTCCTGGCCCGGAAGAGAAGCTGGCCATTCTGAAAACCAGCATCACCATGCTGACCAATGCCGGCTACGTGCATATCGGCATGGGCCGCTTCGCCCGGCCCAGTGACAGCCTGGTGAAAGCCCAGCACCAGGGAACGCTAAGGCGTAATATCCAGGGCTACTCCAGTCATGAGCACTGTGATCTGGTAGGACTGGGCGTCTCGGCCATCTCTCAACTGGACGGGCTGTACACCCAGAATCACACCAAGCTGAGCGCCTACGAAGCGGCCCTGGATGCCAGCCGCCTGCCTACGGCACGAGGGCTTCGCCATACCTTCGACGACCGGGTCCGCCACCATGCCATCGAGCGGCTGCTATGCGACATGCAGCTGGACCTGAATCAACTGGAGGAGAACTTCGGCATCGACGCGCAACGCTACCTGGCGGACGCCCTGGCTCGCCTGGAAACGCTGGCCCGGGATGGCCTGTTGACATGGCATGGGAGACGTCTCGTTGCCACCCCGATCGGAAGGCTGCTGATTCATCATCTCGCCATGGCCTTCGATGCCCATCCACCACAACGACCAACTTAACCTTTTTCTTGAATTCTTCAGCGATTTCGGCAACTTGCGCCAGCGAATAGCTCGGCATATCAATGTGTTGCGACCAATCGTCACAACGGGCATTCTCCCAGGCCAAAGAATGCTCCATAATACCTCTATGATCACGATCAAGGAGGTGACCAATGGCTGTACAAACGGCCAATGCGGTCGACAAGCGGCGTTCCCTGCTGCATGAAACTCGCTGCCAGAATTGCAGCCTGAGTTCCCTGTGTCTGCCGCTGGCGCTCGAGCTTGAAGATATGGAACAGTTCGACGCCATCATTCGCCGTCGCGCACCCCTGAAGAAAGGCGAGTCGCTGTTCCGTCAGGGCAGCGCTTTCAACAGCGTCTATGCCGTGCGTTCCGGCAGCCTCAAGCAGGTCACCACGGAAGGTTCCGGCGACGATCAGGTCACCAACTTCTACCTGCCCAGCGAACTGGTCGGGCTCGACGGCATCGACGAGCAGGCCTATCCCGGTAGCGTGATCGCACTCGAGACCACCACGGTTTGCGAGATCCCCTTCGACCGCCTCGATACGCTATCTGAGGTTTTGCCAGAGCTGCGTGGCCAGCTCTACCGCAGCATGAGCAAGGAGCTCAGGGACGACCGCCGCATGATGCGCCTGCTATCGCGCAAGACCGCCGACCAGCGCCTGGCCAGCTTCTTCTCCAGCTTGTCGGACCGCTTCCGTCGACGCGGCTACTCGCCGTACAGCTTCCGGCTCTCCATGTCCCGGGCCGATATCGGCAACTATCTGGGCCTGGCGGTGGAGACCGTCAGCCGTATCCTGGGCCGCTTCCAGCAGCAGGGCCTGGTGGAGGTCTCAGGTCGCGAAGTCAACATACTGAACCTGGAAGCCCTGCTTGCCCAGGCCCAGGAAGAGCACTGAGCCCAGGGCTCACCTGCCAAATAAACGCCCCGTCGAGCAAAGCGCGACGGGGCGTTTATTTATGGGCCTACTACCGATGACGTCAGTCTCCGCGGCCACAACCGCTTCCGTTCAGCCCCCGTGGGTCAGGTCGATGGCATCGATATGGTTCTCTTGACGCCTGGCCTGCTTCTCCTCGAGACCGGTAAAGTCGAACAGGTCGCGGTCAGCCAGCTGTGAAGGGGCCACATTGGTCACCGCCTTGAACATGCTCTCGAGCCGGCCAGGGTGCTTGACTTCCCACTCGGCCAGCATCTCCTTGACCACCTGGCGCTGAAGATTGGGCTGTGAGCCGCACAGGTTGCAGGGAATGATGGGGAACTGCATCAGCCGGGCAAACTCGGCAATATCGGCCTCGCGACAATAGGCCAGCGGGCGAATGAGGATATTCTTGCCATCATCGGACAGCAGCTTGGGCGGCATGGCCTTGAGGCTGCCACCGAAGAAGAGGTTGAGAAACAGCGTCTCGAGTATGTCCTCGCGGTGATGCCCCAGGGCAATCTTGGTGGCACCGATCTCCTCGGCGAAGCCGTAGAGCGAGCCACGCCGCAGTCGAGAGCAGAGCGCACAGGTGGTCTTGCCCTCCGGTGTCTTCTCCTTGACCACCGAATAGGTGTCACGCTCGAGAATATGGTACTCGATACCCATGGCGTCCAGGTAGCGCGGCAATACATGCTCGGGAAAGCCGGGCTGCTTCTGGTCGAGGTTGACCGCCACCAGGGAGAAATTCACTGGCGCGTTGCGCTGCAGGTTGCGAAGTATCTCCAGCAGCGTGTAACTATCCTTGCCACCCGACAGGCAAACCATCACCCGGTCGCCCTCATGGATCATGCCGTAGTCGATGATGGCATTGCCTGCATGGCGACGCAGGCGCTTTTGCAGCTTGTTGAACTCCCGCCGGGCCTTGGCATCCAGGCCATCCAGCAGAGAGCCGGGCTCATCTGCAGAACAAGGTGAGAGCCTGTCTGAGTGGCCCCGCAGGGCGAGTGGGTCGATTGTCATGGCGTCTTGCATGGTCACGGCGCTGCCAGGGCGTGTGGTGGATATCGGGGCCCATCCTACCATCGCAGCCCGCTACTGGCGACGCCCGGCCCTACCAGCAGGGTCATGCCTCCCGCCGGGCCTGCATGGTTCCGCGCTCCAGCTTCAGATACATCAGCGCCGTGGTTACGGCATCCCCTAGCGCGGTGTTGCGCCCCATTACCGGCACCCCCAGTATTTCCGCTACCGTATCGAAGCGAATCGTCGTCGGATCCGGATCCATGGCACTGCGGCGTAGCTGGCGATGGTAGAGCTGAGCCACGTCGATGCCGGTGTTGGGCAGCTCGAAACCGAACAGTGGACGTAGCTGGCGATTGAGAATGGCGAGGTCGAAATCGAGGTGCCAGCCCAACAATGGACGATTACCGATGAATTCCAGCAGCTTAGCCAGCGCCTCGCCGGGGCTCTCTCCGTCGTCAAGATCGATGCCGCGCAGTCCGTGAACACAAATGGAGTCCCCCGTGAGCGAAGCGGGACGCCGGAGACGCAGATCCAGCGACTCACTGGCCAGTACCCGGTCGCCACGCACCTTCACGGCGGCGATGGAAACCGGCTCTGCCGTGCGGGTGTCGACACCGGTGGTTTCACAGTCAATGGCGACCAGCTCATCGCCAGTATAAGGGTGAAACAGCCAGCCATATTCGCCGTTGGCGTGACGGCGACGATCCTTGGCCCGACGCAATGCTCGAAGCATGTAGCCTCCTGTTGTTATTAACGGGCTATTATCCCGCTGGTGACCGGCTATTGGCCTGTACTGACCTGACTTTGCCTGTGCGCTAACCGATGTTCCTTTCTCCCTCAGGAGTACTCCAGGTGATAGCGTTGTGACAGGCTCTGCTTGAATTCCTTGACGATATGCAGCGCCTCCCGCAGCAGGTCTCGCTCGAGCGACGACAGCTGCTGCACGACGACCCGGTCCGGGCTCGCATCGTCGGCACTGCCGTCCAGGCGCTCCAGCTGCTGCTTGAGACGCAGCTCGGTAAACAGCGAGAGCGCCTCCGACAGATCCTCGGCAATCCGCTCCTCCAGGCGCCCATCGGCGGCCAGCGCCTCCAGGCGCTCCAGGGTCGAGGTCGGCTTGATTCGCCGCTCCAGGGCCATGGTTCGCACGCCATGCACGATGGGAAAAATCCCGCCCTTCTTGATGTCGATACCGTGCTGGGGCTTCTTCAGCGAACCGAACAGCGTCAGCGGCGTGGAGAAACGCAGCGCAGCACGAGCAAAGTAGGAAAGCAGAATCTCGTCTCGGGAGCACGCCGCGAACAGCGACTCGCGCACCTTGTCGAGCAGCGCAGGGTTGCCGGCCACGGCGTGGGAATCGAGCATAATGGCGAGCTTCATCAGGCTGTCACCATCGCGGACTCTGACCCAGTGCGCGATACGTTCGCGCCACTGGGTCACACTACCCACCCATTCGGGGTTGGAGACCATGATGTTGCCGGGGCATGGCGGGTAGCCCAGCTCGATCAGGGTCTCCGTGAGGCGCTGCATCTGGTCATTGACGTCCGGCCAGTGGAGGTCATCGGCAAGGATCAGCCCGTTGTCCTGATCGGTCTTGAGTATCTGCTCGCCACGCCCTTCGCTGCCCATCACCATCAAGCAGCTATCGCCGTGGTAGCGCTCATCGATCAGGAATCCCCAGGCCTTGGACATGATGCGGCCATTGAGTGCCGCCAGCAGGCCCATGGCAAAGCGAAGCTTGACCCCCTGGGCCATCAGCGCCTTGACCAGCTCCGGCGTGCGATGGCTGGCACGGAACAGGGCATCGAGACTGTCGGCCTGCTCCACCTGAAGGCTGACCACATAGCTGCGGCTGGAGAAGTAGCTTAGCACATCGGTCAGTTCCACCACCCCGATCGGTCGCTCACTCTCCATGACCACGACCCGCTCCACCTTGAAGCGCGTCATCTTGACCAACACCTCGAACAGGTATTGATCGGGGCCCACCGTGACCAGCTCGAAGGTGGCTACCTCGCGCACAGGGCTGGCCTGATCACGCCCTTCCAGTACCAGCGCATCGAGCAGGTTGGTCTTGGTGACCATGCCAGCCCCCTGACCGCCGTCGACCAGCAGACTATCGGCGTGACTGTCATGCAGAGTGGTCACCGCATCGGCAATGGTCGCCTCCCGACCAACGCAGAGCGGAGTGCGCATGCACTCGCTGACCTTGGCGAGCATGAAGCCGGCCATGGTCACGCCGCCTTCGGCGCGCTGTTCGGTCAGCAGTCGCGCCTTGTGAGCCAGGGTCTGGCGGAAGAATTCCGCAAAGGGTGGAAATTCATCGCACAGCTGCAGGAATAGTTTCTTGGGCAGCAGATAGCACAGGCTTTCCTGCTCGGCGCGAAAACGATAGCGGCTCTTGCCGTTGAGTATGCTGATGGCACCAAAGAGATCGCCTGCGGTGTAGTGACCGATCCGTTCACGTGCACCTGGCAGGGTGGTATCCAGTTCGGCGACTTCTCCCTTGTGTATGAGGAAGACGTACTCACCGGGCTGGCCAGTTTCGAGAATGATTTCATCACGGTCGAAATAGGCCAGGTCGATGCCACTGCGAACGCGTTCGCGCCCCTCATCATCAAGAAAGGTAAAAGGTGGTTGAGAGAGATCGACATCGACCATGCTGCTGCCCTCGTTGTGCGGCCGTTTTGCTCAGGATAGATCAGGGCCATGGCTGGACCAGCAAGGACGAAAACACTCACGCAAGTGGACGCCTAACCGTTCCGGCAGCGGGTCTTCGACCGGGTCTTCCAAGGACTCTCTGCTGTCACCCACATCGTGAAGAGGTCCTGGGCAGCATAACAAGATCATCTTTTACGGCATAACCTAGACCATCGTCCTACAAGTCGGAACAATCCAGAGACGCAGCCTTAGACAATAGTCTATTCGCCAAGTAATTAGACAAAAGTCCATACAGCCACACGGCTAGACAATCGTCCTACTCCCGTGCCGGCCGCAGTATTAACCCAGCCAGCTTTCAAGATTAACCGATTGAAATGAAAGGTAATTTTATTCTATCGTTCAATCACAGTTTACTCATGATACCAAAGTCTGGGATTTAATTTTCTCATTTATTGACCAGTATTGCCGGTGTGTCATGCAAGGCAATTGCACATCGGTAATACACTTCGACAACCGGCAAGAGACATGGTGGGAAAAGTGGCCTGTGCCGCGCAGGGATAACGATAATTAAAGGTGCGAGCCGGCGCCATTGCCGAGGTGAACAACGTACAGTTGACCACGCAGGACAACCCTGGTGAACCCTGTTATCTCTCTGTGCAACTTCCCAACCTCAAAAACAAGTGGAGAGCAACACTATGGCAGATGATACATCCAATGCTGCTGCGTACTGGAAAGCGAACGTTCGCACGATTACCGGGTGCCTGGTTGTGTGGGCCCTGGTCTCCTATGGCTTCGCCATCCTGCTGCGCCCATTGCTGTCAGGTATTCCTATCGGTGGCACGGACCTCGGCTTCTGGTTTGCCCAACAGGGCTCCATCCTGACTTTCATCGGACTCATTTTCTTCTACGCATGGAAGATGAACAAGCTCGATGAAAAATTCGGCCTTGGGGAGTAAACCGGCATGAGTCAATTTGCAATCAACCTATTGTTCGTGGGCGGCTCCTTTGCCCTTTATATCGGCATTGCGATCTGGTCACGGGCCGGCTCGACCAAGGACTTCTATGTCGCCGGCGGCGGTGTCCATCCAATCACCAACGGTATGGCAACCGCAGCCGACTGGATGTCGGCGGCGTCCTTCATCTCCATGGCCGGCCTGCTGGCATCCGGCGGCTACGCCAACTCCTCTTTCCTGATGGGCTGGACCGGTGGCTACGTCATCCTGGCCATGCTGCTGGCGCCCTACTTGCGCAAGTTCGGCAAGTTCACCGTTCCCGACTTCATCGGTGACCGCTTCTACAGCAGCACTGCTCGCCTGGTGGCGGTGGTCTGCCTGGTCGTCGCCTCGGTGACCTACGTAATCGGACAGATGACCGGTGCCGGCGTCGCCTTCTCCCGCTTCCTGGAGGTCAGCAACACCTGGGGCATCTGGATCGCTGCCACTATCGTCTTCCTGTACGCCGTATTCGGCGGCATGAAGGGCATCACCTACACCCAGGTGGCGCAGTACGTGGTGCTGATCATCGCCTATACCATTCCGGCCGTGTTCATTGCCCTGCAGCTCACCGGTAACCCGATCCCGATGTTCGGCATGTTCAGCACGCACACCGAGTCCGGCATGCCGCTGCTGGCCAAGCTGAGCGAAGTGCTGGTGGAACTCGGTTTCCAGGACTACGCCGCTGACGTGGACAACAAGCTGAACATGGTGCTGTTCACCCTGTCGCTGATGATCGGTACCGCCGGTCTGCCCCACGTCATCATCCGCTTCTTCACCGTGCCGAAAGTTGCCGATGCACGCTGGTCCGCCGGCTGGGCCCTGGTCTTCATCGCCCTGCTCTACCTGACCGCTCCCGCCGTGGCATCCATGGCACGCCTCAACCTGCTGACCACCGTCTACCCGGAGGCTGCCGGCCAGGTCGAGAACTATGAAGAGGCAATGGCAGAGCCGATCCTCTACGAAGATCGTCCCGAGTGGTTCCGTACCTGGGAAGAGACAGGCCTGATCACCTTCAACGACCTGAACGACGACGGTCGCATCCAGCTCTACAACGACGCCAACCCGGCCTTCGCCGATACGGCCGCAGAGCGTGGCTGGGAAGGTAACGAGCTTGAGGTCAACAACGACATCCTGGTACTGGCCAATCCGGAAATTGCCAACCTGCCAGGCTGGGTCATCGGTCTGGTGGCAGCCGGCGGCATCGCGGCGGCACTCTCCACCGCGGCGGGTCTGTTGCTGGCAATCTCCTCTGCCATCAGCCACGACCTGATCAAGAAGACCATCAACCCCAACATCACCGAAAAAGGCGAAATGCTGGCGGCACGGATCTCCATGGCCGGCGCTATCCTGCTTGCCACCTACCTGGGGCTGAATCCGCCCGGATTTGCGGCCCAGACGGTGGCATTGGCCTTCGGTATTGCCGGCGCATCACTTTTCCCGGCACTGATGATGGGTATCTTCTCCAAGCGGGTTAACAGCAAGGGCGCCGTTGCCGGCATGCTGGCAGGCCTCATCTCCACTCTGCTGTATATCTTCACCTACCTGGGCTGGCTCTTCATTCCCGGCACCAACATGCTGCCCAACACGCCGGACAACTGGATCATGGGCATCTCGCCGCTCTCCTTCGGCGCGATTGGGGCAATATTCAACTTCGCCGTTGCCTTCGCAGTCTCTTCAGCAACCGAGGAGCCTCCGCAGGAAATCCAGGACCTGGTGGAAAGCGTTCGCTATCCCAAAGGCGCTGGCGGTGCGGTTGACCACTAAGCCATAATGGATTCCTGACACAGCCAAGCTGTTGTGGAATCAAAACCAAGTCGGGCTTCCACCAGGAAGCCCGACTGCTTTCGGAAGGTACACTAATGATATGGCATCTGGTTGCAGCGATATTTGCCGGGCTGGGCGCCGCAGGGATTGGTCTGCTACTGCGGCTGATGAGTGGCAAGCGACTGCCACGCTGGATCGTTCCGGCTTTCGCCGGCCTGGGCATGCTGGGTTACCAGATTCACTATGAATACTCCTGGCTGAGTCACAAGCAGAGCCAGCTGCCGGCCACGGCCCAGGTGGTAGCTACCGAGGAGGGAGAAGCCTTCTGGCGCCCCTGGACGTACTTCTTCCCCATGACGACGGCCTTCAACGTGGTGGATCGAAGCAGCATGGTGCCGAGAGAGGCGGACGATCAACAGCTGGTCGAGTTCATCCTCTATCGCTTCGAGAAGGATTACGTGGACCGCTTGACGCATCAGGCGTTCCTTATGAACTGCACTACCCGAGAAAAGCTGCCGCTGATCGGTGAAGAGCGCCAACCCCGCTTCTCTGCCCTGCAGAGCGTCGACAGCGATACGCCCCTTTATCAGACAGTCTGTCGCGACAGCTGAACCCGCCAGCACCTACCCATTGCCGGCCTGTCATCGTTAGGCCGGCCCTCTCGTTCCCGACTCCCGACTTCCTGCTGCCCCGGTCATTGAGTGACTGCCCTCCCGGCCGCCATTGCCATAGAATGGTCCGCAGACCCGAGGGAGATAGTGCATGTTCGCCGGTTGGCTACTGATTGCCGTTTCACTGCTCTATATTGCCGTGCTGTTCGCCATCGCCTGGCGTGGCGATCGCCATGCCCGCAAGCATGGTGCCAGCCGCCGCCGTCCTATCATTTATATCCTGGCGCTGGCCATCTACTGTACCTCCTGGAGCTTCTATGGCGCGGTCGGCCAGGCCGCCACGGCCGGATGGTCCTTCGCCAGCATCTACATTGGGCCCATTCTTACCTTTCTGCTGTTCTGGCCGGTGCTGGCCAAGATGATTCGAGTCGCCAAGCGACAGAACATCACGTCGATCGCCGACTTCATCGCATCACGCTACGGCAAGGCACAGTCGCTCGCCGCTTTTGCCAGCATGGTGGCCCTGATCGGCACGCTGCCCTATATCGCCCTCCAATTGAAGGCCGTCTCCACGTCGTTTGCCGTACTGACCGATGCCACGGACATTACCCATACGCCGCTATTCGCCGATACGGCCTTCTTCGTCGCTATCGTCATGGCTGCCTTCGCCATCCTCTTCGGCACCCGGCATACCGACGCGACCGAGCACCACGAAGGGCTGATTCACGCCGTGGCCTTCGAGTCGCTGGTCAAGCTGCTGGCTTTCCTGATCCTCGGTGCCTATGTGACATGGGGGATGTTTGGCGGGCTCGGCGACCTGTTGGGCCGGGCCGACAGTCAGCTGGAGCTGCAGCGACAGTTGGCCGACCAGGACTTCGGCCGAAGCTTCTGGGCGCAGACCCTGCTGGCAATGCTGGCGATCTTCTGCCTGCCCAGGCAGTTCCATGTCGCTGTCGTGGAGAACACCCACCCCGATGACGCCTCAAAGGCGCGCTGGCTTTTTCCGCTCTACCTGGTGGCCTTCGCCTTCTTCATCCTGCCGATCGCCGCCGCCGGCCTTGCCACCTTTCCCGACGGTTCGGTTGAGCCCGACACCTTCGTGTTGGCGCTGCCCATGGCCGCAGGTAACCAATGGCTGACTCTGCTCACCTATATCGGCGGCTTCTCGGCAGCCACCGGCATGGTGATCGTGGCCACGGTGGCGGTATCGATCATGATCTCCAATGAAATCGTGATTCCCCTGCTGTTCAGGCTGCGCTGGCTGGACGCCCGGCCACGTGACTACGGCCGCCTGGTGCTTCAGGTACGACGGATCACCATCTGCGTCATCCTGGCGCTGGCCTATGGCTTCTACCATCTGATCGGTGAATTCAGTTCGCTGGCCTCCATCGGCATGCTCTCATTTGCTGCCGCCGGCCAATTCGCCCCTGCCCTGCTTGGCGGCCTGTACTGGAAACGTGGCAATCGACTGGGCGTGATCGTGGGCATGAATGCCGGCTTCGCCATCTGGGCCTATAGCCTGCTGATGCCTGCCTTGATTCAGGGCGGGGTACTCCCGGCTGACTGGATCGATGGTGGCCCCTTCGGCCATGCCTGGCTCACCCCCACCGCCCTGTTCGGGCTCAATTTCGGCGATAGCTTCACGCATGGCGTGATGCTCTCTCTCGGGGTAAACCTGTTCTGCTACATCTTCGTATCCCAGATTACCTCACAGCGTGTGGTCGAACGGATTCAGGCCTCGCTGTTCGTTGACAGCGTCGAAACTCGCCAGACCTCGGTCAATCGCCCCTGGACCGGCGCCACCACGATAGGTGACCTGAAGGTACTGTGCGAACGCTTCCTGGGCGCGAAGCAGGTACAGCGCGGTTTCGACGACTATGCAAGGCGCACCGGCAAGCCGCTGGAGGATAGCTCACGAGCTTCCATCGACGTTATCCAGTTCACCGAACGTTTTCTGGCCTCGGTGCTGGGGGCGTCGTCAGCGCGGATCGTGGTCAACTCGGCGCTGCAGGGCCGCGGCATCGGCATTTCGGACGTGATCTCCATCGTCGATGAGGCCTCGCAGGTTCTCGAGTTCAATCGCGCCCTGCTGCAGGCCACCATCGAGAACATCAATCAGGGCATCAGCGTAGTGGACCAGAACCTGCGCCTGGTGGTCTGGAATCAGCGCTATCTGGAACTGTTCCGCTTTCCTGATCACCTGATACGGGTGGGCGCCCCCATCGACAAGATCTTTCGCTATAACGCTCATAATGGGGAATACGGTCCCGGCGATCCGGAAGAGCATGTCCAGTTGCTCATCGACAATATTCGCGACGGCCAGCCACACCGCTACGTTCGCTACCGCCAGGATGGCAGCGTGCTGGAGGTGCAAGGCAATCCCATGCCGGGGGGGGGCTTCGTCTATACCTACCAGGACATCACCCAGCAGAAGCGTATCGAAGAAGCGCTGATTCGCTCCGAGAACAATATACGTATCTATACCGACAACGTGCCGGCGTTGATCGCCTACTTTGACAAGGAGTGCCGCTACCTCTTCACCAACCGTGCCTATGAGCAGGCCTTCGGCATCGACCGAAACGAAGTCATTGGCCAGTCCGTGGACACGGTAATCACCGATGAAATGGCCCGGGAGCGCGCGCCCTGGATTCGTCGGGCACTGGCCGGAGAGCGGGTCAGCTTCGAGGTTTCCATGCAGGGAAGCGACGGCATCCGCTATATGCTGGTTACCTATACGCCACATTTTGGCGACAGCGGCGCCATTCTCGGCTTCTTCGCCCTTTATCAGGACATTACCGAGCGCCGCGTGGCGGAAATCGCCCTCAAGGAAACCAATGAAACGCTCGAGGAGCGGGTCCGGGAGCGCACCCAGGCGCTGTCGGAAGCCAACGCCGCCCTGCGTCAGGAGAACCGGGTACGCGCCGAAGCCGAACTGGCCCTGCGGCAGGCCAAGCAGGTGGCCGAGGACGCCAACGCGTCCAAGACGCGCTTCCTGGCAGCGGCCAGCCATGACCTGTTGCAACCGCTCAATGCCGCTCGTCTCTTCACCTCGGCGCTCTCCCAGGAGGACGTGGCCGCGGACATGCGCCGCACCATCGGTCATATCGACAATTCGCTGCAGGCCGCCGAAGAGCTGCTGGGCACCCTGCTCGATATCTCCAAGCTCGATGCCGGCGCACTCACACCCCGGCGCAGCCACTTTGCCCTGGCAAATATCATGCAGCCGCTGTATGCCGAGTTCGCGGTCATGGCCGAAGACCGTGGCCTCGACCTGCTGATGGTACCGACGAGCCTCTGGGTCGACAGCGATCCACAAATGCTCCGGCGCATCGTGCAGAACTTCCTGTCGAATGCGATTCGCTATACGCAGGAGGGCCGGGTGCTGCTCGGCTGCCGGCGCCAAGGGCAGCGGCTCTCCATCGAGGTGTGGGACAGCGGCCCCGGCATACCCGAGTCCAAACAGTCGGAGATATTCCAGGAGTTTCGTCGTCTCGACCAGACAACCCGTCACAAGGAGAGCGAGAAGGGGCTGGGGCTTGGTCTCTCCATTGCCGATCGCATGAGTCGGGTACTGGATCATCCGATACAGGTCCGCTCACGGGAGGGTCACGGTACGGTCTTTTCCGTCAGCGTTCCAGTGGTGGAGGCACGCCCTCTCGAGGCAATATCGGAGCAGGCTGTGGCTCGCCGAGCCGGCAACAAGCTCGCCGGCACCCGTATCCTCTGTATCGACAACGAGACACTGATCCTGGAAGGCATGAAGGCCATGCTCTCAGGCTGGGGCTGCGACGTGCTCACCGCCACCAGCATCGGTGGTGCCAAGTCGGTGCTGCGTAACCTGGACGGCGAACCGGATGCGATTCTGGCGGACTATCACCTGGACAACGAGGTGACCGGTCTGATGGCCCTGGAAGCGCTCAGCGAACGCCTCGAGGGCGCCGTGCCGGGTATCGTGATCACCGCCGACCGCACCGAGGAAGTAGCCGAGGTGATCCGTCGCTCGGGCTACCACCTGCTGCAGAAGCCGGTGCGCCCTGCCGCCCTGCGCGCCCTGCTGACCCGCACACTACAAGCCAGCCGTGCCACCAGGCAGGAGAATTAATGCCCTTAAGCGTTCAAGGCATGCCGGTGGGAGGCCTAAGCGGAGGTCATTCGCCATGGGTGAGGAGCACTGCTCCGAACGGGCTGGCCATGGATGGCCAGCACCGGCCCTGCAAGCGGAGCAGGATGCGAGAGCGCCGCAGGGTGAATGTAGCGCCCAGGGAGGGGTTCAAAGCGCCTCCGCGTTGGCCTGCCCACCGGGGCCTAGCGTCGGACAGGTCAGCGCCAGTCAAATAACAAAACCGCCGGATGTTGCCATCCGGCGGTTTTGCTCTGCATCGATGCTCAGCGCGAGTCGCTCAGGACTCGACCTTGGGCGGCTCCACCTCGAGCTTCTGGGCGGCGATCACCGCCTGGGTACGAGAGTGTACGCCCAGCTTGCGCAGGATGGCCGTGACATGGGCCTTGATGGTCGCCTCGGAGACGCTCAGCTCATAGGCAATCTGCTTGTTGAGCAGGCCCTCGGTGAGCATGTTGAGCACCCGAAACTGTTGCGGAGTCAATGAGGCGATGGCTTCGGCAAAACGGGTCTCCTCCTCGTTGGAGTCGCCCATGGCATCGGCCAGTTCCTTGGGAAGCCATACCTCACCATCCAGGATCTCGCCCACCGCTTCCGCGATCAGCGCCAGGGAAGAAGACTTGGGGATGAAGCCGGAAGCACCATAGTCGATGGCCCGACGCACCACATAGGGCTCGTCACTGCCGGACACCACCGCCACCGGGATATCGGGAGTCTGGCCACGTAGCTGGATCAATCCGGAAAAGCCATGAGCGCCGGGCATATGGAGGTCGAGCAGAATCAGGTCGGCATCGGGATGGCGTGTCACCACCTCATTGGTCGCCGCCATGGTGTCGGACTCGACGATCTCGGCCTGGGGCGCCAGTTGGCGCAGCGCCTGGGTCAGGGCTGCACGGAACAGCGGATGATCATCGGCAACGATGAATTTCTGGGCAAACGCCATGGATTCTCCTCCGGTTCCTCGAGCAGTGGGCCAAGGGCCGACTCACTGGGCTCATCAATCGATAACGGCATGTTACCCCATGCGCCGAAGCTTTCCCAAGCGTATACGACCGATTGTCGACAAACGCTATCAGCACGCACTTCACACTAGTCCTGTTGGAAGGTGGAAACGCCCTTGCAAACACGTCCGGCAAACCCGAGAGCGCTCGTATCTGCGAAGAGACCCACAAGTAAGAGAAAGCCATGGCAGAGTGGTTGAGCCAACATCTGGACAGTGCCATAGGCCCCTAGCCCCCCCGGTCTAGCCGGGGTATTTTAAGCCAGTGTTGCACACGCCTGGCAAGAGAATGAGCATCGAAAAAAACGCCGCCGCCAAGGAGGGGGCGGCGTGATGCCGGGTGATGCGCCGTATGGCTACATATGATCTCTCGGGATCACCTTCTCCCAGTTCTTGGAAAAGACGCGATAGTCGTCCTCATAGGCATCGAGCTGGGCATGAATGAAGAAGTTGCTCTCATCACAGCTCAGCACGGTGCGAGTATAGATCTCCACATTCCAGGCGTCCCGCTTGAACGAGCGCTCGGTATAGGTCTCGCCACGCGCCGAGGTGAAGTCGTCATTGAAGGTGCTGTACCATTCGCGGGTACTTCGGCGGACTTCGGTGCCGATGTCTTCAATGCGAAAATGCCCTTGGTCATTGATCACCTCGAGTGTCGACTCCTTGGTTGCCAGGTCACGATGGAGCAGCCAGTTATGTTCACTGGCAGCGAAGTGATGGACCTGAATCGGCGGCGCCTCTTCGGGTTCAGGGAACTCGGAAAGGCGTCTGTCCTCCTCCCCGGGTGTTCGCTCGGGCAGGATCAGCACGCTGCGGTCGGGGTAGATATCGACCTGCGCCGGTTCCGGCGGCAACCAGGCCAGTGGCCAATAGGAGGTGGATACCGAGACCCGCAGCTGATGCCCCGCCGGGAAGCGCTGGGCGATGCCATTCATGGGGATGCGCACCCGGTATCGCCGATGCGGCACGAGCGGTTCGGGGTTGGCATCGCTGTCACGATGCGACAGGTTGAGCAGGCCATAGGTGACACGCGTCGACTTGCCATCGGGCGCCACGTCCGAGAGACGCACGGCAAGCATCGCCTGAGGCTTGTTGCTGGAGACTTCCAGCTCCAGTTCCGGGACGCCGAAGATCTCCAGGGATTCGGCCAGTTGCCGGCTGCTGAAGATCAGCGAGCCGCCGTCCTCCTCGCGCTGATCGCCTGGCAGGTCCGGGGTGGCAGCATAGGAGCACCACTTGCCTGCCGCCATACCCACGCTGAGCGGCGACTGCAGCGCCAACGCACTCTCCTCGCCTTCGCGCTGGTGTGGACCGCCATGCCCCTCGCCCATATGAATGGTGTAGGGACCCAATTCGTAGCGCCGCTGCTTTATATTGGGAGAGGGCCAGGCAGACTCGCCGATCCAGCGCCCCGGTCGCTTGTCGTAGGAGGTATCGGGCGGCACGCTGTCCTGCTCCCAGGAGCGCAGCATGGGCTCGTCCATGATGCCGGTCTCCTTGCCCTTGAGCCAATGATCCCACCAGCGCAGCGCCTCCTGCAGAAAGCCGATGGCGGGGCCGGGCAGGCCCTGGTGGGGATACTTGTGGCCCCAGGGTCCGATGAGTCCCTTGCGTGGCACCTCCAAATGCTCCATCAGCCGCAGCACGGTGTTGGTGAAGCCGTCTGCCCAGCCGCCAATGGCATAGACCGGGCACTGGATTGCCGAGTAGTACTCGCACACCGAACTGGTCGACCAATAGGGACTGCGGCGCTGGTGCTCGAGCCAGGGCTCGAGCCACAGGCCACTGTTCTCCATGCGATCGAACCACATATCACGCCAACGGTTGCCGACGATCTGCGGGTCCGGCGGCAAGGTATTGAAGGCGAACATCACCGTAGCTTCGGAGAGGTTGTCGCCGAGCAGGCAGCCGCCCATGTAATGCATGTTGTCCGCGTAGAGGTCGTCACTCGAGCAGAGGCTGATGATTGCCTTGAGCGCGGGCGGCTGCTTGGCCGCTACCTGCAGGCTGTTGAAGCCCCCCCAGGAGATCCCCATCATACCGACATTGCCGTCGCACCAGGGTTGTTCGGCGATCCAGGCGATGGCATCCACACCATCCTCCTGCTCCTGCTGGGTATACTCGTCGGTAAGGACTCCATCCGAGTCACCGCTGCCCCGCATGTCGACCCGGACACAGACATAGCCATGCCCGGCCATGTAAGCATGGTTGGTATCACGGGCACGGGTGATGTCGCGCTTGCGGTAGGGAATGTACTCAAGTATCGCCGGCATTGCTGCCCGCTCGGCCTCCTCCGGCAGCCAGATCCTGGCTGCCAGCTGGGCGCCATCGCGCATCGGGATAAAGACGTTTTCTATCTCGCGAACCTTGTAGGGAAACGACGCTTTGACAGTCACGTATCCTCCTTGATGGTTCATTCGATGGGTTCGATCTCGAACTCGAGCGCCTCCAGGCAAGCCCTGTAGCGCTCCTCTATCTGATCGTGGTCCTCACCTGCAACATAGAGGGTTCCCAGGCGATAGCTGAAGCTGTCCTGGTGCATCAACTCACCGAGTTGCGTGCCCGGCTCCACGTCGATCCGCACCTTGGTTCCAGGGAAGCGCTCAACAAGCGCCTCGATTTCCGCTTCGCTGGGTATTCGCCTGACGATGCCGTCCCTGTGCTCGTAGGGGATGTAGCACTTGGCGGCCACGGCTGCAACGCCCTGTCGATTGGCCAGTGAAGGTCGTTCGCCCAAGGCGATGTCGAGGGCCACCTCGTGATTGGACATCCCGTCCACCATGATGAATATCTCGCTATGGGACTGAGAGATTCGCGTATTGAACTCGATCAACCAGAGCTTGTCCGTTTCCTCGTTCCACATGAACTCGGCATTGAAGCAACCGTTGTCGTAACCGATATGCTCGAGGAAGCGACGCGAGACGTCGATCATCTGGCGATGTATGCGCTCGGGCAGGTTGCTTGGATACTCCAGGCGGTCATAGGGGATGTCCTTGTTGACCGAATTGGGCTGGGCGATGATACCGTGAACGTTGAACTCGCCACGGTAAACCGTGCCTTCGGGCGCGCCCTGCACACCAGATACGATCTGTTCGACAATGCAGGAATTACCGTCCATATGCTGGATCTCGGATGGAAGCTCGGCGTGGCGCAGCGCCTCATTGAAGGGATCGCCGAGCTGGCGGATACCTTGGCGAATCGCTTCAATCGCAGCGTGAAACTGCTCGGCGTTCTCGATCCTGAAGCCCAGGTGCGAGGAGAACGCCTTGACCGGCTTGATCCAGAACGGATAGTCGAGGGTGACCTGAGAAAGCGGATCATCGGCGAAGGGGTCAACGCCGCAGAACGTCGGCACCACCTCCGAGATTACCTTCTGCTGTTCGAGCCGGCTCCAGTACTTGTGCTCACACTTGAGCACACACTCTACCGAGGGCGCGGGGATGCAGTACTCCTGACACAGGATGGGCACCATGACGCTGGTAGGAAAATCCCATTGCGCCAGGATGGCGTCGACGGAACCATCAAACGACTTGAGCCTGTCACGGGCTTCGTCCAACAAGGCATCGAAGGAAAAGCTGGGCGACTCGACGGCTTCCTTGACGGAAAGCAAGCCATGGATCTCGAATCCATTAGCGTGGCGTAGCGTCTCCAACTCCTCACGCTGTTGATCTTCCAGCGCGACGATAAAAATGTTCCTTTTCATTTCATCAAACTCCGTGACAAAAACGTTGGAGCCACGCCGTGTGGCCCAAATTTCCCTATCTCCTCTTCAAGATATTCAGCCCTACCCTAAGGTTCCATGCCCTGGACGATTCTTTACCTTTCTGCATCGTGAGAAACAAAAAGGAACGGAAGAAGCGGTTACTTAGCCTGTCGTTTCGACCCCGTGCCGCTGTCATTGACAGGCTTTCGTGGCCGACTAACCTTCACCTCATAGCCAGGCGTGGCCTTGGGAGCCTACCGAGCCCAGCGCCTAGGCTTGATGCCCACAGGACGGGACATCAAACGTGACATCAAGGAGATGACCTATGAACGCTCTCGAGCTGCTCAAGGAAGACCATGAGACAGTACGCGATCTACTCAACCAACTGGTAAATACGACGGAGCGTGCTGAAAAGAAGCGCCCTGAACTGTTGGCCAAGATCGAAAAGGAAATACGGGTTCACACCCAGATCGAGGAAGAGATTTTCTACCCTGCCTTCAAGAAGGCTAGCGGCAAGACCAACGATGTCATGTATTACGAGGCTCACGAGGAGCATCGCGCCGTCGAAGAGCTGGTATTGCCCGATCTCAAGAAGACCGACCCCGGCGGCACCCAGTTTTCCGGCCGTGCCAAGGTGCTCAAGGAACTGATCGAACACCATGCCGAAGAGGAAGAGGAAGAGATGTTTCCTCAAGCCAGGAAGACCATGTCGCAGAGTGAACTCGAAGAGCTCGGCGAAAAGATGCAGGCACGCAAGAAGGTGCTTATGGCCAGTTGAGTCCAGCCTGCCGATTCGGCTTCTATCTACTCCCGAACGCGGGCCTCGGCGATAACGTCGGGGCTCGCTGCGTTTCGAGACTATGGCGCTTCCCTGCAGCACGACTAGGCTGGAAATACGGATAGTGAAATGGCAGCTCAGCGGCCAAGGATGATGCCGATGAAGAAACTCAAGGAGTACCACCGCAAGCGAGACTTCGAGAACAGCCTCGAGCCTGCCGGCGAGGAAGGAGCGACTTCGGCGACAGGCAAGCTTTACATCATGCACAAGCACGCGGCGAGCCATGATCACTTTGACCTGCGCCTGGAGCAGGACGGCGTGCTGCGCAGCTGGGCGCTACCCAAGGGGCCGAGCCTTGTGCCCGGTGAGAAGCGCCTTGCCGTAGAGGTCGAAGACCATCCTCTGGAGTATGGCGAGTTCGAAGGCGTGATACCTGAGAAATCCTACGGCGGCGGCACCGTCATGCTGTGGGATTGCGGCGCTTGGCAGATCAAAGGCAAGTCGACCAAGGACCGCCTCGACATCGAGCTCGATGGCGAACGGCTCAAGGGCAGTTGGACCCTGACCCGCATGAGCGGCAAGCGCCAGGACAAGCATGGACGCAACTGGCTGATGATCAAGCGCAGCGATGACAACCAGCGCATGGACGATTCGCTCACGGTCGATCTCGACACCAGCATCGCCAGCGGACGCAGCATGGAGGAGATCGCCGACGATCGAGATCACACCTGGTGTACGACCAACGACACGGACGAGACTCTCGACGGCGATCCACTCGACCCGAAGGCCCTTCGCGGCGCCCGCAAAGCCAGGCTTCCCCGCGACGTCAAGCCTCAATTGGCCACCCTTGCCCGCGAAGTGCCCACCAAGGGCAACTGGATTCACGAGATCAAGCTCGACGGCTACCGTCTGCTTGCCCGCCTGGAAGCAGGGAATGTGAGATTGATCACCCGCAACGGCAAGGATTGGACCCGCCGCTTTCGCGAAATCGCGGAGGCGCTGGAACCTCTGGCGGTGGATTCGGCGCTGCTCGATGGCGAAGTGGTGGCCATGGGCAGGGATGGCGTGAGCCGCTTCAGCGAACTCCAGGAGGCTCTCTCCAGCGGCCGCACGTCCGCCCTCGTCTACCAGGTCTTTGATCTCCCTTATTTCCAGGGCCATGACCTGGCAAGCGTTACCCTGCTGGAGCGCAAGCGCACCCTGGAGGCGCTGCTCGCCGATGCCGGCATGAAGGAAGGCAAGATTCGCTACTCCGACCACCTCGACACCCAGGGCAAGGCCTTTCACGAGCGCGCCTGCCAGATGGGGCTCGAAGGCATCATCTGCAAGCGCGCCGACAGCCGATACCAGCAGAAACGCAGCCGCGACTGGCTCAAGGTCAAGTGCGTCAGCCATGAGGAGTTCGTTGTCGGCGGCTATACCGAGCCCGGCGGCTCACGCAAGGGCTTTGGCTCGCTGCTGATGGGGGCCTACGGCAAGGAGGGGCTGGTCTACGCCGGACGCGTGGGGACCGGCTTCAGCC
Source organism: Halomonas chromatireducens (assembly GCF_001545155.1). Lineage (NCBI taxonomy): Bacteria > Pseudomonadati > Pseudomonadota > Gammaproteobacteria > Oceanospirillales > Halomonadaceae > Halomonas > Halomonas chromatireducens. The sequence continues at coordinate 684,385 of NZ_CP014226.1, read as the reverse complement.
ATCGGCTGCTGGAAAGACTTGGCGCCACACTGCAGGAGCTGGAAGTCAAACGCTCCCCCTTTCATGGCGGTGTGCCGGATAGCCGCTCCGTACACTGGGTGCGACCCGAGCTGGTGATCGAGGTGGAGTTTACCGAGCGCACTCGTGACGGCCGCCTGCGCCATCCGGCCTTTCGCGGCCTGCGTGAGGACCGCAACCCGAAGGAGATCCGCATGACCCCGATCAAGGAGATGGCTGCCGAAGGCGCTCCGGAGGAGAACACGAAGTCGGCCGAGCCAGCCCCTCGCAAGCGCAAGGGCGAGACCTCGTTGCTCGGGGTGCGCATCACCAGTCCCGACCGGATTCTGTTTCCCGAGCAGGGCCTGACCAAGCTCGACCTGGCGCGATTCTACGACCAGATCCACGAGTGGGTCCTGCCCCACCTGGCCCGGAGGCCGCTCTCCCTGGTGCGCTGCCCCCAGGGACGCGACGACGAGTGCTTCTTTCAGAAGCATCCCCAGCGAGCCATACCGTCAAGCGTACCCCGTGTCGATGTGCCGGAAAAAAAGGGCAGCGCTGAATATGTCTATGTCGAGTCGGCCGCGGACCTGGTGGGCCTGGTGCAGGCCGGCGCGCTGGAGATCCACCCCTGGGGCAGTCGCATCGACCATCTCGAACAGCCCGACAATCTGGTGTTCGATCTCGACCCCGATGAAGGCATCGCCTGGAAGGAGATTCTGCGCGTGGCCCGCACCCTGCGCGAGCGCATCGAATCGCTGGGTCTCACACCCTTTGTGCGCACTACCGGGGGCAAGGGACTGCATCTAGTGGTGCCGATCGAGCCCGCCGCCGAGTGGGACCAGGCCAAGGCCTTCGCCAAGGGCGTAGCCGAGGCCCACGCCAGGGATGATCCCCAGCGGCTGACCACCAACATGTCCAAGGCCAAGCGTAAGGGTCGCATCTTCATCGATTACCTGCGCAACGGCCGCGGCGCAACGGCCGTCGCCTCCTACACGGTACGTGCACGCAAGGGGGCGCCGGTCGCCGTGCCGATCCGTTGGGACGAACTCAACGCTGCGCTGCGCGCCGACCGTTACAACGTCGAAAACCTGCGCCGACGGCTCTCGGCGCTGCGCGAGGACCCCTGGACGGGCTTCGCCGAGGGGGCTCGCCCACTGGATGCCGACCTGCTCAAGCGCGTCGGCGTGAAATAGGCAGCAGTACGGAGCGAGGGATACGACATGAGCGAAGCACACTGGTGGCTGGAGTCCGGACCCGAGACCTGCCAGTTCCGCCTGCGCACCTTTCATTACGAGGCAGGCTATCACTGCATCGACTGTGATCGGCCGATCTGTCCGGCTTGCGTGGCGGAGCGCTTAGAGAGCCGCGAAACGCTCTGCCCGGAATGCCATGAGGATGCAACTCAGCGCTCACAACACACCCATGAGCGGGAGGAGGGCTAATGGCGGCACGAGCGATGTGGAAAGGCGTGATCCGCTTCGGCGAGGTTCAGGTACCGGTCAAGCTCTATTCGGCGGTGCAGGATCGCAGCGTGCATTTCCGCCTGCTCCACGAGAAGGACCGCTCACCGGTCAAGCAGGCCATGGTCAATCCCGAGACCGACGAAATCGTGCCCTACGCAGAAACCCGGCGTGCCTTTCGCACCGGCGAGGGCAGTCTGGTGGTGTTCGACAAGGAGGAGCTGGAGGCGCTGGAGCCCGACTCGGGTCGCGACATCGAGGTGATCCGCTTCATGCCGTCCCAGGCGATCGACCACCGCTGGTACGACCGCCCCTACTATCTCGGTCCCGACGGCAGCGAGTCGCTCTACTTCACCTTGGCCGAGGCCCTGGAGAAGAGCGGCAAGGAGGGCCTGGCCCGCTGGATCATGCGCAAGAAGCGCTATGTCGGCGCGCTGCGCCTGCACCGGGGCGTACCCATGTTGATGTCGCTGCGCCACGCAGAGCAGGTGGTCCCGGTCGAGGCTCTGGAGCCGCCCGGGGGCAAGCCGCTGGATACAAAAGAGCTCGACATGGCAAGGCAGTTGATCGGCATGCTGGAAGCGGAGTTCGATCCCGAAGAGTACCACGACGAATATCGTGAACGAGTAATGGAACTGATCGAGGCCAAACAGCATGGCAAGAGCGTCAAGGTCACCCCCATTCGTCGCCGCAAGGCTTCCGACGACCTTTCCAAGGCGCTCGAAGCCAGCCTGAAGAAGGAACGCAAGCGTGCCTAGCCAGAGCAAGCCCCAGACTAAAGGCAAAGAGAAGGAGAAGGACAAGCGCAAGGACCCATCGGCGAAGCGCGACGAGAAGAAACGCTTTCACGCCAGCGGCCCACGCCCGCTGTGGTCGGGTACCATCACCTTCGGCCTGGTCAGCCTCCCGGTCAACCTCTACCCGGCCAACCGGCCCAAGACTGTATCGCTTCGCATGGTCGACTCGGAAGGCACGCCGCTGGCACGGCGCTACTTCTGCGAGCTGGAGCAACGCGTGCTCGACTACGACGAGCTGGTTCGCGGCTACGAAGTCGAGAAGAACGAATTCGTGGTAGTGGAAGATCGCGAACTCGAGTCGCTGGCTCCCGAAAAGTCACAGGAAATCGACCTAAAGCGCTTCGTCGGCCTCGACGAGATCGACCCGATGTATTTCCAGCGCGCCTACTTCATGACCCCCGACAAGGGCGTGACCAAGGCCTACCGCCTGCTGGCCGAGAGCATGGAGGCCACCGGGCGGGCCGGCATCGCCACCTTCGTCATGCGCGGTAAGGAATATCTCGTGGCAATCATTGCGGAGAAAGGCATCCTGCGTGCCGAGACGCTGCGCTTTGCCGAGGAGGTACGGGCGCCGGAGGATATCGGCCTGCCCGCACCAACCAAACCCGACAAGCAGCGAGTCAAGGCCATGCAAAAGGCCATCGAAGCTTTAGCGGAAGATGACTTCGAGCGCGACGAGCTACAGGACCTGCAGAGCCAGCGAATCGTCGCGCGAGCCGAGGAGAAGCTATCCCGCGGCAAGGACGTCATCACCTTGGGTGAGGAGGAGAGCGAGCCGGATGTGGAGCCGGAACAGGGCGGCGAAGTCATCGACCTGATGCAAGTGCTCAAGCAGAGCCTGGCCGAAGGCCGCCCCCCGGGAGGACAAGAGAGCGACAGCGACACCTCGAGTCGCCAGGGCCAGAAAGCAGAGAAGCGCAAGCAGGCCAGCAAGCGCGACACGACCCGGAAGACAGCCGCCCGTGACAAGAGTCCCACTACCGAGCTGGAAAATCTCTCCCGAGACGAACTCTATGCGCGCGCCCAACAACACGACGTTCCCGGCCGCAGCCGCATGAGCAAGGCCGAGCTGCTCAAGGCCATCGTTGCCGCCGGTTGAATCGAAAAAGCCGGCCCGAGGGCCGGCAGTATTCCGTACCGCAACTTCATTACTTGATCGCGCGATTCTCGATCAGATCGTCGACCACGCTCGGATCGGCCAGGGTGCTGGTATCGCCCAGGCCGTCGGTTTCGTTGGCAGCGATCTTGCGCAGTATGCGGCGCATGATCTTGCCCGAGCGGGTCTTGGGCAGACCCGGCGCCCACTGGATGACGTCCGGGGAAGCGATCGGGCCGATATCCTTGCGTACCCACTGGGTCAGCTCTTTCTTGAGCTCGTCGCTGGGCTCGACGCCATCGGTCAGGGTCACGTAGATATAGATGCCCTGGCCCTTGATGTCATGGGGGAAGCCAACCACCGCGGCCTCGGCCACGGCCTCGTGAGCCACCAGCGAGGATTCAATCTCGGCGGTGCCCATGCGATGGCCGGACACATTGAGCACGTCATCGACCCGCCCGGTGATCCAGTAGTAGCCGTCCTCGTCACGACGACAGCCGTCACCGGTGAAGTACATCCCCTTGTAGGTGGAGAAGTAGGTCTGGACGAAGCGATCGTGGTCGCCCCAGATCGAGCGGGCCTGGCCCGGCCAGGAGTCGAGAATGACAAGGTTGCCGTCGGCGACGCCCTTGAGTTCGTTGCCTTCGCTGTCGACCAGTGCCGGCATCACGCCAAAGAACGGCAGCGTGGCCGAACCCGGCTTCAGGTCCATGGCGCCGGGCAGCGGCGAAATCAGGATGCCGCCGGTCTCGGTCTGCCACCAGGTATCGACGATGGGGCACTTGGAGTTGCCGATCACCCGGTAGAACCACTCCCACGCCTCGGGGTTGATGGGCTCCCCTACCGAGCCAAGCAGGCGCAGGCTGTCGCGCTTGCTGGAGTCCATGACCGCATCGCCATGTGCCATCAGGGCACGGATGGCGGTTGGCGCTGTGTAGAGAATCGCCACATTGTGCTTGTCGACGATCTCGCCCATACGGCCGTGGCTCGGGTAGCTCGGCACACCCTCGAACATCAGTGTGGTGGCCCCGTTGGCCAGCGGCCCGTAAACGATGTAGCTGTGCCCGGTGACCCAGCCCACGTCGGCGGTACACCAGTAGACCTCACCATCCTGATAATCAAAGATGTACTGGTGGGTCAGGCTGGCATAGACCAGATAGCCGCCAGTCGTGTGCTTGAGGCCCTTGGGGGCTCCGGTAGAGCCGGAGGTGTAGAGAATGAACAGCGGGTCCTCGGCGTTCATCTCTTCGGCGGGGCACTCGGTAGCCTGTTTGTCGACCAGATCGTGATACCAGACGTCACGGCTATCGTTCCAGTCGATCTCGCCGCCGGTGCGCTTGACCACCAGCACGTTCTTGCATACCTCGGTGCCCTTGCGTGTCAGGGCAGCATCGACATTATCCTTCAACGGCACCTGCTTGCCACCACGCACCGACTCATCGGCGGTAATCACGAGCTTCGAGTCGGCACCGTTGATGCGCTGGGCCAGGGCGTCGGGGGAGAAGCCACCGAACACCACCGAATGTACCGCACCGATACGAGCGCAGGCCAGCATGGCCACGGCCGCCTCGGGAATCATCGGCATGTAGAGGGTCACCACATCGCCCTTGCCAATGCCGAGTTCCTTCAGCGCGTTAGCAAGCTGGCAGGTCTTGGCATGCAGCTCGCGGTAAGTGACATGCTTGGCGTCCTTGGGATCATCGCCTTCCCAGATGATGGCGGTCTGGTCGCCACGCGTTTCCAGGTGGCGGTCGAGGCAACTGACGCTAGCGTTCAGGGTGCCATCCTCGAACCAGCGGATATCGACGTTATGCGAATCGAAAGTGGTATTCTTGATCTTCGTCGGCGCCTTGATCCAGTCGACACGCTTGGCCTGTTCCGCCCAGAACCCCTCAGGGTCGTCAACGGACTGCTGGTACATGGACTGATACTTTTCCTTATCTACCCAGGCGTTGGCGGCAAAGTCGTCGCTTACCGGATGGACTTTCTGCTGTTCGGTCATTGAATAGCCTCTTCCAGGAGATGCACCACTCTCTGTGGATACCGCCGGCAGCATTATTGTTGGTTGCGCCGGCACCATGATGTCCCTCCAGCATATACCTCCTGTAACGACCTTCCCCTTAGACCTTGGTATCAAGATTTTTCTTTTTTATTTCAAATAGTTGGATATGCTTTAAGGCTCTACAAACGGCTGATAGACCAAGGTCTGAGCACAGTGACGACAGCGGTAGCCCCTGCCTCGGCGCGCCAGGGAGTGACGTCGTGCGGTAAAGGCGTGCTCACGGCAGCGGCAGACGTAGCGGTAGGGTGCAGGACTCGCCCGTCCCGTATCGAAGGCATGGGTCACCCGGGGCTCGAGGCCGAAAAGCTGTTCCATAACCGTGCGCCACTCGCGGCCATGGGGGCGCGCCCGGTGGCCATCGCTGAGATGGTGAACCAACCAGTGGGCCATCTCGTGGGGCACCACCTCGACCAGATAAGCGTGGCGATTTTCTCGATAGAGCACCGGGTTGAAGCGCAGACCACCGCGCCCATAGTGCGCCTGGCCCGCGCATTTGCCACGCAGGTCGCACCAGACCCGTGGCCGCGGCAAATCGGGATGGACTTCGACACAAAGGCTCCAGGCGGCGTCGACCCGGTCGAGCAGAGCCTGCTGCAGCGCCGAGTCGTCGAGCTGATTCAACCAGGTCGCCCCCGGGTCGGGAAGTGCCGGCCGGTTCGAAGCGGCAATGGGACGCTTGAGAACAGTAGCGGGAAGGTTCATGGCGAAGCGAAGGGTCTCCTGGTGCAGGCGGGGCCTGGAGCAGATTCCTGGTTCGGCCGGTAGCGCATGAGAAGGACCGGATGAGACCAGGGTGCTAGAATGGAGGCCCTGGAGGGCGACGTCCAGCCCAGGCCGGCACAAGGCCCTTTTCCGATTCCGACACACCCTTATCCGACCCGCCGCCAGCGAGAGGCCCCATGTCCGACACGCCCCAGCCCCAGCCATTGCTCGAGGATGAAGCGCTCGAAAGGCTCGACGAGTACCTGGAGTCCGACCACGTCGACCCCGATGCCCTGGACCTCATCTCGGCCCACGGCTTCCTGGTAGCCCTGGCTGTCGCCCCGAGCGAAATCGAGAGCGCCACCTGGATCGCCGAACTCTTCCAGGGCGAGCCCGCCTTCGCCGACGATGCCGAGCGCAGCGAGATCCTCGGCCTGCTGGAGCGCCTGCGGCATAACGCCATCGACACCCTCGAGCAGGGCGGGCTCCCGGAGCTTCCCTTCGATACCGCCCTGGACGGCCTGGCGCCGGAGGAAACACCCATCGGCGACTGGTGCGCCGGATTCATGGAAGGGGTTTTCCTGGATGAGGCGTCCTGGTTCGAGCACGACGAAGAGACCGTGGCCACCCTACTGCTGCCCTTCATGGCGCTTTCAGGCCTGTTCGAAGACGAACCCGACATGGCGGAGCTCGCCACCGACACGGCACGGCTTCAGTCGCTCGTCGACCAGCTGCCGGAACTGGTGCTGGATCTCTACCTGCATTACCGGGTACCGCCGGAGACACCCAAGCCTATGCCGCGCAAGAAGAAGCCCGCCGCCCGCCGCCCCGGCAAACACGGCGGCAAACGGTAGTCTTGCCTGTGTTACCAATGGGCACGGTAGCGCAACAGAACGAATTACCCGGAAGCGCTGGCGCTGGAGCTAACGCAGCCGCGTCAGCCAGCCGTCCACCCGGCCGAACACCCACTCCTTGAACTTCTGCCAGCGGGGGCGTCGCGCCCACCCCTTCCGGGTGATCTCCTGGCTGGCCGAGAAGTTGCGCTCAAACAGGGCAGCAACCTCACCGGCAAAGCGGGCATCGTCCACTTCCTGGTTGGCCTCCAGATTCCAGTGCAGGCTCCAGTGATCGAAGTTGCACGAGCCGATGCTCGACCAGTTGTCCACCAGGGTGAACTTGGCGTGAATGAAACTGGGTTCAAATTCAAAGATCCGCACCCCGGCCTTGAGCATTCGACGATAGAAGCGCTGGCCGGCATAGCGAACCCCGGGGTGGTCGTGATCCTTCCCCGGCAGCAGAAGCCGTACATCGACCCCGCGCCGCGCCGCCCGTACCAGTCGCAAACGCAGGCTGAAGGTAGGCACGAAATAGGGTGTGCAGAGCCAGATACGCCGCTGTGCCGCGGAGACCCGGGCATAGAGGGAGTGTCGAATCGCCTGATAGCGATAGCCCTGACCCCAGACAACCCGGCCGCGCATGCCCCGATAGTCCTCACGCTGCGTCAACCGGAGGCCCACTTCACGCACCAGGGAGGGCGCCCCTTCGCCGCGTGTCATGGGCGAGTCCCAGAGCCGGGAGAAGAGCCGTACCCAGTCGGCCACCACCGGGCCCTCGATACGCACCGCCACCTCGTACCAGGCACTCAGAAACTCATCGACGGCGCCGAAGCCGCCGGTAAAAGCCACCCGGCCGTCCACTATCACCACCTTGCGATGATCCCGGGTCAGGTTGCGCGCCAGGGAATGAAAGCCCAGCGGATTGAACAGCCGCAATGCTATGCCGGCGACCTCGATACGCTGCCGATCCTCCCCGAGCAAGCCCCTGGCACCGTAGCCATCCAGCATCAGGGCAACCTTCACCCCCCGCTCGGATGCCCGAATCAGGGCATTGAGCAGCGCCGTTGTCAGCCGTCCCGACTCCATCAGATAGAGTTCGATCAGTATCGAATGGCGCGCCTCCTCGATGGCATCGAACATCGCCGGCAAGAAGCGCGATGACTCCGCCAGCAGCTGGAACCGATTGCCATCCCGCCACACGCCATGCATGGCATGTCTCCCGTATTCAGTTGCGTGGCTGAATTGACGCACGTTTGCACGCCGAGGGAAAGCACCTGACCCGATGGACGGGGCAAGGCTATACTGGCGCCTCGCCCCCAGCAGAGGCAACCGGATGGCCCTTGCTCTTCCCCTTCTCGCTCCCCTTCGCAGTCTGCTCAGACGCCTGGTCAATGCCTGTGTGGAGACCCGGCTGATCGAGCCTGCACCCGATGCCCTGGCGCTCGACCCGGGACTGCCGACCCTCTATGTGCTGCCCCATCCGGCGCTCTCCGACACGCTGCTGCTGGAGGCCCTGTGTCAGCGCCACGGGCTGCCGCCGGCCAAAGGAAAGCGCAGAATCCATGGCGTCGAACTGCCTGCGTGCCTGCCCCTGCCAGCCCGGCGCCGACGCCTCTGGCGGCGCGGGACGGCCAAGCCAGCGCCCTTCATCACGGCCCTGGAGCAGCTAGCGGCGGATCCCGATGCCGATCTGCAGCTGGTGCCGGTCAGCGTGTTCTGGGGCCGGGCTCCGGGCAAGCGTTTCGGTTTCTGGCGCATGCTCGCCGCCGATAGCTGGCGACTGACAGGACGAATGCGTCGCGCCCTGTCGGTACTGGTCAATGGTCGCAACGTAGAGGTCCACTTCGGGGCTCCGCTGCGCCTTCGCGACCTGCTCGATTCACGCGGCCCGGCACTGGCCAACCGCAAGACCGCCCGGCTGCTGCGCGTTCATTTCCGGCGCATGCGTACCCGCGTGCTGGGTCCGGACCTCTCCCATCGTCGCACCCTGATCGAAGGAGTGGCCAGAAGCCCCGAGGTCCGCCGTGTCATCGAGGAGCTCGCCAGGAGCGAGAAGCGCTCGCCACAGCGCCTCGAGCAACGCGCCCTGCGCTACGGTCGCGAGATCGCCTCCAGCATGACCTACCCGGTGCTGCGTTTCATGGACGGGCTGCTACGACGCCTCTGGAATCGACTCTATGACGGCGTCAACGTGCAGGGGCTGTCGCGCGTCAAGGAGCTGGCCGGCGACCATACTCTGGTCTATGTCCCCTGCCACCGCAGCCATATCGATTATCTGTTGCTCTCCTATGTACTCTATCGAGACGGGTTGATGCCACCCCATGTCGCTGCCGGGCGCAATCTCGATATCCCGCTGATCGGCCCCCTGCTGCGACGCGGGGGCGCCTTCTTCATGCGCCGCAGCTTTCGCGACAAACCGCTCTATGCTGCCGTCTTCAATGAGTACCTCCATCGCCTTCTGGCAAGGGGCCATCCGCTGGAATACTTCATCGAGGGAGGCCGCTCGCGCAGCGGCCGCATGCTGACGCCGCGGCCAGGCATGCTGGCGATGACCCTGCGCTCCTTTCACCGCAGCGCCGCCGCCACCAGCCCGCCGAAACTCGCCTTCATACCGGTCTATATCGGCTATGAGAGAATCATCGAAAACGCCAGCTATCAGCGAGAGCTGCGCGGTGGCAAGAAACGCAAGGAGAGTCCGCTGGCACTGCTGCGTGTCCTCGGTCAGCTGCGCCAGCCTTTCGGCCAGGTCACGGTCAGCGTCGGTGACCCGCTGCTGCTCGGCGACTACCTCAACCGCCTGGATCCCGATTGGCGCAACGCACCGATCGACCCGAAGCCCGCCTGGCTCGGCGAGGCGGTACCGCGGCTGGGCATTGAACTGGCCACACGCATCAACGCCGCCGCCGCCCTCAATCCGGTCAACCTCGTTGCCCTGGTGCTGCTGGCAACGCCTCATGATGCCCTTGAGGAGAGCCTCATGACACGTCAGTTGGCTCTGCTTGTTCGCCTGCAGCAGTATTGCCCGGGAGGTCTGGATGTCAGGCTGCCGGAGGGCGCGCCGAGCGACTGGATAGAGCAGGTCATCGCGCTGGGCATGATCGAGCGTCGCGCCCACCCGCTGGGCGATATTCTGGTGGCCAAGCCGGATCAGGCCAGCCTGCTGGTGTGGTACCGCAACAACGTGCTGCATCTCTTCGCCCTGGCCGGGCTCACCGCCTTTGCCTTCCGACATGCCCCGCAGCACGACCTGGACAGCCTGCTCCACCTGCTCGAGCCCGCCTGGCCGATACTCGCCCGGGAACTCTTTCTCGAGGAGGCAAGCCTGGCCAGCATGCTGCCGACCATGCTCGATGCCTTCGGCCAGGCGGGGCTTCTGTCAAAGGAGGCAGGTGCCTGGCTGCGCGTCGAGGAACTCGAGGCCGGCGAACAGCTCAACCTGCTGGGGCGGTTGATGCAGCCTCCCCTCGAGCGCGGCTACCTGCTGCTGGCCACTCTGCTCAACCAGCCGCCGGGGAGCCAGGGCCGGGACGACCTCACCGAGTGCAGCCGGCAGATGGCCGAACGCCTGGCACTTCTCTCCGGCCGGGATGCGCCGGAGTTCTTCGACCGCAATATCTTCGCCGGGTTGATCCGCAGCCTCGAGGCCAAAGGCTGGATATGGGAAGCCAATGACAGGCTGTGGTACGACGAGCAGCTATGCGAGGCTGCCCAGCGTTCACAGGTGCTGTTCGATACTGAGCTTCGTCACCGGCTCCAACTGGTCACTCGGTGATAGGCCGACGGGAGCCAGCGCCATGAGTCAGGCCAGTGAACGATGTACGTAAAGGTCGTAGCGGCTGGTCTTGCCTTCGATGACATGGCGGGGGGCGGGGCCGGCAATGGGCGGGGCCTTGCGCGGACGCTTCACCACCACCCGATGCGTCGCCACGTCCAGAGCCGCCTCGAGCAGGCGCGGCGCATCGTCGTCATCGCCGGCCAGCAGCCGAAACAGCCGCATCTCCTTCTTCACCAGGGCCGACTTCTCGCGGTGGGGAAACATGGGATCGAGATGGACCACCTGCGGTGCCACGCCGCTGTCGGCAACCAGAGCGGCCAGATGGCGGGTGGCATCGCCATGGGCCAGCGCCAAGCGCTGGACGATGTCTGCCGTCTCGGCATCGTTGCGAGCGCGAATCAGGGCATCCTCCAGCAGCGCATGAATGACAGCTACGCGCTCGATCATCAGCACCCGGGCGCCGAGACTCGCCAGCACGAAGGCATCCCGCCCCAGCCCTGCGGTGGCATCCACCACGCTAGGGGTGACGCCACCGCCCAGGCCACAGGCCCGGGCGATCAGCTGTCCGCGCCCACCGCCGAAGCGCCTGCGGTGCGCCGCACGGCCGGACACGAAATCAACCACCAGGGGTTTGCCGTAGCGCTTTTGATCGCCGCAGAGAGCCAAGGCACCGTCCACATGCCGCAATATCAGCTCGGCACCACCCGCCGCGTCTAGCGTAAGCCCCATGCGCTGGGCCAACGGTGCCAGCACGTCCCCCTCGACCGCGACCCTGCATTCGGTGTCCATACCACTCACTGACTCTTCTTCCAGGCAACCTGGTCGCGCAAATAGACCGGCTGAACATCATGGGCGGCATGACGTTCACCGGCGGCATAGGCACGTGCCGCCAACAGGACCATCTCCTCGGCGGCCGGCTCCAGCGTGGCGTCGCCCTGGCGGACCGTTGTGCGAATCTCGTCCGGCATCGTCTCTCGTAGCGTCCAGCCGGAGCCCACGCCGACCCAGTCGCACGATGCGTGGGCTGCCGGCAGCTGCAGGCGCTCCGGAGGCATGACAGCCTCCTGCGACAGGGCCTCGGTCACCCCCTCGTGACAGAACCAGGACGCCACGTAGATTTCACCCATGCGCGCGTCCAGCGCGGTGATGACGTGGGATAGGGCGTGGCGGCGATGGGCAGCAAGAGCCAGGGCTTCCAGGGTTGAAACGCCGAGCAGGGGACGATCCAGCCCGTAGGCCAGCCCCTGGGCGAGGCCCGCCGCGATACGCAACCCAGTGAAGGAGCCCGGACCATGGCCATAGGCCACGGCGTCCAGCTCGGCAGGCGCGAGGCCGGCCTCGGCCAGCACCTTGTCGACCATCGGCAGCAGGCGGCGAGTATGCTCACGGGGCGTGAGCGCAAAACGCGAGACCAATATGTCATCGCCACCCTCGCGCTGCAGCAGCACGGCGGCGGAACAGGCACTCGAGGAGGCATCAAGGGCCAGCAGAATCGGCATAGGTGGGCATCGTGACGAGAAGTGGGTGGCCATTATACGCCGCTGGCGGTAAAACGACGATGGCCCGCACAGGCGGGCCATCCAAGGAGCGGTTTTCGTGAAGCCGAATCAGTCGTCCAGTGCCTGGCGCACCTGAGCCGTAATATCATCGACACTACCCACGCCATCGACCCGATGATAGACGGGAGCCGCCTGGGGCTCCTTCTCGGCCCACTGCTTGTAGTAGTCGACCAGAGGAGCGGTCTGGTCATGATAGACAGACAGGCGGTGACGCACCGTCGACTCGCTGTCATCCTCGCGCTGAATCAGGGGCTCACCGGTGACATCGTCCTTGCCCGCTTCACGGGGGGGATTGTATTCGATGTGATAGACCCGGCCGGATCCCGGATGCACGCGCCGACCCGCCAGGCGCTTGACGATTTCCTCATCGGCCACGGCGATCTCCAGCACATGGTCGATCTTCACACCGGCTTCCTTCATGGCATCGGCCTGGGGAATGGTGCGGGGAAAGCCGTCGAAGAGGAAGCCATTCTCGCAGTCGGGCTGGGCAATACGCTCCTTGACCAGTGCGATGATGAGGTCATCGGAAACCAGTCCACCACTGGACATGATCTCCTTTGCCTTCAGCCCCAGTTCACTGCCTTCCTTGACGGCGGCGCGCAGCATATCGCCAGTGGAAATCTGCGGAATATTATAGCGTTCGCAGATGAACTGGGCCTGTGTGCCCTTGCCGGCACCCGGGGCGCCCAACAGGATCAAACGCATCTGGCTGCTCCTTGAGAGAGTGATAAATTCTGTGGTGAAGAAGGGTTGGAAAAGAACGATAACCGTGTGGCCCCGGCCAGACAACCTCGAATACGCTGGCGGGGACAGTCATGCAGGGTAAAGAGTCAGCCTTTTCAGCCAATTAACTCACAACTTGCACTTTGGTCTTCCCTATGGCTGGCCTGGCCTGACGAAAACACCGGCGACGCCCAGGAGGCGCCGCCGGTGTGCGGAGTCGAACCAATGCTTACAGCAACAGTCGACGGATGTCGGTCAACACATCGGCCAGGAAGGCCGTGAATCGCGCCGCATCGGCACCGTTAATGGCCCGGTGGTCGTAGGAGAGCGACAGCGGCATCATCAACCGCGGCTCGAAGTCACTACCGTTCCAGACCGGCTTCATCTGCGCCTTGGAGACGCCGAGAATGGCCACTTCCGGTGCATTGACGATAGGCGTGAAGGCCGTGCCGCCAATGGAGCCAAGGCTCGAGATCGTAAAGCAACCGCCGGTCATCTCTTCGCGCTTGAGCTTCTTGGTCTGTGCCTTCTTGCCAAGCTCGGCCATGGTAGTGGCAATTTCGATCAGTGACTTCTTGTCGGCATCGCGTACCACCGGCACCATCAACCCATCCGGTGTGTCTACCGCGATCCCGATGTGAACATACTTCTTCCACACCAGGGTCTCACCGTCTCCCTTCAGGCTGACGTTGAACTGCGGGAACTTGGTAAGCGCAAAGGCGCAGGCCTTGACAAGGAAGGGCAGTGGCGTGAGCTTGGCGCCCTGTGCCTCGGCCTCGGCCTTCATCGCCTTGCGGAACGCTTCCAGCTCGGTAATGTCCGCCTCATCGAACTGAGTCACATGGGGCACGTTGAGCCAGCTGCGATGCAGGTTGGTGGCGCCCATCTTGAGCAGGCGCCCCATGGGCTTCTCTTCCACTTCGCCGAACTGACTGAAGTCGACCTCGGGAATCGGCGGAATACCGGCACCACCCGTGGCTGCCGGAGACGGCGCCGCTGGCTGAGACTTACCGCTCATGACTTGCTTGACGTAGGCGTGAACGTCCTCCTTCAGCACCCGCTCCTTCGGGCCGCTGGGCTTGACCAAACCCAGGTCCACCCCCAGCTCCCGGGCCAGCATGCGCACCGCCGGACCGGCATGCACCAGCTTGCCGTCCCGCGGCTTGTGCGCTGCCATCTGCGCTTCAGGGCTCGGCGTCCCGCCCGACGTCGGAGCAGGCTTGTCCGCCTTTGCCGAAGATGCCGACGCCTTCTGCTCGGCCGGCTTCTTGCTCTGCTCCTTGCTGGCGGTCGGCTTGGCACCGGCCACTTCGATATAGCCGATCAAGTCACCTTCGGAGACGGTGTCGCCCTCCTTGACGGTGAGCTCCACCAGCTTGCCCTTGTAGGGGCTCGGTACATCCATGCTGGCCTTGTCCGACTCCAGGGTGATCAACGGGTCTTCCTCGTTGACCTCGTCCCCTTCGCTGGCGGCCATCTCGATGATCGGCACGTCGCTGGCGCCAGACAGATCCGGCACACGAATCTCTTTGCGCTCGGGCTCACCGCTGCTGGCGTTCTCCTCCTCGGCCGGGGCCTCAGGGGACTTTTCGTCGCCAGCACCCTCGCTGGACGACGCTTCCGGCTCGCCGCCTTCGTCAGCGCCCTCGCCGGCAATTTCCATGGTCCCGACCACATCGCCCTCGGAAACCGTATCGCCCTCTTTCACCGTCAGCGTGACCAGCTTGCCGGTATGGGGACTCGGCACATCCATGGAGGCCTTGTCCGACTCCAGGGTAAAGAGGGTATCTTCAGCCGCGATGTCGTCGCCTTCGGCCACCGCCACCTCGATGATCTCTACATCACTGGAGCCACCCAGGTCGGGTACCGTGATCTCGACGGTGCGCTTGCCGCCACCGGAACTCTTCTTCGCCGCCGGCTTCTGCTCGGCTGCCTGGGAGTCCTGCTTGGTCGCCGACTCGTCACGCTTGGGCTCAGGCTTGTCGGCCTCTTCCTCGCCGCCGGCATCGTCGCTGCCACCGCCTTCCACCTCGAGCTCAACGATGTCGTCGCCCTCGGAAACGGTATCGCCCTCCTTGACCAGCACCTTCAACACCTTACCGCCCTTGGGCGCGGGCACGTCCATGCTGGCCTTGTCGGACTCCAGAGTGATCAAGGTATCCTCGGCGTCGATGACGTCGCCTTCGGACACCGCGATTTCGATGATTTCGACATCTTCACTGCCGCCGATGTCGGGAACTTTTATGATTTCGCTACTCAAGGTCGCGCTCCTTCCAAATCGTGCCTGGAGCAGGCGGGCCCAGGGCCCGCCTGGCCACCGGAATCAGCTGGTCAGCGGATTAGGCTTGCTGGGATCAATGCCGTACTTCTTGATCGCCTCGGCGACGACCTTGCGGTCCAGCTCGCCGCGGTCGGCCAATGCCTTGAGTGCAGCGACGGTCACGAAGTAACGATCGACCTCGAAGAAATGGCGAAGCTTTTCGCGAGTGTCGGAGCGCCCATAGCCATCGGTCCCTAGTACATGGTAGTCGTTCGGGACCCAGGCACGAACCTGATCGGCGAACAGGCGCATGTAGTCGGTCGAGGCAATGACAGGCCCCTCGCGGCCCTCGAGGCAGCGCGTGACGTGCGGCTTTACCGGCTCGTCACCCGGATTCAGGAATGCCTCACGCTCCAGACCCAGTGCCTCGCGGCGGAGTTCATTGAAGCTGGTGACACTCCAGATTTCGGAGCCAACCCCCCACTCGTCGGCGAGCATCTGGGCGGCCACTTCGACCTCCCGCAGGATGGTGCCGCAACCAAGCAGCTGTACGTGCCCCTTGTCGCCCTTCACCTCGCGCAGGCGGTACATGCCCTTGATGATGTCCTCGGCCGGCAGCTCGTCGAGTTCGGGATGCTCGTAGTTCTCGTTCATCACTGTCAGGTAGTAGAAGCAGTTCTCCTTGTCGGCGAACATGCGCTTCAGGCCATCCTGGACGATCACCGCCACCTCATGGCCATAGGTCGGATCATAGCTACGGCAGTTGGGAATGGTGGACGCCTGAAGATGGCTATGGCCATCCTGGTGCTGCAGACCTTCGCCATTCAGGGTGGTCCGCCCCGCGGTACCACCGACCAGGAAGCCGCGGGCCTGAAGATCACCGGCAGCCCAGGCCAGGTCACCGATGCGCTGGAAGCCAAACATCGAGTAGTAGACGTAGAACGGCAACAGCGTCAGGTTGTTGTTGCTGTAGGAGGTTGCCGCGGCGATCCACGCCGACATGGCGCCCGCCTCGGTAATGCCCTCTTCGAGGATCTGCCCCTGCTTGTCCTCGCGGTAGAACATGATCTGGCCCTTGTCGACGGGCTCGTACTTCTGGCCTTCGGAGGTGTAGATACCGAGCTGGCGGAACATCCCCTCCATGCCGAAGGTGCGTGCCTCATCGGGTATGATCGGCACCACCTGCTTACCGAGTTTCTTGTGCTTCACCAGGCCATTGAGCACGCGCACGAACGACATGGTGGTAGAGACTTCCCGGCCCTTCGAGCCGCCGGTCTGGGAAGCGAATATCTTGTCGTCCAGCGAGGGAATCTCGAGCGCCTCGAAGTCACTGCGGCGCTGGGGCAGGTAGCCGCCCAGACGTTCACGCTGCAGGTGCATGTACTTGAGCTCGGGGGAGTCATCCTCCGGCTTGTAGTACGGCACCTCCTTGAGCTGCTCGTCGGTGAGAGGAATGCCGAAGCGGTCGCGGAATTTGCGCAGCGCCTCGTACTCCATGGTCTTGACCTGGTGCGCCTCGTTGGCCGCTTCGCCGTCGCCGCTGCCCATCCCGTAACCCTTGACCGTGTGCGCCAGAATCACGGTAGGCTTGCCGTTGGGGTTGTTGACCGCCTCGTTGTAGGCCGCATAGACCTTGAAGGGGTCATGACCGCCGCGGTTGAGCTTCCAGATGTCCTCATCGGACATGTGCTTGACCATCTCTTCGGTTTCCGGGTACTTGCCGAAGAAATGCTCGCGGGTATAGGCGCCACCGTTGGCCTTGTAGTTCTGGTACTCGCCGTCGACTGCCTCATCCATGCGCTGCTGCAGGATGCCCTTCTTGTCCTTCTCGAACAGCGGATCCCAGAGCCGGCCCCAGACCACCTTGAGCACGTTCCAACCGGCACCACGGAAGACGCCCTCGAGTTCGTCCATGATCCGGCCATTCCCACGCACCGGACCATCGAGACGCTGCAGGTTGCAGTTGATCACGAAGATCAGGTTGTCGAGCTTTTCACGGCCGGCAAGAGAAATAGCGCCAAGGGATTCCGGCTCGTCGCACTCGCCGTCTCCCATGAAGCACCAGATCTTGCGATCGTACATGTTCTTGAGTTCACGTGAATCCAGATACTTCATCACGTGAGCCTGGTAGATCGCCTGGATCGGCCCCAGGCCCATGGAAACCGTGGGGAACTGCCAGAAGTCCGGCATCAACCAGGGGTGCGGGTAGGAGGAGAGACCGTCGCCATCGACTTCCTGTCGATACTTGTCCATTTGCGCCTCGGTGAGACGCCCTTCCAGGTAGGCACGGGCATAGACGCCAGGGGCCACATGGCCCTGGATATAGACCAGATCGCCTTCGAAGTCGCCATTGGGCGCTCGGAAAAAATGGTTGAAGCCCACGTCGTACAGAGTCGCTGCCGACATGAAGCTGGCAATATGACCACCCAGCCCGGGATTCGCCCGATTGTTGCGTATGACCTGGGCAATGGCGTTGTAGCGAATCAGGGAGCGGATCCGACGCTCCATGAACAGATCGCCCGGCATGGGCGCTTCGCGATGCACCGGTATGGTGTTGCGATGCGGCGTCGTCACCGAGAAGGGAGCCTGCATTCCGTCACGGCGTAGCCGGTCAGCCAGGCGCGTCAGCAGGTACCGGGCGCGATCTTCGCCCTCACGATCCAGGACCGACTCCAGGGAATCTATCCATTCCGTGGTTTCGACCGGATCGAAATCTTCTCTTGCCTCAAGACTCATAGACGTCTCTCCGAGTGACAATGTGATGTCAGGAAACCCCAGCGGGTAGGTGGGGCATGTTCTTACTGACGATCAGGGAAATCGGGGCCGCCGGGCGGCTCTTGTAGTGAAATTACGGAACAACGTGGCGCTGGATACCACTAATGGCGTAGAACATACCGGAAAGTCGCCTCCCTGCCAATTAAAACAGAATGGAAAAAGTTTCCATAACAACCACATTGCATTGCAACACAAGCCCTTAGGCGCGCTTGAGCATAGACCGCCCAGCTGAAACAGCGCATGTAATAAAACTACCGTATGATTCGATCCATGTTCCTGTAGACACAGCATTTCCTCTTTCCAATCAGCCAAGGCAGTGGCGGAAGTAGGCCCAGTCGAAGGCAGGCCCCGGATCGGCCTTACGCAACGGGGCGATACGCGCGTGACTGGTAATGCGCCCTGGCGTGATATCAGGATAGTCGTCCATGAGCGCCTGCACAGCATGCGCGAGGGTTCGATACTGGGCCTCCCGATAGGCACTGACCTCATTACCTTCCAGCTCGATGCCGATGGAGAAGTCGTTGAGCGCACGTCGCGCACGCCCCCCCTCGATCCAGCAGGAGCGACCGGCATGCCAGGCACGACGATCGAAGGGCACGAACTGTACGCACTCGCCATCGCGGCGAATCAACAGGTGCGCCGATACCTTCAACTCGGCAATGGCCGCAAAGAAGGGGTGCGCGTCGGGATCGAGGCGGTTGGTGAACAGGCGCTCGATATGGTCACCGCCGTACTCGCCGGGAGGCAGGCTGATCGAATGCAGCCCCACCGCCGAAACTTCATGCTCGGGCCGCCTGTCCTGATTCGGTGACGGCACCTGTCGCGCTCCCTGTAACCAGCCGCTGTCGATTCTCATCTCGCTCCCCTGACGCCCTCGCTGTAGTTCCCTATAATGACGGTCTTGCAGCTCCTTGCCCATGCGCTCCATGAACCCGAAAAGGCCTGCCATGCATTATCAGGATGCCCTTATCGAAGAGATCCGCGCCAGCGCGGCTCACCTGCTCGCCGAGGATGTCGGCCCCGGCGACATCACCGCTCAGCTGATTCCCGATACCCAGTGGGCAAGCGCCCGGGTGATCACCCGCGAGCCGGCGGTACTCTGCGGCATGGCCTGGGTCGAGGAGCTCTTTCGCCGACTCGATGTCAGCGTCACCCTGCGCTGGAGCGCTGCCGATGGCGACCCGCTGGAAGCGGGCCAGTGCTTTCTCGAACTCGAAGGCCCCGCCCGCAGCCTGCTCACCGGAGAGCGGGCGGCGCTGAACCTGCTGCAGACATTGTCGGCTACCGCTACCCGCACACGCCACTACGCGATGCTGCTCGAAGGCACCGGCGTGCGCCTGCTCGACACCCGCAAGACCCTGCCCGGGCTGCGCCTGGCACAGAAGTATGCGGTCACCTGTGGCGGCGGGCACAACCACCGCATCGGACTCTATGACGCCTTCCTGATCAAGGAGAACCACATCGCTGCCTGCGGCGGAATCGAGGCGGCGGTGAAGGCCGCCCGCCGTATCGCCAGTGACCTGCCGGTGGAAGTGGAGGTGGAGAGCTTCGAGGAACTCGACCAGGCTCTGGCCGCCGGCGCCGACATCGTGATGCTCGACAACTTCTCCCTAGACGACATGCGCGAGGCGGTGAAGCGCAATGCCGGGCGTGCCACCCTGGAGGCGTCAGGCAATGTGGATGAGACCACCCTGCGCGCCATCGCCGACACCGGCGTCGACTGCATCTCCAGCGGTGCCCTGACCAAGGACATCAAGGCCATCGACCTGTCGATGCGCATCGTCGAGCTGGGCAACTCCTAGCGGAGCCAACCCATCCGCGACGCCTTGCCCCGGCTTAGACCGCAAGGCGTTGCGCGACACTCCCCGTACCATTCTCTCAGGTTTCCACCGCTACCAGCCGCTTCTCCAGTCGCCGACGCGGAAGCCGCTCCCCGCCACGCTCCAGCCACTCCTCACCACGGTCCTGCCAGCCGCGACGCAGCAGGCTGTCAGCCAGCATCAAGCTGGCATCGATGGTGACCCTCTCGCAGCCGTGCTCCAGCAGCAGTCGCTTGGCGTGGACCAGCAGGGTCGTGCCGATACCCCGCCGTGCCAGCGAGGGCCAGACATAGAGCGTCTCGATATGGGCTTCGGAAACGTTCAGTTCGAGAAAGCCCACGCAGCGACCGTCGCAGGCGGCAACCAGCGTCGTATAGAGCGCCTGACGCGCCCCCCATACGCTCGCCTCGCGCGGCAGCGAGTTCGCCCATGCCTCCCGCTGTTTAACGCTGTAGTGGGACGCCGCGCCCTGCATGACGGCATGGTGGAAGACTTCAGCCTGGTCGGCTCCGTCGCGGGCCATGGCCTGGCGATAGATGATCCGTGGAGACTGGGCAGGCGCCGATGGCGCTTCCGTGGTCGTCATCGTTTCCACCCCGTTGTTCCTGCTGTAAGTGACAAACCCGGCACGCAGGTTACACAAGCTCGCTGTCGCGGCCAATGGTGGGCATAATCGGCGCCATGACTCCTGCACAACCTGACGCCGACTTCGCGATGCAACCCATTGGCCACATCGCCAGCGACTTCCCCGACAAGTTCGGCATCCCCCGACAGCCGGTCCTGGCGCCGGCCGCCCGCGCCCGCCTGGTGCTCTCCCCCCCCTTCTCCGACCCCCTCGCCGTGCGCGGACTGGAGGAGTTCAGCCACCTGTGGCTGACCTTCATCTTCCACCTTAGCCCCGATCGGCGCTGGGCGCCGCTGGTACGCCCGCCCCGGCTGGGGGGCAATGCCCGGGTCGGCGTCTTCGCCAGCCGCAGCCCCCACCGCCCCAACCGCCTCGGGCTATCGCTGGTGGAACTAATCGACATCGATACCCGCGGCGGGGTATGCCTCGAGCTGCGCGGCTGCGACCTGGTCAGTGGCACCCCGGTGCTCGATATCAAGCCCTACCTGCCCTGGGCGGAAGCACGCCCCGAAGCCCGCGCCGGTTTTGCACCGGAAGCGCCGTTACGGCTTGCGGTGGGTTTCTCGGCCGATGCGGAAGCCGCCCTGGCAACACGGCCCGATGGCGCCTCGCTGCGCGAGCTGGTCATCCAGGTCCTGGCCCAGGACCCGCGGCCTGCCTATCACGGTGCGGGGCGCCAGGGGGGCGAAGCACGGGTCTATGGGGTAAGGCTGCGCGACGTGGACGTTCGCTTCCAGATAGATAACGACGCAGAGGCCTCCAGGATCCGGGTGGTCGAGATCGTGCCGGCCTGAACGGTGGCCGGCAACGACAAAGGGCCCCGCGGGGCCCTTTATTCAGTGACATCCAGACAGCAACATCTGAGTCGTCGACATCTAACGTCTACGTAAAGTCGACGCCAATCCGCCGCCCCACTTCCTCGTAGGCCTCGATCACGCCGCCCAGCCCTTGGCGGAAGCGGTCCTTGTCCATCTTGTCCCGCGTCTTGGCGTCCCACAGGCGGCAGCCATCCGGTGAGAACTCATCGCCCAGCACGATCCGTCCCTTGAACAGGCCGAACTCCAGCTTGTAGTCCACCAGCGGCAGGCCGCCGTCAGCGAAGAGCTGCTTGAGCACCGCGTTGACCTTGAAGGTCAGTGCCTTCATCTCGGCCAGCTGCTGCGGCGTGGCCCAGCCGAAGGTCTCCGCCAGCGACTCGTTGATCATCGGATCATGCAGGGCGTCGTTCTTGAGAAACAGCTCGAAGGTTGGCGGCGAGAGCTCGCGCCCCTCCTCCACGCCGAGGCGCTTGACCAGGCCACCGGCAGCGATATTGCGCACCACGCACTCCACCGGGATCATCGTGAGCGTCTTGACCAGGCTCTCGGTGTCGGAGAGGCACTGCTCGAAGTGAGTCGGAATACCTGCCGCCTCGAGCTTGCCCATGATGAAGGCATTGAAGCGGTTGTTGACCATGCCCTTGCGCGCCAGCGACTCCATGCGCTCGCCGTCAAAGGCGCTGGTGTCGTCGCGAAACTGCAGGACCACACGATCCGGATCATCGGTGGCAAAGACCGACTTGGCCTTGCCGGCATAGAGTTCTTGGCGCTTTTCCATGGGGGTCTCCAGAAAGGGTTATCG